>DVKR01000027.1 GCA_018715935.1 Candidatus Aphodovivens excrementavium
GAACCGTCGCCGCCAGCCGCCGCACCCGCGCACCCAGCGGAAAAAGCTGCGCCCTCGTCCTCTTTTGCGGGAACAGCCTCTTCGGATCCCCCGTCGAACCCGTTTGCCGCAAGCTCCGCGAACGCATCGGCAAACTCCCCCGCCGGATCGTGCCAGATCACAATGCGCCGCACGGCACTGCTGGGAAGGGGCTGCTCAAACAGCCCGCGAAGCTGCTTGACAACGTTAATCTGAGACACTGACGCTCACCCTCCCTACCTGATCTTTGCCAGCACGTCTTGGAACTTCGCGTAGTTGACCTTCACGCCGTCGTCCAAGTCGATCTCAATCATCTGATCGGCCAAGGTGCGCACGCGTTCCTCGAACCCCTGCGTCTCGCGCAGCTGGTCTTCCAGCTTCTTGAGCTGCTTGTCGATCTTGGCACGGCGGCTCTGGGGCGCGTCCTCACGCTCCTCGCGCAGATGCCCGATGAGCGTGCGGTAGCGCTCCTGTTGCTCGTGCACATAGTCGGTACGCAGCCGCGCCAGCAGGTCGGGCCGGTAGCGGTGCATGTACACAAGCGCCTTGAACCCGTTTTTCTTGCCCGAATCGAACAGCCAGTAGATCGGGCGCTTCTTGTACGTTTGGCAGTGGTCCTTGAAGAACTCCTTCAGGAAGTACGCGCGGATCACCTCGCGCGGCGTGCCCTTGCCACCCAGCGCGTCGGAAACAAAGCGCAGGTTCTCTTCGAGCGTCTCGTCGCCGTAAGCGGCGCGGACGAACTCGACGAAGCGGCCCACGATGTCGTCCGAGAAGTACTCGTCGTCGGTGATGGGCAGAATGTTGTCCGCGTCGGGCAGGAAGGTGATGCGCTCGGGGTCGGGCATCTTGGCGCGGTAGTCGTCGAGCGTCTGACCCGCGTCTGCCAGCACCAGTCCGTCCACGTCGAGCGAGTAGCGCCCGAACATGCAGCCCACGGCGTAGCTGATAAGCGACACGATCTCGTCGCGCTTGGTGAGCACGTACTTGTTGCCCTTAAACGACTCGGGGATCTCCTCGGCGGTGTCGAACACGCGCGCCACCGAGACGTATTTGTCCTCCACCTCGATGGGCACCTCGCCCACCATGCCGTAGATCTCGGCGAAGATGCGGTTGAGCTCTTCCTCGTTGGCCTTGAGCTGGTCCCAGCGGGCGTTGGTCTCGGCCTTGAAAGCTTCGTACTTGTCGGCAATGAGCGTGGCCATTTATGCCGCCTTTCGGTATTCGATTGTCGGGCTGGTTGAATGAGTGCAAGCGCAGGAAGGCCTGTCCGCCAAAACGCACGAAGCACCAGGAACGCACGACGAATCCGCCTCTACGGCACAGGTGAAATATAGAACGTTTGTTTGTATTTTCGAGCGTTTTACTCTAAAATAAGGAAAGGTCAGCGGAGTAAGTCCTGCGACACGGCAGCGCCTTCTTTTGCGGAAGGAGGTGATTTGCCGATGGAGCTTGCAATCCTGATCCTGAAGCTGGCGATCTCGATCGTCGGGTTGGCGGGTGCGGTAGTCAGGCTCTTGTTGTCCGTTCGGGGCTACGCCCGTAAACAGGAGAAGGATCACCGGCGCTAAGCGCTCGGTGATCCCGACCCTCAAACGGCGCTGCCTGTGAAACCACTCGCAGGCATCCGCTGACCGTATTGTAGCACGAGAAACAGCGTTTCGGCAGACAGCACGCATCGACTCTTCCAGGCGCTTCACCATGGCTCTTCCCACATCCCAAATTGCGCTTTACTCAGCAGCATCGAGGTCGACTTCGGGACGAGAGGACACCGTCATCGTCTCGGGATTCGGCTGGGTGCCGGCAACGCTCTTGTTGACATTGCCGAACACTGCATCGGCGTCGAAGTTGCGAGCCCCCATGAACACGACCGTGAACGGAACGCCCGCAAGGCTCGTCACGGCGTCACGAACATCCCAAATCAAACGTGCGACAAGAGTGAAGAATTGCGGAATGCCCATGGGAAGGCGAGTGTCGAACATCACCCTGTAGACGTTGTCTTCCGCGCTATCCACAACAAGCGCCTGCGCACATGCAGCCAGGTTCATGAGCGTGATGCCAGTAAGATCGCCTTCACGGATGCCCTTGCGAACGCCCTGCGCGATCCTCTTGCGCGGAACGATGAGCCCTTCGTCCTGCTCGGCATGGCTCATGAACGCAATCAAGTAGTTGGCAAGCTCTTCAAGGCTGTCGAACCCGGCCAGACCAGCCTCGAGGGCGCTCTGTAGCTCGGGAACCTTGAGGGCGTTGACCTGGATCCCAACGATCTGGTGATGCTTGCCGTCCCAAGCGATATCGTCGTCGTTGAAGAAAAAATAGTCTTCCGAAAGCAGGTGAAAGATGAAAGCGGGAAAATCCATTTGAAGCTCCTTTTCTTAACCGTTTTCTTTCAGCTCAACGCGATAACAGCCATCTTGAGCCGTTGAGTTGTATAGCCTTCTCTAAATCCTCCCTGTCAGTATTCTTTGCCACGCACGCAGCGTTGAAATCCTTAGCAAAGCGCGACCACGCAACCTGCCGTTGTTTCTTGTTTCAAAGGCGAAATACTCGCCGCCTTTTGTGCTGTGGAATCGAAACGATCCATGGGCAAGAGCATTCCTAATCAGATAGAACATCCCTTCAACCTTGCCTCGACTCGCTTTGTTGTAAAACGCAAACTCTTTTTTGAGCGTATAGCCATCACGCAATTCGGCATTATCAAGCTCTGCTTCCAGCGGCTCTGAGCCACCTTCTATCCAGCGCCAATTGGAACCAGTCAAAGAATCTGCCGCCCTCTTCATTCGAGATTCAAACGTGAGAAAGGACGAACCACTCCAGCCAAGATCACTAAAGGACTTTCCCCTTACTGAAACATCTTTTACTGGACACCCCAAAACAAACTTCTTGTACATTTCGAGCAGAACATCGGCAGGAGGCATTTTTGCCGACTGGAAATCCCATGAATACTTTTCCGCCATGATTACACCAGCGGATGACGCTTAAAATCCCAGGAGGTTTCATGCGAGTCCCAGTCAGCTATCGATATGGATATATTGCGATGCGCTAAAGCGCATACTTGTGCTTGATTGAACTCGCATAAAGGCAGTTGTGCCATTTTCCCAACATTCTTGTGCCTGCCAGGCATAAGAAGAGTAATGAAGCAATTCGCTACGCTGCTATTTCCAAACGCAAGCAAATAAATAAGATCGTATAGTCGCTTTTCTTCTGAATCGATAAAAGCGGGCTCGATCACATCAAATAGATAGCCGCTAGGAGAAAACCGAAACGCAGCCTGTCCAAGGCCATAATCGTTCCAGCTAACCATTTGTTTGTAGCGAAAGATCTTCGGAAGATTCATCACCTTTCGCTTCTCTTTCTCGGCGAACCCTATTACTTCCTCTCCCTCGTTATCCCATTTCAAAACGGAATAATTATTTCCGTACCATTTTCGATAATCCCCTGCATTGTTGTACGGGATCCATCTATATCGGTTGTTGAGATGGCTGCGATTGAGACCGTCAGGCACTAATCTTTTTCCAGCCTCAACCTCCCACCAATTTCTCAAAAAACGTCCTGTATCTCCGGTCTGAATACCAACACGCGGCGCAAACAATGAACCTACAGTCTCTCTTGACCCAAAAGCCTTCCGCACGGCATCTGAAGCCCAATATGCGAAAACGAGTTCTGGGATATCTCGAAAAGCACTCATGGCATGCTTAAACCAACGCTTTTTCGGGATCTGTTTTATAACGCCCTCTTCGAGATCATCGAGCACAACCTTGGTGTATTTTCCTCGCAAAGGATGACTTTCTTTTGAAAAGAAGATAGTCGCAGAGGTGTCAAACGCGATAGGCATCACCAAGGGTGCCATGTGCAACAACGCGATTATTTGAACATTGGAAATAAGGTCTTCCCTCATCCTTAGGAAACTTTTATCCGTAGCCCAAGTAAACATTGTCACTAAAGCTGAATAGCTGCCTGGCGCGTATGCGAAGGATCTCCGAATAAAACACGCATACAGGTCAAAGTATTCCGTAGGATAATTCTTGCTCAGCCAACCGTAATACCATGCTCCAAGTTTTTTCAGTCCCATATAGGGCGGATTCGCGATCACCGCGTCGAACGTGCGGCTCAACTCGCGGCAGAGACCGGACATCTTCTGCAACTTCTCGCGCGTCGCATCTGCGAACAGATCGGTTGCATCGCCACATGACGCAATCGCCTCCCTAATCGCCTGCAAATCGTCAGGTTCGGGAGCAAACAGGCTACCGCACTCGTTCAGATGCGCCATTGCGTCCAGCAGCGGCTTGCGCTTGGCAAGCTGCGGAACACGGGCAACGTCGTCCTCGTCAAGCTCCACGGGCTCGAGCACCACAATATGCGGCGCGACGGCACGACGAAGGAAGCGATGGTCGACCTCGCATGCTTTCATGCTGAGCGCAAAACTCGCCAGCTGGGCGGCGCGATGGTCGATCTCGAACCCCGTCAAGTTCTTCTCGAGAATCAGGAGCGGAACGTCGCGACGGACATAGCCTGCTTCCTCGTACATGATCGCCAGCAGATCGAACGCAGCAACAAGAATATGTCCGCTGCCGCATGCAGGATCGCACACCTGAATCTCTTCGGGACTTGCAACGTGCCGGAATTCCTCATGCTCGCCATCCTCGGGAGCGAGATAGTATTTCATGCTCTCCGCCAGCTTCGAATCGGGATGGTTCAGCATCCACAGCCTGCCGAGTGAGTTCTCGGCAAGGTAGCGCACGATCCACTCGGGCGTGAACAGCTGCGTGGCGAAGGGGATGTCGGCAGCGCTTGCTTTGCGTTTAGAGCCGAAAAACTCATCCTTGCAGTCCGCGTTGTAATACTGGTACAACCAGCCAACGATCTCTACGCCTTCGCGCCAGTCGTCTTCGGGGATGTCCTCCACCAGGTGCTGGATCAGGCCGTCTTGCGCAAGCAGATTCACCGGCAGCAACAGCTCCATCGCAGACCCGATGGGCTCGAAAACGGCGGGCATGCACGCCGACAGCTCGGCGCACTGTGCCAAAAACAGCACGCGGAACAGCCGCTCGTCGTCGCTTGACTGGATCGCCTCAAGCACCTTCTGCCGGTCGAGGCCTTCAATCTCAATGACGAGCGCCTCCTCCACCGCCTGCGTGCGGCGGTCAAACGCGCCATCTTTTGTTGAGAGCAACCGCATGCCGCAGGGCAGGCGGTCGTTGAGCTCCATGAAGCGGATGGCGGCGATGCGGTTGAACCACGTGTAGGCGGCGCGCTCAACCAGCGCGTCGGCGCCTCCCTCGCGCACGACGCGCAGCAGGTCGGCTCGCTGTCGGCGCTGCTGCTCGGAAAGCAGCGTGCCGTCAACCGTGGCGACGGCATCTGCGTCGGCGCCGTCGTCGACGAGGTAGTACGCCATGCGCGAGCGCACGCCCTCCATCAGCGTCGTGCGCGCCCAGGTGGCAAAGTTCTTCAATGCGGTATCGTTCATCGTTTCGCTTCCCGTCCTTTGCGCATCATCCGGTTTCCACTTGCTTCACCCGTCGCTCAGCTGCATCAGGGCGACGGGCGGTGCAGCGCCTACCCCAGCCTCACGGCATCGTTGTCCTCAAGCGCCTTGAGCAGCTTGGCGCGGATTGCCTCCACGTAGGCATCCACGTCCTGCGGCGTCTCCAAGCGCTTGGGCGGGCACACGTCGCTCGCACGCAGCGTCTTCTCGCGCTTGGCAGGCGTCGGAGCTTGCGCCCCTGCTTCGCCTTGACCCGCGCCGTCGTCGTCGATGCGCTTGGTCACCACGCCGTCGTCGTTGTTGCCGCGCGTCGGAACCACGCGCTCTGCGGCACGCTTTGCCCGCGCCGCGTCAATCGCCTCGTCGATGGCGCGATAGCGCTTGTCGCGCCAAGCGCTCAGCTGGTAAGCCTGGGCGTCAAGCTTGGAAGCGTCGCGCGCGCCGTGGACCTGGCTTTGGCGCTGCTCCAGCCCATCGCGCACCGCTGCCAGCACTTCTGCCGCCGCTGCGCGTTCGTCGTCGGGCGCGTCGTCCCCCAGCCGCTCCTCGGCATACGCCGCAAGCTCGCTGGCAACGTCCTTCATCCGATCAAGCAGGTCTTGGCGTCGCACGCGCATAACACGCTCGTGCGCCGCCTCCAACTGCTTGCACAGCCCCGCGATCTCGGGCACGCGACGATAGGGCTGCGGCATGCCCAAGATGTCGCGAAGTTCCTCGGCCGCAGCGCGCGCCTCGTCATCGCCCGCCAAGTGCTCCTGCTCGGCATCGGCCACGCTCAAAACGCGCACCGCCGCGTCGAACTGATCGCGCTGGCGCTCAAAGAACGGCACTATGTAGTCGTCCATATCCTCGGCGAAGTCCAGCAGATCGTCCTGCGCGTCAGCAAACGCGCGCAGCAGCGCATGGGAGTCGGCGCGTGCCTTGAGCGTCTCCTCTACAACGCGCAGTCCCTCCGCAACCGTCGTGCGACCAGGGTAGGGATACCCCTCGTTCTCGCGACCGTACGAGTTTGCCAGCAGCTCGTGGCATTGATCTCGCCGCATTTCAAGCGACTCGACCACTGCGGCAACCAGCCCGTCTTCGTCGTTGGAGGCCTTTGCGTCGGGCGCAAAGCTCCTCAATGTCTCGCGCACCTTTTTCTCAACGTGCTCCGAGAGCTTTTCGCGCAGCTCGACTGTCGCCTTTTCCGCGCCCCTGCCGCGTAGGGAATCCAAAAGCCGGCGATCGTCTGCGGCAAGCGCCGCGCCGCCCACGTAAAGACGCACCTGCTGGTCGGCAAAAAGCCGCGCCATAACCGCCGCAACGTCTACCTCGCGCCAGCCATAGGGCTTGGCCTGGTATTTCCGCTGCACCTCGGCCATAGTCACCGAGAAGCCCAGCGTATGCTGCGTGGTCAGGTACTGCAGCATGTCTTGTGCCGCGCGCTCGTTAGACCCGCCCGCCGTCTCGCCCATGCCCAGTTGGTAGGTGCCCTTGAGGATCCGCAGGACATCGGCGTCGCCCTCAACGGGCGCATCCACCAGATCGGCCTTACTGAACACGGCAGAGGCAAGGCGTTCGAGCACGCCCTCCAGCACCTGCTTGGCAGACCCTCCGCCAAGCTGCACCGTCTGTCCGTCAACCGCGCAACGCGCCCCGCGCAAAGCCTCTTCGATCAAGCCCTTCGCCTCGCGCTCCAATTCCGCCGCCTCCCGCTGCTTCTGCGCGATGATGCGCTGCGTGCTGGCAGGCAGCTGCTGCGTGGGCTGCATGCGCACGTACTTGCGGATCTTGACCGCTCCTTGAATTGCGTCGTAGTAGTCCGTCTCGTCGGAAAGCGCCACCAGCGCCTGTTCCGCCGACTTGAGCGCAAGCTCCCCGGCGCTCGCCTGGGACAGGTCATGACCTGCGGTTATGATGTTGAGCTTCATACCCCCGCGCAACTGACCGTAAGGGCGGTCGTCCACATAGCGGTCGAAGGGGAAATCGTTTTTGCCGCTGCGCAGCTTGGAACCGTCGATTATCTCCTCGAACACGATCCGTTTCACCTGCTCGGCGACATCCGCCATATCGATGTCGGTCTCGCGGATGACGCGCGCGATATCTTGCTCCTCGTCGGTAAGGAAGTTGTAGCAGTCGCCCCGGCGCGCCACATAGTTCTGACGCACCAGCCGGTCGAGCGACTCCTTGACGCGCTCGCGCAGATCGCGCAGGTCCGCATCGATGTCGTCCGCCATAAGGATGGCTATGTTGCGCGCCGTGGGCTTGATGTCGTTGATGTAGCGGATGAGGTAGAGCAGCTTGAGCACCTGCACGTCATGCAGCTGCACGCCCGCCCCGTCCTCGGCGGCGCGCCGGCAGCGTTCCACCACCTGAATGACTCCGTGGTCGAGATCCTTCGAGATAGTGTCGAAGAAACGCCAGAATGGCACAAGCGCCGTGCTACCGCGCCCTTGGATGCTTTGCGCCGACTCTTGGAATGCCGAGAGCATCGAACGCTCGCCAGTGGACATGTGCTTCGCCGAAATGCCGTGCTTGCGAATCTCGGTCATCACGTTGGGCAGCACCTTGAACTGATAGCCCGCAAACGGGTACGTCTCGGCGAAGTCGCGTTCGGAGGCGTAGCCGATAAGGTCGCCGCGCGAGTCTTCGAAGGAAAACAGGTTCTTGAGCACCGCGCTTTTCTGCGCGAACTCGCCCTGGAGCACCGATGTTGCCTCGCTGGTCTTTTGCAGAACGCGCCGTTTGATGACCTCGTCGACCGAGCTGCTGGAAAGCGACAGGCGCGTGTTGAAGCGCCCCTGGATCTTGGAGAAGTCGTTGCCGACCACCATGACCACCTCGTCGATGGCCTCCTGGCTGGTGACCATCACCCATACGCGGCCTTTGCACTTGGCGCCGATCTCCTCTACCAGCGACTGCAGGCTCAGCATCAGGCTCACGTCGCTCCCAATAAACTGGCCCACCTCGTCTGCCATGAACAGCAAGCGGAAGTCGCCTCCCTCCTGCTCGGCGCGTGCATCGGCATAGGCGGCAACTTCGTCCACGAAGCGGTCGAGCGGAATCGAAGCGTCTTCCCCTCCGTCGAACCAGTGCTCGGCGGAACCGCGCCCCATCACGTCCGCGCTCACCAGCGCGTCGATGATGTCCTCTTCGAAGTACTCGTAGCTGTCGCGGCTCTCGAGCCAGCTTGCACCGTTGATGCGCTCGAACGTGCTGCGAAACGCCTCGGTTTTCCCTTGCGCATCGATGAACGACTCCAGCTTGGCAAGGCGCAGGTCGTAGCCGAAAAAGCCGCGATGCTCGTAGAACACGCGCTGAAACGAGCGCAGCAGCGCCGTGCGGGCCGTGTCGCCCTCTTTCCAATGACCGCCCTTGGCATCGATGTTGAATAGGATCGACTCGGTGGGCACCGAAGTCGCGCGCAGCACATTGGACTCAAGCAGCGGGTCGTCGAACTTGCCCGCAAAGTAGCCCGACGCCGGCATGCCGCCCACCGTCGCGTTTGACAGCAGATACGACAGCATCTTGAGAAAATGCGACTTGCCCGACCCGAAGAAACCCGAGATCCACACGCCGATCTTGTCGGTGGGCACGTCGAGCGCCGAGCAGTACGCATTGAAGAAATCCGAAAAATGGCGCCGCAGCTCGCGGGTAACTACGTACTCGGAAAGCTCCTGCCGCAGCGACCCCTCGTCTTCCTGCGACACCTTCACCACGCCGTTGATTGAGCGGTTGATGTCTTTTTCGAACAGGTCTTTGATGATCATCGCGATCCTCCATTATTCCTCTGCGCCTAAACAGGAAACGCCCGGTAGTAATTGCCATCTTTAAGTCGACCGAACAAGCTGAACGCCTGTCCGTCGAAGGAGCCGGGGTAGGCAACCACTACGGGCACGTCGCCAAACAGATGCTGCATGTTGTCAAGTAGCGAGTGAATGCGCAAAAACGGGTACACCTCGCCCGCACCCGTAATCAGAAGAACGTCCCCGGGGCGATGGGGGGCGTAGTCGATCTCCGACGCGAACGCCTCGGGCGTGGCCACCTTCGCCAGCTGTTTGAGCTGGCGCGCGGAACCGTGCCTGGCTTCCTGCTTGGGTATGGCGGCCACTATGCGTTTCTTCTCGCAGATAGAAAGCAGCACGTCGTAGAGGTTGTGCGCAACGACGCGACACGGCAGCTTGCCTGCTTCGGATTCCGTCTGCAGCTGCGTCAGGAACGCGCGCGCCTCAAGCTCAAGTGCGGGGTCGTAGCAGAACACGAAGAACCCCACCTCGTTTCCAAGGCCGCGGTTGTTGAGGAAGTCAGGGTTGGAAAGGCGCTCACGCAGAACCTCGCAGCGTCGCTCGAACTCGGCACGCGCCTTTTCCCGCTTATCGAACGACTGACCGCGCGCTTCGCTGTCGGAAAAATGCACCGAAGACATTGGCTACACCCCCTCCGCGACGCTGCGGCCGTCAAACGCCGCAAGCAGAACGGCATTGCCACTTGCGCGCACGGCCTCTTCCACGGCAGGATCCACCATCACGGGGTTCAGCTCGCCGGAGCGCGCGGAGGAGCGCATGCCCGCCCCCGCAAGAATGCTCGAAAGCACGCCGCGTAGCTTGCTGACAGTGGCGTCGCTCCAGCCGCCCTCCACAAAACGCGCCTGGTACCGCTCGAGAAACGCGCCCGCGTCGGCTCGCGAGAGGACCTGATCGAAAGAAGCAAGGCGCGGCGCGACCTCCTCAAGCATGAAACAGCGCACTAAGCGGTATACGCGCATCATGGCGTAGAGGTTTGCCTGGGCGGCTTGAGCGAGAGATCCCTCTGCCGTAAGTCGCGCAAGCGGAGCGCCCATCGCATCGAGCCGTGCAAGGCATGCGAGCGCGGCGCGGCGCGCTTGGCGGGTTGTTGGGTACTGGAAAACGTTCTCGCGCTCGGCGCGGGCGAGGATTTCCTCGTCGGGGCATCCGTCCGCGCGCATCTGCGCTACGATGCGCAGCTCGCGCAGCAAGAACTGCTCGCGCGTAAGGGAGCCGTCCCCTCGCCGCGTCACGCCCCTGCCGAAAGGCGAACCGCCCTGCTTCGAGTGCCCTTCAACCACGCGCGCCTCCTATGATGCAAATCGCACAACTCCCCCAAACGGTAACGGATGATCTGCAAAATCTGTTGCTCAACATTTTTCAGAACATTCGCACGAAAACAGAAGCATTTGTTACGCAACGTCCTCTCGAGCCACTTGTAAGGTTCGCAAAAAGGAGCTACGCCGCCTCAAGCTGGGCTTAAGCTCTTTTCCCGTCTTCTGTCATCTTCGTCGTTTGTTGGTTTATATACCAACAATGATTCTACACCATCGCATAGGCTTGTCCCATGACTAACCAGCCAGTAAAACCGCATCGCGCCCGCCTTGGCAGAAACATCCGCATCCTGCGAATCCGGCGCGGCTTGTCGCTGCGTAAGTTTGGCCAGATGATTGGGGTGGACTACGCCTACCTCTCAAACATCGAAACCGCGAAAGCGAATACTACCGTAGACGTGCTCGCCAAGATCGCCGATGGCCTTGAGGTCGATATACGAGACCTGTTCTAACTGAAACCCCTCTCAACACTTCATGGAAGTTCGACACGCTTCTTACCCCGCACCGCACGCGAAAGCGTGGCAACCGTATAATGTTCGCAGCGACTTAAACCAAGCCGAATGCGAGCATTCGCGCACGGCTTGATACCATAACGAGGGACAACCCGAACAAGAATCCGAAAGGGATTTCATGTCAGAAGAGATCATCATCGTGGAGGGAACCGGCGTTCTCGCCGGCGAAGTGCAGGCATCGGGCGCGAAGAACTCCGCGCTCAAACTGATGCCCGCCGCGCTGCTCGGGCGCGGCCGCTCCGTCATCCATAACGTTCCGCACATCTCCGACATTTCCGTGATGGAGGAGGTCATGCGCCGCCTGGGCGCACACGTCCAGCGCGACGGCGACGACGGGCGCACGCTCATCGTAGACACCGCCCCAGTAGACAAATGGGAAACCCCCTACGAGCTGGTGTCGAAGATGCGCGCGAGCATCTCGGTGCTCGGCCCGCTTATCGGGCGTTTCGGCGAGGCGCGCGTCGCCATGCCGGGCGGCTGCCAAATTGGCGCGCGCCCCATCGACATGCACCTTATCGGCCTTGAGGCTTTAGGCGTCCAGTTCGAGATCAAGCATGGCTTTTTGCATGCCACCACGCCGCACGGCCTGCACGGCGCCGACATCGTGCTCGACTTCCCCAGCGTAGGCGCAACTGAAAACATGCTGATGGCCTCTGTGGCGGCGCAGGGCCACACCCTCATCGAGAACGCTGCCCGCGAACCCGAAATCGTCGATCTCGCCTCAATGCTCAACAGCATGGGCGCAAAGATAAGCGGCGCGGGAACGTCCATCATCGAGGTCGAGGGCGTTGCGTTGGAGTCTCTGCACCCGTGCGAGCACACCACCGTCGGCGATCGCATCGAGGCCGGCACGTTCTTGGTGGGCGGCGCGCTCACCGGCGGCCCGGTCACCGTGCGCGGCATCGATCCAAGCTATCTGCGCATGGCACTCATGAAGCTTACCGCCATGGGCTGTACCGTCGAACACGGCAGCGACTGGATCTCAGTCTCGCGCAGCAAGCCGCTTGCGCCCACCGACATCCAAACGCTTCCCCATCCTGGGTTCCCCACCGACCTCCAGGCCCAGTTCATGCTGCTGGCGGCGCTTGCCGACGGAACCTCGGTAATCACCGAGAACGTGTTTGAGAACCGCTTCATGTTCGCCAGCGAGCTTGCGCGCATGGGGGCCGACATCTCCATCGAAGACCACCACGCGCTCGTTGAGGGCGTTCCCTCTTTGCAGGGCGCAGACGTGTCTTCCACCGACCTGCGCGCCGGCGCGGCGCTGGTGCTTGCGGGCATTGTCGCCGAGGGCGAAACGCGGGTGCACAACCTCAAGCACATCGATCGCGGCTACGACAATTACGTGGGCAAGCTGCAGCAGTTGGGCGCCACCATCAAACGCTGCACGCTCGAGTAGGTTTGCGCATGGTTCAACGTAGACAAAGCAATTCGTCGTCGCGACGCGTGAGGCGCACGTCCGACCAGGTACGCTCGTCGGTCGTGGGCGCACACGTCTCCCACTCCGACCGGCAGGCGTACCGGCCGCAAAGCAGGCGAATGAACGCCGACTCGGTGAAGTTCTCCAACGCCCGCAGATCGCGCCGCGCAGCGCACGGGCAGGTGGACACCTTCATCCCGTCAACTTCCACCCGAGAAAGCGCCCACGCCTACTCGCGACGCGCAAGCCGCATCGAATACACGCGCGCCCTGCAACGCAAAAACCGCTTGCGCCGCGTTGCGGTTGTCGCCGTTTGCGTGCTGCTTGCCATTGCGGTGGCGGTTGGCGTAGGGCTTACGGTGTTCTTTACGTCAACAAGCGGCAGGATGTCGCTCGGCAACTCAAACGCAAACGAGGCGCTTGTTGCCCCCGCCGACGGGCAAACGTCCTATTACGCCTTGCTCGCCGCCGAGCTGGGCGCAACGCAGGGCCAGGTCAACGAAGACGGCGCCGACGCCTATGTGCTGGCGCACATTAACGAAGACTCCCACCAGGTGACGCTCATTTCGCTCCCTGCCAATCTGCAGGTCACCTACGGCGACAACGAGCACGGGCGCCTGCGCGACGCCGCCGCGCGCGACGACGCGACCCTCATCTCCGCCGTCGCCCGGTTCGTCGGCGTCGACATCGCGCATTTCGCCAAAACCGACGTCGAGGGCATTGGCGAGCTGGTAGACAGGCTGGGCGGTATCACCGTGTCGCTTGACGAGGAGGTAGACGACCCCAGGGCGGGAACGGTTTACCTTTCCGCAGGCGAGCAAACCGTCACCTCTGAGCAAATTCCCACGCTGCTGCGCGCCTACAACTACACCAACGGAACAATCGGCCAAGCCACGGTGCAATGCCGCGTGATTGCCGCCATCCTCGAAAAGCTTGCGGGAGGTCAGGGCGTGCTGGCCGACGCAACCATGCTCGACAGCGTGTCGGGAACGCTTGCGACTGATCTCGGCTCGCAGCAGGCGATGGATCTTGCCAGCAGCTTCTCGGGGCTTTCCGCCGCCAACGTGGGCATTCAAACCGTGCCGGGAAGCGAGACGCAGCGTGACGGCGTAACGGTTTTCCAGGCGTATTCCGACAGCTGGACCCAGATCATGGAGGAAATCAACGCCGGGGCGCAACCGCAGTCCGACGACGAGGAGCAGGCCGCAACCCAAGGCTCTTCGGTCGACCACGGTAGCTTCACCATCACCGTGCGCAACGGCGCCGGCATCACCGGTGCCGCCGCTCAGATGTCCGAGCAGCTGCAGGCAGACGGCTTCAACGTGGTGGACGTAGGCAACACCGACAGCCCCGCCTACAGCGAAACGCTTATCATCTACAAGGATTCCGCATTCGAGCCTGCCGCCCAGGCGGTGCTGCAGTCGCTTACCAATGGCCGCGTAGTGAACGGCGGCGACTACTACACGTTCGATTCCGACATTTTGGTGGTGCTTGGCAGCGACTGGAAGCCGCTTGCCTAACAGACCCCATGCAAAGGGCGTAACGGAAATAGACGGCATTCGCAACGTAGCGCTATCCCGCCGCTTGAGACATCACAGTCCAGCGGAGGGCGTAACGTAAGCAGGCGGCCTCCCCGTGAAGCCACTTGCCTAATAGCCTTTCACGCAATGGCCGTTATGGTAGAATCATGCGGAAATAACCATCAAGGAAAAGGAGACTTAAATGGTAGATAAAAACGACGTAGCTGCCGTATTGGAGCTTATCCGCCCGAGCCTGCAGGCCGATGGCGGCGACGTGAAGCTGGTAGACGTAAACGACGACGGCGTGGTTACCGTTGAGCTGCAGGGCGCATGCAAAGGCTGCCCGATGTCTCAAATGACGCTGGCTCACGGCGTAGAGCGCATCCTGAAAGAGCGCGTGCCGGGCGTCACCAGCGTTGTGCCCTCCGACATGGCCGACGTCATGTAAGAAGGCGAACGGAACATGGCGAAACACTGCTGGGAACTGCGCGGCTGCGACGACGAAATGCAGTCTCGCTGTCCGCACAACATTCCCGGCGAGCCTTGTCCGGCAGATTGCAACTTTGCAGCGTGCGTGCGTCCAACGCACAAGGTGGAAGACGATTTTTCGATCCTGCTCAACCCCGAGCGCGACTACGACGCCGCAGTAAAGGAAATCTGCCGCTTCTGCGAGTTCTTCTTGCTCAACGGCCCAAAGGTGAGCGATCGTCCCAAGGACGCAGCAACCCGTCAGGGCAACCCCAACCGCTTTTTGCTGTAGCAGCGCACTGCGTCAAACGAGCAGCGCACTGCGTCAAATGAACAAAGCCCGCCGCACTCCGCGACGGGCTTTGTTGTTGAGAGCTTGACGAAGGGTCATGCAGGGATGGAATCGCAACCTCGCAGGTTGAAGCGAAGTCAGCGAGCGGGCGCGAGGTGCGTCTGATAGACGAGAAAGGCCCCTTGGGCTGGACTTAGGTCCGCCCAAGGGGCCTTGAACGTCTAGCAGACGTGCATCGCGCCCGCGCAGCGTCGGCCGGTTTCGTCTGCCGATAGGCCGACGAAACCTACAGAGCCTCGCCCAGCTGGAAACGCTTGAAGCCGGTGATCTTGATGGAGCCGCCCAGCTTCTTGGCAACCTCTGCCGTGTACTCGTTCACGGTCTGATCGGGGTTCTTGACGAAGTCCTGCTCGGCCAGGCACTGCTCCTTGTAGAACTTCTCCATACGGCCGGTAGCAATTTTCTCCTGAATGTTCTCAGGCTTGCCAGACTCAGCGGCCTGAGCCTTGTAGATTCCCATCTCGTGCTCAACAACGTCAGCGGGAACGTCTTCGCGCGTAGCGGAAATGGGGTTAACGGCAGCAACCTGCATGGCAACGTCGTGGCCGCAATTCACGAATTCCTCGTTGGTGGGATCGATGCCCTCGAGGTCGAAAGTCACCAGAACGCCGATCTTGCCACCGCCGTGGATGTAGGAAGCCACGCCGTCGGCTTCAACAACGCCAAAGCGAGCGAGCTGAGCGTTCTCGCCCATTACATGGATGCAGTCGGTAACTACTTCCTCGACGGTCTCGCCATCGATGGTGGCGGCCTTCAAGGCATCCATGTCGGCAGGCTTTGCAGCCATCGCCGCACGGGTGATCTTCTCAGCGTAGGCCTTGAACTTCTCGTTCATGCCCACGAAGTCGGTCTCGCAGTTCAACTCGACAACGGCACCGGTCTTGCCGTCGTCAGACACCAAAGCCATAACGGTGCCCTCGTTGGTGGCACGGCCGGCCTTCTTGGCGACAGCTGCCAGACCGCGCGTACGCAAAACGTCAACGGCCTTGTCCATATCGCCGTCGGCCTCGGTGAGAGCCTTCTTGCACTCCATCATGCCAGCGCCGGTCATCTCACGCAGTTCCTTGACCATGGAAGCGGTGATTGCCATTGGTCGATTCCTTTCTCGAATCCTCGGCTGCGCGTTGTGCGCAGCCGTTCTCTCTAACGTAGTTTACTCGGCAGCAGGAGCAGCTTCTTCGGTTGCCGCCTCAGCGGGAGCGGCTTCCTCGGCAGCTTCGGGAGCAGCCTCTGCGCCCATGTCTGCAGCCGTCACCGGAGCACCCGTGCCGGCGATTACCGCATCGGCAACGAAGTCGGCCAGCAGGCGCACGGAGCGGATAGCGTCGTCGTTGGCGGGGATGCCGTACTCGACGTCGTCGGGATCGCAGTTGGTATCAAGCGTGCCCACAACCGGGATGTTCAGGCGACGCGCCTCTTTGATGGCGATCTCCTCGCGGTTGGTGTCGATAACGAACACGGCGTCGGGAGTGCGCTTCATGTTGCGGATACCGTTGAGGTTGGTCTGCAGCTTGCCCAGCTCCTTGCGCAGCAGGATCTGCTCCTTCTTGGGCAGCAAAGCCATGCGGCCGTCAGACTCCATGGCCTCCAACTCCTCCATGCGGTTCACACGGGTGCGGATGGTCACGAAGTTGGTGAGCATGCCACCGAGCCAGCGGGCGTTGACGTAGGGCATGCCGCAGCGGTTAGCTGCGTCGGCAACGGGCTCCTGAGCCTGCTTCTTGGTGCCAACGAACAAAACGGTGCCGCCCTTGCGTGCGGTCTCGGACACGAAGGTGTAAGCCTCGTCGAGGCCAAGCAGCGTCTTCTTGAGGTCGATGATGTAGATGTCGCCACGGCTACCGAAAATGTAGGGCTTCATCTTGGGGTTCCAACGGCGCGTCTGATGGCCGAAGTGGGCGCCTGCGTCAAGCAGCGTCTGAATGCCGAT
>DVKR01000028.1 GCA_018715935.1 Candidatus Aphodovivens excrementavium
TCAGTTTGTCACTGCTCCAAAACTTGCAATCAGGATCAGGTGGTAGCCTCTTGGTTTGATTACCAGTCAGTTTGTCACTGCTCCAAAACAGCAGTACCGACCAACGAAGAGACGGGCAGTTTGATTACCAGTCAGTTTGTCACTGCTCCAAAACCGAACTTCCGGTGCCGAACGCCTTCGCGCTGTTTGATTACCAGTCAGTTTGTCACTGCTCCAAAACGGAGCCTGCGACGGCAAATACCGCTGCTTCGTTTGATTACCAGTCAGTTTGTCACTGCTCCAAAACGTACTGAACTGAATAATTATTATCAACTTGGTTTGATTACCAGTCAGTTTGTCACTGCTCCAAAACCGGTGTCTCGCTCCATCGAGCGGGCGACCGGTTTGATTACCAGTCAGTTTGTCACTGCTCCAAAACGGATCATTTTGCTGGGGTCAGTAAGTTGAGTTTGATTACCAGTCAGTTTGTCACTGCTCCAAAACTCTCGTACCATCTGTCGCGGTCCGACACGAGTTTGATTACCAGTCAGTTTGTCACTGCTCCAAAACGTCAGGCGCTTCCTGCCGTGCTGTCGGAGGTTTGATTACCAGTCAGTTTGTCACTGCTCCAAAACAGGACGGCGAGCCGGTGAAGTTCGGCGATGGTTTGATTACCAGTCAGTTTGTCACTGCTCCAAAACAATAATAACAGTCCTGTACCCACTCACAACGTTTGATTACCAGTCAGTTTGTCACTGCTCCAAAACAATCGAATGAGTAGCACATGCATCCTGCGGTTTGATTACCAGTCAGTTTGTCACTGCTCCAAAACGCTCATGCGGTACTCGGCTGAAGCCATTAGGTTTGATTACCAGTCAGTTTGTCACTGCTCCAAAACTGCTCAACGAGGCGTCGCCCGTCTTCGTGTGTTTGATTACCAGTCAGTTTGTCACTGCTCCAAAACCGAGGATGCGCGCGCTCCATACCTCGGGGAGTTTGATTACCAGTCAGTTTGTCACTGCTCCAAAACTGTTGTATGGCGGATTCGATACTGCGCAAGTTTGATTACCAGTCAGTTTGTCACTGCTCCAAAACAGTCCGTCCCGGCATACCAAATGTGCCTGTGTTTGATTACCAGTCAGTTTGTCACTGCTCCAAAACCCGTATCTCCGCCCATAGGTTATCCATTTGTTTGATTACCAGTCAGTTTGTCACTGCTCCAAAACGAGCACGTTGCCCACGCTGCGATAGTTTTGGTTTGATTACCAGTCAGTTTGTCACTGCTCCAAAACAAGCCGCCACGGTTACGGCATTGTTTGCCGGTTTGATTACCAGTCAGTTTGTCACTGCTCCAAAACTGTATGTTTCATCGAAAGCGCCCGACGACGGTTTGATTACCAGTCAGTTTGTCACTGCTCCAAAACACTTGATTGAGTATTTCCCCCTAGCGTAGCGTTTGATTACCAGTCAGTTTGTCACTGCTCCAAAACCGAAGTGCAGCGCAGCCACGGTTTCGCGGGGTTTGATTACCAGTCAGTTTGTCACTGCTCCAAAACCCGCCTTGAGGTCGCGCCTGAGCGTGCCGGTTTGATTACCAGTCAGTTTGTCACTGCTCCAAAACGTAATCGGCCATCTCGGGAATCTGGACGTTGTTTGATTACCAGTCAGTTTGTCACTGCTCCAAAACGATTATCGACGTTACTATTTCAGGGATGTAGTTTGATTACCAGTCAGTTTGTCACTGCTCCAAAACATTCAAGGATCAAACATTTCAGCAGACACAGTTTGATTACCAGTCAGTTTGTCACTGCTCCAAAACTGGCAAAGCACGGCATCGAGGTCGGCGAGGGTTTGATTACCAGTCAGTTTGTCACTGCTCCAAAACCGATTGAAGCAAATTCCTTTCTGCACAAGGACAGACAAACCAACCGAAACTACGACGCATATTCAAGAAACTCCTGATCAACGTACAACTTTTTTGCATTTCTCAACGCAAGAGCGTCACTTCCTTGAACAAGCATCAATGCAGCAATATTATGAAAAAACAACTGCGCTTCAAGCTCAATTAGCTCATTTCTTGTTAAATAATTATCGAGATTAACGAACAGTAAAGCCTTTTCACACCCCACATCGTGAACAAATTCGACAAACCGTATTACGTTGTCAAGGAGCATATCGGAATCACTCCGATCAACGCCAAACGAGTAGGCTTTCAACGATTGGCTTACGTCCCATTCTAAACCAAAGGAGTAGCTTCCGTTCATAGTTAAGCTCAAGTCGGCTATCAAATGTTCGAATTCCCAGTGAGCCGCCTCTATCTTGTGCCTCAGTGCGTCGTCATCCCTGATCAGAATTCCGACCTTCTCATACAGCGCAGCCATCAAAGCACGGTCGCGCCACGGCAAATCGAAGGGGTTGAACACAGGTAGAAAAACGTTTCTGCTTGAAACTTCCTTACCGTCGTTGCCCCACAGCGTAAAGCTTTCCAAGCGCCTAGCCGGATCGTTCTCGAGAACAGACTGGCACACCCGAGAAAACAGCACTACCGGCTCAATCTGCAGTATCGACACCCTTCCTGGAACAACTTCCAAGATATGCTCAAGACCCGCAAACGAAAGCTTCATAGGATCACGAACTCTTCCATGGTATCCACTTCATCGTATGCTTCTCTGTTGCCCGTTATGTACACCATTGTCGCGAACTGCTTTTCCGTAACCTTGAGAACCTGCACAAGCCCTTGGGGCGGCCTGTGCTTCCTCAGTCTCATAATTGCAGCACCTGCCGCGCCATCGTTGGTCACCAGCTTTGCATACACCGACTCCTGAAGCATCAGATACCCTTCGCTTATGAGGTATTTTCTGAATATGCGGTACTGCTTTCTCTGCGCACTCGTCTCAACCGGCAAATCAAAAAACAAAATAAGTCTCATATAGCGAATCCGTTCTTTCGCCATCACAAAACCTCAAACGGCTCTATATCCTCAACGCTGATCTTTTTGTTCAGCGCGTTAAAGCAGTCTTGGATATAAAGCGACAAAACCGAGGAAAAGCGATAGGATCCCTCCCGATAGCACATCCCTTTATTGGCAAGGTCTGCCAGCGCCCGTTTCGTATCGGAGTCGAATTCGCTTGGAAGGTAGTCCACCACCAGCTGGTCCACCGCAGGACGAAACGGCTCCATGAAATCGCAGGCTAGGTTGAAAGCGTTGTACTCGCTTCTGTGGCAGATTCCCTGTTGAGTTAAATACCCCCGCGAAACGATCTCGCGGTTGGTCATCGACAGCAAAATCGCGTATCCGTAATTCAGCGCGGCGTTTACCGGCGAATCCTGATCGCGCGTGAATTCTTTTCCGAACAGAGCCTGGAAATAGATGCGCGCGGCCTGCGCTTCTCTGTTGGTGGTGTCTCCCGAACGAACCTCAGGGACAATTTGGTACAGCGTCTTTGCCTCAGCATAGTCGCGCTCTTCGAGAAAGCGCGCTTGCTGACGAATCTTGTCGCGCACAATCCGCTGCCAAACGCGCTTTTTTATCGGCTCTCCCCAGGCAAGTTGCTCCCCCACCCTCTTGCTGACGTTGTGAGCGCCGTACAAGGGAAGATACTGCCCAATTGGGTTGCATTTCTCATCGGAGGCAACCAACGAGATCTTATGCTTGGCAAGTTCGGACAAAAGATACACGCTAATGTTTACCTGCATGGTTTGGAGAATGACCGACGAAACTTCAGACAAATGAATTTTCGCCGTGTCATCCTCCTTGCGTACCACCATGTACCCGCTTTGATAGTACAGACGGCAGGGGCTTTCTATGAAAACCGTCCGAAAGCTCATACCCGCGTCCTGCGTTCGAACATGCCGGTGACAGATTGGTCAACGAATACTAAGTTGCGCACGTCATTCCTGATGAAGCCGTTGGTAATCTTCCCCGCATTAGGAGCCCCTTCAACGGAGGAAAGATTGACGGTCGACTTAGTGCCTTTGTAGAATTCGAGCACCGACACTAGCAGCGAGCATTTATCGTCCATCGACAATTGCTGGAACTTGCCTCTTCCTTCCCTCATCGCCGTTTGCACAACTGAGAATCGGGAGCAGAGGGCGGAAGCCTTCTCCACGAGTTCATCATATAAGGCCAAAGCATCTTTTTCGGCTTGAGCGTCAGATCCAAGTTGACGTTTCGCCGCCAAAGCCGCTGTCTCGGTGATGTTTGAATCGAATGCGGGCTGACGCGAGGAATATACAGCTCCAAGCGCCGGAACATAGTACTCGTCATCCCCGTAGCATATTTTACTGTACTTCAGAATCCGGCTTCTTAGAGCCTTAGCAAACACCAACCCCTTTTCTTCCGCCTCGCGCGCGAAAAACCCATCGGGGCTCATTTTCCCCAGCGCTATTTCGCGCGCTGTAGGGACGGGAACGCCGATGAACTCAATTTGCTGCTTTCCCTTCGCGGTTTTGGCTTCATACAGCGCAAAGTAGGCAAACTTTTCACTTGAGTAGCTACCGTATTTCTGCGGGTCTAGACCCTTCTTCAACGGCAGGGCAAGCTTCTTTTTGCTCTGTTTGGGAGAGTAAATTGTCGCATCCCAAAACGCGCCTGACGTCTCTTCGGGCATGCGAGAGATAAAGCAATCTTTCCTCCCAAGCGCACTGTGAAGGCGCGCCGCTTCCCGTTCGGCGCTCCACGTGTCCTGGAAGATTTCCCCCGTCTCGGCATCGAACCCCGAAGTCAAAAAGCTCGAAACAACAAAACTCGAAGACCCCGGCAGCCCCGACGTGCGCATAGGCCTGCCGTGATCGTTGGCGTATTTTGCCTGACGCTCGATGTAGCTTCTCACCGCCCGCGCGTATCCCACCGGGTTTTCGTAGAGCCCGTCGTGACGCATCGAGATAAAGCGGCCCACTTCGCAGGCCAAATACGCATCGTGGGCATGATGGAAGTCGTTGACCTCGCGACACTTCACCAAACCGAGACGCTTCCTCAGGTCGGAAGAGAACCCCGCTTTAACAGGCCGGATATTCGTGTCCGGGTACATTTTCTCAAGAAGAAGCTCAGTCAGCTTCATGCTCTGACTCGTTTCCACCATCTGCCGAGCGATAAACCCACCGAGCTCCTTGTCGCCCACGCGATCACGCGTAAGGTTTTTGTACTTCTTATCGCCAATCAGCCCTGCAGAATGCAACGCCTCCCAATACGAGCGCATTTTTCTCACGATGCCCCTGTCGAGAAGCATCGTGTCCGACTTCCGCTGGTTGTCTTCACTGTGAACAAGCGCCTTGTTTTCAAAGCTGTCGTCTTTGATATACGACTGCGGGAGAATATGGTCCACCTGGTATTTGTCTAGCTGGCTGATATCGAGCTCGCGCCCGCAATACAAGCACTTGCCGTTTTGCATGAAATACAGTGCCAGGCGCTCATCGTCTAAATCGGAAGGAGCCGCTGCGTTAAGACGATCGGCGACATCCTTGTCGAAGTGCTCCTTATGCTCTCTCTTCAAGTTGCCAATTGCCTCTTTGATCGCATCGTAACGACGCTTGGTGCGGCGTCCCTTATTGCGACCGTCTTCCTCACGCGCAACCTCGACAAAGATATTCTTCGGCGCCGCTCCTGCGATAGACACGATCTCTTCCACGATGCGCTTTGCCTGGTTTACCGTTCGTCTAACTGCCGGCGACCCGGGCAAGTCGTTGATATCGAACTCCGCGATGTCGGGTATGAGCTTTTGGTTCTCCTCTTCGATCTTCTCGCTGAACCCCAGCTTGTCGTCACGAATGATTTCCATGAACACCATGGCGTCGGAACGGGCGCTGTTGTTCGGGTTGCCTTCGCGAAGGATATCCATGATGGACTTAGGACCGTTGTCGGTAGCGACTTTTATCCCGCACAGCAGCTTTTTCGACAGCCTGCCCCACCCGGTAAAGCGTTTCTTGCAGATAGCTTTTATTTGCCCGGCATCCAAACGGTCGCCGTACTTCTCCTCGATGCTCTCACGAAGAATGTCGCGGTCTTCAAAAAGCGTGTTCCACCAGATGATCTCCTCAATCATCGGAATGTCGGCTTCGTCGATCTCGTCAACGCGCAGCACGTCTTTGAAGAACATGTACGAGGACAGCTTCGACTCAAACCCAGTTTCGCCCTGACCTCCGCGCACGTGAGCGAACGACTGGTGGCACTCGCACTTTAGCCAGTCCTCTACGTCTTTGTACTTTACCGAACCTTTTTTCTTCTTGAATGTATCCTCGATGATCCCCATGCGATCGTCGTAGGAGAAGCGATACCACGTGTCGCCGTCACTGCTGTACCGCGCGCCGTTCAGCTCGTTCAATACGCAATACTCCTCGTAGAGCAGCGAGTTGCGCGGTAGCACGGGCTCGTCAAGCAAGTAGGTGCACGTGCCCGTCAGACGCTCCATGAACTTAGCGGCGCTTTGCTTGCGGTCGATGACCTCTTCCCAGTTCCAAGGGTAAATGCGCGCTCCTTCCTTGCCTTCGCGACGAACCGACCATGCAAAACGAGCGTTGCCGTGCGCGTCTTTGGCGGCGTTTTTCTGGGTTAGAGGGCCAACGTAGTAGGGAATGCGGAACTCGACCAACGACCTGAGCTTTTCCCTGTTCTCCTCCAAAAACGGATAGAAGCGCTTCTGACTCTGGATGATAGCCTCCATCTCCTCTAAATGAAGCTGGTAGGGAATACTTCCATTGTCGCTCGTCTTCAAACGGCGCAGGAACGCTCCCTCTTCGAAGCGCTTCATCATCGAACGGTAGCGCTCGTCCGACTCGGCCGACGTGCCTTTGAACAGCTTTGCTACCTCGCTTTTGAAATCGTCGTATTTCATTCCACGAACTGCGTTGTACTTTGTATAGCCTTTCGCTGTAGCAGGATTGTAGTTTCTCGCGCGAAATCCCTTTTTGGCGTCGAAGACATCGCCACGGAAAAACGAATCGTAGCTCTGTGGAGCATAGGTACGTACCAGGGATTTTAGGAGGGCAAGATCTTCTTTGTAGCGATCGTAGGCAGCTTTCTTGCAGCTGGAAATAGTGCCCCCGTTGGCATCATCCAAAATGCTCATGAGCACATATGCGGAATGAACTGTTTGCAGCGCCTCGAAAAGAGAGACGCCGTAATCGGGGCACACGTCGTAGAATGCCTCCACTTGCTCGTCGTTGTTGAGCCGTATTTTTTGATCTTCCTCAAGCTCAACGAACACTTTCTTCATGTTCGCCTGCAGGCCAAACAACGCCGACGCAATTTCTTTCGAGGCGTCCTTCACCTGCTTGGCGTCAAGCGTCTCGCTCGGTTCAATAGTCAGCATGCCGGCTATTGCCGCCGCCTTGTCTTTACGGGATGCGCGAGAAGGGTCGAAGGGCTCCTTGAGCCCGTTTGTTGTCGACGGGCTTACCGCGTTGTTTTCCAAAATGGCGCGAATGTCGTTTTGGTTCTGCCGAACACCGCACTCCAATTCGCCGAACGCGCACCAGTCCTCGAGAGCGGAGCACAGCTTATCAACCGCATCCGCCATATTGGCGTTCGAGGCGGAGAGGTTTTTGTTGTCTTGGTGCAAGAAATTACCGCGAGTTTTAACGATGTTATGAAACGCCAGGTAGATTAAACGGATATCCGCCCTTTCATCAGACTCAATCAACGCTCGACGCAAATGATAGATTGTGGGGTATTTTTCATAATAGGCAACTTCTTCTTCATCGTTGGCAAAAAGCGGACGCGCGGCTCCTTTTGCAGAAAGCGCCACCGAATAGGTTTTATCGTCTTTGAGAAGGTGGGATTGACGCAGACGAACGAAAAACTCGGGATCAACTTTGTTGACCTCCTCTTCGAAGAGGCCTTGCAGCAGATCGAGGCGCCAACGCCTTCGCGCATACCGACGTCTCTGACCGCGATTGACACGCGTGCTTGCGGCCGTCTCCGCCGTCGGGAATAGGCGGCTTCCCCACGTGGTCTTGCCTTTGAAGTGGAACAGCTCGCCATCTCCGTCCGCTACCGCCCATCCAACGGATCCGGTGCCTAAATCCAAGCCAATGTTGTACTCGATTCCTTTTTTGCCTGCGTCACGTAAATTCATGCCCCACTCCTCACTGAACGTGGTAAACTAAGCGCATCTTGATACCAGTCAAGATGTCACTGCGAGTCAAAATAACGGCCTAGCCTAAAAAGCCTTTTGGCGCCGCGTAGGCGGCAAATTTGACTCAGGAGGGAGTCCATTCGGGCTCCCTTTTCTATAGTACCTATTTTCTTCCTTAAAAAACTTAGCTCCCAGTTAAATTGGACAGTAAGTTTCGCCAGATGGCATCACCCACCCGAAACCGACAAGCGCCGCGCCCGCGCGCTACGGCCCGAAAAAGCTGCCCGCCTTTCTGACATGCCGAAAGCCTACTCCACTGATATTGATTGCGTGTCCCGCAATAGGGACAGAGCGAAAACGAGCGTGAAAAAGTGGGCTGGATTCTTGCCTTATCGTGCAGTTCACCGAAAAATTCTGTTGTTATTTCGTGAAGTGGGATGGTATACTATCTCCCGACATACGCGAGAAGCTACACAGCTTCGAAACAACAGAAGAGGGACACCGTTTATGGAGGGGACGGTGCCCCTCTTCTGCATTTTGGATCAACTTGATAGACGCCTAACTTGACCGGCGCACCGACGCGCAGAGCCCCTGCGCTGTCCTCGGACCCTCGCAACGCGCTCTCAAGCCCCGCGCTGCGTCACGAAATGCGCTAACAAGCTTCGCCCTCGGCGCGCCCCGGCAAATCAGCTAGAGCGGCTGGAGGCACCTCCAACATCGTCGGCACCTGCACCTCGGCGCGCCCTGGCAAATCAACTAGAGCGGCTGGCGCGCCTCGAGCGCACGGCCGAGCGTTACCTCGTCGGCGAACTCGAGGTCTCCCCCCACGGGCAAGCCGCTTGCCAGGCGCGTCACTGTGATGCCCAGCGGCTTGATAAGGCGCGCGAGGTAGGCAGCGGTTGTCTCGCCCTCGATGTTGGGATTGGTCGCAAGCACGACCTCCTGAACGTCCTCCGAACCAAGGCGCTTAAGCAGCTCGGCGATATGGAGGTCGTCAGGCCCGATGCCCTCCATAGGCGACAGCGCGCCGCCCAGCACGTGGTATGTGCCCTGAAACACACCCGTCCGCTCAATTGGCGGAATGTCGCGCGGCTCGCTTACCACGCAAAGCAGCGAGCCGTCGCGTTTGCCGGACAAGCAGATGTCGCACAACTCTCCCTCGGCGTAATTGAAGCACCGCGAGCAAAACCTCACGGTGTCCTTAACCTCAACGATGGCGTCCGCCAAGCGCAGCGCCGAGGCCTTGTCGGCGTTGAGCAGCCAGTAGGCAATTCGCTGAGCGGACTTGGGGCCAATGCCCGGCAAGCGCTCGAGTTCGTCGAGAAGTTTTTGTATCGAAGGAGCCGATTGCATAAGAGTCGTTAAACGATAGATCGACTACATCAGACCGGGAATGTTCATGCCGCCCGTTACGGAGCTCATGCGCTGGTTGCTCAGCTCTTGGATGCCGCGCAGCGCCTCGTTGACGGCGGCGCAAACCATGTCTTGCAGCATCTCCACATCCTCGGGATCCACTGCCTCGGGGGCAATCTCAATGCTTTCAATGGTTTGGTCGCCCAGCGCGGTTGCCTTCACCATGCCGCCACCAGAAGTGCCGGTGAAGGTGAGCTCTTTGATTTCGTCCTGGGCCTTGGCAAGCTCGGCCTGCATCTTTTGAGCCTGCTTCAACATGGCGTTCATGTTGCCGCCGCCCATACCGCCCGGGAATCCACCTCGTCTTGCCATTCTTGTTTCTCCTTGTCGTCAGGGGTGCAGTATGCATCTTTGCTTGTACTGCGTTACGTGCAGTTGCCTTTTTTCTCTTACGTGCAGTTGCCTATTCTCTCACTTCTTCAAACGAGACGCCATCGCCAAACCCGGCAGACAGAATAGCTTGAAGGTCGCTCGGGTCTGCGGGAGACGGCGCCGAAGAGCCTGCTGCAGAATCGGCCACAGACGGAGCCGAGGAACCTGCCACAGAACCAGAAGAAGACGAAACTGAAGAGCCTGCTGCGGGGTCAGAAGAAGACGGAGCCGAAAAGCCTGGCGCGGGGTCAGCAGAATGCTGAGCTGAAGAGCCTGCCGCCGGATCTGCCTGCCAGCCTGCGGAAGGATTAGCGGACGCAGCGTCGACGCCGTAAGGCAAGACCTCGTCGTAAGGAACAACGTCGTCGTAGGGCACCGCGTCGTCATCGTAGGGGACAACGTCGTCGTAGGGGACGACCTCCTCGTAAGGAACCGGCTCGTTGTAGCGCGCGGCATCGCCGTAGGATCCTTCGCGAGAAGACGCAGCAGACGCAGCAATAGGTTGAGAAGATGCCGTTTCGGAATGCGCCGAAGCCGGCTGAGCTGCCGCCGCTTGCTGCACCTCCGCATGACGAACAGCCGCCTGCGCCGACGGCTGAGGCTCATGCACCTCCGCACGCGCCGCAGACTCATCGGAAGCATGCAGCTCCACGCGCTTTCCCGCTTGAACATAGGAGAAAGCCAACTGCTCTCCGCACGCGCGAACCAAAGCGGAAGACACCGCCGTTTGAACGTCGGGCTTTTGAGCCGCCTTGAACGCGAAGGTGTTTTCAGCGGGAAACTCTATGGAAAGCGCACCCGCTGCGGCGTCAAACACCGCCTTCGTATTGAGGAACAGCACGCCGTAAGCGGCTTTTTCTTTCTTGAGCGTTGAGAGCGCCGCCTGCCAGATGCGCTGAAGCGCTGCGGGGTTCGCCAGGTTTTGCGCGAGCTGAGCAGAGACAGCCGCTCCACCCGAAGCAGAAACCCCTGCAGCGGCCACTGCTCCTGTCGCTTGAACCGCCGCGTGTGCAGCATCCTGAGCTTCGGCCTGCGCGGCGGCAGGCCGAGCTGTATGAGCAGCCTGCGCCACCTGGCTTGGAACCACCTGGGCGGATGTCGCTTGCGCTGCCTGCCCGGCATGCATGGACGCAGGCTCTACGACGCCAGTCACAACACTCGAAGCAGTATCCGCAACAGCAATACCCGCAGCGACGCTATCTGCGCCAACCGCAGCCGCTGCCGCGCCGCGAGGCACGTGAGCAACGGCTGAATAGCCCTCCTCCAACGCCTCTACGCGCTCGGCAAGCGACTCCAGCGTGAGGTCGGAATCGGGACGCACCATGCGCGTGAGCGCAATCTCAAACGACAGGCGCGTATTCGTGGAAAACTTAAGCTCCTGCATCAGATCGCCCAGTATGCCCAGCAAGCGGGCCAACCTATCGGGGGCGAACAGGGGCAGCTCCGCCTCCAGCTCCCTGCGCTCCGTTGCGCTCACTTCAAGCGCAACATCGGCGCCGGCAAGCGTCATCACGTAGAGATTACGCACATGCGTCGCCAAATCGCGCGTGAACTGAGCCAGGTCGGCTCCGGTCTCAACGAAGTTCGCCGTCCAGGTAAAGCACGCCGCAACGTCTCTGTGACCAATGGCGCTTACTATCTCGTTCATGTCGCTTGAGGTAAGCGAACCCAAAAGACGCTCGGTGTTCTCGAGGGTCACCGCGCCTTCGGAAAAGGCGATGACCTGCTCCAGCGACGTCAGCGCGTTACGCATTCCGCCTTCCGCTCGATGCGCAATCAGATCCAGCGCCTCGCCCTCGAACTCCACTCCTTCGGCAACACACACCGCGCCCAAGCGCGACACCAGCGCCTCGTTCGAGATACGCCTGAAATCGAACCGCTGGCAACGGGAGTGGATGGTTTCCGGAACCATCTGGGGGTCGGTCGTACACAGGATGAACACGACGTGGCTAGGCGGCTCTTCCAGCGTTTTCAGCAGCGCGTTGAACGCCGCGTCGGAGAGCATGTGAACCTCGTCGATGATATAGATCTTGTAGCGACCTCGCGTCGGAGCAAACTGCACGCGACGGATGATCTCTTCGCGCACGTTCTCTACGCCCGTGCGGCTTGCGGCGTCTAGCTCGTTGACATCGGGGTGCTCCCCGTCGGCGATAAGCCGGCAATCTTCGCAGGTGCCGTCGGGGTCGGGCGTAGGCCCGCGCTCGCACAGCAACGCTTTGGCAAGAAGGCGCGCAGTGGTTGTTTTGCCCGTGCCGCGCGGGCCGCAAAACAGGTAGGCATGGCTTACTTTGTCGTGCTCGACAGCGTTTTTCAGCGTACGCTCAATGTGCTCTTGCCCGACAACGTCCTCAAAGATCTGCGGTCGGTACTTTCTATACAGCGACTCCGCCATGCACGTCACCTTTCCCACCATCGCATCAGTTGCAGCCACACCGGCTTTGCCGCGCACGCCTTCATCGCGCAGTTGCCGTGCAGCAGTGCGCCCCTGATGCGCCTTACGCCTGGAGGTCTTTTTCTCCCTCGGCTCCTTCCGCCTTCTTCTTGCGCGATGAAAGTGCAGCCTTAACAGCGCCAATGACAGCGGGCGCTACCGAAACCGCCACAATGCCCAGCACGATGACTTCAAAATGCTCCTGCACAAACGGCACGCCGCCGAAGAAATAGCCCACCAGCACGAACAGGCTCACCCAAGCAAAGCCTCCAATGCAGTTGAACAGCGTGAACTTGCCGAAGTTCATATGCCCCGTGCCTGCGATGAACGGGGCAAACGTGCGGAAAAACGGCATGAAACGCGTGATGACGATGGTAAGCCCACCGTACTTCGCAAAGAAGTGATCGAGCTTTTCCATACGCTCGGGGGTGAGCGCCTTTACCTTGCCCGAATCGATGATGCGGCTGCCAAACAGGCGCGCGATCCAATAGTTCGACGTGTTCCCCAAAATGGCCGCCGTGTAAAAGACGATCAGCGTTGCAAAGACGTTGAGGCCACCGCCGTCGGCAGAGAACACGCCAGCGGCGAACAAAAGCGAATCGCCCGGCAAGAAGGGGAAGAACACCAAGCCCGTTTCCACGAATACGATCAGCCACAAAGGCGTGTACACCATAACCGGGCCTAGGGTGATAATCCATCCCGCGATGGCGCCGCGCGGATCGGACAGCAAGTTAACGAAGAAATCGATGATCTCCATAAAAGCCTTTCGCTCATATGTGCGTGTCGCCGGTCAAACGGCCGGCGACACGAGAGTGCCTCGAATAGGCGTGGGCGCTCGTCAGCGGTCCCTTATGGCTGCTTCCTCCCGGACCTGACCAGGTTCGGAACTTGGCGCCGCCCAAGCCCATTCGAGGCACTTAAAACTGCAAAAGACAGTATAGCCAAGCCAAGCCGCCACTCGGCGATGCTGCACAACTCAAACTAAAATAACACAGGCACACCACGACGCCGCGCGATGCGCCCCTGTAAGCACGCACGCATAGCTCCCCACAAGCGCCATACCAGAAGCCGACTAAACACGGAGCGGAGCATCCACCCCCTGCAGCCCTTCAAACACCAGCGTCTGCAAGAGCGCCGCAACCCGATCCACCGACGCCTTGCCGTCCATGTCCATAACCCAGCGGCGGTACGCCGCCAATATCCCGCCCGACACGAACGATGCGCACAGCAGCTTGTATTCGTCGGGCATGTTGCTGACGATGCGCCCGTCCTCCACGAATGCCTCGGTAAGCAGCTCCGGCATGTTGTCCAAAAGCATATCAAAGGGGATATGGCGCAATTGGCTGCGCAGCCGCGATGCATCGGTGCTCATCTCATCGCAAAACGCGGTGATGAGCTGAGCGATTTTCAACGATCCGCTCTTTCCGCTGGCGTCTTCGTCTTCCAGGCTCGCAACGAGCGTCCCAACCAACGCGCGGGTGTGCTCGCGCAAAATGCCGCAGGCTAAATCGTCCACAGAGCCGTAGTGCAGGTAGAACGTCTTTCGGTCGATCCCCGCCTCGCGCGCCAACGCCGACACAGTGATCTTCTCGTAGTCGCGCTCCTGTAGCAGCTTGAAAAACGCCGTTCGCATCGCCTTCTCGGTTCGCGCGACGCGCTTGTCCGTGCTGCGTGCCGAAATGCCGCCCGACCCCGCAGTCACTCCATATCCTGCCACAGCGCTCCCCCTTCTACTAATTATTCTCCAATTTGGAGAAATCCGTTGAACAATCTGCTCGGTTTCTGTGAGTTGTCACTTTCATTCACTTGTTCTCATTATAATCCACACCTGTGGATATTCCACACCTGATGCGTAACATTCAAGAGAAAGCGACGATCTGCAACAAAACGCAGGCAAACCAAAGGTGAAACCCGCGCCGTTACGTTCCCACCCTCCAATGCGGCGCGGGATTTCCCAGGCTTTCCGAAAGAAAGGAGCGCCCAAAATGAAGGCAACCGACCTTGTGAAACGAGCTGCTTACAACAAAGCGGTGGACTACCTTTTGGAAGATCCCGAAAACCACGTTCGGAAAATCATGGATCTTCTTGACAAGGCAGCCCCCGACGACCTGTTCCCCAGCCAGCGCAAGGCGTTTCGCACCGCCATCGACACGCAGAACAACTGGTACCAGCTCATCATGAAGGTGCTCGACCTTAACCCGCAGGTGCGCGATACGCTGATGCACACGTTCATCGTGGACGCCAACCTGATGGCATGGCCCAAGCAGGAGGCAAACCGCACGCAGCACGGCTGCAACATTCCCTGGGCAGTGCTCATGGATCCCACCAGCGCCTGCAACCTGCACTGCACCGGCTGCTGGGCTGCCGAATACGGACACAACCTCAACCTCAGCTACGACGACCTCGATTCCATCATCAACCAAGGCATTGAGCTGGGCACTCACATCTACATCTACACCGGCGGCGAGCCGCTTGTACGCAAAAAGGACCTCATGCGCCTCTGCGAAGCGCATCCTGACTGCGCGTTTTTGTCGTTTACCAACGGCACGCTCATCGACGAGGAGTTCTGCCAGGAGATGATCCGCGTTAAGAATTTCATCCCCGCCATCAGCGTCGAGGGTTTCGAGGCCGCAACCGACGCGCGCCGCGGCGACGGCACGTTCGGCAAGGTCGCCGAGGCGATGCGGCTTCTGCGCGAGCACGGACTGCCGTTCGGCGTGTCGTGCTGCTACACCAGCGCCAATGCAAGCTCCCTCGCCAGCGAGGAGTTCTTCGACTGGATGATCGACCAAGGGGTGCTGTTCGCGTGGATCTTCACGTACTTCCCCGTGGGTGCGGGCGCTCCGACCGACCTCATGGTCACGCCCGAGCAGCGCGAGCATCTCTACAACTTCGTCCGCGAGATGCGCCTGACCAAGCCTCTGTTCACGCTGGACTTCCAAAACGATGGGGAATTCGTGGGCGGCTGCATCGCCGGCGGGCGGCGCTACCTGCATATCAATGCGGCGGGCGATGTGGAACCGTGTGTGTTCGCACATTACGCCAACGTCAACATCCACGACACGTCGCTACTCGACGCGCTCAAATCGCCGCTTTTCATGGAGTACTACCAGGGTCAGCCGTTCAACGACAACCTGCTGCGCCCCTGCCCCATCCTCGAGAACAAAAACCGCCTGGCAGAGATGGTCGAGCGCGCCGGTGCTCACTCCACCGATCTTCAGGCCAAAGAGGACGCGCGCGATCTGTGCGCCAAGTGCGCCGACTCGATTGACGCGTGGGCGCCGGTGGCCGAGCGCATCTGGAACAACCCCGACGACCCGATGCACGCCAAACGCCAGGAGCCGACCCAGGGCATGGCCGACACCGACATGGACAAGCTCCGCGCACAAGGGCGACGGTAGGGAGATGCAGCGTCGGCTCGTTGCAAACGGATTGACAGAGCCCCATCATCAGCAAAGTCAGCGAGCAGAGCTACGGACTTCCATTTTCGGCAACGTCAGCGAGCGGGACTCTGACGAGTGCAGAAGACGAGAAAGCCCGCCTCGATTGGACTTTGGTCCATCGAGGCGGGCTTGAACGTCTTGTGCGCCGTCAGAGTCCCGCGCAGCGTCGGGTAGTTCCGACGGCCGGCAGGCCGTCGGAACTACAACAACCTCAGCGACACGTCCTTCAGCTGGCGACCCGTCACTTCGGACGGAGCACCCGTCATCGGATCGCTTGCCGAACTCGTCTTCGGGAAGGCAATAACGTCGCGGATGGAATCGACACGTGCAAGCAGCATCACCAGGCGGTCGAGGCCCAGCGCGATGCCGCCGTGCGGGGGCGCGCCCAGCTCAAGCGCATGGATGAGGTGGCCGAACTTCTCTTCGATCTGCTCGTCGTCAAGTCCGCAGCAGCGCAGCACGCGGCGCTGCAGATCCGCGTTGTGAATACGGATGGTGCCGCCGCCCACCTCAAAGCCGTCCATGACCAAGTCGTAGCTGTAGCTGCCCACGGAAAGCGGGTCGCTCTCAAGCTTGTCGAGATCCTCAGCCGCCGGCATAGTGAACGGATGATGCTCGGCGGAGAGCTTCTTCTCGTCTTCCTCGTAATGGAACATCGGGAAGTCCACTACCCACAAAAGCGCGTGACCCTCGCGCGGAATATCCATCGCATCGGCCATGTGCAGGCGCAGGGCAGACAGCACCGTGTTGGCAACCTTGGCGGTATCTGCCGCAAAGAGCACCAGATCGCCCGGCTCCACGCCCAGCGCCTCTTTCATCTTCGCGTAGGTCTCCTCTTCGAAGAACTTGATGATGGGGCTTTTCTCCTTGCCGTCGGTGGTGTAGGCAATCCACGCCATGCCCTTGGCGCCGTTAGCCGAAGCGATGTTGCCCAGCTTCTCGATCTCGCCGCGACTCCAATCGCCGGCGCCCTTCACATTGATGGCCTTAACCACTCCGCCCGCCTCGACTGCCTTGGCAAACACGCCAAAACCGCAGCCGCGCACGATGTCGGTAAGATTGACAAGCTCCATGCCGAAACGCACGTCCGGACGGTCGCAACCGTAGCGCTCCATCGCCTCGGCGTAGGGCATGCGCTGCAAGGGGAACTCATGCTCAACGCCAACGGCCTTGAGTACCTCGGCCATGACGCCTTCCATCATATCCATCACGTCTTCGCCCTCGACGAACGACATCTCGATGTCCACCTGCGTAAACTCAGGCTGGCGGTCGGCGCGCAGGTCCTCGTCGCGGAAACAGCGCGCAATCTGGTAATAGCGCTCGACACCCGCGCACATCAGCATTTGCTTGAACTGCTGAGGGCTTTGCGGCAGCGCGAAGAACTTCCCCGGGTTGGTGCGGCTGGGCACAATGTAATCGCGTGCGCCTTCCGGAGTGGAGTTCGCCAAAATGGGAGTTTCCACCTCCATGAACCCTCGCTCGTTAAGCGCCGTGCGCATTGCCTGGGCGACTTTATGGCGAAGCATCAGGTTCGCCATCATCTCAGGACGACGAATGTCGAGATAGCGCCACTTCATGCGCATGGTCTCGTCGGTGCCAATGCCGTCTTCGATGGAGAACGGCGGCGTCACCGAGGTGTTCAGAACTTCAAGCGAGGTGCACAGCACTTCGATTTCCCCCGTAGCCATGTTGGGGTTCACGCCCTCATCGCCACGATAGCGCACGCGGCCGGTTGCCTTCAAAACGTACTCGCGCCCCAGATGCTCCGCAACGGCGAACTCATCGCCCGTCACGCAATCGGGATCGACAACCACCTGGGTGTAACCGTCGCGGTCACGCAGGTCGATGAAGATCAGTCCGCCATGGTCGCGCGTATGCCACGCCCAGCCGCACAGCACCACTTCGCGGTCGATGTCGTCGCGGCGAAGCTCGCCGCAGGTGGCGGTGTGCATGCAGTATTCGTTCGTAAAATCGGTCATGATTGCTTTTCCTCGCATGTGTTTCGTAATCCAAACTTGGATATTGTACTCGACTCGAGAACACGCACGTTGAGAATGTCGTCTTTTCAGGCGCCTTTTCATGCAAAATGCGCGAAAAGAAGCCGCAGGGCATCCCCTACATCACTTTCGTGCTCTCCACTTTCTCAACGAAGCGCTGCACAATTGGAGCGAGCGGCTTTCGCAGCACAAACCCCAAAACAATGAAGGGGAGCGCAAAGCCCAAAAGAACGCCGATCTCTGCCCAAAAATCGTTCATATAGACGCCAAACATGGCTGCGCGCATGGCGTTCACCGCATGGGTAATGGGAAGAAACGGACTTACCGCCTGGAAGAAGTCAGGCAGAAGCGCCAGCGGGTAACTCCCGCCGCCGCCCGACACTTGCACGATGAGAAGCAGCACCGACAGCGCCTTGCCGAAGTTCCCAAACGTTGCAACCAGGGTATAGATGATAAACGCGAATACCAGCCCCGACACCCATAGACACAAAAGATAGAGCGCCGGATTATCTGCCTGCACGCCCAAAAACAGCAGGCACCCAAGCCCCATGCATGTGCTTTGCAACAAAGACAATGCCGCCACCGTTACAAATCGTCCCGCAAACAGCTGAGCCGAGGTGGGGCTATCGAGCGCGGTCAGCGCACGATGGCTGGGCGACATCTTCAACGCCACCATGATAAGCAGCGCCCCAATCCAAAGGGCAAGGGTGGTGTAGAGCGGCGACATGGCAGAACCGAAGTTGTCCACCGGGTACACCGCCTGTCGCTCAAGCTGAATTGGCGCCGAAAGATCCTGCGCAAGCGAGGCCGGGTCAGACGACAAAACCTCCCTCAGAGCCGAAGCGTCCCCCTCTTCCAGCGCCTGCGCCATGGCAGAAGAAAGCTCCCTCATGTTTGCCGCCTGCTCTTCCAGATCGTCTGCGCTTGCCGTAAGAGTCTGCTCAAACTCCCCCATGCGCGCAGAAATCGATTCCGCCGAAGCCGACAGATCGCTCCCCGCAGACTCCAGAAGCGAAGCAACGGAAGGAAGCGCAGATACCACGTATTCGAGTTTTTCCGACAGCTGCGCAAGCGTAGGAGCAACGCTATCATCGTAGGTTGCCTTCGCCTGCTGCAGGCTGTCGTACGCCTGCGCGGCAAGGCCCTTTGCCTCATCGCGCGCAACCTGCGCATCGCTTCCGCCCGCCTCCAAGGCGCTGGCAGCATCGACGAGAGAGTCGCGAAGATCCGCCTGCAGCGAAATCGACGCGTTCAGCTGATCGATAAGCGCCTGCAACGCAGGCTGCGATTCCTCCGGCATGGAGGGCAGCGCGGCCTCCAAACGCGAAACAACCTCTTGGTAGGAAGCGATGCGCGCGTCAGCGTCGCTCGCGAGCGTGCGCAGCGAATCGGCGGAAGAAGCAGACGTGGCCAGAGCCGAATCGAACGCCGCGTCAAGCGCCTGCGGAACCCCCTCGAAGCCTTCTGCGCTCGCCGCCAGCGCTTGGGCGAACGCATCGGCGGCATCGTCGAGCGCACCGGGGATTTCTGAAGCCGCCGTGCGGGCATCGGCAATCTCCCCGGACGTCGCGCGCGCAAGCTCGCCTGATTGCGAAAGCAACCCGCCCGATCCGTCAATCAAAACCCGAGTTGATCCGATGAGCTGGGCATACAGACGCACTGCCCGAGCCCCCTCTTCCATATCGGTTCCCACGTCGTCAAGATTTGCCGCCACATGCTGCAACGCGCCCGATGCGTCGGCGTTATCCAAGTAGTTCAAAAGAGCAGACGACACGCCCAGCGCCACTTCGGTGAGCGTCTGGGCGAACGTTCTATTGACCTGAGCGGCTATCGCATCGGCACCCTGTCCGGTTACTTTGGGCGCAATAGCGTTTTTCTTCTCGTTCGAGTAGTAGGTGAGGCTTGCATGTTCCATGTCTTTGGAATAAAACGTCATCATATCGGCACTGAAACTCGGAGGAATAACCACTGCCGCGTAGTAACGCCCCGACCGCACTCCCTCTATGGCCTCTTCCTCGGACGTGAACTCCCAATCCATCTGGTCGTTTGCACGAAGAGCCGACACCACCTGCTCGCCGATAGTAACGCGCAGCGGCACAAGCTCGCTTTGATAGCCCTCGTCGGTGTTGGCAACAGCCACCTTCAAATTGCCCGTGTTGTTGAACACGTCCCAGCAGGCGAGCACGTTATACCAGGTAAACAGCGAGGGGAGCAGCACAAGGCCAAGCACGATGATCACCGTGATAGTGCTGGAGAACAAGCGCTTGATGTCGTCGAAGGCGAGGCGGAACACGTTTTTCATCGCGGCTCCTCCCCACTCGAAACGCCAGCTTCCGTGGAGGTTTTAGCGCCACGGCCATGTAGAGAGTCTTTTGGCTTTGCACTCGAAACGCCAGCCTCCGCAGGGGTTTTGGCGCTGTCGCGAGAGCCGGCTCCCTCCCCTTCTTCAACGCGTTTGCCGCCACCAAGGCCACAGTCACCCGCATGCGCATGGTCGGATAATTCCGCATACAGCGCATACACCTGGGAATCGTCAAGCTGCCCCAAGAACGCTCTCCGCTGCAGGCCATCGCGCACGTATTCAATCGCAATCAGGAATGCGATTATTGCCACGAGCCACACCAGCCAAAGCGTCAGCAAAATCACCTTTTCTGCCTGCGTAACGGAAAGCACCACAGTCAACAGCGCCGGAACCGCAATGCCCACCACAAGCGCGCCGCGCTTTATGCGCGGGTACCATCGGAAAAACCGCTCGGCCTGCTTGATAAGCTCGAAACGGTATTCTTTCCTGTCGGCAAGCACCCGAAGAAGCTGGGCAACCCTGAAACGGCGCGGCGGGAGCGAAACCTTCTCCCCCATGAGAACGCCGCTCTGGTGAATATGGCTCGCAAAGAGTCGGTTCAAATTAACCATCCGCGGCCGCAAAAGAGCGCCTGCCGCCATGGCCACCGCAAAGAAGACCCCCAAAACCGCCATATCCGATGCCCAAGCCCCATCGTAGAACCCGCCTATCACTTCGCGCATTGCGTTGATGCCGTAGGTGAAGGGAAACGCCGGGTACACTGCCTGGAAAAACGGAGAAGTCATTTCTATGGGGTAGAGCCCTGTTGCAGCCGGAATCTGAACGAACACCAGCAAAACGCACAGCCCTTTGCCCACATGCTGAAACAGGGTTGACATCGTATATTGAATGGCGAGATAGGCCTGAGAGGCGCCCACCGCCGTGAGGAAAAAGAGCGGGGCGCTGTGCGTCTGAACGCCCATGAGAAGGCATCCCGCACAGCACACGCACGCTTGAATGGCGGCCATAAGAGCCAGCAGGAGCCACCGTCCAAAATGCCTCTGCACTGCCGTAAGGTTCTTGATGCCGCTTTCATCGACCTCAAGACGCACGATAACCATCAGCATGAAAACGCCAATCCACAGCGTAAGGTTGATGAACAGCGGAGCCATCGCCGAACCGTAGGAGTTCAGCGAATACAGCGTTTCTGTCTCAACCTGCGTAGGCGCAAGCATGAAATCGGCAACGGAAGACGAATCGAGTGGGCCGCCCAGCAGCTCGGTAAGAGCGTCGGAGGTGCCCAGCGCCGTTACGTCGGTGCGGGCGCGCTCGAACGAATCGATAAGATTCGCAAGCACGGCATCCGTTTCCGAACAGGCGTCCTGCGCAACGCCGAGGGTTTCTTCGAGGTGAGCAAGCGCCGCTTGGCACTGCTCGATAAGCATTTGCTGCCCGGACACTACCGAAGAAAGATTGCTTGACGCTTCGGACAAGTCTCCCAGCGCGCTCCCCAAAGCAGGAACGGTGTCCGATGCCAAAATCTCCCGAAACGAGGTTCCGGCCTGCAGCGCGTCCTGCACGGCAGTGTTCACCGAATCGGACGCGCCCGACGCCGACGACGCCGCCTCTGAAATGTTCGACGAAGTTTGCGAAACCTCGTCGATAAGTCCTGAAGCGGCGGCGCTATTCTGTCGAAGCGTTGAAACAGCCTGGCTGAGCGCGTCTTTCATTTCGCCTTCGGGAAGACTGGTTTCAAGGCGCGAGAGCTCGTTGGCCACGCTATCGGTGCCGGAAACTATCGCCTCCGCATGCGCCAACGCTGCGTCTACATTACCCTGCGCCGTTAAGGCGCCGGACGCCGCCTTGCCAATTACCTCGTTCGCCTTTACCGACGACTGCGAGAGCAATAGCGTCGCGTCGTCAAGCGAGGAGCTGAACGTGACGGGGATCCCTGCAACCCCTGCGCTTGCCTCCCCGGTGAGCCGGGCGATATCCTCCAAGGCCGCAGACATCGCGTCTACGCGCGATTTCGCGTCCTCAAGCGACGCAGAGAGCTCGTCTGCCCGGGCGGAGGCGGAGCCAATTTCATCCTCTACCTGGGAAAGAGCTTCACGCGACCCCTCCAGGAGTTCTCCCGCCTCGCGTAGGCGAGAGCTCGCGTCGTCCCTTGCTGCGGCAAGCTGCGCGTCTCCCGCCGACAGCGTATCGTCGATGGTTTGCGCCACCGCCTCGCTTACCTGGGAAACAAAAGCGTCGTTGGTGGCGGTGTCCAGCTCGCTGGCTCCCGTGTCGGTGATCTTCGGAGACACCGGGCCTGTTTTTTCGTTGACATAGTATTCCAGTTTCGGCAGGTGAGGGTCTGCCGAACCCAACGTGGCAATGTCGGAACTGAAGGAGGAGGGGATGACTATCACCGCGTATGCCTGCCCCGCCCGCAAGGCCTCCATCGCCGTATCGCGCGTGGTGAAATCCCAACCGAGCTGATGGTCGTCGCGCAGCCGAGCTTCCACTTCATCGCCGAGCTGCAAACTGCCAAACGGGGAATCGGCCTCTCCGGCATCCTCGTTCACCACGCAAATGCGCAGATTCTGGGTGTTTCCGTATGGATCCCAAAACCCGGCAACGTTAAACCACGTGTACAGCGATGGCAAGACCAGCAGAAACAGCACGACAAGCCATGCTGCGGGAACTTTCGCAATGCGCTTCGCATCACGGAAAAAGACACGCGCAACGTTTCTCATTCCCTTCCTTTCACACTGCCGATCTTCCCATCAGACGATCATCGCGCGCGAAAGGAATCCGAGCTGTCCGGACAACGCGCCGTTACGCTTCCGTTACCTAAAGCCTTCTGCGGAAAAGCGACGGCTTCCCTTCTCGCTAGCCGACCTGCCGCTCCCCCAAAAAGCGTTCCATAACCGACTTCAAAGTTTTAAGCTCCACTTTGCGCTCGTGGTGCGTCTGCATGTTGCGCACCGTGACTACGCCCTCTTCAAGCTCGTCGGGCCCGACCACGGCAACCAGCACCGCATTCAGCTTGTCTGCCAACTTGAACTGGCTTTTCAGGCTGCGATGCTGATGGTCAATCTCGGCAGTAAGCCCCATATCGCGCGCCGCCTGCACAATGCGGAAGCTCATATCGCGCACAGAGTCGTCAACGCTTGCAACGAACACGTCGCACGGGGGCTTGCCCGGAAGCTCCATTCCTGCAGCTTGCAGCGCCAAAAGACAGCGCTCGTAGCCAAGAGCGAACCCGAAACCGGGCGTGGGGCGGCCGCCCACTTCCTCCACCAGCTTGTCGTAGCGTCCGCCTCCGCCGATGGCGTTTTGGCTTCCCATTCCCTCGACAACCTGCACCTCGAACACCGTGCGCGTATAGTAATCAAGGCCGCGCACCAAACGAGGCTCCTCTATAAACGCAATACCCGCATCGGCAACCAGCTGCTTCACCGTTTCGTAGTGCGCGCGGCAGTTATCGCACAGGTAATCGGAAATCTTAGGGGCGCCGTCCATCACCTCAGAGCATGCGGGGTTCTTGCAGTCGAACGCGCGCAGCGGGTTGACCTCTGCGCGTCGGTTGCACTCGTCGCACAACTCGGCAGCATGCTCATCCATGTATGCCTTCACCGCGTCGCGATATGCCGGACGGCACTCAGAACAGCCCATCGAATTGACAAGCAGGCGCGTACTCGCAACAGGAATGCCCATTGCCTCGAAAAAGCGCATGAGCATGATGATGCCCTCGGCATCTACCGTGGGCTCCTCTGCCCCAAGGCACTCGATGCCCACCTGGTTGAACTGGCGCTGGCGGCCTTTCTGTGGACGCTCGGCGCGAAACATAGGCCCTGCGTACATCAGCTTGGCCGGCGCGGCGCCTTGCGGCACCAAATCGTGCTGAACCACGGCGCGCACGACACCGGCGGTGCCCTCCGGACGCAGGCTCAGACGACTCTTCGCCTTGATAGTGCCGCCCTCGACGAGCGTCTTAAGATTCTCGCCCGAAATAGCCGTGAACATCTCTTTCGACACGACATCGGTAGCCTCGCCGATACCGCGCACGAACAGCTCGGTTTGCTCGAACAGCGGGGTCTCTATCGGCTGGTAGCCGTACCTGCCGAAAATGGTTGCCGCCGTGTTCTTGAAGGTCGTCCAAAACCGCTGCTCGTCGGGAAGGAGGTCTCTTGTCCCCTCTGGTGCGCGCACTGCCATACCTGTCCTTTCGAAAGCCCTGGAACCGCAAGCGATTCGCAAAATGCCTATACGGGCGAATAGTCAACCGTGCCATTGTAGCGCAGGATATCGTCAGTCCATCAGATCGACAAGCGAACGGTACACGCCCATCAGCGCATCATCGGGACGGTAGTTCAAGCACGTGACGAGAAGCGAGCGCCCCACCGAAAACACTCCGGCGTCCACTGCGCGCTTCGCCGCTTCGAACAGCGCGTCGAGCACCTCGCCAACAGGCGCAACCGGCACGCTCGCCTCTTTTAGCAGCGCGTCTACCTCTCCGCGCTCGGGAAGCTTGACGCTCTCTTCGGTAAGCAGACCCTGAAGCTCCGTTGCCGCCTGCCCCGCCATCACAGGCGACGCTGCAATGGACTTCACATAGCTTGCCGCGCCAAGCCGCGCATCCCCCGCCTTCCAGCGCGTATAGGCAAGCTGGTAATACGCTACGGCTATCTCGTGAGGCTGCGTTGCCAAAGACAACCCCATCTCAAGCGACTTCGAGGCACTGGTCATGTCGCCCATAAGCATGTAGATGCGCGCCAGCAGGCAATGCGCCGCAGTGACCGTCGGCGCCAGTTCAACCGCACGCTTGGCATGAGCCAACGCGTCGTCCATGCCCGCAAACGAGCGCTCGAGCAAGCGAGATGCCTCCATGTGGCATTGGAGCAGCGTGGCGGGGACCAGCTCAACGCGCTTGTCGTGGTCTGGCTCCACCGGAGAAACCTTCCTTTCGCGCATAAGGTTGTAGAGCACGCGAGACGGGTAGGTTTCGAAAGCGCGGTGCACCACCTCGGCGCCGTCGGCGTAGCGCCCGCTGGCCTCTGCCTCCCACGCCGCGTTCGACAGCAAACGCCCCGCTTCCTCAACACGGCCCGTCTGTGCAAACGAGCGCGCCTGCAGCAAGGCGTCTTGGCATTTGTCCTGCCCCAAATAGTTGCTTATGACGGTGTTTTGGTCGTCTGGGTCGGCCTTGCCTTCGGCAAGGGCTGCCATCAAGCGAGTGCACGCCTTTTCAACGAAAGGATCATCGGCGCGACGCTGATACCTCCGCACGGTCTGAATGGCCTCCGTCGCCGAGGAAGCCGGCCCAAGACGTGCGGCAAGTCGCTCTGCTTGACGGCGGTGCAGCGCCTCGGCATCGATGCGCAGATCGCGCGCCCACCGGGCGCCCAGCGCAGCCCGCGACTCCAGCGGAAGCTCCGCGTCGGCGCATTCGGGCAAGTTACGCCGCAAGCCCGCCGACTGAGCTTGCGCCACTAAACGGAAAGGGTCTTTTTGCAAGTCCTGGTTCGACGCCTGTCCCGCCGCGTACGCGTCGTGCGCGTCTGCTGCGTTGCGGTAGAGAAAAGCGTCCTGTGCGCATACCGCGCTCCACGTGCGGAAATAGGGTTCCGGACGGCCTTTCGCAGCTGCAACTGCATCTGCCACAAACGACTCGCGCGCAAACGTCACCGACAAATGGGCTTGCGGCAAAAGCTGCATGAAGCCTGAGGGCGCGCCGTCAGACCCGCTTTCTCGCTCGCCTGCCGCCGCCAGCATATCGCCAAGGGAGAACGGCCCGCCCTCCTGGAGGGTATAGCCGCTGAACTCGACATGACGCACCGCGCTTGAGGCGCTGAACGCCGCCGCAGCCAGGAAGACCGCAACATGCTGAGCGTACCGCAGCGCCTCTGCCGCCCGCTCCGACGACGAAACCTCAACGACCGCCTGAGCGCTTTCGTCCCATCGCTTGGAAGGCATCATGTCGGAATCAGGAAGAACCGCCATAAACGACACCACGCCTGCCTGGACATCGGCGCGAAACTCCAAATCGAACCGAAGCGGCATGGCAAGGTTTTCCACCGCTCGGGCAATGGCGCAGCGCGCGTCCCATTCTCCCTGGCCAGCAGCGGCCTGCGAAAGCAGTCGCTCGGTTTCCTTGGCGACAACGGCATCAATGAGACGTCCGTCCCAGCGAACAACATCCTCAATGCGCCCGACGGAAGCCTCTTCGGAAAACGAGCGCTTGATCAGCAGATACCTGTTGAGCGCGTTTTGCAGTTTCCAAATCACACGCGAGGAGAGCCCCATACCCTCCTCGGTGGGAGCCAAGTAGAAGATATCGGCATACCGTATTGTGCGCACCAAGCGCAGCGCCCCCGACGGAGCAAGCATCAGCTGGTCGAGCCCCGCCTCGCCAAGCCACCGCGCAAGCGCTTGCGCAAGAACGGGAGGCCTCAGAGCCGGATCCCATTGAGCCTGAACGATGATGCTTTGAACCGCGCGCAATGCCGGCAGCGCGGGCATTGCGTCAAGCGGGGCCCCAACGCCGTCAAGCCCACGCGAAGGAACATCGGGGGCGCCCAGCGACGGCCGATAGACAAACGCGAGGTAGGCGCGCGCCAATGCGTCTGGATACGCCAAGTCGTGCGCGTGCTCGCCAAAGTTGAACCACGAGTCGAACAGCGAATAGCGATCCTTCACCCGGCGAAAACGCGAAACTTCGCGCCATGCCCCCTGAGAATCCTTCACCTCGACGCACCCCGACAGGACAGAGGGGCTCTCTTGCTTTTCATAGCGCGCGAACCTCAAATCGGGTTCACGCGTCGGATGCGAATCGAGTGGCGTATCGGTAGTGAACGCGCGTCCGAATCTGTCGAGGTAGGCAAGCAGTTTTACCGCGCGCTTTTCCACAAACTCCACGATGTAGCGCCCTTCAGGATCGGGAGAAGGAACAGACCCCGCAACCCATCCGTAGCGCTTGGGAGACCGGGACGGGGAGAGCATTTCGGAAACCGTTTTGTGCTGCGACGGAGACGCCGCAGACTCATCGGGCGCCGCCAGCGCCGCAATAAGCTTCGCCAAATCGACCGGATAGCGCTCCTTGCCCGAAATCGGAAGCGAGGCAAGCGCGCCGCTCAGGTCGGGGGCGTCGCGCAAGTCGGAAACGCTGTGGTAGCCGGAGGTTTCCTGAGGGGCTTCGATGCCGCCCCAGGGCGAAACATGCGCACCAGAAGACAGCGGCGGCACCGCATCGGGCAGTTCGCGCGAGACGTTGCGGAAGAACTTCATGGCAGGGAGCCGATAAATTCCCTCGTCTGCCGTTTGCGAATCCATCATGCACCCCCTTTTCTTCCGATTACCTGCACGTCAGCGCGCTTCCAGCGATGTAAACACTGCATTCTGAGCAGCGAGAAACCAGTTCTCACGCGCCTTCACACGCGCTGCTCGCGCATATCTTACTCTCGGCGCCTCTTGCGAGCGGTTGCGCAAGCTGAACCTAGTGACTGGCGCCGTCGTCAGGCCGTTTTGACGCTTCCCCTAGGCCCGTTTCCAGCAAATCGACCAAAAGCTCATCGAGCCGTTTGCGCGAACGCAGCGCAGCAAGCCATTGCTGCGCGAGGTCGATGCCTGCCTGTGTGAGCTCGTATTCGCGGCGACGCGGACCTGCGCAATCCTCTACCCAGCGCGATATAACCGCTCCTTCGTCTTCCAACTTGCGCAAGCTGCGGTACAAGCCGCCAGAATCAACGTCCACCACGCCGCCCGACATCTCGAGAATAGTGCGGCGCATGTCGTAACCGTAGCCACCCGCCGCCAACAGAGCTGCTAACGCCGCCGGCTCCACCAAGGCGCCGCCACCGCCACCGCGTCTCCGACAGCACGGACGCCGCATCGGCTGGCCAGGGCAGCTTGCGCCAGCGCCGTCTGCGGGCGCGCTTTTCGCAGGGCTGCCAGACGCTTCTTCCACGGAACCCGCAAAGCCCTGCCCAGACAAGGGCGCCTGCTTTGGCTCATGCTGCATATCGGACATACAGAGCGCCCCCTTCTCGTTACGCGTGTCGCTTCCTGCATTATAAAGCGATTATAGAGCGGCGCATGCCGTTAGCGTGAACAGAAAGGCTAGAGGTGCGCTACCACTAAATCGCCCATGGCCGCAGTGCCCACCACGCGATCGGCAGCGGTGCCAGCGTCTTTGATGTCGCTTGTGCGCCATCCCTCGTCGAGCACGGCAGTCACCGCCCTGCGCACGTCATCGGCAGCCGCAGTGAGATTGAAGCTGTAGCGCAGCATCATCTCCACTGACAGAATCTGTGCCAAGGGGTTTGCGACGCCCGCGCCCGCGATATCGGGGGCGCTTCCGTGGCTTGGTTCGTAGAGCGCCGCGCCGTCACCGAGGCTCGCGCTTGCGAGCATGCCAAGCGAACCGGTGATCTGCGCCGCTTCGTCCGACAGAATGTCGCCAAACATGTTCTCGGTCACCACCACGTCGAAATCGGCAGGACGGTTGATAAGCTGCATGGCGGCGTTGTCTACCAACAGGTCTTCCAGCTCGATATCGACGTATTCCTGCTCGTGCACGCGATGAACGACCTCTCGCCACAGACGGCTTGTTTCCAAAACGTTGGCCTTGTCGACGCTCGTCACCTTCTTCTTGCGCTTACGCGCCGCCTCGAACGCCTGCCGCGCAATGCGCTCTATCTCGTATTCGCGGTATTCAAGCGTGTCGTATGCGCGTTGACCAGGTGTTCCTTGCGATCCGCACCCCGGTTCGTCGTAGAAGCGCGCACGCTCGCCAAAATACAGGCCGCCCGTCAGCTCGCGCACGATCATCATATCCACGCCGTCCACCACCTCCGGCTTCAGCGTAGAAGCTTCCGCCAGCGCGGGAAAGATCTGCACCGGGCGCAGGTTCGTATAGAGCCCAAGCTCTTTTCTGATCCCCAAAAGACCTTGCTCGGGACGCGGCTTTGCCGGATCGGTGGTGTCCCACTTCGGCCCTCCCACAGCAGCGAGCAAGACCGCATCGGCGCCTTTTGCGGTGGCCAGCGTTGCCTCGGGCAACGCCGTAGCGCATGCGTCGATTGCCGCGCCGCCGATGAGCGCCTCGTCGTAAGAGAACGACACGCCGTGCTTGGCTCCCACCGCGTCAAGCACCTTTACGCCTTCGGCTATTATTTCTGGCCCGATGCCGTCGCCCGGCAGAAGGCAGATGCGATACGAAGCCATGCGCGCAGCGCTCCTTTCGTGAGATGCCCGCCTTTCCGAAGAGGGCTTTTCCGATAGATGGGTCGATGGGGAACCGAGTCATGGTTGCCCGTTCGTCCAAATCAATTGTAAGCGCGAAGAAAGCGACGGGCTCAAACGCAGCCGACTTATCACGAGTTGTTTACATTGCCGAAAAGCGGCGCGGTCCAGCGCGAAAAGGCACCGCACGGCACGACGCAGGTCAAACGCGCGCCGCACATGCCGCGCGCCTTCCGAGCCTCCGTTTCGCTAGGGAAGGCTCGGCGCAAACGCCCCTGCGAGCCCCTGCGCACGCTGCGGGAATGTCCGTCTCGTGTATAATAAGCGGGTTTTCAAGCACCTTGCCGTCGATAGGAAGCCCCGTGGCATCGTTTATAGTAGCCTGCCTCGCCGTTTGCGCGACGCTTTATCTTCCCGGCTACCTGTTCGGCCGCAGCCTTTCCCTTGCACGATGCGCCTCGCTTGCCGCAGCCCCCGCCTTGAGCATTGCGGTGCTGGTTGCTCTTGGCGCTGTGTTCGAAGCCGCCTCGGTCAGCTGCTCTGCGTTCGTCTTGGCTGTTGCGCTTGCCGCCCTGGCCTTGGCGGCGTACCTCCTCAGCAGCGCACTTCGACGCGTGCGCGCGAAGGAAACAGGGCAAGCCTTCTGCCGCAACGTCGGACATCCGTTTCCCGACAGAGTCTCCCATCGGTTCATTTGGAGCGCATTCGCGCTCTACGTCATCGTGGCTTTCGCTATCTGCGCAATCATGTTCCTAACCGCCATCGACGGCCTGGACTCCTTCGCGCGCAAAGACGACACCACGGTGCACTTGTCGATAGTTCGCTCGTTTCTCGACACCGGCACGTACTCGACGTTGCACAGCAATCCGTTTCTTGGACAGGGGTCCGTCGGCGCCTACTACCCCTCCGCATGGCACATCCTTACCGCCATCGCCGCATCCTGCGTCGGCAACAGCGTCACCATCGCCACCAATGCTGTAACCCTTGTCTTCATTGCAGCCGTGCTCCCTGTCGGCATGTGCTACCTCTTGTGCTGGGCTCTTCCGCGCAAAAGGAACGCCATCCTCGCAGGATCGCTGTTTGTGCTGGGTTTTGCCATTCTGCCCTGGGGCTTTCTCACAAAGGGACAGCTTCTTCCCAACCTTGCATCGTATGTGCTCATTCCCGGCGCTATCGCGCTGTTCATAGCCGCTCTGGAATCGAACGGCAGACGCCTGCGAATTCTTTCAGCAACCGCCGCCATCTGGGCGCTTATCGCCGTTGCGCTCTGCCAGCCAAACGGCGCTTTCACCTGCGTTATAGGCATGACGTCCTATGCCGTGATCCGCATCTTCCGCGCGCCCGACGACGATCGCGCCACGTTCGCGCGCAAGCGAGTTATCGGGGCAGTCGCGCTGGTTGCCGTTGCCTGCACAGCATGGGTGGCGCTCTTCTACGCTCCCCCGTTGCGCAGCACGGTCACCTACGGCACGTGGGATGCGCTGCTTTCCTTTCCTGAAGCGCTGGTGTCGGGCTTGTCGTTCATGTACGTGGAGCAAGGCGGAATTCAGCCCGCTCTCTCCATCGTCGTGCTGTTTGGCGCCATCGCCGCGTTTCGCGACCGCCGCTACCTCTGGCTCAACGTCGCCTACCTCGTCACGCTTTTCATCTACCTCGGCAACGTGACCGCCGATGGTCTTGCCCGGCAGATGATTGCCGGTTTTTGGTATGCAGACTACTACCGCACGGCGGCCATGAACGCACTGTTCGCCATTCCGCTTGCCGCGCTTGGCTTCGCATGGCTGGCATCGCTTTTGACGGGAGCCTTGCAGCGCGTGTCGAACGGCAAGATACCCGCATCGACGACAGGCGTTATGGCCGGCGGCGTGCTGGTCGTGCTGCTCGCGGCAATTCAAGCTCTGCCGCTGAACGTCGACATAGGGAAGCGCACCATCGAATCGGGGCTGATCTCCATGCGAAACCAGGTTGTAAGCCTGTATTCGTGGGATTCGGTATACACCAGCGAAGAGCGAGCCTTCGTCCAAAAGGCGCAATCGCTGATGGACGACAGCTCCTTCGTCGCCAATCTTCCCAACGACGGCACCGCGTGGAGTTATGGCACCGACGGGATTCGAGTGATGTTCCGTCGCACCGGCGACAACGGGGGCAACCCATTCCCCACCGAGTGGAACGCCATCGTGCGCACACGTCTTGCCGACGTCGCAACTGACGCCGAAGTGCAGCAGGTCGTGCGCGATCTTGGCATCCGCTACGTTATCCTGCTCGACGAGAAATCAAGCCAGAACCCCACAGTCGATTCGTCTCGCTACGAAGAGGAGAACTGGGTGGGAATCGAATCCATCACCGAGGAAACGCCGGGGTTCGAACTGCTGCTCAGTGAAGGCGATATGCGGCTCTACGAGATCACGGCAGTCGAATAAACAGGCTCGATGCAGCGGCGGAGGGCCGAGTTCGCGCCCCAACCAGACGGCTACGCACTCCTTACAAGACCCGCATCTTGGCCGAGCGAACTTTTCGCCTTGGTCGGGCGCGCGCCTTTCCGCCGCGCAGGCACGCTACTGCGCCAGGCGCTTCTTCCAGCGGTTCACCAAGCCACCCGCCTCGATAATCTCAGTGATAAACGCCGAGAAAGGCTCGGCTTGGAAGGTCTGCCCGGTCGTCTCGTTGGTGATGACGCCGGTATCGGCGTCGATGCTCACCTTGTCTCCCGCAGAGATCCCGTCTACCGCTTGAGGGCATTCGAAAATTGCCAGCCCGATATTGATGGCGTTGCGGTAGAAGATGCGAGCGAACGACTTCGCGACCACCGCGCCGACCCCTGCCTCCTTGATGCACAAGGGGGCGTGCTCGCGCGACGATCCGCAACCGAAGTTCTCCTCCGCAACGATGATGTCTCCCGGCCGCACGCGTTCGACGAAGCCGGCGTCCAAATCCTCAAGGCAATGCTTGGCAAGCTCCGCCGGATCAGAAGAGTTCAAATAGCGCGCAGGAATAATAACGTCGGTGTCGACGTCGCGCCCGTAGCGATGCGCCGTGCCTTCGAATTTCATGCGTGCCCCCTATTCAACGTGCGCCGCCGACGCGACGTCTTCCGGCAACCCGATATGCCCAAGCACCGCGCTTGCCGCCGCCACCGCAGGCGAGGCTAGATACACTTCGCTTTGCGGGCTGCCCATGCGCCCCACAAAGTTTCTGTTGGTGGTTGCAATGGCGCGCTCCCCCGCCGCAAGCACGCCCATGTAGCCGCCAAGACACGGCCCGCACGTCGGCGTTGACACCACGCAGTTGGCGTCAAGGAAGATGCCGGTCAGCCCTTCTTCTATGCACTGGCGATACACGCGCTGGGTTGCGGGAATAACGATGCAGCGCACGCCTGGCGCAACTTTGCGCCCCTTGAGCACCGCCGCCGCCTGTCGCATGTCTTCGATGCGGCCGTTGGTGCAACTTCCAATTACCGCCTGGTCGATACGCACGTCGCGCGCTTGCGCCACCGGGCGCACGTTCGACGGCAGATGGGGAAACGCCACCGTAGGCACGATGTCTTCCGCATCGATTTCGACGACGTCGGCGTACTGAGCGTCTGGGTCGGAATAATATGCCGTATACGGGCGCTCTACGCGTTCGTCAAGATAAGCACGCGTCACATCGTCAACCGGAATAAGTCCGGCCTTGCCTCCTGCCTCAATTGCCATGTTGGAAATGGTGAGGCGCTCGTCCATGGAAAGGCCCTCTATGGCCTCTCCGGTGAACTCCATTGCTTTGTAGAGCGCACCGTCAACTCCAATGCGGCCGATGATATGCAAAATGACGTCTTTTCCCGTAACGCCCTTTGCAAGGGTTCCATTTATCTTGAACAGGATGGTTTCGGGAACCTTGAACCACGCCCGACCCGTTGCCATGGCAACGCCGGCATCGGTTGACCCAACTCCAGTTGAAAACGCCCCCAATGCGCCATACGTGCACGTATGGCTATCGGCGCCGATGATCAGATCGCCTGCCGCCACCACGCCTTGCTCGGGCAGCAAGGCGTGCTCAATTCCCATGCAGCCTGCCTCGTAGTAATGGGAAATGCCCTGCTCGCGAGCGAACTCGCGCACTATCTTCGCCTGCTCGGCGCTTTTGATGTCTTTATTGGGAACGTAATGATCGGGCACCAGCACCACCCGGTTAGGGTCGAACACGCGTGATGCCACCTGGCGAAACACAGAGATGGCAAGCGGTGCGGTAACGTCGTTTGCCAAAACGCCATCGAGGTTGCATTCGATCAGTTGACCGGGCTTCACTTCCTCAAGACCCGCATGGGCGGCAAGAATCTTTTCCGCCATAGTCATTGGACGCGCCATAGCTACCCCCTGCCCTACCAGGTAAAGCCAGAGGAGCCAAGCGTTGAAGTGGCAACGCCCATAATGCCGCCGAACACCACCGTCATGTAGAGCAGCGAAAAGACGATGTTTGCCACAGCGCCGACAATACTCCATTTCATAGCGTCGCTTTTCACCTGGGGAGCCTTGTCAACGTTCACCAACCACGCAAGGATGATGCCCGCTATGCCCACCAAGAAGCTCACCGCAAACCAGCCGAACTTCATGCCGCCCGTCAGCTTCTCGAGCGGAGCGGGCTGATAGTAGATCGGAGGGGTTTGCGCATAGCCAGGCTGCGGCTGGCCATAGGGTTGGTTGGGCATCTGGTTGGGTGCATACGAAAACCCGGGCGCCTGCTGCGCGTTTGGCATCTGGCCGTTGCCGGGTTGCGGCTGCCCGTAGAACTGTTGCCCAGACTGCGGCTGGCCGTAGGGCTGTTGCGGCTGACCGTAGGGCTGCGAGCCAGGTTGCGGCTGGCCAGGTTGCACTGGGGCTCCCTGCGGTTGACCAGAGGGCTGTGCAGCCTGCTGCTGTTCAAAACGGTCTTCTTGCCCTGGCTCGGCATTGCTGGAGCTGACGGGTTGCTTCTCATCTGACATGCGGCCACCTCAATCTTATCGCGAAATAACTACTCGATAGTATAGCCATAGCCGCCCCGCGCACGCAGCGCCCGAGAAACTGTAAGCAAGAATTAACCAGACCGATGCGAAAAGTACAACTGCCCTCTCCGCCGAGACTGCCCCTTTTCGCTCGCTAGGAAAGAGCCGAGCACAAAGCGTCAAGCAGCGTGATGGCGAAGTGCTGAGCCGAGCGGCCTTCACCTGCATCTTCCCACATCTTGCCCGGAAGCTCGATAGCCAAACGCGACGGCCTTGCCGCACGCGCGGCAGCCACGGCCGACTCAAGGCGCAAAGGAAGCGTGTTGTCGTCGGCATAGGCGACACGCGGCACGTTTTCCGACGTGGTTTCCTCAGGCAACACGATATGAACCATGAGCATCGATTCGTCAGGAGCTATCAGCAAGCTATCCGCCGAAAGGATCTTAGACGCAGGCGTGGTTGCCAGCGCAAGGTTCGACATACGGGAAGCCACTCCGCGCGTGAAGGCATCGGTGCCGAACAGGCACAGCGCGTTCTCCTCCAAAACGGTAGCCGCGCGCGCAAAGCCCAGATGAGCCCCTTCGCGCATAGCCTCTTTGCCTTCCCAGGAATGATGGAGGTTGCGAATTGCCGCATAGGTGTAAGCGCCGGCAATGCCATCGGACGGTAGACCCATGTTCATCTGGAAGCTACGCAAGGCGTCTTCGGTATAGGCGCCGAAAATTCCATCGGCGCCGCCGCAGGCAAAGCCCAACGCGCCTAGCGCCTGTTGAAGCTCCATTACGTCGTGCCCATGGAAATACGGCATGCGCAGATACAGGGTGCGATCGCCAAGCGAGTAGGAGGCGTCCACGAGCGCCGCCCACATTTTGTCGTCCACCTCTTCCACCGCCGGCAAGCCCGACTGTTTGCGGAATGCCACCACGGCGCACGCGGTTGCGTCGTCGAACGCACCCGTCACATCTGCCTGGTCAAGAAGCCCTATCGTCACCAAGCGCTGCTGAACGTCTTCAACAGCCGCGCCAGAATCTTTTCGCGTAATCGTATCCATTGTGGCCATACTAACGTAATCGCTTTACAAACCAATCTGCCATGCTTATCAACAGGTCGCGGGCCTTAGACGGCGCAATCATGTCTACCAGCCTGTTTTTAGCTATGCTGGTGAGGTTTTCGGCATAATTGCGCGCGTAGTCTATGCTGCCCGCCTCTTCCATAATGCCCACTGCCTCGGCCAACACCTCGGGGTCTTTTTCCTTGGAAGACAGGATGTCGATAAGACGCTGGCGCTTATCGCTGTTCTGCAGTGCATGCACCACCATAAGCGTGCGCTTGCCCTCGGTAATGTCGTTACGGAAGTCTTTCTTCGTGCTTTCCTCGCTGCCTACCAAATTTAGCAGGTCGTCTTGGATTTGGAACGCAAGACCCGTATCTAAACCGTAATTACGCAAAGCCTCGATCTCGGTTTCGGAGCCGCCTCCGATGATAGCGCCAACCGCCAAGGGCACGGCACCAGAGTAATGAGCGGTTTTATGGGTTGCCATCACCAGGTAGTCTTCGGGCGTGATGTCGTAGCGGCCGTCGCGCGCCCATCCGATATCAAGCGCTTGGCCCTCGATGGTGCGGCGCGTCATTTCGGTAAGCTCGGTCAAAACGCGCACCTTGGTTTCGGCATCCAAATTTGCGTCGTGGACAACCGTGCCGTTCACCAGAGACAACGCCAAGTCTCCCATGTTGATGGCAAGGCCAACGCCCTCCGTGAGGTGCAAGCACGGCTCGCCGCGACGCAGCTCGGCTTCATCGGCGATGTCGTCGTGAATGAGCGCGGCGGTATGGAAGTGCTCGATTGCTGCTGCCGCACTGGTTGCGCGCTCCATGTCGCCCCCAACCGCCAGGCACGCCGCAAAACAGATAAGGGGACGGTGACGCTTGCCGCCGTTTTTGCTGTAAGCCTTCAGTGGGTCGTAAAGATACCGATCCATATCGGGATGAGTGCCGGTGGGCAAGTAGGAATTGACCAAATCCCCCACGCGATCAGCGTACGAATTGAGATATTCCTCGAACGAGGTGGGCGGGTTTTCCACAGCGGCAATTATCTCATTGATGTTCACGCTAACGTCTCCCCCATAGAGCGGCATAGATAGGAAATGTATATATCTACTACCGGAACAGCGCCCGGCATGACCTCGTCTAACGCAAGTGCCCCTTTGGTTTTGCGGGGTTCAAGTCCCACCGGGACCTCCCCGAGGTTAACCCGCTTGCAACTCCGACGAACTGGTAGGAGCGGTGGGACTCGAACCCACAAGCCAAAAGGCGGAGGATTTTAAGTCCTCTGCGTATGCCAATTCCGCCACGCTCCCACTTCAACCAAGAAGCAAGTGAATATGGTATCAAAATGCAACCCTTTAAGCACCCGCGAAACGCATATTGGACATTTTTTCACGCGAGCTGCAGGCAGTGCGTTGGTTTATCGTGCAAACACGCCTCTGATCAGCGAATCTACCATTCTCCACGCGCCTGCGCCATCACGACGCCGTGCAGAATGTCGGTTTCGCTTGCCGTGTAGGAAGCAACCTCGGCGAGCGTAAGAACTTGAGACAAAATGAGCAAGCCGGCAACAATCACGGGGGCTCGCTTAGGGTCGAGGCCAACTACGCCGCATCGCTGCGCCAAGGGCACAGAAGCCAGCTGGGCAAGCTGCCCTCCTAGAACCTCGGCAGTTACCACGCTGCCGTGAACGAGGGCGGAGTCGTAGACCTCCATATGCTTTTGCACCGAAACCACCGTTGTTGCCGTTCCCGCAACTGCCACTAAGCGCGACCACGAGATCCCCTCTTCGCGCAACTGCGCGAAATACGGCTGCATTTGATTTATCACCCAGCGCTTCGCAGCGTCCAACTCCTCGCGCGAAGGAGGATCTTCTCTCAAAAAACGCTCGGTCATGCGACGACAGCCCACATCAAACGAGCGGGAACGCACCGGATCGGCTCCGGCTTTGCCTGCTACCACTTCCGTCGAACCGCCGCCCACATCAACCACCAAAAGATCTTCGCCGGAATAATCCATCGAAGCTCCGGCGAACGAAAGGGAGGCCTCCTCTTTACCCGGGATGACGCGCAAAGAAACCCCGTTTTGCGCAATGCGTGCGATGAGTTCGGCGCTATTGGAGGCATCGCGCGCAGCAGAGGTGGCAAACGCCGCCACTTGAACGGGTATGCCGTCGTCGGCTTCGAGCGCATCGAGCCGTTTGCGGTAGGATCCCAACGTCGTAGCGGCTCGCTCGATGGCATCGCGACGAAGGGATTTTGAAGAATCCACCCCTTCGCCCAAATTGACGATATCGTAAGCGCGCAAGCGTTCGTGCATGATGCCGCGCTCGTCTACATCTGTCACAAGCAAGCGACAGGTCACCGTGCCGAGATCCATCGCCGCGTAACGACCGGCGCGAACCGACGAAGCAGCCAGCATTATTCAACTCCAAACAACGGATCCAATATGCCCGAATACCAGGTGTCGGGAGGCTCCACGCTACCCGACGACACGTTCGGCGGAATAGACGAGCCTTCGTCGGAAGAGGAGTCAACTCCCGAAACGCTCACCGACACCTCTCCCTCTTTCACCCAGCCGTATTGATCGTGCGCCAGGTCTTCTATGCCGGCATCGCTCGATAAGGTATCGACGCTATCCTGCAGCGCATCGCCGCGCGCCTGCAAGGCAGCATACTCGGCGCTCAAGGCGTCGTGCTCGCGCATGGCTTGGTAGTATTGCTGGGCGGGCTGGTACAAAAACACGCACACCAGCGCAAGGCACGCCGCCACTGCAGCGGCTACGCGCATCTTCGGCCCAAAAGAAAAGCCCCGCTTTCTGCGCGCCTGCACGCCCTCGACAGGATTCTCCGAGGAGCCGTCTTGCATACGCGATGCACGTCGCTGCGAAGACCCCATCTCCCCCTTGTAAAGAGCGGCGCGTGGGCCGCCCTCCCCTGCAGACGCAGAGGCGTCGTCGCGACCGAACACCTTGTCTGCTTTGCGCTTTGCCCTCAAACGGCGGAAAAGCTCTTTGGGGGAAGCTTTGGACGACTGCTCTTCGTCTTGCAGCTCGCGCGCTTCCTCATAGATTTGGGCGCGGCGCGCCGTCTCTTCCCGAAGGGCGCGCTCGTCGGGGCCTTTGTACCACGAAGGAGCCGACCGACGAGCAGAACGACCCTGTTCAAACGAGTCCTGCGCAAAAGGCTTCCGGGCAGAGGAGCTTTGAGCGAACCCGTTTTGTGCGGAAGCATTTTGAGCTATCGGGCTTCGAGACGCCCGCCTCTGATCCGGCACTCCTCGCTCGAGATGCGTGCCGGTGCGCTGAGCTCGCACCGAAGAGCGGCCGCGCGCAGGTGCAGAAGAGGTAACAAAGCGCGCGTCTGCGCCCGGATCGAAATACACCAAAGGACGACTTGAGGCAGGAGGCTGCCCTGCGCGCGCACTGCGTTGAGCGCGCGAGCGCGCAGCGCGACTCGAGCGCTTTGCTTCGTCAAAAGATACGATTGTTGCTGAGCGGGTCAATGAAAACGCCCCTATCTGCATCGTGCTTCGTTTTTGGTTCATGTAATGCCGGGCTACCAAATTATTGGCTCAACTTGTACAGAATACCACACGAGCTAACCTAGGAAGGCGGCTCGATCATAAAAACCTCGCCCGCAGAATCTTTTCATTATTTGAGGTCAAGCGACTTGATATACGTTACCCATTTTTCGAACGATGCGTCGCTTATCGCATGCTCCATCATGCAGGCCTCTTTATCGGCCTGCTCCTCAGGTATCCCAAGCGCCTTCGACAGAAACGTGAACAGCAGATGGTGCCTGTCTAGCACCGACTGCCCGTAAGAGTACCCTTCTTCGGTAAGCGTGATGTCTCCGTAGTAGGGCTGATCAACCAGGCCTTTTTCCTTGAGAGCGTTTACCGCCTTGTTGACCGACGCCTTCGACACTCCCAGCTTCGACGCTACGTCAACCGACCGAATAGGCGTGGTGGGGGTGCCGCCTAGCATCACGATTGCCTCAAGATAGTCCTCGTGGGATTTAGACATCTTCTCCAAGAAGATCACCCCTTCTGAGCGCGAAAAACAGGTAACCGGAACCGGTGTTTCGATGATCATATCACGCCCACAGAGAAAAGGAGCTGAGCAGGCAGACAAAACCCCGTTTCCCGAATGGCCAATCCGCCGAGCGCTCAAGCGACCGCCTTCCGCCCCCACCTTCTGTCCCCAGGGGCTTTCCCCAGTTCGATAGGGCGGCGTGCGTTCAACCTTCCGCCCCACCGCCTTCTGGCGCCAGGGGTTTGCGCGAGAATAAGACGGCGCTGCGGCAAGAACGCCGCATGATCGGACAGCATCTGACCCAAGGGGTCTACGTGAGAAAAAGAAGTTTACTTAAGAAAAAGAAAGAGCCAGCGAGGGAGAGGGGGAGACCCTCGCTGGCTTTTGGGTTGTGGTGAACGGCCAGACGAGAAAAAACCTTCACCACCGAGTCAACAAAGAGAGGAGGTTTCAGCAAGACGAGCTTGGCGCGTTCCTTCCGGCGTCGACCGCCTTGCTGACATTTGTTATCTTAGGTTAACTCTCCTGCTACGTCAAGAAGTTTACCTAAGTTTACAATTTCTTCACAAGCGCTGCGCGTTCCATGTCGGCAACCATCTTGTCGACAGCGGAGCAAGAGGAGCACCCTCCCGCCTTCCCGCACGAGTCGCACGTCCCTCCGGAATCGCACAGGCCGCGCCTGACAATACGCCGCACCGCAAGGAAGGCAAGAGCGACTACCGCCAGCAGTACAACCAACGATGAGAAGTTAAGATCTAAAGGAGCCATCGGTATCCTTCCATCCTTTCGTTTCCGATACTAGCATCCTGCAGCCGCCCTTGCTGAGCGCTTCGGTTAATCTTTCACACTTCCACAACTACACAAGGCCTGAAAACGTCGAGCCCTAGGCCGGGTCGAGCCCTAGGCCGCGTTCGTTTCGGCGGCAAGCTTGTTTGCCTTGGCCTTATCGTCGTAGTTGGGCATAGGTCGGAACAGCTGGAAGAGCATGGCGGCAAGGATGACGACTGCCACCACCGTCCACACGTTGAACGACACATCGCCGGTGATCAGGCCGCCGAACTGGAAGAACATCAAGCCAACGCACCATGCGAACACCGTCATGTAGCCAATGGCGAACCACGTCCACTTAGCTGATTCCATCTGACGGCGAATCGTGCCGATAGCCGCGAAACACGGCGCGCACAGCAGGTTGAATGCGCAGAATGCCAGGATGGCGGGGGTCATGCCGCCCATCATGCTTGCGAACATCGCCCATGTGGTGGGGTCGGTTTCGCTTGCGTCGAGGCTCGACAGAATACCCACCGTTGCCACTACGTTCTCCTTGGCAACCAGGCCGGTGATAGAGGTGACGGTTGCCTGCCAGTCGCCAAAACCGAGCGGTGCGAAAATCCAGCCGATCGCATTGCCCAAGCCCGCCATCAGGCTGTACTGGATGTAGTCGGGGACCTCGGTGTCAAGCAGCCCGAACTGACCTTCGTAGACGCCGAAGTTCATGAGGAACCAAATAACGATGGTAGACAGGAAGATGATCGTACCGGCTTTGACGATGTAGCTCTTGATGCGCTCCCACGTAGACATGAGCACCGTGCGCACGGTAGGAAGATGGTACGCCGGAAGCTCCATGACGAACGGCGACGCCTCGCCTGCGAACATGCGCGTCTTTTTCAGCATGATGCCCGAAACGATAATGGCAATTACGCCGAGGAAGTAGAACATGGGCGTGATCCACCACGTTCCCTCGGCGTCTGCTCCGGCAATGGCGCCGAACACCAAGGCGATGATGGGCATCTTGGCGCCGCACGGAATCATCGTGGTGGTCATAATGGTCATACGGCGGTCTTTTTCGTTCTCGATGGTCTTGGTTGCCATTACGGCAGGCACGCCGCAGCCGGATGCGATGAGCATGGGGATAAAGCTTTTGCCCGAAAGGCCGAAGCGGCGGAAGATGCGGTCCATGATAAACGCCACACGCGCGAGATAGCCACAGCTTTCCAGAAACGCCAACAGCAGGAACAGGATGATCATCTGCGGAATGAAGCCAATGACTGCGCCCACGCCGGCAACAATGCCATCAACGACAAGGCTTTGGAGCCACGGTGCGCAGTTCACTGCGGTAAGCGCATCGGAGATGACCGGTGTTAGTCCAGGAATGAACAGGCCGAACTCAGACGGATCGGGTTCTTCTTCGGCGAGCTGGGCGGCCAGCGCCTCATCGCCCGCCTCTTCGGCGGCAGCCACTTCCTCTTCCCAGGCGCCCACGGCCTCCTCGTACTCGGCTCCGCCAGTGTAGAGCCAGCCGTCACCGGAAATGCCGTCGTTTGCCCAGTCGGTAACCGGCCCGGTGCCAATGGTGATGGCAAGCCAGTACACGAACGCCATGACAACAATGAAGATGGGGATGCCCAGCCAGCGGTTCGTCACCACGCGATCTATCTTTTGGGTGGTAGTAAGACCCTTTGCCGATTTCTTCACGCAGGAAGCGGAGACATGGGCAATGGCGCCGTAGCGCTCGGAAGTGATGATGCTCTCGATGTCGTCGTCCATCTCCTCTTCCAGGCATTCGCGCACCGAGGCAATGGCAGACAGGTCGGAGGCAGAAAGCTCAAGAGCCTCCACGGTCTTCTGCTCGTTCTCAAGCAGCTTGATGGCATGCCAGCGCCGCACATGGGCAGGCACCTTGTCTCCCACTACGTCGATCACCTTGCCAACTGCCTCTTCGACAGCGGCGTCGAAGCGCATTTTTGGCGCCGCCAGCGTGCCGGCTTTTGCCACCTCGCCTGCTTTTTTGATCAGGTCGTCAAGGCCTCTGCCCTTCAAAGCCGAAGTGGGCACAACCGGACAGCCGAGCTGCTCGGACAGGGCGGCAACGTCGATCTTGTCGCCGTTTTTCTCCACCAGGTCCATCATGTTCAAAGCGATCACTACCGGAACGCCCAAATCGGCGATTTGCGTGGTTAGATACAGGTTGCGCTCGAGGTTGGTGGCATCAACCAGGTTGATGACCACATCGGGGCTTCCCTCCAGCAAATAATCCCGCGTGACCACTTCTTCTGGAGAGTACGGCGAAAGCGAATACACACCTGGTAGGTCGGTAATGGTTATCGACTTATCGCGCGTGTATTTGCCTTCCTTCTTCTCGACGGTTACACCAGGCCAGTTGCCAACATACTGGTTCGCGCCAGTCATGCTGTTGAACATGGTCGTTTTACCGCAGTTCGGATTACCGGCAAGAGCAATGCGAACACCCATATTCTTTCCTTCCTAAAGTTAACTGTTACTAACTATGCCTCAAAAAGAAAGCGCCTTCGCGCCTACTCGTAAGACCGACTTCGACTAATCGACCAAAACGCAGGCCGCTTCGCTCTTTCGCAGCGAAAGCTCGTACCCGCGCACCGTGACTTCGATGGGGTCGCCCAAAGGAGCCACCTTACGAACGTAGACGTCGACACCTTTCGTGATGCCCATGTCCATGATGTGACGCTTAAGCGCCCCTTCGCCCGCAAGGCGGCGAACCGTTGCCGTTTGCCCGATAGGCACATCGCGCAACGTCTTGTCAGTGGTTTCTGCCATGTTTGTCCCTTTCCGTACTTTCTCGAACGCGTACCTATGCATTCAGCTGCCTGTTCGGCCGCAGAATCACTAGCTTGATGCGGAAGTGATTACGTGGGTGGCAACCTGCTGGCTTAGCGCCACCTGCGTGCCTTTTACCTCCACGATCATGTTCCCCGCCACCTGAGATACCACCTTAATAGAGGCGCCGGCTACAAATCCCATCGTCCCGAGATGGCGCTGAAGATCCTCTTTGCCGCGAATCTTGACGATTACTGCCTGCTCGCCGGCTTGCAGGAACGACAGCGGAACCTGATGTCCCCTCGCACTTGCTGTTTGGGCGTTCGCCCCGGTCATTTGCTTGTTTGCATTCATGGAAATCACATTCTCCATGCGTTCACCCCTAAGGTTAACCTTTTCTAACAAACGCATGATAACGCTAACAGTCAGAAAATGGAAGCTTAGGTTAACTTTTTTTGTCAAAGGTATACGCTGTTGGCGCGAAACTGAAATCGAATCAAAACGAGTCATCGGTTTGAAACACATCGAAGCGGCGAGTCTGCTATCATTTCCGCCGTAAGAAGCGCGCTGTGAGGCGTCGCGCAAAACCGCATCTGCCCCTTCGTGACGGACTTTGCAGATGCCCCGCGAGAATCGAGTTCGCAATGATCAAAGAGATTGTGAAAGATACCGAGTTTTTGAGCCAGCCCGCCGAACCGGCGACCTCAGACGACGCCCAGGTTGGCGAAGACCTTGTTGACACCATGCGCGCAGTAGACGGCGCCTGTCTCGCCGCGAATCAGATAGGCTCGCGCAAAGCCGTCATAGCCTATAACGACAACGGCCGCACGTTCGTGATGTACAACCCCCATCTCGATTCCGGCATGCAGCGCTTTAGCACTGCGGAGGACTGCCTTAGCCTAGACGAGCCCAGCGTTGTTGAGCGCTTCAAGATCATTCGCGTCTCGTATCAGGTGCTCGCAGGCGGCAAGCTGGGAAACCGCACGCGTAAGTTCACGGGCTGGTCGGCTCAGGCGGTTCAACACGCCATCGACCACTGCGAGGGCAAGCTCGTCTAATACGCTCCATCGTGCACTGCGGGGACGAGCTCGTCCAATACGCGCCATCGGCCACCGCGGGGGGGTGCCGTCCAATCGAAAAGCATTCGCTTTTTCGCATTCCACCTCGTAGGGCGGGTTAAAAGCATAAAAATATCTTGATAATGAGAATATTCTCAGATGCAATACGTTTCGGCGCACGGTATACTGGATTTGGATAATGAAGGCCAAATCCCGGGAGCGCCAATGAACTCCAATCTCTACATCGACACGCGCGGCAAGGCGCCGCATCCAGTCTCTTTCACCGAAGCGGTTATCGACGGGCTCGCCCCGGGAGGCGGGCTCTACGTTCCGCAGCACATTCCACAGCTTACCATCGAGCAGATCGTCTCCCTCGCGCAGCTGCCCTACGCGCAGCGGGCCGCTTTGGTCTACAAGGCGTTTGCCGTGGACCTTTCCTCCGAAGACATCGACGCGCTTATGGAGAAGGCGTACGGATCCAACTTCGACACCGCCGAAATATGCCCGCTTACCACGCTTGACGCCAACACCCACGTGCTGGAGTTGTGGCATGGCCCCACGAGCGCCTTCAAGGACATGGCGCTGCAGTGCCTGCCCCATTTCTTCTCGGCAAGCGCCAAGAAGCTGCGCGCCGAAGGCAAGATAGACCACGACTTCCTTATCTTGGTTGCAACGTCGGGCGATACCGGCAAAGCGGCTTTGGAGGGATTCAAAGACGTCGACCATGTTCAGGTGGGCGTGCTGTATCCCGATGGCGGCGTAAGCGACATCCAACGCAAGCAGATGGTCACCCAGACGGGCGGCAATGTGCGCGTTTGGGGCGTGCGCGGGAATTTCGACGACTGCCAAACCGGCGTCAAGAACGTGTTTTCTGACGAAGGCTTCGCTGCAGCGCTGCTCGAAAAAAGCTCAACGGCACTCTCAAGCGCCAATTCCATCAACTGGGGCCGCTTGATGCCGCAGATCGTTTACTACCTGTCTTCCTATGCACAGCTGGTTGCCCAGGGAAGCGTGGCGGCGGGAGACCCCGTTGACGTGTGCGTGCCCACAGGCAACTTCGGCAACATCCTTGCCGCCTACTACGCAAAGCGCATGGGCTGCCCCATTGAGATGCTGTATTGCGCCAGCAACGAAAACCGCGTGCTCACCGACTTCATTAACACGGGAACCTACGACATCTCGCATCGAGAGTTCATCCTCACGCCTTCGCCGTCGATGGACATCCTGGTGTCTTCCAACCTGGAGCGCCAGCTGTTCGAGCTCACCAACCGCAATGCACAGGCTATCGAGGGCTGGATGACCAGCTTGCGCACCACCGGCTGCTTCCGCGTGGACGAGCACACGTTCTCGCAACTGCGCGAGGCATATCGCGCCGATTCCATAGACAACGAAACCTGCCTCGCGTCCATTCGGGAGGTATATCTCCGCCACCGTTACCTCATCGATCCGCATACCGCCGTCGCATGGAAAGCGGCAGAAAACCTACGCGGTCAAAACCCGCTGATCGTTGCCAGCACGGCTCATTGGGCGAAGTTCGGCGCGAACGTGTATCGCGCCTTGCACGGGCTTTCCGCCAAAGACGCCCTGCCCGCTGAAATAGCCTCCCTCACGGGGTGTCAGCTAAACCAGCGCATCGCAGAAGAAACCGACTCCACCGTTCCGCGCGGGCTTGCCAGCCTCGACGATATGCCCGTTCGCTTTACCGACGTCATCGACGGAACGCCAGAAGCAATCGAACAGGTTGCCATGGAGTTTTCTCAAGGCAGATAGACTGCCGGCAAAAAAGCAGAAGCAAGAAAGGCAAGCAGCGGCGCCCGAGCCGATAGAAGAGAAGAACTGGACACGACGTCATTGAAAACAGCGCATGACGAAAGGAAAGGAAATCATGAAAGACCTCAGCTGCCTGAAGCCCACCATTAGGCTTTCGATCACCAACCCGGCATCCGAAAGCGGCTCGGTGTTTGGTAGGGGCATCGCCAACCTGTGCCTGGGCGTACGCGAAGCGGGCTCCCTCAATGCAGCCGCAAAGAGCATGGGAATGGCCTACAGCAAAGCGTGGCGCATCATCAAAGAAACCGAGGCGGCTCTTGACATTCAGCTGCTCAACCGAGACGGCGCCCATGGGAGCACCCTGACCGAAGAGGGCGACGCCTTGCTGGACTCGTATCTAAGCATCGATGCCCAAATGCAAAAAGAAGCTGAGAAGGCTTTCAACAACCTCCTTTCTTAGATCTAATGCCTTGGTGCGGGCTTGCCAAGCAGCAACTAGCACGCCAGCGCGGCACCCGCACCAACCCATAGCCAAAGACAGAAGTAGGGCGCAAGCGGCATAGCGTCGCGCCTGTCCATCTTCCCCAACGCGCATCCAACAAGCGCCACGAAGGCAGCGCAGGCAAAGCAGGCTGCGCACCCGAAAGGGGCGGCACGCCCCGACGCCACTGAAAGCGCAACCATGCAGCGAACGTCGCCGCCGCCTACCATGGGAGCCTGGCGGTTCGACCTCCCCCATTTGTTGACCATGCGGCAGCCTGCCATCAACGCCAAACCGAAGCATGCTCCCCACGCAAGAGATTCAAAGCCCTGCGAAATCCCCTGCGTCACTGCACCCGCAAGCCCAAGAAGCGCACACGTTTCTTTCGGTATCACACGCTCACCCAAATCGCATACCACTGCAACGAGCAGCGCCCCCCACATCGTCAGCCAAATCGCGCCCGCAACCAGCACGTAGAGGAGCTCTTCTGCGGCAAGCGCCGTGCGGCTGGGCAACCCGGCGCAGCTTATCGCCAAAACAACCCCCGCCATATACGCCGCGCCGCCGCCAAACGCGGTTGCGCACAGCGAAACTACGCCTGGCGACGCCGCATCGGGGAAACCGGCGTCTGGCACCGAGCCTCCCGCTGCCATCTGCCGCCTCGTCAAGGCAGACGACAATGCGGGCAGAACCGACGCTAACCTCACCTGCCCCGTAGCGCCAGCCTCGCCCGACCGACGCTGACGCTCGCGAACGCGAGAGAGCAGAAAGGCGCTCAACCGAGGTAATGCCGCCAGCGCCAAGCGCCTTGCGACGACAAAGGCGGCAGCACACGCCCCTGCAGTACAAAGCAGAACAAGCATCGTTTTCACTCTCCTGCCGTCGTGCCGCAAACAGTCTAGCCGGTAGCCGACGTAGAGCGCCCCGCCACAATGGCGTTTCTTCTCGCACGACGCCTCAGAACCGAACGCGACGCACGATGCGGGGGCAATTGCCTCTGTGCCGGCAATGCGCACGTTCCTTCATGAGCTAATCCTGCCGACTCCAACGCCACAACAAACCCTTCGTCGGTAACCACAACGCGGGGAACAAAACGGCTCGCGCCCCGTATTCGGTCGTCTTCGCCCGGTTGGCTCGGTGCCCCTGCGCCTTGACGCGTGGGGTACACGCCCTGAAACTCCACGCGCATCACCCACCCGTTCGAGTTTGGCAGCACGTCCTGCTTCGCGTCGAGCGGATAGGCGCGCGACAGTGGCGAAGGCGCCGAGGCGTCCTTTGGCGCGTGCTCTGCACGAGGCGCCACGGATTGTCGATCCTGCACAGCTTGGGCACGCGAGGCCTCATGTTCCTGACCTTTGCCCTCTTCGCACGCCGAAGCCAGCTCCTCTTTTCGTTCGAAGCGATGAAGACAGCCGTAGCACACTTCCGCATCATCGAATGCTTTTGCCTGGCAGATGGGGCACGTTTTCATAGTTGTTCCTCTCTTCCAATCGTTGCGGTCGGCCGTTTATCGAAAGCTGTAGACGCGAGCTGCCCGAAAGCATTACCCGATCTCCCGGAGCCACCCACCTCGCCTGCCCCCGAGAAAAACGTTCGAGCACAAAAGACGCCTTTCCGTTTCTCAACCTACGGAAAGGACCCACCGCACGATGCGATTCCAACACGACGCCCTCCCTGTCGATGAAGGCGATATCGATAGGCTCGCCCATGCCCATCGTATGAACGTCTTTACAGGGAGCCAACACCAGCACCCCCGAAAACCCCCGATGGGCGAAAAGCCCTTTTGCCCTCTGCCGCGCATTGAGGGCGAATCTGACCTGCGAAGCCCCAAGCGATGCGTTCTTCACGCGCAGCGCGTGCTTCCCTCTCAAACTGCCGCCCATGTGACCCCACCTGCCCTCTTCGCCCATGTGCCCCACCTGCTCCCTTCGCTCATGCGTCCTCACCTGCTCCCTTCATTTTGCGTGCTTACGGGGCAATAGATCACAATCGAGGTTTCCTCCCCCACTTGCACGCAGTTCACGAACAGCCACGTAAAGGCTCCCTCGTCTTTCACGAACGACCCGCAGTCAGACCGTCCGCTATCGACCGCGCGCCACGACCGCTCCTGCAGGTCGCCAGCGAGCGCAGAGAACGCCTCGGTCGCTAGGCCTTGCTCCACAAACCCCACGACCGACCCTTCTGCACCCACCCGCACAGACGAGCGCGACCCCAGACTTACCACTTCCTCTTGGAACCCTTCCAGCAAACGCCCCTCGTACCCCCTGCTGTCTGTCGAGTTTTCGGCGCCTTCTTGGGTAGAATCGGGCTGCGGGGCTGCCGTAGCAAACACCTCCTGCATATCGTCCAGATGACGAGATGCCGCAAGCACTCCATCAATGCCGCAACAGACAACCGCCCCTGCAACAACAACGGCAAGCGCCTTGATTGCGCGGCGTCGCAAGATGCCTGCGTTGCCGTGTTTCTTTCCGCTCATATCACCACCCCTGGCTTATACCGGTCGACGGTCAGCGAGGCGGTATGGGAGAGCTTCGGGAGCGCCACCCCAAAAAACTCCGACCGCATCCCCAAGCCAAACAACGTGGGAGCGAACTCCAAAGTCGCATCAAAGCGCAGCATGCCGCCCGACACCGTTCGCACCGCCACCGAAACGGAAAGGTTTTCTTTGTCGAACTCCTCTTGGAGCTGGCTTTCGATGAGGCTTTTTGCCTGCTGGGCGTCTTGTCCGTAGGAAGGAGACGCCGCGTGAACGCGCACAGCCTGGGGGACCATGCGATCAAACGATGCGCACTCCGATAAAAACAGCGTCGCATTCATGACAATGAACGCCACCGCCAGCAAAACGGGAAACACGACAACAAGCTCGATGGTCGCTTGGCCCGCCTCACCATACAGACGCCTGCTCGCCCTTGTCACTCCCATGCCCTCACCCCCACTATCGACGCGTGAAGATCGCGTAAGGCATTCGCCGCGCCTTCAACCCAATCCTGAGCACCTTGAGCAAGGGAAGCGGGAAGCGCAATTCGGATAGTGAAAGACGGGCCACCTTCGAAAAGCTCAATTTCAGCTAGCTCCATACCGTCAGCCAGACCCTCGACGCGCGTTAGCAAGCCCGTCTCCGCTGCACCGACAAGAGACGAAAAGATGCTGGTACTGTCGGATGGATGAGCTATTGCCTCCTGCTTAACCGCAACCAATTTGGCGCCGAAGCCGGAGGTGTCTTTTCCGGCAACATGAGCAGAGTTCACCACTATGGGCTTCAGCGCATCGAGCTTTGCTGGCTCAAGCCCAACCGATTTCACTGCGCTGCCAAATGAGCTCGAGGCCCACGTTCCCAACCCGCTCGCGCTTGCGAACGGAAGCGCGTCTGTCGCGTGCGACAGAGCCTCGTCTAGCGCAGACTGGCCGCTTGCATAGGCTTTAAGCAAACCCGCCCAGCAGTCGAGCACGATGCCCAATGGCCCGGAAACCACCGGAACATCCAGCCCATCGAGAATTGACGAGATCACGTCGCCTTGTTGATCGGCCTCGTCGGCTAACAGGGTTGCCGACGAAAGCGCGACCCGCGCACCAAGCGCTCCAGAAGACGACACGAATGCGTTTGAGAAGCCGGCAGAGGAAGGCATCTCCTCCAGGCAAACCGCCAAAACAACCACGCCGAACCGACCCGGAGGCTGCGCGTCGATGCGCACGTCGGCAGAAAGCCCCACCAGCTCGGCACATTGGTCAAGCAGCGCTCCTGCCTCGTCCTTCACCTGCCGAGCAATGGGAGCCAGCTCCTCCATTGCCTGCTGGTAGCGCTCCGCAGCGTCGGCTACCGCAGCGTAGTGATACTCAAACCCGTTTTCTATCGAGCTTGAAGCAGCTGCCACTTTTCCCAAACTTGCAGCAGACAACTCGCACTGGGGGCAGACGGGATAGTCTCCTTGTTCCATCTGCTGGATGGAACCGTACGAAACCTGCCCCACCATGCCCGGACATCCGCTCCATGCGTGCATGACGGCCTTGTCGCCCTCAACGGAAACCGGATACGCCTGTTCGGTGTAGAGGCTCGTGTCGCGCATCTCGTCGGTGTTGCGCGGAAGGTCCGGGAAATACGCCTCGAACGAGTCGTCTTGCTCGTGAACGTACCCGGCGTCGAGCTCTTGCGCAGCATACTGGTAGAACCGCTTGCGCAAAACCGAGCGCGCTTCCTCCTCCACCGAATCGTTCAGGGGATGCTCCTGCGCGAGGCGCGCGCTATAGTAGTTGCGCGCTCGTTCAAGCGCAACGGAAAACGACCATGCGTCAACGCTGTGATAGGCAGGGTTGTTTGACCCCTGCACCCCCGCCAACGTAGAGGCTCTCTCATACATGCAATATCCCGGAGCCGCTCCGCAATCACGCATGAACGCCTCTTCCTTTATTTTGGAAGATTCTGCAGCCAGCTCTTCGGCGCGCTCACCCGCCTGTTGAATCTTGTCGGCGCTCGAGTCGACATCGCTCAAAAACTCTTCCGTGCCCTCTACGGATTCGAAATCGGCATCTTCTCCCGTTGAAGGGCACAAAAGAGCCAATGCCAAATACGATGCTCCCTCCTGTCCGTTCGCCTGCGCCACCGAGGCAGCATTTACCGCAGACAGAAACGGCAGCGCCTTCTGGAGAAGCGCCAGACCCTCAGAGGCTTTGTCAGAAAACGCATCGCGTGCATCCAAGATGCTTTTTCCGGCATCTATCAGCGGCTTTGAGGCGAATGCGGTAGCCGGCGTGCACAGCGCAGCAATGCCGAGCCCCGTAGCCGTAAGCCCTGTGAGCGACATCGTGAGCACCACCGCGTCGCATACGCGAACAAGCGTCATGTATTCGGCGACCTCGTTTTCCGCCGCTAGCGCCGCCGCGTCTGCCACGTCTTGCACCTGAGCCGCCACGGAGTTTATCCGCTGTATCTGCGCAGCAGAAAACAACAGCGAAAGGGCAATGAGAAGAGCCAGCACCGCGCCGATGGTCGTAAAGCCGTATTCGTCGCGGAAAGCGCTGTCAGCAGAGCGTCTCGCACGTTGCGACTTGCTTAAGAAACGACGCGATCTCATTCCAACCACGCCCCAACCAGATCCTCGGGAGACCGTCCGGCAAGCGCTTCCGTTGCCCAATCCGGTTGAATCGGCGCCGAAGCGCTTACCTCCACCACAAGGTTCCCGTTTTCGTTTACCAGGTTCAGCAAAGCTGCCGCAGCGTCGAGAAGGGGAAGGGGACGCAGCTCGTTGCGGATGCTCACTTCCACCGTTTGCGCGCGTTCGTCTCCCGAGCAGGCAATATCCCAGCTGCAGCCCAAAGCGCCGTCGTGAACATGAAAGCAGTCCTGCTGAGGAACCGAGCCAAGCCTGTGGCGAACATATGCCTCCACCGCCGCATCCATAGACCCCAAAGTGCTTGTTTTAGTTGCTAGAAGCCTACACCCCTCGGCAGCGGCGGCTTGCATGACCATACGATCGTAGAGCACGATGCCAGGCTGCAAGATAAGCAGAAGGCACAGCAAAAGGACTGGCAGCGCGAAAGCCGCCTCAACCGTACCTTGCCCTCGTTCGCTTTCGTCAGAACAGCAGGACGTCGGCGATGGCTCCGGCGGCCGCAAGCTGAACATGATGCGATGCAGAAATGAGCGCATGTTCGACCACTTGTCCTTCCCCAAACATCCTCCACAAGGCGGAAAACCCTATTACTACCGCAAGAAAAGCAAAGGTGATGAGGGCAAACTCCAGCGTCCCTTGCCCTTGCTCGTCAGAAGCGCGCGAGAATCTACAGGCTGTTGATTCCATCGGAAATCGCCGTCCAAAGCTCTTGGAGGCGCGGGCGAAACAAGGTGATTGCCAATATGGCAATCACAACCAGCACTCCCACCAAGATGGCGTACTCCGTTGTGCCTTGGCCGCTTTCGCCCAAAGAGTTTCGGCGCGTGAGGAACGCAGGGGCGTTGTGACGGCGGGCGGAAAGCGACCTGGAGGCATCGCGATTTGCGGCAGGCTGACTGGCGGCATTGCGACGCGCGGAAAGCATACGTGTCGCATCGTGGCGCGTCTGCCCTACGACCGAGCGCACGAGTTCCCGCTCTCGCGCAAGCATGTGCCGTCCACGGCATGCTCCTGCGTTCAGCGCCGCTGTAACTGCGTTTGCGCCTGCGAGGAGCTTCTCAGTAATCTTCGTACCCAAGCGGAGCTTCGCCGCAACCTTTGTCGTACCCGAGCGGAACTTCGCCGCTAGCGAGGCTTTTGCTTTCGTTTCGCTACGCATAACCGTTTCGTTGCGCACGACAGACCCACTAGCAGGGCATACCGCGATTTGGCAATCGCGCTCGGCGTCGGCTTTATCGCCATGGACAACGTTGGTTTTCATATTGTGCTCCTTCCCCTTAAGGTTTCCTTCGCGTGCTTCAAATGCAGAAGTGCAGCGTCTGTTTCGCATTGACGCGTTAGCTGTTCATCAGTTCAAGCAGGACAGGCCCAAGCACCATGATGAGCATTGCCGGCAAGATAAGCGCACCGGTAGGAACCATCATCTTTACCGGCGCCTTTGCAACCCGCTCCTCAACCTGCGCACGTCGGCGCGCACGCGCCTCCGCCGCGGCAGACTCAAGGTCGGGCGCCAATGCCGACCCGAATCGCAAGGAGCGGATGATGCGTTCGATCGTGCGTTCCAGCTGATCCGACCGATACGATTTCACAAGTTCGCGTAGAGCCTCTTCCCTTGTGCGCAAACCAAGCGACCAGCTTTTCTGTGCAGACGAGCACGCTTGCGCGAACGACGAGGGAAAATGCGCGCTGTAGAGCTGCAGGCTGCGGTCGAATGACAGGCCGCTTCTCAAGCCCAACGCCACTACCTCAAGCATTTCCGGGAGACTTTTTTCTAGCTCGATCGCGCGTTTCCGCTCGAAACGGCGCAGCGCCCCTTCGGGAGCAAGCCACCCTCCCAGCAAGCCCAAACACGCAATCACAAGCCCCAGCTCAGGGGAAATCGCCGCCCCGAGCAAACCACCTGCAACCCCTAATCCACCCGAAAGTTTCCGCTGGGCAGCGCCGATGCATCGCGGATCCAATTGCCCGGCAAAACCCGCCCGCCGGATAAGATCATGCAGCGAGGCACTCTTTTTCCCGGAGGACACGAGACTTCGCTGTTCGCAAGCGAAGGAGTCATGAAAACGCTGGTCGTTGTTTCGTTGGTCGATGATCGGCTGATCGTGCGACCGCATTCCCGACTGCTCTTGAAGACGCCACGCAAACGCAAGGATGCGTCCTTCGACGCCCTCCCTGCCAAAGGGGGCGCGTCCTTCGGAAAACCCCCGCATGCGCGTGACTTTTCGCTGGGCCTCTGCCCGTAGGCCAACAAAATGCGCCGCCCCCAACACTCCGGCGCAAAACGCGGAGCAGCAAGCGCCTATCGCGAGAAGCAAAGCTGCGGCCCCACTCATAATGCCACCTCCATCGAGAGCATGCGGTGCACGGCAAGTACACCCGCCACCTGCATGACCACCGCAACAAGGAGAAGCGCGAATCCTGCGGCGCTTTCGAAAAACGGCTGCAAAAACCCTTCGCTCATCACCGAGAACAACGCAACAAGCACAAGGGGCATGACGCTTACGATGCGCGCCGAAAGCTTTGCCTGCGCAGTGTGCACGCGCAGCGACCGTTTTAACTCGATTTCTCCTTCGATAGTGTCGCGCGCGGCGGCAAGCACCTGCTTCATGCTTCCTCCCGATTCATGCTGAACCTGCAAGGCAACGGCCACGAACGACAGCTCTGAGATATCGGTTGCGTCACGCAGTGAAGACAACGCCTCACTTGCAGGACGCCCCGCCTCAAGCACATGCGCCGCCTGAGAAAACGCGCGCTCTAACGGCCTGGTTGTTTCTTTCGCCACCTGGCTGAACGTCTGCATGAGCGTGTAGCCCGACTGCAGGCACGTTTCAATCGAGCGCAGCGCCTCGGGAACCAGCTCTCGCACCGCTTCGCTGCGCTTGTCACGCGCCGTGCGCGCCGCCGTTGCCAATACCGCCACACAGCAGGCAGGAACCGCAAGCGCCGCTATAGCCGATTGCGCAAGCAAGCCTGCTCCAGTCGCAAGCACGGCGCAACCCGCCATCACAGCCGAAAGAAACTGTTCTGGGGCAGTGCGGTATCCTTTTCGATCGCAAAGCAGCACCCCTTCACGCACCCAGCATGCCACGCGGCGGTTTTTACAGAGAGCCCTTGCCGCACCCTGCGTCCACGGCACGCCGTTGCGCAACAAGGACGCCAGGGGGCTCACGCGCATTTCATCAGGCGCTGCTGCCGCAACCGCAGCTTTACGCGGACGGTTTTTACCCATGACGGCACGCAGCGCGAACATGCCTGCGAAAAAGGAAGACAGGAGCGCTAAACCGCCAAAGGCAGCGACGTTGCCCATGCTTCCACCTCCTCTCCGCGTATCTCCTCGCGCTCTGATGCCGCCTGCCCAGGCCACACGGGTACGCTTTTCCATACAACCTCGTCGGTTTTCGCATCCCGCCAAAACACCGGCTTTGCCACACAGCGCCTCGCTACGGGGTCGAAGTGCAGCTGAGCAGCCGAAGAAACACGCCGCCTTCCGTCAACGCAGCGCTCAACCTGCACCACCAAATCAAGCGCATGGGCAATGTTTTCCTCAATCACGTCGATGGGAAGGTCGGCACCGAAGCGAACCAGCATGGTCAAGCGCGAAACCGCCTCTTCCGGCGAGTTCGCATGCAAAGTGGTGAGCGAGCCGTCGTGCCCGGTGTTCATGGCCTGGAGCATGTCAAGCGCCTCCGCTCCACGGCACTCCCCCACCACGATGCGGTCCGGCCTCATGCGCAGCGCGTTGGCGACCAGATCGCGAATGGTCACCTCTCCGGTTCCTTCCGCGTTACGTGGGCGGGCCTCAAGCCGCACTACGTGAGGATGCTCCAAAAAACGCAGTTCGGCAGAGTCTTCGATGGTGATGATTCGCTCGCTTGTGGGAATCTTGCAAGACAGCGCGTTAAGCAAGGTGGTTTTCCCGCTGCCGGTTCCCCCCGAAACCGCAATGCTCTTGCGCGCAACCACTGCCCAGGTGAGAAACTTCCGCACAGACTCCGGCACCGATCCAGCCGCCTGCATTTCTTCGAGCGTCATCACATGCTCGGTGAACTTTCGAATCGTCAGGAGCGGCCCTTCGAGCGAAAGCGGGGGAATTATCGCATGCACGCGATGCCCCTGCGGCAACCGGGCGTCAACCATAGGCGACGCCTCGTCAATGCGACGCCCCAAAGGCCCCAAGATGCGATCGATGAGCGCGCGAAGCTGTGAGGCGTCGGAAAAAGACTGGCTACTCCGCTCCAGCACGCCGTTTCTCTCGACATAGATTGCGGAAGGGCCGTTTACCATCACCTCGGTAACCTCGGAGTCTTGCAGCATTCCCTCCAGCGGACCGAACCCGAAGATATCGTCGAGAAGACGCTCGACAAGCTCTTCCTTACCGTGGGCGTCGGTCGATGCCCACGTAGGATCATCAAACACCTGGCGGCATGCGCTGCGAACCTCGTTGCGCGCCCGCTGGGGATTCACCGCGAATATCGCCGCAACCTCGTCGGCAGGAAGCACCGCCTGCATCTGGTCGCGCAGCGCATCCAAATCGGGTCGACGGCGCCAGTCGACCACCTCGCGTGCAGCATTGCCGGCTCGCTCTACCCGTTCCCGCAAACTCATGCAAACCCCCGCCTTCTTCTCCTTCGCCTCTTAAACAGCAACCCGAACACCGATTGCGCGGCAAACTGCTCTTGAGACACCTCTTCGGTTGCCGGCAAGACGCTGTGCAAAAACCCTCCGATACTCAGGGCAAGCGGGTTTCCCCCCTCCACCAAATCAAACGGCCTCGATTCGCTCAGCAGCTCTTCGACCTCGGCTCCCCCATCCGCAAATTCCACGACTTCGGATCCTCGCAGCGCACATGACACGTCTATGGAGGTAAAAGGGGCCCCTTTTGCGCAAAAGTTGACGGCGAACATGAACGGGCTTACGGCTATTCCGCATCGCGCGCAAAGATCCAGGGCCTTCTTGCATGCACGTAGCGACGACACTCGCTGGTCAACGAGGAAAAGCGCTTTCGAACACCGCTCGAGAAGCACCGCATGATGCTCTGCCCACGCCGCGCCGGTGTTTGCCACAATCACATCGAACATGCCACGCAATGCATCGAGCAGCGCAGGTGCGCGCCGCGCCAGCGCCTCGGCTTCCTCTAAATGCCGCGGAGCGCCCAGTACGACAGGCATTCCAAACGACGGGGTCAGCTGGGAGAGGCGCGCGGGGTCGTCGAGCACCTCGTCGATTCCCAGCGCTTCGGGCTGACCCATAACCTCTCGCATGTCCCCGAACTGAAGATCGAAGTCAAGGAGAAGCGTCTTAAACCCTCTGCGTTGAGCTATGGTTGCAGCCAAAGCGGCAACGGCGCTTTTCCCGGCTCCGCCGCTGCCGCTCACAACGGGCAAGAGCAAAGCTTGGCGAGACGCTTCTCCCGACATCTGCACCGTAATGGTTTGAGGAACGTCCTCCGAATGCTCCGATGCCGGAGAGGCGGCCGTCTGAGCCGATGCGCGATTCGAATCGTCGTCGCGCACTTTCCCCTTATCCGATGCAGCGGTTTTGCGATCCTGCCCAAAGGACGCCCCCGCGTGTCCTTGCGCAAGAGGCTCCTTGGCTCGATCGGGCGCTTCTTCGGGCACGAACGGCAACGGTAGATCGCCCGACGACTCCGCTCGGTCTCGTGCCACATGGGGAATGGGCAACTGCGTCGCACGAACCCGTTTGAAAGCGGCATAGCGCGTAGCAAACGCCTGACGGGTAAGCGTCGCGTCTATCGACGCGGCGGAAGCACGGCTTCGCAACGATCCCGTTCCTTGGAACACCACCAGGCACACCCGCATCTCTTTGCGATCACGCTTGAGGGTTGCCGCAAGATTGATGGGCTCTACGTCGTCGCAGGACACCACCCACACTTCATCCACCAGGCGATCATTCCGCAAAAAGGCGCGCGCCTCCTCTCCGGAAGAGAACAGCCGCAGCCACGCTTGCGAAGCAAGCTCTTCGCCCTCCAGCCCAATAAGCTCAGGATGCCTCATGCTCGTTTCGTCGGTACAGAGCGCTACAAGGGAAGTCATTGCATGTCCCCTCCGTCCTCGGTAGAGTCCCCATTGGTTTTCGGCAAGGTTTCCGTTTCGGAACCCGCCGGCAAAACGAAATACAGTTGGGATTTTTGGGAAGCGTCGATGATCTCCTGAACCGACTCGGGCGCCACCGCGACAGTGACCCAGGCGAGTTCTGCTGAGCTCCCCTCGGAATCGGAAGAACTCGTGGCCAATATGAGCACGTCTTGGGCAAGAAGCGCCGTCGCGGTTCCGCCTACTGCATACAGGTCTGCCGCAGCGCCCGCCGTCAGCGAACCTCCCACCGCCTGAACATCCTTTGCCGGAACGCTCAGTGCCGCCAAGCCGTCCGGAACGTCGAGCGAGGACGCCGAGCCTTCAAAGCGCTTCAGCACCACCACTTCCCCTTCCATGATGGGCGATGCCGGAGTGCGCCCCTGCACCTCTTCAACAGTGCGGGCGGCGTCGGCAGGAAGCAGGTCGGCAACCCACATCTTAAGCTCAACATCGGATGCTTCTATGGTTTGACCTGCCGCAATATCGTGTTTGGCTACACAGACCTCAAGCTGTTCTCCCCCATAGCGCGCAAGCGCCTCGGCTCGCGCCGCCTCCGCCTCGCCGCGCACCGATTGCATGAACAAAAACACGCACACCACGCAGACGACGCCGCATGCAACAGACAGGAGTGCCGTTTTTCGCTTCCGTTTCATAAACCCCTCCCCATCCGCTCTCGCAATCAGCGAGATGAGAACGTTTGGCAGGAGAAAGTATTGCTCCGCCGCCTTTCGGGGCAGTCGCAGGTTCGTCGTTGCAGTGCGGCAAACACTCCCGCTCGCTTACTGCGCTCGGAAATCAAAATCCCGCGCACTTCTTTCGCAAAGCTTACGCAGGCCTAGCAACCAACGAACTTAAGGCGAAAATGAACCGGAGCTGTCGAGCAGCAACACGTTTTGGCCAACTGGATATAGATGCATCGGGACAACTTGGAATCGAAAATTGCCGAGGATGAACTGGGATGACGCCTCGAAACAGCAACACGTTTTGGCCGGCTGCGTAGATACACCAGGATATTCGACCCCATCCGCGCCGCACGTAGCCGACACTTCAACAGGAAGCGCTCTTGGTTTGCTTTTGATTAAAACTGGATTCGAAAAAAACGAGAGGGGCATGTGCCCCTCTCGTCGAAATTCATGGTGGGCGCTGAGGGATTTGAACCCCCGACCTTGACCTTGTAAGGGTCCTGCGCTCCCGCTGCGCCAAGCGCCCATAGGTAGTGCCGAGAAAGTGTACCAACAAACCGTTCTCGACGCAAGAACGCATTTTCTCACACTGCAACCCTCCTGGCAAGATCTCACTACAGAGAAGAAACGCTTGCGCGAGGAAAATAGGATTCCAACCCCTCAATTTGCGCTATAGTTGATCGGCTCGGGTTTTCTACGTCCCCCGCGAACGCCTATGGCGCGCGGTGCGCAAGACCCCACGTGCACAACCAACGGCAATGCGCGCATGAGAAAATAGCGAGCCCGCAGAAGATGTTTCTTGCCCGCAGAAGATGCGGCTTGCCCACAGACGCGCGACCCGAGCAAGAACGCCACCTCGTACAAGGAGCCCGCATGGCGCTGCGCCGCATAGTTCGCTTCATACGGCAAAACGCGACCGCGTCTATCGCTGCCGTCGCCGCGCTCGCCACCATGTTTTTCGTGCCTCCCGACGCGCTATACCTCGATTACTTTGACATCAACACCCTCGCCTGCCTTTTTGCCTTACTTGCAGTTATAAGGGCACTGCGCAATATCGGTTTTTTCGAAGCCATTGCCAAAACGGTTGTCCACCGATTCAAAACGCTGCGCGGACTGGGCTGCGCGCTCATTGCTGTCACGCTCGTATGCTCGATGTTCGCGACAAACGACATGGCGCTCCTCATGCTTTTGCCCCTTTCTACCGTAATGCTGGCAAGCACGAACAACGAGCAAGCCATTCCCTTCACGTTCACCATGCAAGCGATCGCCGCCAACCTTGGCGGCATGATCCTGCCGTTTGGCAACCCGCAAAACATTTTTCTGAACTCGCGCTTCGCCATCGCCTTTCCCGATTTTTTGTCGACGATGGCGTTGCCTTTCGCGCTCTCGGTTGCGCTTATCGCCCTGTGCTGCGCTCTGGGCTACAAGCCCATCCCACTTCAAGAGGGAGCACTGGTCCGCACTGCCGACGCCGCATCGGGCGCTTCACCTGCAGGCGGCAACGCCTCCGCATTGAACGCCTCGTCTTCCACAGAGGGCATGGCAAACGCATCGCAAGCCCACAAGACGACCGCCAGTGGCGCGGGGCAGGCGTCCCCCGCCCCCGGGCGCTCAAGCCTTCCACGCGGACGCACCGCACTCTATATCGTTTTGTTTTTTGTCTCGCTGGGCATGGTGTTTCGCACCGTTCCCGCAGGAGCGGGCGTTGCCGTCGTGCTCGTCTCGTTACTTCTCGCAGACCGAAAGGCGCTTGCCCACGTCGATTGGGGGCTTCTTGCTACGTTCGCCCTCTTCTTCGTGTTCTCGGGAAACATGGCGCGCATCCCGGAAGTGCAGATGTTTTTCTCTACGCTGCTCTCGCAAAGCACGCTCATTACCAGTGCGCTTGCCAGCCAAGTGATAAGCAACGTGCCGGCAGCCATTCTGCTTGCGCCATTCGTGGACGGGTACCAAGAACTGCTCGTTGGCGTGAACATCGGCGGCGCGGGCACGCTCATTGCGTCGCTGGCAAGCCTTATCGCATTCAACCATTTTCGAGCCATCAAGCGCGGGATGAAGCGTCCTGGCATCGCGGCGCTTTCCACTAAACGATACCTCGCCCTTTTCAGTGCGCTGAACTTCGGCTTCCTTGCGGTGCTGCTAGCGGCATGCTCGGCGGCTCCCTGCTTGCTGCCCTAGCTAACCGACAGCGCATCGGCTTGTGTTGCGTTCGCTTTCCGCGAAGCGTCCGCTGCCCTCCCGGGCGCTCGAGCCGACGCGTCCGCCGCCCTTCCGGGAACCCGTTCCGACGCGTCGCCGCCAGCCCAGCGTCGCCACCAGCCGACGCGTCGCTGCCCGCCGAAGCGTCACTGCCCGCCGACGCCTCGCTGCCGTTAGTTCCCCAGCATAATGCGAATTATTTCGTCGTTGGTGGCACGCATCCCGTCTCTGCCCACCCGACATACGTTGCCGATGGTGTTCTCCACGCCTTTTTTCACGATGCCGTCGCCGTCATAGAACTGCTGGCCTGCCCGGTACATCTCATATCCCAGAATGCCGGCGTTCACCGACATGGCAATCTTCGCCGCGCAAGACGGCTTGGCTCCGTCGCATACGATGCCCGACACAATGGAAAGCGCGTTAACCACTGCATGGACGGCGTCTTTGTACCCACCACCGTTCAGATACGCAATGCCGGCACCTGCCGCCGCACCCGCGCACACTGCCCCGCAGAATGCAGAAAGACGTCCGATGCCCGTCTTTTGATGAATGGCCGTAAGGTTCGACAGCACCAACGCGCGATACAGCTCTTCTTCGGAAGAGCCCAGTTCGCGTGCGTATACGATAATTGGCATCGAGGCGGTAAGCCCCTGGTTGCCACTGCCCGAGTTAATGACCACGGGAAGCTCGCACCCGCTCATGCGCGCGTCCGATCCTGCTGCAGCCCATGCGCACGCACGCGTCTTTACGTCGTCTCCGTAAGACGCAAGAAGCACGCTGCCGATGTTGGCGCCCCAGTTCCCCGACAAGCCCTCTTCCGCAATAGCGGAATTGCAAGCAATTTGGCGGCCTATGACGTCGCGAATGTCGTCTATGTCCACCGTGGTGGCGAAATCCCATATCCCTTCCATCGAAAGCAGCGACCTGTCGGTAAGACCCTCGGCGGTTTGGCCGTCGCTCGCCACGGGAACCTCGCGCAGCACAACGCCGTCTTGGTGCTCGCAGACGATGTTGGTGTGGTATTCCGCAATGCGCACCGTACCCGAGTGCGTAGCGCCGCCTTCGTTGCGATACGCATGAACAACCAGGTCGAAATCGAGATCGGTATCGGCACGCCGAACCTCAATAGGCGTTGTGTCAAGATAGCGGACGATGCGCTCGATTGCGTTGTCGTCGACGTGCGCAATAACCTCAAGCCACGCGCCGGCATCGCCTGCAACCGCCCCCGCGGCAGCAGCCGCCTCGATGCCCTTCAGGCCGCCGGTATGCGGCACCACCACGCTCTTTGCGTTTTTGACGATGCTGCCGCTCACCTCAAGCTCCATGCGGTCAGGCACGCCGCCTGCCAAATCGCGCGCACGCGCCGCCGCAAGCGCAATCGCAATGGGCTCGGTGCACCCCATTGCGGGAATGAGTTCTTCTTCGAGAACGGCGACATAAGCGCGGTAGCGTTTGTCAGCCTTTTCCATATACGCTCCTGCTCCACATACAGCGAATGCAATCCCTTGATCATGATAGCAATATCACGCCAGAAAGCGTATGGCTAAGCCGACGCCCCAAAGTGAATGCCCCGTCGCCACATCGGTGCCGCTTATTGGTAAAAACGCGGCTCCTCAACGCGCAGCCCGCGCGCATCGCGGACGCCCTCTAGGCTCAAGCGCGTAAGGCGCGCGAGTCCTTGGTAGAACGGGTGTGTCGTCTCCTGCTCCATCTCCGTCAGAAAATGCGGCGCCCAGGTAAGGAGGTGCAAGCGCAGGTATTCGTCCAAATCGGCGGGTCGGTTCCGGGCGAGCCAGGTCATGAGCTCCAGCATCAGCCCGATATGGTCTTCAGGGTCTTTCGGGTCGCCCTGCCGCTCTATACCGCGCTCGCGCATCCACTGCCGCAGTTCGAGCGTCGTCAGGCCGAATATCACCCGGTCGTGGTCGGTGTAGACCGAACCCCAAGGAGGAGCCGCCTTATGTCCAGGACCCACGAACAGCCTGCGGTACTCCCACATCAACGCATCGTCGGCGTCTGAAGCCAGCCCGCCTTGCATGCTCCGCAGGCACCACAGCGCCTCGTCGGCAGAAACAAAAGGCCACTCTGCAGCAGCTTCGCGCGCATCGAGTTCGGCTATCGCCTGAAACGAAGGCCCAGCGCTGCCCAGCTTCGGATCTTGCAGGAAGAAAGGCGCGAGCGCTTCCCCGATGAACGCCGCAGCGGAAAGCTCCTCGCGCGTCCAGCTTGCGTTTGTCATGGGATCCCTCCGTACCATCCGTATTCTGCGTCGTCTTCGCTACGCCTCTGCGTCAGCTAGTCTATCGTGCCTACACATCCAGATCCATGTAGGTGTCGAACTCTTCTTTGACCTCTTTCGGAGGCTCTTTCGTCAGAAGCGACACTATCACGATAACAGCCAGCGCGCACACGAAACCCGGAAGGAGCTCATATACCGCAAACCATCCGCCCAGCGGCTTGACGAACATGTTCCAAGCAACCACCACCGCAGCGCCGGTGATCATGCCCGCCACCGCACCGGGCAGAGTCGTGCGCTTCCAGTAGAGCGACAGCAGCATCAACGGGCCAAACGATGCGCCGAACCCTGCCCACGCGTAAGAAACGATGTTGAAAATGGACGAGTTCTGGTCAAGCGAAATAAACACGCCGAAAAACAGGATAACCACCAGCGTCAGGCGCGCCACAATCATGACCTGCTGGTCGGTCGCGTCGCGCTTGAGCAGGCCTTTGAAGATGTTGGTTGCCACCGCCGAGCTTGAAATGAGCAGGTACGACGAAGACGAGCTCATGGCTGCAGCGAAAATACCCGACACCACCAAGCCGCACATAAACGACGGCAACAGCATACGCGAAAGCACGATAAAGATGTTTTCCGCAGCCGATTGCGTGAGGAAAGCGTCGGGTATGACTGCGCGTCCGATAAGGCCGATGCACACCGCCGACGACAAAGAGATGACCAGCCAGATCATCGCGATAATACGCGACTTCTTGATCTCGTCGGAATGACGCACCGACATAAAGCGAACGAGCACCTGCGGCATGCCAAAATAGCCAAGACCCCAAGCCAAACCCGAAACGATAGTAACAATGCCGTACGAAGCAGGGTCGCCGAATTGCGGCATGCCGTTTTCGACGATCTGGTTTCCCGTTTCGTCGAGCAAGGGAGTGGCCATCTGCGTGCCGGACAGGAACCCGGGGATGCTCTGGAGAAACGCAACCGTGTTCTCAACGCCGCCCGCTGCTGTAACAGAGCCGATAAACACCGTTGCCAGCGCAAAGAACATCAACGTGCCCTGAATAAGGTCGGTGGTGCAAACCGACAGATAGCCGCCCAAAAACGTGTAGAGAAACACGATGATGGCGCCAACCACCATCATGGTGGCGTAATCCCATCCGAACAGAGTGGAGAACAGTTTTCCGCAGGTCACAAAGCAGCTGCCAGTATAAATGCTGAAAAACAGCAGGATGATGAGGGCTGCGATGGTCATGAGGATGTGCTTGTTGTCGTGGAAGCGGTTTGAAAAGAAGTCGGGCACAGTGATGGCGTTGTTTGCCTTCTCGGAGTACTTGCGCAAACGCTTGGCGACGAACTTCCAGTTGAGATACGTGCCGATGATCAGGCCGATTGCCGTCCACATCGCGTCTGACGCGCCGGTAAAGTACGCAATGCCCGGCAGACCCATTAACAGCCAGCCCGACATGTCCGACGCCTCGGCAGAAAGGGCGGTAAGCCAAGGGCCAAGCCCGCGCCCGCCTAGGAAGTACTCCTCGCTCGACGAATTGGAGCGTTTTGCATAAATGAAACCGACGACGACAACCACGACAAAATACAGCAGCATCGCCAGCATGACTAAAACATCATTGCCGATCATGATTCCTCTATTCCCTTTTTGCTAATTCGTAAAGCCCCAAGCTTTAGATCGTCGGGAATTATACCGCACCCGCACGAAAGATACGCTGAAAGGTAGCGCGGGAGGACGGAATGCGCGAAGCCGCAGAATGGGCGGCAGGCGGCAGCCCCACGAGACCGACACGGCAGTCCCACGAGGCCGACGCAACTGCGCATCACTGCACTAACGCACAAAAAAGCGCGCCCGCGAAAGCGGACGCGCCCATGAGAGCTGCGAGGCTTGACGGCATCTCTTTAGCAGCTAGGCCAACAAACGGTGTTGGCCTAGCGCGCCAAGACGACCGGCGGGTTAGCCTAGCACGCCAAGCCGACAGACAGCTGGGTGGCGTAGAAGGCCAGGCGCAGGCAGAAGATGCCTACGAGCGCCAGCACCACGGCGAGAGCCGCGATGGAAACCGAGCCTTTGCCCAGCACCGAAACGAACAGCGGAGCGGCAGTTGCCAGCAGGCAGACGATGCCGACGATGAGGACGGGAAGAGCCTCGGCAACCAGGTCGGCGCCGGAGATGACGGCGTTGGACAGGTTGGCAACGCCGCCGATCTGAGCGCCGGCAGCAATCGCGCCAAAAAGCACGCCCAAACCGCCGACAATCAATACGACGTTTTTGCCCTGGCGACCGAGAGCGCCGTCAATGGCGCCGGAAAGCGCAAGCACCAGCGCGGCGAAAGCCGCACCGCCCGCAAGGCTGAAGCCCAAAATCTCAAACGGCAGCAGCGGAGAGTTCCACGAAGCGATGGTGTCCATCATGTAGGCCATGCCCGTAAAGCATGCAAACACGATGGCCACGACGGCAACGATGGCGGCAAAGATCTTGCGTGCCGAGCCCTTGAGCTTGCCGGTGAGGGCAACGATCCAGTACACAATCGCAACCACCACAAACACGCTGCCCACGGCAATCTCGTTGGTAAGCGGGGACGAGCCCAAACCGTTGAACGCGTTGATGGCATTAAGCGGCGAAGCAAGGTGCGCGAACGAGCAGGCAAAGCCAATCAGCACCACAACAAGCGGAATAGCCGTCATACGGTCGATCTTCTTCAACTGCTCATCGGTAAACGATGCGGCAAAGAACACGCATGCCAGCGCGATGAAGGCACCGGCGCCAGCAGGAGCCAAGGTGGTAAACAGAGCCAAAGGCAGTTCAGCGAAAGCGGCCTCCATGCTACATCACCTCCACGGGGTTTGCGACAATGCCCGTAGCTTCACTTGCCGGTTGAGCATCAGGCGTTGGCTTAATATACAGATTGGGGTTGGTGTAGTTCGCCGGGGGAAGCGGAGCGATATCGGCAACATCTCCCATGCCGGAGATCTCCTCAACCGGGCCAAACTCCAACGCACGCAGCGGGCATGCATCCACGCACATGGGGTTCTTGCCCTCGGCAAGGCGCTCGGCGCAGCCGTCGCATTTCACGGAATGCCCCAGCGTGCGGTCGATCGTAGGCACGTTGTAGGGGCATGCCATATGGCAGTAGCCGCAGCCAATGCACTTGCTGGCGTCCACGCTCACCAAGCCGGTGTCGGCGTCTTTGTGCATAGCGCCCGTCGGGCACACCTGCACGCACGCGGGGTCGTCACAGTGCTGGCAGCCCAACGACAAGTGGTATACGAACGCCGAAGAAGTGCAGATGCCGTTCGCGTCGATCTCGCAGGTGCCGCCCTCGTAGTCGTACACCTTGCGGAAATGAATCCCTTCGGAAGAGTCCTTGTAGTCTTTGCACGCCATCTCGCAGGTTCGGCAACCGGTGCAGCGAGTGGAGTCGAAATAGAATGCATATTGCGTCATGATATCCTCCCCTCACTTACGCTTTCGCAACCTGGACGATCATGGAATGCGCATTGCCGTTGCCCTTGGAAAGCGGCGTAGGATGGTACGTGGACAACGTGTTCACGCAGCCGCCCTCGTCGATGCGGTCGCCGTTCATATCGGCGTTGTGCCAAGCGCCCTGCGGAATGCCCACAACGCCAGGCATAATGCGCGGCGTCACCTTGGCGTCGATGCGAATCTCGCCCGCCGGGCTTTTCACCGAGCAGCGGTCGCCGTTGCTGATTTCGCGCGCCTCGGCGTCGACCGGGTTGATCCACACCTCTTGGCGTGCCACTTCCTCAAGCTCCTCGATGAAGCCGAACGAAGAGTGCGTGCGGCTCTTGTGGTGGAAGCCGGCTGCGTAGAGCGGATACTCGTCGGTCACGCTGCCATAGCCCTGGAAGCCCGGCTCGAACACGGGAATGGGGTTGATGTGCTCGTCTTCTGCCAGGTCGTAGGTCTCGGCGATTTCTGCCAGCGTTTCAGAGTAGATCTCGATCTTGCCGGACGGCGTTGCCAGAGGATGGCCTTGCGGGTCGTTGCGGAAGTCTTCCAGACCGATCTTGCAAGGAAGCTCACGCTTTACCGGCCCGTCTTTTTGGATCTCCTCGAACGTGGGCATGTTGCCGTCTTCGGCAGCACCCTGCTCGTAGAGGTACTGAATCCACTCTTCCTGCGTGCGGCCCTCGGTGAACTCTTCGCGCTTGCCGAACTTGTCGGCAATGTCGGCGCACACGTCGTAGCTGGTGCGACACTCGCCCGGAGCGGTTTGCGCCGGGCCGCCCACCGTTACGCCGGTGTACCACTCGGTGTAGCCTTGCGTGTACATGTTCAGCTGCTCGCCGCGCATGGCGTCAGGCAGCAGAATGTCGGCATACTTGGCCGAGTCGGTCATGACCGTATCCCACACCAAGATGAACTCGCACTTGCTTTCATCCTGCAGAATGTCGTGGGTAAGGTTGATGTCGCCATGCTGATTCGTGATGCAGTTGCCGGCGTACTCCCAAAGGAACTTGATGCCGCACGGCAGCTTGTCAACGCCCTTGATGCCGGCATTGGTGGCCGTCATCTCTTCGCCATGGTCGACGGCGTTGAGCCACTGATACACCGGGATGGAGGCCTCTACATGGCTTTTCTCCGCCTCGGCAGGCAGGCCGCCAACCAGCGACACGTAGGGCTCGGCTTCTCGCTGCCCCGTATTGGTGCCCGGCAGGCCGAACTTGCCGATGAGGATGGGAAGCATGCAGATCGCGCGGGTAGCGTCTTCGCCGTTGGTGTGGCGCTGCGGACCCCAGCCCTGCACAATGAACGGAGCCTCGGCAGCGGCGATCTCTTGAGCAAGCTCCTGGATAGTGGCCTCGGGAATGCCCGTGATGGGAGCCGCCCACGCAGGGGTTTTCTCCACCATGTCGTAGCCGGTGCCCATGATGTAGTCGCGGTAAGATTTGTTCTGACCCTTGGCAGACTCCGGCAGCGTCTCCTCGTCGTAGCCCACGCAGTAGGTGTGCAGGAAGTCGAGGTCTACCTTGTCGTTTACAATCCACTCATGAGCGATAGCGCTCACCAGCGCGGCATCGGTGCCGGGGCGAATGGGCAGCCATTCCTCCGAATGGCCCGACGAGGTCTCGTTCAGGCGATAGTCGATGTTGATAATGCGGCCGCCGCGGCTTTGCACCGCCTCGCGAACGCGCGCGAAGTCCCATACGATGTTGGCGCCGCCCATGCGCGTTTCAGCAGGGCTGTTGCCAAACATTACCACCAAGTCGCTTGCGCGCTCGGCTTCGGTCATAGAGCTGGCATTGACCGCGTCGTAGGGGCTAAACGCCGTAGCGGGAACGCCCAGCGTCTTGTGGTTGCCGTCGTCGTCCAAGTTGTCGGCACTGCCGTACATGTAGGTCATCACGCACTGCAGCATGTGCGTAGAGTAGTCGTACAGCGGGTTCAACCTGCCGCCCAGGATGTTCAGCAGGCGGTCGGACGGGTTGCCCGTCACCGAGTACATACCCGAACCGTAGGTACGGTAGATGGCCTCGTTGCCATAGGTGTCGATGGTGTACTTCAACTGATCGGCGATAGCTTGGATAGCCTCGTCCCAGCTGATGGGCTCGAATTTTCCCTCGCCGCGCTTTCCCACTCGTTTCATAGGCTGCGTCAGGCGGTCGGGATGGTTCAGCCAGCGACGCATCGAGCGGCCGCGCAGGCAGGCACGCGCCTGGAAGTCGGCATCACCCGTGTCGTCGGTTTCCATGTAGACGACCTTCCCGTCGCGCACGTGCCACTTGAACACGCAGCAACCGCCGCAGTTCACGTTGCACTGGCTCCAAACGATCTGATCCTCTTCTTCGGCATGAGCAACTTCCACGCCCTGTCCGAACAGGGAATCGGCTGCCACAGCCGTGCCACCGGCTGCCTCCAGCGCGCCCAACGCGCCGGTCGTTTTCACGAACGTGCGTCGGCTCAGGCTAGGCATCGTGTCAGTCATTCGCTCTCCCCTCTCCTTCGTTTGCTCGTTCCCCCATGTTTCTCGTCTCAAGCGCTCTCTTTGGTTTTGCGCTTGAACCGTAGGCATATACCCCCGTGCCTACGTAAAACACACTGCATGCAGTGTAGCCTGAGTGGGAGTGCTTTTGAATGAGAAAACGCATGCTTCTGAGACTATTATTGCCATTAGCAAAGAAAAAGTCGCCTAAAACCGATTTCTCACAGAAGCGATCATGAAGCGGGGCGTGTTTTGGAAGTAGCCTATGATGTTCGAGTGGGAAGTAGCCCATGACGTTCGAGCGCCCATGCCGGGCGGAGACGCAAGATGCGGGAGCGTGCGCGGACGGCTGGCGCGCGGTGGAGCGCAATCTACGTTCAATTCGTTCAGGATGGTTAACACAAGACGCTAACGCTCCGCACGAGATGCCAGCAATCAGACAACAAAACGCTTTGCATCGGATGCGTTCCGACTACGCCCCCTCGTCGCGCGCTAGTTGGTCACATCGCCGCTCTGGTTGAGGCTGATGGGATCTCCCACAAACGTGGAGGGGACGTTAAACAGCACCTGGAAAAAGTCTTTGGTGCGCGCCGGCACCTCGCGCGTGTCGTACCACGGCTGCTTTGCGTAGTCGCTATAGTCGCTGGGAACCCCTATCGCCTGCATTCCCAAACCCTGGGCTGCATACAATGCGCGATAGAGATGATACGTTTGGGTGGCAACCACGATGCGATTGGCGCCGAACACGTGCCTGGCGCGATACATGGTTTCGTAAGTGGAGAACCCCGCATGGTCGCAGAACACGTCCTCGCTGGGAACCCCCTGCTCAACTGCATATTGCTTCATCGCCCAGCACTCGTTGTAAGATTGCGTGCCGTTGTCGCCGCTCATGATGATTTTGGGAGCTGCGCCAGCGAAATACAGCGAAATGCCGTCGTCAAGACGGTCTTTCAAAATCCCGGAAGGCTCGCCGTCGGGCATGACGGAAGCGCCCAATACCACTATCGCATCGGCATCGTAGGAAGCTGCAGTTTGTTCGTCTACGATATCGTCGCGCGTGCTCAGAATCACAGCGGCATTGGTGCCCGCCACCACCAGCACTGCCGCAACCGCGAGTATGACGAGCGCTCCCAGCACCCAGCGCACCGCCTTAAACATATTGTCCGCCTTGATTCTCCATGGTTAGCGATAATAGCAAACACCGCGCGCGGATAACCGCCGTTCACGTTTCGAACGGTGAAAAATAAGCGCTCCTCCACATTCGGCTTATTTCAATTGATGCGTTTTATCTCCAAATGAAGTGCTTGATGATCGCGGCGCTCGTGGGCGTGCACAGCTCGCCCTCCCCCAACGTGGTACATGTGGGGATGCCTTGGTCGAGAATGGCCTTCGTTGCCGGAGCCGGAATGGGAAGCTCGCCATGAGCGCACACCACCGTGCCGCTTCCCGTTTGCACGGGCGTGGCGGTTATGGCGTCAGGCGCCAGTATCTCGATGGCCAAGCAGATCTCGCACACCATGCGAATTGCCTCGCCGTTTCCTACTTCGTGGAAATGAGTTTGATCGACCGGACACCCGTGTACCGCGGCTTCGGCGTGGGCCAAGATATCGTAGATGTCGCGCATGTCGGCTTTCACGCGGTCGCTCACCGCCAGCGCGTCGATGGCTGCATTCACTTCGCCAATATCGTGATGGTGGTGCTCGGGAACGCCCGCCGCCGCTACGGTTGCGTCAAGCTGCTGCAGCTGATCGGCGGAAAGCCGCGAGCGCAAGTCTGCACGAATGCTGTGTCGGGTGGCGTTCTTGCTGAGATCCAAATGAAGGGTCGTCATTTCTCGTTCCTTTCGCTGCCGGCACCGGGACGATGCCGCACGTTTCTGCATATTTCTACAAATGGTTGATCAGGCTCGCTTGGTACCCTGCGCCAAAGCCGTTGTCGATATTCACCACCGAAACGCCCGATGCGCAGGAATTGAGCATGGCAAGAAGCGCCGCCACGCCGCCAAAGGATGCGCCGTACCCGACGCTGGTAGGCACCGCAATCACCGGGCATGAGGCCATGCCGCCCACCACCGACGCAATCGCGCCCTCCATGCCAGCAACCGCAATTATCACTTGGGCCGCAGCGATATCTTCCGCGTGGGCAAGCAGTCGATGAAGGCCCGCCACGCCAACATCGTAGAGACGCTGCACCTTGTTGCCGAGCGCCTCGGCAACAAGCGCCGCCTCTTCCGCAACCGGCAAGTCGCTCGTGCCCGCTGCCGCAACAACGATGGTGCCGTTGCCGTCTGGCTGCGGAGCCTCGCCCACCATTCCAATGCGGGGAGTGTCGTAGTAGGTAAACGCTTCGGGCTCGCCCAGCCTTTCTTGCACCAACGCGGCTTTCTGCGCGTCCAAGCGCGTAACCAGCACGCAAGTTTGCCCCGCGCTTCGGAGGCTGCGGGCGATATCCGCGATCTGCTCCGCCGTTTTTCCCGCACCGTAAATGACTTCGGGCACCCCCTGGCGAATGCCGCGCTGCAAATCAACCTTGGCATACCCCAGATCTTCAAAAGGCGCTACCTTTATCTTCACCAGCGCCTCCGCAGGCGCAACCTCGCCCGCAGCCACGCGCTCGAGCAGCACTCGAACCTCACGCTCTTCCATCGGAGTGATCCTTCCTCGGCGGCGCGTCGTTGCTCGTTGCGCCAACACGCCACGGACGTTTTCCGTTGTCCACCTTCCGTTCGACGGCTGCCCGGGCAAGCGTTTCCTGGGTAAGCGCGCAACTGGCAGGCACCGCCGTGGCCAAACACGAAAAGCTCGGCTTGTCGGCAGTGGGAACGCCCGCCTCGCGCGAAGCGGCGCGCACGTCGTCTTTCGTCATGCCCGCACGTCGCAGCGGCGACACCACCCCTAACTCGGCAAGCGCGCGGAACCCCGGGCGCCGCGCCGGATCGTCAGTTGCGTTCGTGCCGTCAACCAGCACCGTGAAGCCATCTGCCCGTGCCGCATCGCGCACCGCGCCCAAAATGAAGCTCTTGCAAAGATAGCAGCGCTCAGGCGGGTTTGCGCAAATGTCGGTTTGCGACAGGATGTCCAGGTCAAGCACGTGAAAGGCAGCAAGGGCGTCTGGATGCCTTGCCCGCACGGCATCCAGCACCAGATAGGCGTCGTCAAGTTCGAAGCCCGCCTGGAACGCAGTCTTTACACAGTACGCACTCACCTCGCAACCGGCATCAAGCGCCGCAGCAAGCAAATAGGAGGAATCGCACCCTCCCGAAAACGCCAAGGCGAACCGAGGCGTGCGCGCAAAATAATCCGAAAGGGTCTCAACGTTGAGCTGTTGTCCCTCGCCAACCGTGCTTTCCGCCATGGACATCCGTCACCTCCGATCTTTTCGCATTCACTATAGACTTTGGAGTTAGCTCAAAGGCAAATCTCTGCGAGGTTCTGCAAAGATTATTCACGTTCCCTAAAACAACCTGACAGAAGCTGCCCGACGACGGGGATAAACTACGTGGCGGAAGCCGCCCGACGCCGGGCAGAGGCTGCATGGGGAAAGCGTCCGATAGCGAACAGAAACCACATGGGGGAAATCGCCCAACAACGAATAGGCGCCGCCTCTAGGAGACGACGCCCGCATACTGCCCGCTTTCAAATCGCAGCGGAAGCACAAAACCCCTGCCTGCAAGCTCGCGACCCTACACGTTGAACTTGAAGTGCATGACGTCGCCATCCTGAACGACGTAGTCTTTGCCTTCCTGGCGCAACTTGCCTGCGTCGCGGCATCCCTTTTCGCCGCCAAGCGATACGTAGTCCTCGAACGACGCCGTTTCCGCTTTGATGAAACCGCGCTCGAAGTCGGTATGAATAACGCCCGCCGCCTGAGGCGCCTTGGCCCCAATGGGAATTGTCCATGCGCGCGTCTCCGTCTCGCCGCTGGTAAAGTAACTCTGCAGCCCCAGCAAACGATACGCCTCGCGCACCAAGCGAGCCAGTCCGCTCTCTTCCAGCCCCATTGCCTCCAGGTATTCTTTGGCCTCTTCGGGCTCAAGTTCCGCCAGATCGGCTTCAACCTTTGCCGAAATGGGAACCGGCGTGCACCCGTCGATTTCCGGCAGATCGGCATCGAGCTGATCCTCGTCGACATTGGCAATGTAGAGCATAGGCTTCATCGTGAGCAGATGCAGCTCATAGATTGCGGCAACTTCGTCTTCGCTCAGACCAAGCGTGCGTGCGCGATGCCCCTCGTTCAATCCCTCGAGCACCTTATTAGCAGCCGCAAGCTTTGCAGCTCCCGCCTTGTCGCGCTTCGCCTCTTTTTCCAGGCGCGGAATGGCCTTCTCGATGGTTGCCATGTCCGCCAAAATGAGCTCGGTCTTGATGGTTTCCACGTCGCTTTGCGGATCCACCTTGCCCGCTACATGCACAACGTCGGGGTCGCTAAAGAAGCGCACCACTTCGCAAATTGCATCGGTTTCGCGAATGTTCGCCAGAAACTGGTTGCCTAAGCCTTCGCCTTGAGAGGCGCCTGCAACCAAGCCGGCGATGTCTACGAACTCAACCGTTGCCGGCACGATGCGCGCCGGGTTGTCGATCTTTGCCAAAGCGTCCAATCGAGAGTCGGGCACGGGAACCACGCCCACGTTAGGCTCGATAGTGGCAAACGGATAATTTGCGGCAAGCCCGCCTTTGTTGGTGAGCGCAGTGAACAGAGTTGACTTGCCCACGTTGGGCATGCCCACAATACCAATAGAAAGCGACATGAGTTACTTCCTTCTAGCGTGTTTCGAATCGTAACCGTCCCATGATACCTCACCGCGCCGGTTTCCGGTTGCGCGCAGGTAAACGAAGGCAGCAAAACCGCAGTCGCCTCGCCCGCACGCCACTCCGAACGCCCGCACGCATGCCCCATCGCACAGCTCGAAACCACCCGCACAGCCGGGTCGCTGCGCAAAAAAAACACGTCATGACCCCACGCAGCCTGGCCAGCTGCGTCAAAGAGCATGGCGTGGGGCGCGCCCGCGCTGTTTGCATGGGGAAAAGAACCTGTGCGCTCCGATTGTCCGTCTCTCCGCGTAATTCACCGTCGTCGCCCGTCGTCGCGCCGTATTGGGAAAAGAACCTGTGCGCTCCGATCGTCCGTCTCTCTCAATCACAACTTTCTTCCTGATTATTAAAAAAGTGTCGATTTAGAGCGATTGAAAATGAGGCAGCTAAGTCATGGCAGCCAAGCATTCAAGAAACATCGAGGTCAATTTTATAGTGAAATTGGATAATGATTATACGAAGGCTCTACACGTAGCGAAAACCGCTCTACAACGAAACATTTTGTCGCAAAAAGTGAAAAAGCTTCGATTTAGAGCGATTGCAAGAAGGGGGCGGAGACGAGGGGCGCTAGCGGAAGCGCCGTGCGCCGTGCGCGGGGCGGAGGAGATACGCTGGGGTCGTCGCGCACACAGCGGCACCACCACTTGTCCTACGCAGCCCGCGCCCCGCCCCTTCCCCTCGTGTTCGATTTTTGTGCATTTAAAGAGAAAACGGAACGTCTTACTCAAAGCTGTTCCGTTTTCATATATCATTACCGATAATCGAACACATGAAGACCTATGGAAAAGGAAAGGGCCATGGGACTCACTCAAAACCAATTCAAAATCGTCTACGGGCTATGGAAAACGCCCGGCGCCACGCAGCGCGACCTTGCGGAAACCACCGATCTGGGCCTTGCGACGGTGAACAGCGCCTACAAGGAGTGCGTAAAGGCGGATCTCATCGAAGAGGGACGCCTCACCGCCAAGGGCATGTCGGAACTTGCTCCCTACGCGGTAGACAACGCCGTCATACTTGCCGCCGGCCTCTCATCGCGCTTTGCACCCATCTCCTACGAGCGCCCCAAAGGCTTGCTCAAAGTACGTGGCGAAGTGCTCATCGAGCGCCAAATCAGGCAGCTCAAGGCGGCGGGCATCAACAACATCGTCGTGGTGGTCGGATACAAAAAGGAAAGCTTCTTCTACCTTGAAGACGATTTCGACGTAAAAATCGTCATCAACAACGAATACGCCGAACGCAACAACAACAGCTCGCTCATGCGCGTGCGCGAAATCCTGGGCAACACCTATATCTGCTCGTCAGACAACTACTTTGAAGAAAACCCCTTCGAAAGCCATGTCTGGAAGGCCTACTATGCCGCCGAATACGCCGACGGCCCCACCAAGGAATGGTGCATGACGCTCGGATCGCACGGGCGCATCAAAAAAGTCACCGTTGGCGGAGAGAACAGCTGGTACATGATAGGCCAAGTCTACTTCGACCGCGCGTTCTCAGAACGCTTCCGCGCCATCCTCGAAGCGGAGTACGATCTTCCGCAAACGCGCGACAAGCTGTGGGAAAACCTCTACATCGAGCACATCAAAGAATTCGACATGCGCGTGCGCAAGTACGACCCGCCCATCATTCACGAATTCGACTCCCTCGACGAGCTGCGCGGGTTCGACCCGATGTTCCTTGAAAACCTCGATAGCGAGATCTTCGACAACATCGTGGCAGTTCTGGGATGCACAAAGTCTGAAATTCGCCACGTATACCCGCTGAAACAAGGCCTCACCAATCTGTCATGCCACTTTGCAACCGACGCCGGCGAGTTTGTCTACCGCCACCCCGGCGTCGGCACCGAGCTTTTGGTGAACCGCGAGGCAGAGTGCGAAGCGCTGCAAACCGCCAAGGCGCTCGGACTTGACGATACGTTTATCTACGAAGACCCGCATCGCGGTTGGAAGATTTCGCGCTTTATCCCCAACAGCACAAACCTTGACGTTCGCGACGACGCTCAAATGAAAACCGCTATGGAAATGGCGCGAAAGCTTCACGAGTGCAAAACGGTTGTGAAGCGCAGCTTCAGCTTTTACGAAGAGGGCTGCGGCTACAAAGAGAAACTACAGCAGCTTGGCGGCATCGACGTTGCCGACTACGCAACAATGGCCGACCGCGCAGAAAGGCTCAACGCATTCCTGACGGCCGACGCCGGCGAACCCGTTTTGTGCCACAACGACTACTTCGGTCTGAACTTCCTGGTAGACGAAAACGGCGGCATCAATCTCATCGACTGGGAATACGCCGGCATGAGCGACTACACAAACGACTTCGGCACGTTTTCGGTGTGCGAGCAGCTCAGCGAAGAGGAGATGCGCAAAGCGCTCACCTACTATTTCGGGCGCCCGCCCACCGAAGCGGAGTGGCGACACAACCTGGGACAAGTCGGCATGGCAGGCTGGTGCTGGTACACATGGTCGCTGCTCAAGGAAACCGAGGGCGACAACGTGGGCGAGTGGGCCTACATCTACTACCGCTATGGAAAGAAGTACCTCAAAAAGGCGCTGAAGCTCTACGAGGCAGCGCAGGGCGAGAAAGACTAAGCGGGGGGTGCGCTCATCCTTCCGCTAGGCGACGGCGCAGCCCAAGACCGCACAACGAACCGCAATCCACCAACGAGAACGGACAGAGCATGAACGATCGAGTAGACCAGCTCAGAAAAGAGCGCAAGAGAATCTTCTTAGTGAGGGGCGTTGCGTTCGCGGTGGCGTCGGGCATCTGCTACGGCCTCTACACCGCATTTCTCACTCTGGCAGAAACGCAAGGCGTATGGGGCGAGTGGTTCGCCGGGCTGGAATGGGGCGCGGGCAACCCCGCGCTCAGCGCGTTCACCATCACGTTCGTGCTGGCGGCCCTTGCTGCGGGCATCAATGATTTCATTAGCGGCATTTGGTCGATCCTCGTTTGCGCCAAAAACCATCAGCTGGGCGACCTATGGAAAACCATCAGGACCAAGCCGGGCATCATCATGGCGGTATGCGCGGCCATTGGCGGGCCGTTTGCCACCATCGCCTACGTTATTGGGCTTAACGCCGCCACCACATCGGGAAACCCGGGCGTTATTGTTCCTATTGCGGCGCTGAACTGCGCAATCGGAGCAGTATTGGGCAGAATCCTGTTCAGGCAGAAGCTCACCGGCCACAAGATCGCGGGCATTTTGGTGTGCCTGGTTGCCGCAGCCCTCATCGGTGGCGCCAGCTTTGCCTCCATGGGTTCCGACGCCGCGCTGGCATGCGTGTTCGCGTTCCTCGCCGCATTTGGCTGGGGCTTTGAGGGCTGCGTGGCGGGATTCGGCACCATTCTCATCGACTATCGCATCGGAATCGCCATCCGCCAAACCACCGCCGGCCTGCTCGAGCTTATAGTCGTGTTCCCCATCTTGGCAGTGATCGGCGAGGGCTTCGGCGGAATCGGGGAGCTTGCCTCGGCGGCCTTTTCCAGCCCCGCGCTCCTGATCTTCGTGATTTCGGGCTTTTTCGCCATGCCGGCGTTTTCGTTCTGGTACAAGGGGAACTCGATGTGCGGCACGGCGCTGGGCATGGCCTGCAACGGAATGTACGCGTTCTGGGGGCCGTTCTTTATCTGGATCATCATGGGCGTTCTCAATATCGGCGGAATGGCGGCCGACTATCCCCCGCTTGCACCTATCCAGTGGATTGGCGCTTTAGTGATGGTGGCGGGCATCTTCCTGATTGCCGTCAACCCGCTCGATGCCTTCAAACGCTCTAAGAAAGGTGACGAACATGCGTAACAATCTGCCGCCGCTGAACTATGCGATCCTCAAGCTCTTCGCAGACGGAGCAGAGCGCTGTGCGCAAGACGTGATTGGCGAATTACGCGCCGACTACGGCAGCTACAAGCTCTTAAGCCCTGAAGGCGTAGGCGAAGCACTTGCCACGGCAAAGGAAAACGAGCTGCTGGAGGAAACGCGCTTCGAGCTTTCCGGGGCGGACACGCTCATCACCTACTATCGCGCGACCGAGTTCGGTAAAGAAACTATCGAGCGCTACATCTAAGAGATCAGCCCGCTCGTCGCCTACGCCTTCAGGCGACGCCGAAGAGGTCATGCCCGCCTCGCCCCTCTTACATCCGTGAGACGGCGTACACTACCCCTGCCCCATGAGGGGCGATCCCGACTCTCGCCCCTCTTATATGCGCGAGACGGACTCCTCTGCAAGGTCGGCGCAAAGGGGTGGCGGACATTTCGCCCCTCATGCCCGCATTGAAAGGCTAAGCAAAAAGGGCGTGGCCTGACTGAACAGGCCACGCCCTTAACTCGTCAACCTGGCTCCCGCATTGCGCGGACGCCACGGCCTCACAGCCTCGTTAGGCAAGCGGAACCACGATCGTCAGGGGCACCGCCGCCGCCACGATCAGGAAGCGAAGCAGGAAGCCGCCCACGAGCACGCCCGCGTCCGAGAAGAAGCTGATCCAGTGGGCCTTGCGGCTCTCCTCGAACTCCTTGGGGCTGAAGAACAGCAGCCAGGTCTCGAGCACGGTGGGAAGCACCAGGCC
>DVKR01000029.1 GCA_018715935.1 Candidatus Aphodovivens excrementavium
GGCCCGTAGCTCAGTTGGTTAGAGCGCACGCCTGATAAGCGTGAGGTCGCTGGTTCAAATCCATTCGGGCCCACCATTTTAGCGATAAACGCTCCACCGTGAGCCGAGTTTGCCGGTGGAGCGTTTATTTATAAAAAGTGCCGTCCTCCAGAAGGACATACGGGGCATTAGCTCAGCTGGGAGAGCGCGGGCTTTGCAAGCCTGAGGTCAGGGGTTCGATCCCCCTATGCTCCACCATCAACGTCGAGGCCGTCAGCTCAGGTTGGCGGCCTTTTTCGTGAGGCCGTCGGGGGATCGAACCCCGCGAGGGTTCGACAGCCCAGTGGGCTGTCGAATGAGGAGGGCGCAGCCCGACGTCCCGAGACGCGACGCGCCCATCACAGCCAGAGATGAATAAGCCCCAGCAACGCGATATGCGCAGGGTAATACGCATAGAAGAACCACTTCAAAGGTCTCCCGCGCTTCCCGTTGTAACGGCACAGCAATAGTCCCGCAATTCCATTTCCAAGGGCATACAGAAACACCGGAAGTGCGGCAACAGATCCCATAGCCAATTCGAACAGAGCCGGTAAGCCAAAACCCAGCATGGGAAGTGCGGCAGAATAGAGCGCCCGTTCCCGCTGCGTGGGCATGAGAGCGGAAATGAGAATCATGGGAATGCCGATAAAACCCCAGTCGCACACTCCGCTTACCACTATTCCTCCCGCAACCAAACCCCACCAAAGGGCGCGCTTGCTCACAACGCTTCTGAGGTGAAGCAGACCCAACCCGAGAAACAGGGTTACCAGGACGTTGCACTGATTATCTAAAAAGAGACTGTAGGGGATTTGGGACACAAGCGCGAAGACGCCGAGCCTGATCTCGTACTTCCGAATATTGGACGTGTGTCGCCAGCCCTCGGCGAGCAAGAAAGCCATGATGGGAAACGTAACGCCGCCCGCACCTTCCATGACGCACATCACAGGAAAGGGGAGCTGCTCGGAAAACAGCCAGGAGGCGTGGTTGCACGTCATGCCCACTATGGCGATGATTTTAAGCGCAAACGACGATATGCCCGACTTCTCCTGCATACCCACCTTTAAAACGTACCTTTTCGTTAACAGTTCCTAGTAAAGCGATGAGCTGGTGATATGCTACCATTGCGAAAGATTCAGGGGGACATGATAGAAAATCACCATTTCGAACAATCAATGGAAGGCACCTGGTGAAACCCACAGAAAGCAAATCGAGCGGCAAAACCTCGCGCGCTGCGCTTTTGTGGTGCAGGAAAAACCCCCTCGAGGTTGCCGTTCTCACGTTTTTGGTAACTCTGCTGGCTCTGTCTTTAGGCTCTTCGGTTTTCACTGCGCTGTTTCCCGCCCCCATGGAAAACGCCGAATCGCTTGCTGCGGCATTGTTTTCCGCGCTGCTCTGCTCGGCGGTGGTGTCGGTTCCCCTCATTTCCACGCGAAAGAAGCGAGTCGCCGAATTAAGGCCTTCGGCCGCGCTCATTGCGGTTTTGTGTCTCGTCCTTTCCGCCGTGGGATATCTTGTTGTTCTGTATCTTATGTACAACGAGCAGGGAAACCCGCTTCTCGTTCTTATGGGGAATAATTCAGCGGAAATTGCAGAGGAAGCAATAAGGCAGTTCACTCCATTGACGGGGGTCTCGCGAATACTCGCCTTTTTGATTGTCTGTCTTGCGACGGCGTATTACGAAGAGGCGCTCTTTCGCGTTTTGCTCCATCGCGGTGTGGAGGAAGTCATTTGCCAGAGAAGCTCGACGTGCACACGGCCTACGTTTTATGCCGCTTTGGCGGTGAGCGCGCTGTTCGGTCTTCTTCATGTTACCGGGGTGTCGTATTCTCTCTCGAATGAGCAGGTAATAATTCAAACGGTACTCAAGTTTCTTCAAGGGATGCTCTTTGGCCTGATCATGACGGGGCTTCTAAAGAGAAGCGGAAGCTTTGTGTTCATTGCTGGTCTTCATGCCTGTTACGACCTCCTGCTCTTTTTCCCCTATGCACTTTCGTTTGGCGTATTCCCCCTTTCGTACTGCACGGACTCGGTTTCGGCGACAGCCGCTTTGGCTGTATCGGTGACTCTTCTCGTTCCGGCAGCGGTAGGAGCCATTCGCAGCTTGCATCGTGGGTAATGCGACTGAGGTGCGAAGACGGATAAATGCGCTCCGAGCACTGAATTGCGTGCGGGCCAGCGTGACAGCTCCAATACGGGGGAATGCAGGGAGAAAAACCGCAAACCCAATGCGAAGAAAGCAGCACGGCAGCTCGGATGCAGGAAGATGTAGGGTACACTCCTTTGCCGCTGAGCGGCTGCTTATGGGGGAGCCGTGCACAATCACGCGCGTTGTTGTCCCACGTGTTAGAATCATCTGCTGCAACCGTATGTAGTATGGCAGGAGAACATGAACCGATCCGAAGCGCTGCGAATTCTTGGGCTTTCTTCCGATGCGAGCCCTGACGAAATAAAGGCAGCGTACCGGGAAACGGCTCAAATTCTTCATCCAGACAAATTCGCTGGCAACAAAAAACTGCAGGAACGCGCAACGGAGCAGTTCAAGAACTTGCAAGAGGCCTACGACGTCCTGACAAAAAAGGCGTCGTCGGCAAGGGCGGGCGCTTCTTCTCGTTCTGCCTCATCGCGGTCGACAAACGGTTTTTCTGGTCTCGACGAAGAGCAGGAGATAGAAGCACGCTTGTCGGGCATTGCGGCCGCGCGCGTGCAGCTGGCTGCCCAGCGAGATGCGTTCAGCGACGAGCGCCGCAATGGCATAGGGTTTTTAGCTGTAGGCGGCTGCCTCGCGCTTATTTGCGGACGCCGTCCAACGGGTCTTTTTCTTGCGGTTTGCGCGCTTGCTTCGGCTGCGGCGATATGGGGAGCCGTCCAGGTTCTTTCTGCTCAGCGCAGCATAGCGACGCTCGACGTGCGCTTGGCCGAACTTCGTGCGGAACAAAACAAGCTAACCGAACGCCTCGCTGAGATAAGAGAAGGGTAATCCGTCTGCTTGGCAAAGCAGGCGAAGAAGAAAGAAGGAGAGCAGTGAAGCAGGAGAATTTGCGCAACGTTGCCATCATCGCTCACGTTGATCATGGCAAGACCACCTTGGTGGACCGTTTGTTGTACGCAGCGGGCGTGTTTCGCGCCAACCAGCAGGTGGAAGACCGCGTGCTTGATAGCAACGACCAGGAGCGTGAGCGCGGCATCACCATTTTGTCTAAGAACATTTCCATCACGTACAAAGACGTGAAGATCAACGTTATCGACACGCCCGGCCATGCCGATTTCGGCGGCGAGGTCGAGCGCGTTTTGAACATGGCTGACGGCGCGTTGCTTATCGTCGACGCTTACGAGGGGCCAAAGCCCCAAACGCGCTTCGTTCTTTCTCATGCGCTGGCATCTAACCTGAAAATCGTGGTGGTGGTCAACAAGATCGACCGTCCCAACGCCGATCCCGAAGGCGCGGTTGACAAGGTGTTCGATCTGATGGTTGAACTGGGAGCAACCGACGAGCAGCTCGACTTCAAGGTAATCTACACCTCCGCAGTCAACGGCTACGCTCGCGTTGAGCCCAACGACGGCAACATGGACATGATTCCGTTGCTCGACACCATTTTGGAGGAGATTCCCGCTCCCGATGTAGAGCCCGATGGTTCGGTTGCGCTTCAGGTATGCACGGTTGACCACAGCAGCTACGAGGGTCGTATCGGCGTGGGACGCTTGCATAGCGGCATCCTGCACGAAAAGGAGCAGGTGCTGGTGGTTCGCCCCGACGGCTCTCAGTACAACGCTCAGATCCGCAAGGTATACACCTTCGACAAGCTGGGAAAGGTTGAAGTTCCCGAAGCACATGCCGGTGACATCATCGCGGTTATCGGCGTTGAGGACGCCGACATCGGCGACGTTATCACCGACCCCGAAAACCCGGTAGAAATGCCGCCGATTGCCGTGGAAGAACCCACCATGTCGGTAGTATTCGAGGCTTCTACGAGCCCGCTGGTAGGTCGTGACGGCGAGATCGTGGGTGCCCGTCAGCTGAAAGAGCGCCTGATGCGAGAAAAGGAGAGCAACATCTCCATGCGCATCAACGAGACCGAAGACAAATCGGGCATCGAGGTGGCAGGACGCGGCGTGCTGCACCTTTCCGTGTTGATGGAGACGATGCGCCGCGAGGGCTTCGAGTTCCAAGTGGGCCGCCCTCAGGTGGTCTATAAAACCGCTGAAGACGGCAGCAAACTTGAACCCATCGAGGAGGCCACCGTTGACGTTCCCAACGATTATTCCGGCAAGGCTATCGAGGTTATGGGTACTGCAGGCGGCATCATGGAGGACATGGCTTCCGATGACAGCATGACCCATCTGGTCTTCCGTATTCCTTCGCGCGGAACCATGGGTTTGAAAACCCGTATCCTTAACGCGACGCACGGCGAGGCGGTGTTATTCCATCGCTTCCGTGAATACGGGCCGTTTACGGGAGAGATGGCAGGCCGAAAAAACGGCAGCATGATTGCAATGTCTACGGGAAAAGCCGTGGCATATGCGCTTGATACGCTCCAAGAGCGCGGAAAGCTCTTCGTTGGCCCGGGCGACGAGTGCTACGAAGGCATGATCGTGGGAGAGTCCGCCAAAGAAGGCGATATGGTGGTCAATGTGGAGAAGACCAAAAACCTTGGCAATCAACGCTCTTCCACGGCAGACAAGGCAATTCAGCTGACGCCTCCCATAACCTTCACGTTGGAAGAAGCGCTGGAATACATCGAGGACGACGAGTTGGTTGAGGTCACTCCGCTTAACATCCGCCTGCGCAAACGCATCTTGTCGGCAACTGAACGCAAGAAGGCGGCGAAGCGTCAGTAAGCCAGAGGCTCGATCGTCCTACGTGCGCGGGCGATCCGGTAATTCATCTCCATCAATATCGAGCGCCGAAAGAAGCAGCGAGAGCTTCTTTCGGCGCTTCTTCTTTGCATTATGGCGGCGTGTGTGAAACAGAAGTGGGCATCTTGTGCAGCGGTTAAGGCTCAATTAACCGTGTGCGAAAATACACTGCGTCGTATCCCATGTTCCGCAAGGTCTTGTACCTTCGCGAACATGAAAACATAAAGGGAAGGGCCCATATGATAACTGCGCGCTTTATTAAAGTGGCTTGCGTGGCCGGGTTAGCTGCAGCGTGCGTGTGTGGTAGCGCCGCATGCTCATCTTCTACGACTTCAGGGTTAACCGGCGGCGTGGCGGCAACGGTCAACGGGGTGGAAATATCCGAAGACGAGGTGACCACCACCATTCAGAACCTTCGCACGTCTTACGGGCTTGAAGACCAAGACACGTGGGGCAACTACCTGGCACAAATGGGTATGACCCCGGAAGAACTCCGTACCAACGTTATTGAATCGTTTGAAGACGAGGAACTCCAAAAACAGGGCGCCGAAGAGCGGGGCGTAACTGTCGACCAAGCCGATATTGATGCGGTTGTTGAGCAAATCAAAGCGAACTACGACTCGGAAGATAAATGGAATCAGGCGCTTGAACAGGCTGGTTTTGCTGACGAGGCCGATTATCGCGAAAACGTAAACGACGGCCTGCTGCGCGAGGCGCTGCTGGAGTCGTTCACTGCGGAGGATCCTACCGACGAGGAGATCGTCGAATACGCCTCCACTGCCATAACGTTTGATGTCGCCAAACGCTCCTCTCATATTTTGTTCGATCCCAACGATCAAGAAACTGCGCAGTCGGTTCTCGATCAGATCAACGCTGGCGAGATCGATTTCGCCACTGCAGCCCAGGAATACTCTACCGACACGGGCAGCGCACAAGACGGTGGCGATGTTGGTTGGGATCAGCTCACGACGTTTGTAGATGAGTATCAAACGGCCTTAGACGGGCTGTCGGTGGGTCAGGTGAGCGAGCTCGTTGAGAGCGATTACGGCTGGCATATCATCACCTGCACAGACGAGTTCGTTCCTCCTGACGAAATCACTTCGATCGATCAGCTTCCCCAGGAATTCGTGGATTCGTACCGCGACTCGCTTTCTCAGGAAAAGCAGCAAGAGGCCTATCAGACTTGGTTTGAGGAGTATAAAGAGAGTGCCGACATCGTAGTGAACGACCCGCCGGAGGGTTTGCCCTACATGGTTGATATGTCGCAATATCAAACCGAAGACACATCCGAAGACGCTACCGAGGGCGAATCTACCGATGAGAGCGCCGGCAGCGCTGAGGGCGACGCCACGGCCGACGCAAGCGCCGAAGGCGAGTCTGCCGAAGACTCCACGGCCGACGCGAGCGCTTCTTCTGAGGGAGAGTCGACCGATGCCGAAACGAGCGGTGAGAGCTCCGCTGAAGCTGCGTAGCAAATGCACTTATGTTTTGCTTGTGAGAGCGTAGCAGCTGCGCTATACTATGTTGCTGCTGCGCTCCAGTAAGCGCCAAGCGGTTTATTGCGGAGAGATGTCCGAGCTGGCCGAAGGAGCACGATTGGAAATCGTGTATGCGCCAAAAGCGTATCCGGGGTTCGAATCCCCGTCTCTCCGCCAGAAAAAGTAACGCTGCAGCTATCCACAGATTGCAGCGTTTTTTATATCGAACGGTAGGGTTTACCTATCGCACCCCATGCGGAGGGGTGGCAGAGTGGTTGAATGCGGCGGTCTCGAAAACCGTTTTGCCCGTAATCCGGGTAACGAGGGTTCGAATCCCTCCTCCTCCGCCAGAGCGATCCTTCAGGCCCGGCAGTGCGCCGGGCCTGTTTCTTATCGTGTGTTTGATCTTGCCGAAAAAGCCCGTCGTCTCACAAGGTTGTAAGGATGCGGGGAGAGTTTTCGCCTACACTGTCCGAAACAAGATTCTGCGTTCCTGCAGAATGCTTCATCTACTTGGTGTGAAACGCAGCGCAAGCGTGCGTCGGCCGGAAAGGAAAACGCTATGACCGAACGTATAGTAGAGAGCTCGGTTGACGAAGTTCCCGAAATTCCTGAGATCCTCGAGAAGGTTCTGCTGTTCTCCCTCGACCGAGCGAAAGGCAAAATGGAGGAAGGGGAAGACGTTGTCCCCTTCACCTCGCTTGCCGTCAAGGAAACGCTTTTTATGGAAAGTCATCCTGGCGATGACGAGCAAGCCTGTTTCAACCTGGCGCGCCACACCGTGCAAAACGCGCGCGGAGCGGAAGCCTATTCGTTCTGCTATGACGGCTATGTTGATTTGGACACGGGTATGCAAGACGCCCTTATCGCTGAAGGAGGAGTGCCCGGCGCCGATAAAGGGTTTGCGGTAGGGCAACTCTATACGGTGGAGGAGGACGGCACCGTTTCCTTCGAGTCGGAGCCGGTATACATCGGTCCTGCGCCTAACTTCATGATTGCGCTTAAGCCCGCAGGCGAATACGACGACGAGGAAATCGACGAGAAATACCTTGACGACGAAGAAGTTGAAAACGAAGACGATGGCATGTCGTCTGACGACGCTGCCGAGGCGACCGAGGACGCAAAGACCGAAGAAGACTAGCTCGCGAAAGAAACATGCGAGGTTTGCAAAAGAAGCGCGCGATATAAACGTGCGCTTCTTTTGTTTTATGCGCAAGGAAGAGCTCGTTTTTCGAATAACTTTCTCACATTGCGCAGAGACATACTGTCGTATGTCGCATAAGGCGGCGATGGTATCGTGCCAAGCACTGAGGCGTCGTCGGACGGTATTGGTACTTGTCTACAAGCAAGGACGTGGTGAAAGCGTGAACAAACCATGTAACCAGCGCCCCTTGCAGGAAAGCTTTGCTAGAATAGGCAGGCTGTTCCTGCCCCGGGCGAAATGCCTTCACCAGCCCCGGGGCCGTAAAGTCCAAAGGAGGTGAGCTGATGAAGGCTTACGAACTGCTGTATTTTGTTGCTCCTACTATCGATGAGGACACCCGCGCTGCTGTTACGAAGCGTATCGAAACCGCTATCGCGCAGGGCAATGGCACCATCGACAACGTCGACAATTGGGGCAAGCGCAAACTCGCTTATGAGATCAATGGTCTGAATGACGGCGATTATACGCTCGTCGACTTCCATGCCAATCCGGCCGATGTCGCAGAACTCGATCGCGTGCTTCGCATTACCGACGCGGTAGTACGTCACATGATCGTTAAGCGTCCGGACCGCGACTAATTGCACAGTAAAGCAAAGACGGCCTATGCCGTCGCATGGAAGAGGTGAAGATCATGAGCATCAACAGGGTTATCATCAGCGGGAACCTTACGCGCGACCCCGAACTGCGTCAAACGTCAAGCGGTACTAACGTGTTGTCTTTCGGCGTTGCGGTGAACGATCGCCGTCGCAATCCGCAAACGGGCGAGTGGGAGGATTACCCCAACTTTATCGATTGCACCATGTTCGGAGCTCGTGCCGACGCGCTTTCGCGGTATCTGTCCAAGGGAACAAAGGTTGCCATCGAGGGCAAACTCCGTTGGAGCCAATGGGAGCGCGAAGGGCAGAAGCGCAGCAAGATCGAAGTCATCGTTGACGAGCTTGAGTTCATGACGAGCCGCGGCAACGGTGAGCCTCGCCAATACGCGCCCGCACAACCCGCTTCGAACCAGTATGGTTCTGCTCAGAACGGGCAGTACGCAACGTCGAACCCTGCGCCTGTGATCGACGCCTCCTCATCTGTTTATGACGAGGACATTCCGTTCTAAGCGAAACGAAAGAGGTTTACTAATGGCTGAATATGTAAAGCAGCCTCGGCGTAAGTACTGCCAGTTCTGCAAGGACGACGCGCAGTACATCGACTACAAAGATACGCAGCTGCTGCGCAAGTACGTTACCGACCGTGGCAAAATCAAGCCCCGTCGCGTGACGGGTGCCTGCACCCAGCATCAGCGCGACATCGCAAACGCGGTGAAGCGCGCCCGCGAGATGGCTTTGATGCCCTACGCAGTTCCCGCTGTTAGCGGCCGTGGCGACCGTCGCAACCGCTAGGCGCAAGGAGGTATCATGAAGGTCATCCTGCTTAAAGAACTGAGGGGCAAGGGCGGCGAAGGCGACGTTATCGACGTCGCTCCCGGTTTTGCCAACAACTACCTGTTCACTCAGGGCTACGCTATTCCGGCTACCAAGGGCAACCTGAAGCAGCTGGAGCAGCGCAAGCACAATATCGCTAAGCGCGAAGAGAACCGCATTGCGGCTGCCGAGCAGCTGAAGGCTCAACTCGACGGCACCAAGGTGAAGGTTGATGTCCAGGTAGGCGAAGAGGGTCAGCTTTTCGGCTCTGTTACCGCCCAAATGATTGCAGACGCAGTCCAGGAGGCAACGGGCACGGAGATCGATCGTCGTCGTGTCGAGTTGAACCGTCCCATCAAGGTTGCCGGTCTGCATGACGTAAGCATCTCTTTGTACCGCGACATCAAGACGGTCGTGAAGGTTCAGGTGGGCGACGTGGTTGAAGAGCCCGCCGAGGCTACCGAAGAGGCTCCTGCAGAAGAAGCAGCTGCCGAGGCTCAACCTGAGGTTGAAGAGGCTGCTACCGAAGACGCCGAGTAACGCGCGTTTTCACTCCTGCAACTTTTGCTTGAGAGTAAGCCCCTTGCGATTCAGCAAGGGGCTTTTTTCGTAGGCGGTTTACGAGAAAGACGCACGCTTGGCCAGTATGGGGTACCATGGGTGAGATAAAAGACAGCGATTTGCACTAGAGGAGGTAGGTATGCCGGCGAATGGAACTTCCCCATCGCGTCCATCCGATTTTAACGGGCAGCCCACATCCAAAAACAAGCCGATGCCACAAAACATCGAGGCAGAGCAGTCGGTGTTAGCTGCCTGCATGCTTAACCAAGATGCCGTTGAAGAGCTGGTTCTCAAACTTAAGCCCGAGAACTTCTATCGCCCCGCCCACCGCATCATTTTTGAATCAGTGTGCGATTTGAACATTCGCCGCATCCCGGTCGATCAGATCTCTCTGGCAGACACGCTCACGGCGTCGGGTCAGTTGGATGCCGTCGGCGGCAAGGCATACCTCATCGAGCTTGCGGACAACACCTTTGCCCTCACCAATTGGCAAAACCATGCCGCCATCGTAAAGCGCACCGCGATACTGCGCGAGCTGATCTACGCATCGGCTTCCATTAACGCGCTTGCCTACGACGCGCCCGACAACCTCGACGAAGTGGTAGAAGAAGCCGAAAAGACGCTGTTCAACGTTACGGAAAAGCGCGTCTCTTCAACGTTCCGCAAAATGGATTCCCTGCTTAATGACGCGTTTGAGGAAATAACGCAGCTCGCCGAGCAAAAAAGCCACATGGCGGGCGTGCCTACCGGATTCAAAGACGTGGACGATTTGTTTCACGGGTTCCGCGGCGGCGACCTGATCATTCTCGCGGCGCGACCGGGCGTAGGCAAAACGTCCTTTGCCCTTAACCTTGCCGTGAACGCCGCAAAACGCGGAACGGCGGTCACCTTCTTCTCGCTGGAAATGAGCGCGGGGCAGTTGGTTCAGCGTATTCTTTGCGCCGAAGCACGCGTGAGCCTTTCAAAGATTCGTGCGGGATATATCTCAGAGGGCGACTGGGGCGCTATTGCGGATGCAATGAATTCGCTCTCGCAACTTGAACTCTATATCGACGATTCTCCGGGTCTTTCCATTTTGGAGGCGCGTGCGAAAGCTCGTCGCGAACTGCGCAAGGCAGCAGGAAAAGGCCTGATAGTAGTTGACTACCTGCAGCTCATGCAACCGCCGCAAACGCGTCGTGACGGCAACCGCGCAGTGGAGGTAGGCGAAATTTCGCGTGGCCTGAAAGTGCTTGCCAAAGAGATGGACATGCCTGTGCTGGCGCTTTCGCAGCTTTCCCGCGCAGTAGAAATGCGCGGGAAGAAACGTCCTATGTTGTCGGACTTGCGCGAATCGGGCTCTATCGAGCAGGACGCCGACATCGTTATGTTTATCGATCGAAGCATGGACGAGGCAGAGGCCGAAAGCGACGATCGTCCCGACTGGGGCACTGCGGAGCTCATTGTGGCGAAACACCGCAACGGCCCTACGCGCGATATCACGCTGGCATTCAACCCGGAATACACTCGCTTTATGGATCACTTCGATGATTCGCGCGCAGGCGGCTATGTCTAAGCCTACCTGCTGAAGGGCTACACGTTACGTATGGGAGCAAAGCTAACATTTCTGCACGCAGCCGACTTGCACCTGGGCGCACCGTTCAGGGGGTTGCGCGCGCTGTCGAAGACGTGGGCCCAGCGCCTGATCTCGGCGCTTCCGGAAGCATATGACCGCGTGATTGATGCCGCGCTCTCCCGCAACGTGGACTTTGTCGTGTTTGCGGGTGATATTTTTGACAACTCGCATCCCTCGTATGGCGACTATCGTCACTTTTTTACGGGTGTAGAGCGCCTTCGGGAGGCGGGCATCCCCGTGTATTTATGCACCGGAAACCATGATCCGTATACGTCGTGGCAAAACGATCTGTTCGCCTTGCCCGACAACGCGGTTATGCTGCCTGCCTCCAAGCCGGGGTTTGCGCTTTATCGGCGAGGTGACGAGCCGCTTTGCCTGATCGGCGGGCGCGGCTTCTACAGTCAAGCGTGGCCGATAGACGAAGACATCGCTTCCGGCATAACCCGCACTGCGGCCCTGCAGGCGCTGCAGGACGCCGAGCCCGATGCGGGTCTTGCCCCCTTTGCAGTGGGCATTCTCCATACCGGCTTTGACCTCGATCTTCAAAAGGCGCCCACCGACCCCGCAAAACTCATAACGGCGGGAATGGACTATTGGGCGCTGGGGCACCTTCATAAAAAGCTGGTGTATCCGTCGCCGGCAAACCCGAAGGCTGCGTTTTCGGGCTGCATTCAAGGCCGAGACATCAAGGAGACCGGTGAGCGCGGATGCTTTGTCGTAACGTTGGAAGAGCATGTCCCTCTGCAGTTGGAATTCGTTCCCACGGCAAGCGTTGTTTGGGAGCAAATTGAAGTCGATATATCCGAGTGCTCAACGGTGTCGGAGATCCCCGACCTCATCATGCGCGCCCTTTTCCGAGCGAACGGAAAAGCCCATTGCGAGGAGATGTGCGCGCGCATAACGCTTGTTGGCTCTACCGGCTTGCACGAGCTACTTGGTAGACCGGGCGTTTTGGAGGATCTACGCCAGCATATCAACGATAGCTATCCCGAGTTTTTCTGCGATGCGCTCTTAGATGCAACGCGCCGCCCGCTCGATAAGGGAGCCTTGCGCGCTGAGGGTCTGTTTCCCTCGGTGTTCCTGAATACCGCGCGCGCACAGCGGGCCAATGTTGCCGACGAAGTTGCCTACTTGCAAGAAGAGTTCTTGCGAAAGGGCATGCCTTTGCCTGCGTCTTGTGTGAAAAGGGTTGATGATTTAGCGGCATGGGCAGAAGATGTCGTGCTTGACCTGCTGCAAGGAAGGGATGATCGCTCATGAGCCAGAGCAGAAACGTTCCCAACCTTCCGCCCGCTCCCCAACAGGCGTTTCTTGGTGAAGCCCCGCGCCGAGCCCCTTATCTTAAGAGCATAAAGATCAACCGCTTCGGCGCATTTTCCGACAAGGTGGTAGGGCCCCTCTCACCTCGTCTGAACGTGGTTTTCGGTCGCAACGAAGCGGGTAAGACAACCATTTCGGCTTTTGTTAAAGGAGTGCTTTTCGGCTGGGAAGAGGCGCGCGGCGAGCGTAACACCTACCGGCCTAGCAACGCCGAGCGTTCAGGGTCTTTGGTCTTTGCGGAGAGCGCCGCATCGAGCGCAAGCAAAAAGCAATCCAAACGGTCGGACGCGCAGTCGGCCGGCCTAGCGGAAAAAGACGCACTGTCTGCCGAGCCGAAAGAGTGGGTGCTGACGCGCGTGCGCAATGCCGACGGATTGCAGGGCAACGCCGAACTAGTGGCCGACATCGACAAAGACACCTATTCGACAATGTTCTCGCTCGACTCAGACGTGCTGCGCAGCTTGCGTGGGACGTCCAACGTTGCCGCAAAACTCTTGACGGCGGGGTCGGGCACGGGATCAAGCCCAACCGAGGCGCTTGACGAGGTGCAGCAGCGTTTGGCTCGGCTCACGTCGCGTGCGGCGCATGCGCCAAATTCGCTGGTGAACCTGGCGGAGCAGCTTTCTGATGTTCGCGCACGGCTGGCGGAAGCAACCGATGAGGCGGAGCACATTCGCCATCTCGACAATGAATTTGCCGAGCTCGAACCCGAACGCCAGGACATGATTCAGCGCATCGACGACGCCAACGACCAAATAGAGCGGCTTACCGCCCAGCGGGCTGCGGTTGAGCGCATCGATCAACAGCTGCAAGACCTTGCTGGCCAACGCGACGGCCTGCAGGAGGATCTGCGTACGCTCAAAACTGAACGTCGTGCGCGCATGTCGCCGTACAGTCCCGCCTTGGTGGAGATAAGCGCCGCGTCAGAGCGCTCTCTTCGCGATCAGATTGACGCGCTCGCCGATGAGCAAGCAAAGCACGAGCATAGCGTTGATCTTGCGAGCGAGAACTTTGCCGCATCGACGGCGGCTTACGAAGCGCTGTTGGAATCGGGGGATGACCCCGATAGCGACCGTGCGCGGCGGCAACGCCACACGCAAATTGCTCTTTCGGTGGTGCTGCCTGTGCTGTTCGCACTGGTGGGAGTGGTAGTGTTTTTGCACGGGCGTCAGATATCCAGCCTGTCGTTCACGGCGCTCGGCATCGGTCTGGTGGTGTTCTCTCTGTTTCTGGCGTTTGCCGCTTTAGTGATGCTTTTCCGACCGAACAAAGACAAAGAGAGGCGAGAGGCCCACGAGCGCGATGCACACTGGGTCATGCTGCAAGACCAAAAGAAGCTTGAGGCGGTAGAGGCGTCGCGCGAAGCATGCGCGCGTTCTATCCGCGAGCAACTTGAGGAAATGGGGTTGAGCGCTGCCGAGGGGTCGTTGCGCCGCGCACGGCTTCTGCTAGACGAAGCGCATGAGGGCCGCTCAGAAAAAGAACTGTTCGACCAACGCGAGCGCGCGCTGACGTCGCGTTTAGGGTCTGTGGAGAAAGCCATCGCCGAAGCGCGACGGCGCCGCCAGGCAGCCTTTGAAGAGGCGGGGCTGGGAAACGAAGACTCCTTCGCGGCGTTTGACGAGGAGCTGGCGCGCGCCAGCAGGCGAAGGAGCGCCCTGCTGGAGGCGAGCGAGGGGATAAACAGGCGCTACGGAGAACTCAAGCAAACGCTTGCGCAGGCGCGTAGCGCCCGCCAACTCGATGAGCTTAAGCTCGAACAACAGCAATTGCTTACGCGTCAGGAGGAAAGCGCGCGTGAATACGCGATGCTGCTGTTGGCTCGACGCATGCTGCAGGCAGCTATTGCCACATGGGAGGGAAAGAGCCAGCCAGAAGTGTATCGGCAGGCAAGTCGATACCTCCAGCTTATGACCGACGGGCGCTGGCAAAAGGTAAAGATGTCTTCGGAGGGAACGCTCCAAATAGAAGACGCCGCGCATACTTCGCGCGACCCGTTGCACCTTTCTTTGGGCACGCGCCAGCAGTTGTATTTGGCGCTGCGCATCGCGCTGCTGCAGCAAGCAGACAATGTAGGCAGGGCTATTCCGGTTTTCGCCGACGACATACTGGTCAATTTCGATGCGCGTCGGCGGCGCGGTGCCGCGCGCGCTTTGGCAGAGCTTGCGCGCACGCGCCAAGTGGTGCTGTTCACCTGCCATGAAGAGGTGGTGAAAGCGCTGCGCAAAGCAGATCCCGATCTCACGGAATTGGAGTTGTAGCTGCGAGAAGGCGAGCGAGGAGGCGCCATGGAACCGGCAAGGAACAAATTCGTTGTGCGGTTCCAGGGAGCTTGCGTCATCGAACTGCTCCCATTGAGCGATTATCGTGTGCAGCGGCTCTGCCGTGCGACGACTTTGCGTGGTCGGCTATACTATTGAGTTTGCGGAACGAAGCGTTTCCCGAATGCGTTTCCGCAGCGCGATGAAAGGAATAGCAATGCCCAGGACGGTACTTGTCGGAGCCCAGTGGGGCGATGAAGGTAAAGGTAAAATCACCGACCTTATCGCTAGCGATTACGATTACGTTGTTCGTTATCAAGGCGGCAACAACGCAGGCCATACCGTTATCCACGGAGACAAGAAGCTTGCTCTTCACCTCATGCCATCGGGCGTTATGTACGAAAACGCCGTTCCGGTTATCGGCAACGGCGTGGTAATTGATCCGGGCGTGCTTATCAAGGAAATGGCAATGCTTGAGGCAGAAGGCATTTCGTGTAAAAACCTCAAGATCAGCTGCGACGCGCACATCATCATGCCCTACCACAAAGACTTGGACGGAGCCGATGAGAAGCGCCTTGGAGAAAATCAGATTGGAACCACCAAGCGCGGCATCGGTCCGTGCTACCAAGATAAAGCCGCCCGCAAGGGCATTCGTGTGCAAGATTTGCTCGACGAGAAGATCTTCCGTCTGAAGGTCGAAACGGCTCTCGCCCAGAAAAACCCCATCCTCGATAAGATCTATGGGCTGCACACTTATACCGTCGAGGAGATCTGCGAAGAATACCTCCCCTATGCGCGCATCTTGCAGCCGTACATGGCAGAAACCGCCCAGCTACTTAACACGGCAGTGCGCGAAGGAAAATCGATTCTTTTCGAGGGTGCGCAGGGCACGCTGCTCGACATCGACCACGGCACCTATCCCTATGTCACGTCGTCTTCGTGCTGTGCAGGCGGCGCGGCTACCGGTTCGGGCGTCGGCCCTACGGCAATCGACCGCGTTCTGGGCATCCAAAAGGCGTATGTGACGCGCGTTGGCGGCGGTCCGTTCCCCACCGAACTGCGCTTTGCGGAAAACGGCGGAGAGGCCGAAGAGGCCGAGATGGGCGAGGCGCTTTGCGCAGCCGGCCATGAGTTCGGCGTTACCACCGGCCGCAAGCGTCGCTGCGGGTGGTTCGACGCCGTTATAGCCCGTTACGCAGCGGAAGTGAACGGCCTTACCGACGTCGCGCTCACCAAGCTCGACGTGCTTTCCGCCTTCGACACCATCAAGGTATGCGTAGCCTATGAATGCGACGGGAAAACCTACGATTACTTCCCCATGCAGCAAAGCGTGCTGTTCCACGCCAAGCCGGTCTACGAAGAGCTTCCTGGCTGGAAGGGCGTTGACATTACCGGCTGCCGCACGTTTGAGGAGCTTCCTGAAAACGCGCAGCGCTACGTGGAGCATCTGGAAGAGCTGGCAGGTGTTCGGATCAGCATCATTGCTGTTGGCCCCGACCGCGACCAAACCATCATGCGCGGCTGGGACCGATAGGGCAGACATCCTGGGCGCCGCGACGTCACAAACGAACCCGTACTCAAGTTTTGTTGGGTGAAAGGACTGAAGATGAACATTCTGGTGTTGGGTAGTGGTGGTCGAGAGCACGCCATCGCCTGGGCTATCGCGAAGTCGTCGAAATGCGACAAGCTTTTTGTGGCGCCGGGCAACGGCGGCACGGCCAACGTTGCCGAGAATATCCCTACGCTCGATATGATGGACGGGGACGCTGTCCTCGGTTTCGTGAAAGACCGCGCTATAGACCTGGTGGTTATTGGCCCTGAAGCGCCGTTGGTAGCAGGCGTTGCAGACAGTTTGCGCGCGGCGGGCGTTCCGGTCTTCGGCCCTAACGCGGAGGGGGCTCAGCTCGAGGGAAGCAAAGACTACAGCAAGCACTTCATGGGAGACAACGACATCCCTACCGCTGCTTACGCTACGTTCACTGCGTGCGAGCCTGCGCTCGAGTATGTGCGCGAGCAGGGCGCTCCTATCGTCATCAAGGCCGACGGCTTGGCCGCAGGCAAGGGCGTGGTTGTTGCCGAAACGCTTGAGGACGCCGAGGCTGCAGTGCGCAATTGCTTCGATGGAGCCTTTGGCGATGCCGGCAGCACGGTAGTTATCGAAGAGTGCATGACTGGCCCGGAATGCTCGCTGCTTGCGTTCGTGTCTAACGGAAAGGCACATTGCATGGCCACGGCGCAAGACCACAAGCGTGCGTTCGACGGAGACAAAGGACCCAACACGGGCGGCATGGGCGTGTACTCGCCGGTGCCGATTGTTACCGATGACGAGATGGCCTCCATGGTGGACATCATGGAACGCGCGGCTGCCGCTACGGCGCGCGAGCCGTTTGCCTCCGACTATCGCGGCGTTCTGTACGGCGGCTTTATGCTTACGCCGCAAGGACCTAAGGTCGTGGAATACAACGTGCGCTTTGGCGACCCTGAAACGCAGGTTGTTTTGCCGCGCCTTGAATCCGACTTGGTTGACATCATGATGGCGGTTGCCGAAGGCCGCCCAGACGATATCGAGCTTGCCTGGTCCGATAGTTGGGCGGTGTGCGTGGTACTCGCAAGCGAGGGGTACCCGGGCTCCTACGAAAAAGGCAAGGTCATCTTGGGGATCGACGAGGCAGAAGAGCTGGAAGGCGTTACGGTGTTCCATGCGGGCACTGCCCTGAACTCCGACGGAGAGCTCATTACTGCCGGCGGCCGCGTACTCAACGTGGTGGCGCTGGGATCCACGTTCGAAGAAGCTCGCGAACAGGCGTATCGCGCCGTTGACCTTATCAATTTCGAAGGCAAGCAGTTCCGCACCGATATCGGCGAGAAGGCATCGCGCGGTCGCGACGCCTGGGAGTAGCGCATGCTGTCAGAACGACTGCTGACCCAGGTGGTGCGCCAATGCACGAACCAATACCTGAAGCTTCGCCCGACTGATGAGACGCGCGTCCCGGCGCCTGAGCCGGGAAAGCGTTATATGCTCTATGCACACGTGCCGTTCTGCGAGCGTTTGTGTCCCTACTGTTCGTTCAACCGTTTTCCCTTTTCGGAAGACCGCGCCAAGCCGTATTTCGAGAACATGCGCAAAGAGATGCGCATGCTCAAGGACTTAGGATACGACTTCGAGAGCCTCTATGTGGGCGGCGGCACGCCTACGATTATGATTGACGAGCTGTGCGAGACCATCGACCAGGCGCGCGATATGTTCTCGATCAAAGAGGTGTCAAGCGAGACCAATCCCAATCACTTGATCCCCAGCTATCTGGACAAACTCAAAGGCCGCGTGCAGCGCCTGTCCGTTGGCGTGCAAAGCTTCGATGACGGCCTGCTTAAGCAGATGGATCGCTACGACAAGTACGGCAGCGGCGATGAGATTGTGGCGCGCATCCAAGAGGCAAGCCCGTACTTCGTCTCGATGAACGCCGATATGATCTTCAACTTCCCGGCACAAACAGAAGACATTCTTATCAGCGATATCGAGCGCGTAGTTGAGAGCGGAGCAAGCCAGACAACGTTTTATCCGCTCATGGCGTCGCCATCGGTCGAGCGCAGCTTGGCGCGCACGGTGGGCAAAGTCGACTACCAGCGGGAGCAACTGTTCTACCAGATCATCGACGAGCTGCTCTGCGCCGGCGAAAAGCCGTTGTTTACGCACGGGTCGGCATGGACGTTCAATCGTCTCGATACCGCCGCGGCCGCCGAGGACGCGATGATCGACGAGTATGTCGTCGATTACGAGGAGTACCCGGCTATCGGCTCGGGCGGCATCACGTATCTGGGCTCTAACTTGTACGTGAACACGTTTTCGGTGCGCGACTACAACGCCGACATCGAGGCGGGGCGCATGTCTATCATGGGGAAAACCACGTTTAGCAAGCGCGACCGCATGAGATATCGCTTCATGATGCAGCTTTTTGGCGGCCGTCTCGATAAACGCGCGTGGTTCCGCGATTTCGAATGCACGGTTGAAGCGGGGCTTCCGGTAGAGATGGCGTTCATGAAGTTGTCGAGAGCGTTTGACAAAGACAGCGATGACGAGATTACGCTTACGGCGAAAGGGCGTTATCTTCTGGTGGTTATGATGCGGCAGTTCTTCATCGGGGTCAACAACCTGCGCGATCAGGCGCGCGCTGCGCTGCCGGGCGAAGAGAAAGAGTTGCTCTTCGGTGAGGGCATCGCCTGCAAGTAGATTCTGCGGAAAGAAGGGCTCGCAGAAGTCTTGGGCTTTGCGGGAAAAGGTTCTGCAGAACATATGCTTGACCGCAATAAAGGCATCCGCTACAATACTACCTCGCGTTCGCAAGGATGCACAGCTGGTCGGGTAGCTCAGTTGGTAGAGCAGGGGACTGAAAATCCCCGTGCCGAGGGTTCGAGTCCCCCTCCGACCACCATTTAAGATGAAAGCCCCTGCAAAGGGGCTTTTTCATTTTCTAGCACCTGGCACCTCTGCAGATTGGGGTATAGTCGAATCTGTGTCCGCAGGGAGAACGCACGCAGAAATGAGGTCGTCATGAAAGTTACCGTTCTGATGGAGAACTCCACGCCGTCGGCACGCTTTGCCGCGCGGCATGGGCTGAGCCTGTTTTTGGAAACCGGCAATGCGCGAATCTTGTTCGACGTTGGCCCAGACGAGGCATTTCTCGAGAACGCACATGCGGCGGGCGTTGACGTTTCCACTGCTCAGACTGTGGTCATCTCGCACGGCCATTCCGACCATGGCGGTGGATTGGACGCCTACTTGGACGCTACGGCGCACACTGCCCCTTCCGCGCCTATTTATGTGCGCGACGGCGCGTTCGTTCCCCACGCCGCAGGCACTCCTGAACGCCATAACGACATAGGGCTCGACCCTGCGCTTGCCGAGAATCCGCGCGTTGTTCTCACGCAGGATCGGCGTGCGTTGGGAGACAATCTGCTGCTTTTTTCCGCCGTGGACATCAAGCATCCCATCGTGAAGTCGAACGGCGTGTTGCTTGAAGAAACCGAGTCGGGCTTCAAGCCCGACCCATTCCGCCACGAACAAAGCCTTTTAATAACCGAGGGGCAGCGTCATCTGCTTGTTTCGGGATGCTCGCACTGCGGGATTTTGAATATCATGGATAAGGCAGAGCGGCTTGCGGGTGCGCCGCTAGACGTTGTTGTTGGCGGGTTTCATCTTATGGATCCTGGGTCGGGCAGGGTGGAGGCTTCCGAGTTCACCCGCGAGCTTGCAAAAGAGCTGGCAGCGCGCAAGGCGCGTTACTATACCTTCCATTGCACGGGCATCGACGCGTTTGCGCTGCTCCGTGACGAGCTGGGCGAGCGCATAAGCTACTTGTACGCGGGCGCTCAGGTGGAAGTATAAGAAGGTTTACGTTGTGCCGCTTCATATGAGCGGCAAAAGAAGCTCAGGCGAAAGGAGCATTATGGCAGACGAGAACAAGCCGGTTATCGGCATCATTATGGGCAGCGAGTCGGATATGCCGGCTATGGAGCCTTGCATGAAGCAGCTTGACGAATTCGGCATGGCGTACGAGGTGAAAATCGCCTCGGCTCATCGCAAGCCAGCCGTGGTCCACGAGTGGGCGTCTACGGCGCACGAGCGCGGCATCAAAGTCATCATTGCCGCAGCGGGCAAGGCGGCGCATTTGGGCGGCGTTGTGGCTGCGTTCACCCCGTGCCCGGTTATTTGCGTCCCCATGAAGACGAGCGATTTGGGCGGTCTGGACTCCTTGCTGTCCATGGTGCAGATGCCTTCGGGTGTTCCCGTTGCCTGCGTTGCCATCAATGGCGCCAAGAATGCCGCCATCCTGGCAGTTCAAATGCTCGGCACAGGCTGCAAAGGCGCCCGTCAGAAAATCATCGATTTCAAGGAATCAATGGCTCAAGCGTAGCGGGTTGCACCAAAGAGGGAGGGCGCGCCATCTTGTATCCCTTTGGCGCGCTCCCCTTTGGCATGCTCAGTACGCTTTTTTTCGTCGAGCATCGCGCTCGTTTCCGTCATCAGCTTGTCAATGTGCGCGGAAAGTTCGGCGCATTCCAATAGGTTTTTGCGCATTGCTTCAGGGTCGCGCGGCTCGGCTTTCTTGTATGCCAGCTTGTGCTCGAGGCTTGCCCACATGTCCATCGCCATCGTGCGCAGCTGGACTTCGACCTTCATGGTCTTCATCTCGTCGTACAGAAAGATGGGAATGGCGATGACGAGATGGAGGCTGCGGTATCCGCTCGGCTTGGGATGGGCGATGTAGTCGACGCGCTCGATGAGACGCACGTCGGTTTGGCGCAGCAGCGATTCGGCGATCAGGTACACGTCCGATTCGAACGAGCAGATAACGCGGATGCCGGCGATGTCGTCAATGTGCTCCTCGATGGCCTCGACAGAAAAGTCGATTCCCTTGCGTTCCACTTTGTCGAGGATGCTTTCGGGCGATTTCAAGCGCGACTCGATGGAGTCGATCGGATTCGCCTCTCCTTCGAGCGAAAGCTCCTCGTTCAACACACGGAACTTCGTCTCCACCTCCATTAAGGCGCAACGATAGTACGACATGAGCTCTCGAAACGGGCGCGATTGCTCTTTGATCCACGTTCGGGTCTCTTCAGTGTTCAGCCGCTGACGCAGGGCCGCTTCCAAAGATTTGATCCCGTTGGCAAGAATTCTTTGCATAGGAGCATTCCTTCTCTAGATTCAGGGGTGCCTTCTTCAGGGGCGCTTTTCGCCCTGCTCATACGCACCTGTGCGGGGAATATTGTAGCGGCGATTGCGTCGAGACTTCTCATGTTGGGAGAACCGTCAAAACATCGTTTTCTCTTCAGTGCGGAACATGACACGGTTCGGTCTTTCGGCCCCGGCGGTCGCGCCCGTTGTGTTTGCCGGATTTCTGGTTCTGCTTCGGGGTTGCCCTCGGTGTCGAGGGGTTCTCGGTATATGATGGAACGAGTGGGGGTCGACGGCAGAGGAGCCGATTGCCTGTATGAAGCAAGCCAATGCTCCAAAATCGCGTCGATGCTCAAGAGTCCAGAGAACACAGGGCAGACTATGACTAAAAAACTTTTGATGGCCAATGAGGCGTTTGCGCATGCCGCGCTCGAGGCCGGCGTGCGTGTTGTTGCGGGATATCCGGGCACGCCGTCTTCCGAGCTTATCGAAACGGTGGCGAGGCTGCATGCCGAAGGGCATGCTCACGGCGTGCATGTGGAGTGGTCGACCAACGAGAAGGCGGCATTGGAGCTTCTGGCGGGGGCGTCGTACGCAGGCGCACGCTGCCTGTTCACCTGCAAGCAGGTTGGCCTCAACGTTGCAAGCGACGCCTTGATGAGCTTGAACTACGTGGGCTGCGGCGGAGGGCTCGTGCTCTTTGTTGCCGACGACCCCGGTCCCATTTCATCGCAGACCGAGCAAGACACCAGGCGTTTCGCGGGATTTGCAAAGGTGCCTGTGCTGGATCCTTCTACCCCCGAAGAAGGCTTCGCCATGATGAAAGCAGCGTTCGACCTGTCTGAGCGCCACCATACGCCGGTGATCGTGCGTCCTACTACGCGCATTTGCCATGCCTCCACGTTCTTCGACGTGCAAGACGAGACGGTTTCGCGCCCGCTGCCCGAAGGCGGCTTTAGAAAAAGCCCGAAATGGGTGATTTTCCCACGAAGAGCCTGGGAAGCGCATGGGGAGATAAACGAGCGGCTGCGTTGCATGCAGCGAGAGTTCTGCGAGCCGCCGCTGTCGCGTTTCAACTCGGTGACCGAAGTTGCGCCCGGCGGCTCCATTGATCTGGCTCCTTCGTTTACCGGGGCGGAATTCGTTTCCGCTTTGGACGCCCAGGAGGCAATGGACGATGTAATGGAATGGGAGGGCGTCGCTCGACCCGTTGCCGAAACGGCGGACGCGCCTTCGGTGGGGGTAGTCGCAGGGGGCGTTTCTGCTGCGTATGCGCGCGAGGCGCTGCGTATGCTAGAACAGGCTCAAGAAGCGGCCGGCAAGCAACTGCCTGCCTACCGATTCATGCAGGTGGGCACTCCGTTTCCCTTCCCCGAAGATCTCGCACGCTCGTTTTTGAAGGGCTTGGATAACGTGGTGGTGTTTGAAGAGCTTGATCATGTTTTGGAAGACGGCCTTGTTCGGACAATTGTGGAAAAGCATCTCGCGTGCAGCGTGCTTGGTCGTTCGTCGGGCATGTTGCGAGACCGGGGAGAGAATTCAACCGAAGATATCCTCAACAGCCTAACGAGCTTTTTTGGGGTCTATGCCGACGCCGATCTTGACCGCTCGCTTCAATCGCGCCAGCCTTTCCGTTTTGAAGGAGATCTGCCAACCCGTCCTCCAGTGCTGTGTGCAGGATGCCCTCATCGAGGCAGCTTCTACGCGGTAAAGCGCGCGCTTGGCAAGAAAGAGGCGGTGCTTTGCGGGGACATCGGCTGCTACACTTTGGGAAACGCTGCTCCGCTTGATGCGGTTGACACGTGTTTGTGCATGGGCGGCGGCATTACGATGGCGCAGGGGTTCTCTGTGGTGGAGCCGCAAAAAAAGCAGGTTGCCTTTGTGGGCGACTCCACGTTTTTTGCGAGCGGCCTTACCGGAATTGCGAACGCCGTTTACAACGGTCACGACATAACGGTATGCGTGTTGGATAACGCAACAACGGCGATGACCGGCGCGCAGCCTCACCCGGGCACGGGCGTCACACTGATGGGAGAGCATCGCAAGCCCATCGACATCGAAGCCGTTCTGCGTGCGTTGGGCGTGGAGTGCATTGTGTGCGCAAACCCGCTCGATCTGCATGAATCGGTTGCGGCGGCTGCCGAAGCGATAGAGTACGCAGGGCCTTCGGCTTTGATATTCCAAAGCCCGTGTGTGCAACTGAAAAAGCCCGATCCGGCAGCAATGGTTAACCCGGATCTATGCACCGGTTGCAAGAAATGCATTACCGAGATAGGTTGTCCTGCAATTGGCTTTGATGCCGGCGCGCAAGGTCCGCGTTCGAGGAATCGCGGTCAGGCGTTCATTGATTCTAGTCAATGCAACGGCTGCAAGTTGTGCACGCAGGTGTGTCCTTTTAAGAGCATCGTTTTGACGAGTGATTCTCCTGCCGATGCTGCGGCGGCACGTGGCGCTACCAATGCCGAGGAGGCCAACCATGATTAACATCCTATTGGCGGGTGTTGGCGGTCAGGGAACCGTACTAGCGGCAAAAGTGCTGGCACAAGCGGCTCAGAACAAAGGCTGGCAGGTTCGCACGGCTGAAACAATTGGCATGGCGCAGCGCGGCGGCAGCGTGGTGTCTCATGTTCGCATGGGCTCCGAAGGCGAGGCGGTGCATGCGCCTCTCGTTACGCCGGGGACGGCGGATGTGATTATCGCATTCGAGCCGGGCGAGGCGGCGCGCTCGCTGGGCTATCTGAAACCGGGCGGCACCGTGGTGAGCGCTACGTCGCTCGTGCAACCGGTGACCGCGGCACTTTCGTCTGCCCCTTATAGCGCATCCGAGGTTGTTGCGAATCTTCGTGAAGCGCTCGACCGCGCAGATGCGTCGTTGCGCTTGGTGAACGATGGGGAAGTCCTGGCCGCTTTGGGCAATCGGCGCGCCCTGAACACGGTTCTTCTTGCGACTGCGGTGGCGTGTGGGGCCGTGCCGCTTACCCTTGAGGAGCTGAAACGCGCGGTGACTGCGTGCGTGAAGCCGCAGTTCGTCGACGTAAACATCGCAGCAATTGATGCAGCCGCGCAGCGATGAGCGCTAGCGTGTCGAAGGGATGCGTCCGCACGCCCGCGCGTTTTTGTCATGCTCCCTATGGCGCGCTTTCCCGAACAGCTGCGGGTGCCGTTACTGGAATTTAACAAAAGAGCCCTTGACGGCATTTCGCCCCTACCGCTATTATGCCCACCATAAACCTGTGACGTGGAGGTAAAACCCAGCCAGGCGCAGTACAGAGAGCGGGCGATGCTGAGAATCCCGCAGAGAGCAGTTGGGCAAATGGACCACCGAGGGCGAGGGGCGTTGTCGCGCAAGCGGCCAATCCGAGACGTACGCCGGCGTTAACGGCAGAGGGTGTGATAGCATCTTCGTGAGAGGGCTCCCGCAAGGGAGTCAAGAAAAGGTGGCACCGCGGATCTTCAATCCGTCCTTTTCGCGAAAGCGACAAGGGCGGATTTTTTTATTCTCCCGGTCCTTTTCTCACGAGGAGACCCTGCGAAGGCGGGCTAGCGGCAACGGTGGCTCGCAGGCAAGGCCGACGTTTCGGCGTCGGCGGGGTGGGCGCTCCGCTGCAAGCGGAGCGGCCGCAGAGTTCGGGCAGCGTGCTCGACCTGCGGTCAGTCGAGGAAAGGACGAAAAAATGACTGACATTGCAATGAAGCGTGAGATGAACGTCAAGGAGAAGGGCGGGCTCCGCACATCCGACCTGGTGCTTGCTGCGGTGCTTATCGCGGCAGGTGCCGTGCTGAAGCTCGTCGTGGGCATGGTGTTCCAAGGCGGCGTCAAGCCTAACTTCATGATTGCGGCGTACTGCCTAGCGCTGCTGCTCATTCGGCCGAACACATACAGGCAGGGTGCCGCTTACGGCGCCGTCATCGGCCTTATCACCGGTGCGGTGTCTCAGATCCCGCTGCTGTGCGGAACCCCGTTCGTGAACTTTGCCTCCGAGCTTGCCGGCGGCATTGTCATCGGCATGTTGGCAGCCGTCCCGCAAAAGGCGGGCAAGCTCAATCTCATCCCCACCGTGGGCACGTTCGTCGCAACGTTTATCTCGGGTGGGCTGTTTTCGTTGATCGTCGTGATCATGCGGAGCATGGACGCGATGGCAGGTCTGGTTCAGTATGGCCCCATCGTGATATTCGCGGCGCTGTGCAATGCGGTGCTGGTGGGTGTGCTGATCATCCCGCTGCGTCGTGCCCTTCGTCGGAGCTAGAGGCTTTGAGGGCAAGCGAAGGGAGGCAGCCTGACATGCGGAACCTCGAGCAAGAGAGATCTGCGGCTCCGCTGGTGGAGATCGATCATCTCAGCTTCGCCTACGGAAAAGGGCAACGCTTGGCGCTTGACGACGTAACGCTTACGGTTCACCACGGCGACTTTTTGGGAATTATCGGCGAAAGCGGAGCGGGGAAAACGACTCTAGGCCACTGCATGAACGGAGTCGTTCCCCATTATTTCAAGGGCGACTACTACGGGTCGGTGAAGGTGAACGGCGAAGACGTGTTCGACCTTCAGATAACCGACATCGCACGTGTTCTCGGAACGGTGGGGCAAGACGTAGACGGACAGATGGTAGCAGCGGTCGTAGAAGACGAGCTGCTCTATGGTTTGGAGAACTTCGGCGTCCCGGCAGCCGAGATAGAAAGCCGCCTTGTCCGTTCCTTGTCAGAGGTTGGCATCGCCGATTTACGGCATCGCGAGATTGCGACCTTATCTGGCGGCCAGAAGCAAAAGGTGGCGCTGGCGGCATTGCTGGCGTTGCGGCCTTGTGCCGTGTTGCTTGACGAGCCCACCGCCGAGCTCGACCCCCAATCAAGCGTGCAGGTGTTCGACTTGCTGCGCGCCCTTAATGAGAGGGGCGTTACCGTCGTCGTGATTGAGCAGAAGGTGATGCTGCTTGCCGAATATGCCCGTCGCCTTGTGGTGATGGATCAGGGCAGCGTGGCGCTCTCCGGGTCGGTTGACGAGGTGTTCTCTCAGGTTGATCGCATGGTTGCGCTAGGGGTTAACTGCCCACGCGTCTCCCTTCTCACCTACGAGCTAGGCAGACGCGGGGTCGAATGCGGCGGCGTTTCACGTACCGTGGAAGAGGCGGCGCTCCGTATCGAGGAGGTGCTGGCATGAGCGAGGTGATGCTCGAATTCGACGAGGTGGCGTTTCGCTACCGCGACCATGCGGTCATGGAGAAGGTGAGCTTTTCTGTGAGGCGCGGCGAGTTCGTCGCGTTGCTAGGCCCCAACGGCGTGGGAAAGTCGACCAGCTTGCGCCTTGCCGATGGGCTGTTGCATCCCACGAAGGGAGCGGTTCGCGTGGCGGGGCGCGACACCACGCAGACTCGCACAAGCGATCTTGCGCGCCAGGTTGGGTTTTTATTTCAGAATCCCGACCGCCAGATCTGCCGCAATACTGTACGTGACGAGATAGCCTTTACGTTGCGCACGCTGCACGGCGACGACGATCCGCGCGTTGCCGCGCGCACTGCCGAAGTGCTGGAACTGCTTCATCTTGATGGCGACGCCGATCCTTTCAGTTTGTCCAAGGGGCAGCGCCAAGCCGTTGCGTTGGCGGGCTTGATTGCCGCCGCGCCCGAACTTCTGTTGCTAGACGAGCCCACCACGGGGTTCGACTACGCCGAGTGTATGGAGATGATGGCGCATATCAAGCGCATGAACCAGGCGGGCACGACGGTGCTGATGGTGTGCCACGACATGGAAGTTGTGCTCGACTTCGCCAGCCGTGCAATCGTTTTGGCGGATGGCGGGGTTGTTGCCGACGCACCGGTGCCCGACGTGTTCTCCAATCGCGCGGTGCTTGAGAGAGCCGCTTTGCTTCCGCCGCAAATCTGCGCGCTCTCGCAAAGGCTTGCTCCTGCACACCCCGAGCTTGGGGGCATGTACGGAGTGGATGAGATGGTCGATGCGGTTGTAGCTTCCGCCAAGGCATCGAAGGCAGCCACAACGAAGGAGGTAGGGTAATGGGAAGCGTGTTTTCGTATGTGCCGGGCAGCAGCTTTTTTCACAAGCTCAGCCCGCTGACCATGTTTGCCGCCGCGTTTATTGTGTGTATCGCCGCTGCTGCAAGCACGAGCGCCCTGTTCATTCTGGCGCTGATAGTTGCGTTACTGGCTTGCTCCGCAGTTGCCGGCGTGTTTCGCCAAAGCGCCAAGCTGGTGTTGGGTCTGGGCGCAATCGCACTTATCGCGTTGGTGCTGCAGGTGGTTTTCGTCCGCACCGGCGAGGTGTATGCGCAGGCAGGCCCGCTTTTGGTAACAAGCGGAGGCGTGTCAAGCGGCATACTGGTAGTGCTCAAGGTGGTATGCATGGTTTTACCCCTGAGCCTCGCCTTCATGGTGGCGCCGGTGAACGCGCTTGCCAACGAGCTGGTAAGCAAGTGCCGCCTACCCTACAAGTATGCGTTTGCCGCTACCACCGCCATTCGCTTCATTCCGCTGTTCATGCAGGAAATGAGCCAGATTATGGAAGCGCAAAAGGCGCGTGGTGTCCGTTTCGACACCCGCAACGTGTTCAAAAAGGTGGCGCTAATCGTTCCGCTTGCGGTTCCGCTGCTCGTCGATTCCGTCAAGCGGACTGACGCGATTGCCATTGGCGCAGAACTGCGCGGTTTCTCGCTGCGCGGACGCAGCAGCGCCTACCGCACGTATCCGTTCGGTGCACGTGATGCCGTGTTCGCGTTTGCGTGCATCGTAGTGCTTGTCTTGGCCATTGCCGTCAACATCGTCTAGATTGATGCGCCTCGGCGCACGGTATAATCAACAAACGCGCAAAAGAAAGGTCGTATTACCCATGCAACTCACAGACGAACAATTTTCCCTGCTCAAAGAACAGTTCCGCACGCTTAAGGACCGCTCGGCCTTCTATGCTAAGAAATTTGAAGGCATCGATCTAACCGACGTTCAAACCCAGGCAGACTTCGAAAAGCTTCCTTTCTCGGAAAAAGCCGATCTGCGCGCAGCCTATCCGCTGGGGTTGCAGGCGGTTCCCGATGAAGAGGTCGTGCGCATCCACAGCTCTTCGGGCACGACAGGCACGCCGGTTATCATTCCCTACACGCAGCAAGACGTCACCGACTGGGCAATACAGTTCGCGCGCTGCTACGAGACGGCGGGCATCACCAGCGCCGACCGTATCCAGATCACGCCTGGCTATGGTTTGTGGACGGCGGGCATCGGCTTTCAGTTGGGGGCAGAACGTCTGGGGGCTATGGCTATCCCTATGGGTCCGGGCAACACTGAAAAGCAGCTGCAGATGATGCAGGATCTGAAGTCGACGGTGTTAGGCGCAACTAGCTCCTATGCCCTTCTTTTGGCGGAAGAGATAAACCAGCGCGACCTCCGCGACAAGATCCACCTGCGCAAGGGCGTTATCGGATCCGAGCGCTGGGGAGAGAAGATGCGCCGCCGCATCGAAAACGAGCTTGGCGTTGAGATCTTCGACATCTATGGCCTAACGGAAGTCTACGGTCCGGGCATTGGCATTTCCTGTCACGAGCATGCGGGCATGCACGTATGGAGCGATTACGTCTATATCGAGATTGTTGACCCCGATACCGGCGAGGTGCTTCCCGACGGAGAGACGGGCGAGCTGGTTCTCACCACGTTGCGCAAGCAGGGCGCGCCGCTTATTCGCTATCGCACGCACGACCTTACGCGCATCATTCCCGGCGCGTGCAAATGCGCACACGGCGACAAGCACCCGCGTATCGATATTCTGGTTGGACGCACCGACGATATGTTCAAAGTCAAAGGCTGCAACATGTTCCCCGCCCAGGTGGAAGACGTCATTGCCATCACCGATGGAGCCAGCAGCGAGTACCAGGTGATGATCGAGAACATTTCCGGGCGCGACGTGCTTACGGTGCTGTTCGAGACGCCGCTTGAGGGAGAAGAGAAGAGGCGTTGCGAAGAAGAGCTCGCTGGCATCTTCAAGGCCAAGATCGGCTGCACTCCCGATGCCGTTGGCGTGCCGATGGGCGAGCTGCCGCGTTCCGAAAAGAAGACCAAACGCATCTTTGACAGCCGCTACTAGCGCCGTCGAATGCTGGGGTGCGGCTGCGTAAGCGGGACGATGTAGCCGCTGTTGCCCGCTACTAGCGTTGTCGAACGCTGGAGCGCGGCTGGATGCTGGCGGCGCCGCCGAGCGCCGATAGCGCGGCTGCGCGCGGTGTGCTATTCTTATCGCCGTTTTTGCGTTCGTCGGAAGACGATGCGACACATGGGGAGAGGGAAGAGCACGCGTGGCGGTTATCCAACTTCAAAACGTTCGCAATGTGCGCGATTTGGGCGGCATTGTTACCGAGGACGGCCGGGTTGTAAAGCCCGGCCTGTTCTATCGTGGCGCTGCGCTTTACGAGGCCACCGATGCCGACAAAGACGCGCTTTTCAATCAACTGGGAATTCGCTGTGTAATTGACGTGCGGTGCGGATGGGAGCGCGAGGCGAAGCCCGATGTGGCGGTGCCCGGCGTGGAAAACCTGCACGTCCCGTTTTATGACCTCGATAAGGTTGGAGTGGAATACACCGAGCCGGCAGCGGGGACGAAGGTGGTCGGACGCGATGTCGCGTGCGATCCAATTCGTTTTTACGGCTCGCTGTCAAACGTGCTTACCGCACGGCAAATGCGCGAGGGCGTGCACGATGCGTTCTCGCATGCGCTCGAAGGAAAGCCTGTATACGTTCACTGCAGTGGGGGAAAAGACCGCGCAGGCGTTATGTCGGTGCTTATTCTGGCAATTCTCGGTGTCGGAAAAGAAGCGATTCTGAGGGACTACCTGATAACCAACGAGTCGCGTGACCGTCACTACGAAAGCGAATTCCGGCGTTTCTTGCGTTTTGCCGACGGAAACGAAGAGCTTGCGCACAAGCTGACGCGTGCGCATCGCGCGAACCCCGAGAACTTGCAGGCGTTCTACGATTCGCTCGAGGCGCGTTATGGCGGCATGGACGCCTTTATCGTAGAGAAGCTGGGCATTGACAGGCATTATCGCGCGAAGCTGCATGAGCAACTTACGGTTCCTGCCTGTTAGCGGCTGCGCGGCGCACTACCGCAGCCCGAAGCAGTCTCGCGCCAGCATTTCCATAAAGCTGTCAGAAAGATAGCGGGGAAACTTTCTGCGCGTGCGTTGCGTCATATGCCCTTCGACCATGCCGAGATAGACGGGCAGCGCCTTGCAGAACCAGGTGGTTGAGCGCAGCGCCGTCATCATGCGGAAGGCGCGAAACCTTGCATCGAAGCTTCCGCGCACGAAGCGTCCGTCGACCGCGCACCAATACTCCTCTACAACTTCTTCGGCTTGCGCCGCCGTGAAGAAGAACTCGCTATCCCAAAAGGTGGTTGTTGGAGCTACGAAATACGCAAGATCTTGGGCTACCTCGCCGATAATCGGGCGCTCCCAGTCAATGAAAGAGCCGGGGTTGTCGCGCCAATCGGCTGTATTTGCACGGGGGCTGTTCTGCGGCTTGGCGGGCGGGCTTGCTTGCCCGCTTCCCTGCGTGGCGCTTACCCCACCGGATGCTGCCGTTTGCGCTGCTTGCTTGGTAGACTCTTCGGGAATGAGAAAGTGGGCGGCAAGCGTTTCGGTGTTGACGATATGGTTGCGCTCTTCTGGTGGGCAGTAAGTATCTAGCGCATTTTGAGCCGCCGCGATGAACCGTTCGGTCCAACGTGTGAGCTTGGGATCTTCAATTCCCGATGCTCGGTAGTTTTTAAAACGCGCGAGGCATTCGTCAAAAAGCCCGCGCAGTGGGTCGGCAGGTCGATAGAGTGCGTGAGCTGGGGATTGAGGTACGGGAACGGCGTGAATGTCTGCCAATATCTGCACGGCGCAGCGCAGCTCACCTGGCTGCAGGCAATCGAAGTTCAGCTGCTTGCCGTCGCAGAACGTCTCAACCAATGCGCCTTTGCCGGGAGCTTGCGGCGAGTCGTCAAGATACAGCGGTATCGGCGTTCGCCCACAGGGCTCCAGCAGTGTAAGAGCAGCGAATTCGTAGGCGACTTGGTTTTTGTGGAACGGCTGCGGCTCGACGTTGATGCGCAGCACGAACCTGCGCCCATTGGTTGGATCGGCAAACCAAAAGTTGCGGTTGTGCTCGCCCTCGCCGAGATAGTGTGGGGTCAGCTCGGTTGTGCGTGCAATGTCGAGCGCGTGGCGCAGATCGGCGTTGCCTTCAAGGTAGCGTGCTGCGTCTACGAGCTCAATTGATGTCTCTTCCATCGTCGTTTCCCTTCGTGCCGTGGCGCTTCCTTGCGGAGCGGTATCGAGGCCGACCCTCTTACACAGGGTGCATTCGCGAATACTCTGCATGACGCGTTCGGAATAGGGCTTGCAGGCTGCGTATGAACAGTTTTGCGTCGTTGGATAGCTTTGCATCGTGGCGGAACAGAAAGCCCGTTGTTACGCGTGGCATGTCGCTGATGGTGATAAATCTCAACCGAGCCGAGGTGCGGGAGGGCGAAGCCTTGAGACGGTAGAACGCAAACGAATCCAGAAGAACTGCTGTTTGCCGCGACTCGGCCCACTGCATGAGTTGGGTGCTGTCGGAGGTTTTAAGGATGATGTTCGGCGGCTGCTTATCTCCGTATGTTTTTTCAAGCACCCAATCGATCGACTCATCGTGAAAACACGCGAACTCAATTCCTACGAGGTCGGCTGCATTTACGTGATGCTCGCGCGAGGAGAACGATTCGGGTACTACGAGCCCGAACTCCGTTTGAAAGATAGGCAAAAAGCGGTTGAAGGAAAGCATGCGCTTTGCAAGCGTGCTGTTTTCGAAAAGGTCCGTTACGTAGAGGTGATCAGTATTGCTGGGGTCAGCAAGGAGCTGCGCGATGTTGCTTGGAGCAAGCTCCTGTACCCTGAGCTGCTCAAACAGCTTGTTGTTTGCGAGGTCGTCGAAAACGGTGTGAAGCGCATAGGCGGTAGCGCCAATGGCGAGAGAGGGGCCTTGGGAGACAGCAAGCTGCCGCTGCGCTATGTCGGCAACGGTTCTGTCGAATGCAGCGATGGTCTGCTCGCAAAAGGCCAGAAACCTCTTCCCGTCGGGTGTGAGGACGGTACCCGATCTTGTGCGTTCGACGAGGGAGAATCCCAACTCTGTCTCCATTGAGTGAATGGCCTTGTTCAAGCCCTGCTGCGACAAAAACAGATGTTTCGCCGCTTTGGTGATGGAGGCCGCTTTCGCCACTCCGACAAAATAACGCAGGCTGTTGATGTCCATGTGTCCCCCGAATCGAACTTGAAACGACGCCGCAGGATCCCAAAAGCAATTGTAGCAACTTTTAGTTGTCTCCCTGCGAACCTATCGCTGCTTTCTGGGATGGGCGCGCCCTTTCTACAATGGATGAACCAGATGCCGGATGCGTCGTAAGACGAGGCGGTGCGTTCGGCGCTTCTAACCAAGGAGCGAGGAGGAGCTATGAGTGTGAAGAAAGTTCGCAGTGCATGCGTGTCGTGCCACGCACGGTGCGGCGTCATCGTTACAGTCGATGGCGACAAGATTCTGAAAATCGAAGGCGATCCGGAAAATCCGAAGTCGCGCGGCGCCATTTGTGCAACAGGCATGTCGCAGCGTGAGATTCACGAAGATGTTGAAAACCGCATTCTCTATCCGATGAAACGAGTAGGCGAGCGCGGATCGGGAAAATGGGAGCGCATCACGTGGGATGAGGCGATGGACACGATCGCCTCAGAATGCCTGCGCATTAAGAAGGAATACGGGCCAGAAGCCATTATCACGGGGCAGGGAACAGGGCGTACCTCCAATCATTGGCACTGCCGCCTGAATTCATCACTGGGGCTTGAAGGGTGGAGCATGGCACCAACTCACGTATGCCTCATGCCTCATATTCTGCCGAACGCGTTTACCCTGGGTTTGTTCAACACCGGAATGGGAGACCTGGCTCATGCGGACGTCGTCGTCATTTGGGGTTACAACCCTGCCATGATGCGCAGCGTCACAAAGGCCATCTACGCTTCGCTTGACCGCGGGTGCAAGCTGGTGAGCATCGACCCGCGTTTCACTGACCTATCGAAAGTGGCTGATTGCAACTTGCAGGTGCGTCCCGGCACCGATGGCGCGCTGGCGTTGGCAATTATGCACGAAGTCATCAATAACGAATGGTATGACAAAGAGTTCGTTGAGAAATGGAGCCAGGGCTTTGATGAGCTTGCAGCGCGTGTGCAGGATTGGACGCCCGAGCGCGCAGCGGAAATATGCTGGCTTGATGCCGATGACATTCGTGAAGCTGCGCGCCTCATCGGCACTTCGGGTGCGGCATCGTTTGCCATCTTTACCGGTCCGGGATGCATGCACACCAACGCTATTCAAACGGGCCGTGCCATTGCGTGCCTGCAAGGACTGTTGGGTTACATCGATGTGCCCGGCGGAGTGAAGGTGCCTCTTTCGTTCGACAAGATGCTTGACGACAAAATAACCCTGTGGGATCCCGCAAAAAGCCCCGGCCGTCCCGACCTGTTTACATTCGGCGGCGAGAAGCACCCCCTCTATAAATCGTTTGGTCGTTCAAACGATCCACACTCGGTTTTCGAGGCGATGATTACGGGTAAGCCGCGTCCGGTCAAGGCGTTTATCGGCATCGCGAGCGATCCCATCATGTGCTATGAGGACGCGCATCTTACGCGTGAGGCGCTTACGTCGCCCAACCTTGATCTGGTGGTGGTAAAAGACTTTTACCTGTCGCCGACGGCTCAACTCGCCGACATCGTTCTTCCCACTGCCGACTGGTCCGAGCGTGATACGTGGGACGAGGAGATGGACGGCAATATGATCATCTCCGTTCAGAAGGCAGTGGAGGCTCCTGGCGAATGCTGGGACGATTGGAAGTTCTTCCTCGAGTGGGGCAAGCGCATCGATCCTGAAAACTGGCCGTGGAAAGACGAGCGCGAGATGGTGCTTTGGAGGCTCAACGAGCTGTACGGCATGGACATTCCCGACTGGGATACGTTTGTCTCGCAGCCGTTCTACTCTACCGAGCCGGGCGGCAAGAAGGGCGAGATCGTCTACAAAAAGTACGAGAAGGGCATGCAGCGTCCCGACGGAAAGCCGGGATTCCCCACCGCTTCGGGCAAAATCGAATTTCTGTGTCCCACCATGGCGGCATTTGGATATGATCCGCTGCCCGATTACGTGGAGCCTGCCGAATCGCCGATCAGCCAGCCGGAACTCGCCAAGGAATACCCCTTGGTTCTGACAACGGGCTTCCGCCTCTATTCGTTCTTCCATTCGGCTTGGACTAATGTTCCCATGCAGCGCAAATTCTACCCTGAGCCGTTCGCTCTCGTGCACCCCAACGACGCGAAGCGTTATGGGGTCACTGACGGCGAGTGGATGACCATTTCGTCGCCGCGCGGTCACATTATCTCGAAGGCTCGCGTCACCTACGAAATCAAGGAAGGCGTTATCGCTTGTCCGCGTCCTGGTTGGCGTGATGCATGTCCCGAATTGGGTTTGCCCGGATACGGTTGGGACAAGGCAAATCCTAATATTCTGGTTCCGTCCGAGCCTGCCGAGCCGGGGTTTGGCGCCACGGCAATGAGATCGTCATTGTGCAAGATCGAAGCAGGGAGAGGGGATCTCTAATGAAAAAGAAACTGAATGCTGGCGGCGTGGCTATGCTTGTCGACCTGGACGCCTGCACGGGATGCTATGGCTGCGAGGCGGCTTGCCGCGAGACCCATCGCTATGGATACGAGGAAGATTGGATGAGGGTTATCCGCCGCGATCCGTTTTATGTCGACGGAAAGCTGAGGCAATACCATCTTGTGGCGCCCGTTTTGGACAAATGCGCTGCCTGCGTGGAAAACGACCCCGCCCCTCTGTGCATGACTGGTTGTCCTGCGGCAGCTTTGATAGTAGGCAGGTTTGAGGATGTGGTGAAACAGGCGGCAAGCCGCCATTGCGCAATCTTCACGGCTTAGCGCTGCCAAGCGATTCTGCTTAGATGCGGCCGCCCTTTTTGCCAGAGGGGCGGCCGCGTGCGTTCAATTACCCAATGCCCAGTAGCTGCATCGCGAGCAAGGCGACGGTGAGCACGGTGACAATGGCAACCGTTACCCAAATGAGAATACGGGAGACAATGCCGCTGCGCTGTGCGCCCATTACGTGTTTGTCGGCGGCGATGATGGCCATGAAAACCAGAAGCACGGGCAAGATGAGGCCGTTGACGAACTGCGCGGTGAGCATGACGCCCATCAGGTCGATGCCGGGGATCAGCACGATGAGCGCCGCCAGGGCGATGATGAACGTGAAAATGCTCTTGAACAGAGGGGCTTCGCGCCACTTGAAGGACACGCCTGCCTCCCAGCCGAATGCCTCGCAGATCACAAAGGAAGTGGTGAGGGGAAGCACGCATGCTGCCAAAAACGAGGCGGCGATAAGCCCGATGGCAAACAGCCCTTCTGCGTAGGGGCCGGCAAACGGCGCCAGCGCCGAAGCGGCGTCGGCGGCCGAGGAGATCTCGATGCCCTGAGGGTAGAGCACGGTTCCCGTTGTGACGATAATGAACCACGCCACCAGACAGGCTGCGATGGTGCCTGCCACTACGTCGATTTTCTGAAGGGGATATTCCTTCATATCGACGCCCTTTTCCACCACGTTGCTTTGGGCGTAGAACATCATCCACGGCGCAATGGTGGTGCCAATCATGGAAATGATGAGAGAGATGAAGCTTTGGTCGTTCACCAGGCGGGGCACAACGGTGCTGCGGGCGGCGTCCTCCCAGTTGGGTTGCGCCAAAAATGCGGCAACCACATAGGTGACAAACACCAACGACAGGATAAGGAAAACTTTTTCGACGCGCTTGTAGCTGCCGCCTACTACCAACAGCCAAACGGCGACGGCGGCAACGGGCACGGCCACGTAGCGCGAGACGCCAAACATCTCCATGCCCGAAGCTATGCCGGCAAACTCAGAGAAGGTAGTGCACACGTTGCCAATGAGCAATGCGAGCATCGCAAGTGCCGTAAGACGGATGCCAAAGCGCTCGCGGATAAGCGCCGCAAAGCCTTTGCCGGTGACAGCACCCATTTTGGAGGCGGTCATTTGAACCACCAGCAGCAGCACGCACATGACCGGGATCACCCACAACGTGGCATAGCCGAACTTTGCGCCAACGGTCGAGTAAGTTGAAATGCCGCCCGCATCGTTGCCTGCCATGGCGGTAACGATGCCAGGCCCTAGCGCCGCTAAAATCAACAGCGCTTTGTTCCGTTGCTTTTTGGGGGCGATGTCCTCCTGTGCGGCCACCGACCCGGCGTTGAAAGCGGTGGACGCCGCCGCAAGCGAGGTTTTTTTCGGCTGGGCGAGAGCCTTATGCTGCTCTTGCGACCATTGAGCGCGCGCGGCTTTTCCTGCCTGATGCTGGGCAATGCGGCTCGGGCGCGCAGCCGTGCTGCCGGTTGTGCGCGACACTGGTTTGCGGCCGCTCGTCGCGGCGCCACCCGATGGCTTCGCCGTCTTCCTCTTGCCTATTCTCTTGCCTTGGTTGCGCGATGGGCCGCTTGCGGCGTTTGCTGCGTCTGTTTTCCTCAGCGCCATGCTTTAGCCTCCGATTACACCGGTGACCTGCAGCAATATAAGCGTGTACAGACCTAAGCCCGCCGCCGCTGCAACAACGATGCCCACGATCTTCAGCGCAGACGCCTTCATCTTGTCGCCGCTGACGTCTTCTTCGATGGCATCCCAAGCGTCGTCAACCGTCACGATGCCCAGCAAGGCTCCATGTTCGTCAACCACCGGCATGGCGGGGATGTCGTACTTGAAGATGTCCGCCGCAACGTCGTCTTCCTCTTCGTCGGGCGGCACCGAAATGATTTCGTCGTACATGACGTCTTTGATAAGAGCGTCGTCGCGTGCCAGCACCAGGGTGCGCAGAGAGAGAACGCCAATGAGCTTGTCGTACTCGTCGAGTGCGTAGACATAGTGGACGGTGGGGTGGTCTTCGGGCAGTTCGCGCAGCACCTCGATGGTCTGGCCGACGGTGTCGCTTTGGCGCACGGCAACGAACTGCGTGGTCATCATGCCGCCTGCGGTGCCGTCTTTGTATCCCAGAAGCTGGCGAATTTCCGCCGCGTCCTCCACGCCCATCAGGCGCAGAAGCGTTTCGGCTTTCTCGTAGGACAGGTCGCGCACGATGTCGGCGGCATCGTCGGGATCCATGTTTCCCAACAGGTTTGCGGCGCGTGCTTCGTCCAGGTCTTCAATGAAGTCTGCCTGGTACTCGTCTTCCATTTCAGATACGGCTTCGGTTGCCTGCGCGTCGTCAAGGTGCTTGAACACGTTGGCGCGTTGCTGCGGATCAAGCTGCTCCAAGATGTCGGCAACGTCGGCGGGATGCAGCTCGTCCAGGCGTTTGTGGGTAACCGAAAGCTGCACTTCAGAGAGGTCGCGGTCGAGCAGGTCCATGTAGTTCCAAGCAATGAGCTTTTCCTCGATGCGTTTGTGGAAGAGTTCTGCGAGGGAGACAACGGCTTTTTCCAGTAGAGGGGAAAGCCCGCGCAGGATACCGCGCGTGCCCACTTCGGCACCAAGAAGGCGCAGTTGAGAGCCGGATTCGGAAAGCTTCAGGTCGTTTACGCGCACGACTTTCATGCCCTGCGTGTCAACGATTTGACGATCGAGCAGGTCGCGGGCAAGCAGAACCTCTTCGGGCTGGAGATAGCTGAAGCGGATGTCTTTAGCGGGCACGGAAAGCTCGATGCCCGACTCGTCGAATTTCCCCACGTACTTGCGCCACGAGATCATGAAGGGAACTTTGCCAGGACCCTGAAATGCAAGGCTGGTAATACGCGGAAACACCTCGCCGGTTGAAATAGCGAGGTCGGAGACGGTACCGATCTTTTCGCCGGTGGAATCTATGACGGGCTTTCCCGTCATTTGAGACAGATAGAGCATGGTTTTCCCTTACTGTTCGACAGCTTGAGTTCCGACTGCCGACACAAGGGAAGGAGTCGGAAACTACTTACTGTGAGGTTTCTGTTTTCGAACCTTCAAAGTAATGTCCTTCTTCCGGGTACAAAAAAACCGCACGTGCTGGGGTCAGTCGTTGCGGTGGTCATCCAGCTGTAAAATGGTGCGCCGTGAGGGATTCGAACCCCCGACGTACTGATTCGTAGTCAGTCCCTCTATCCAGCTGAGGTAACGGCGCACGTCGAAACAGCAGACGATATTATGCTCGCAATCTTCACGTGTGTCAATGAAAATTTTTCTGTGTGTAGAACCTTCACAGCTCCTTCAAGCCCGCCTGCCCTGATGAATAGTCGGTATACTGAACGTTCGAAGAAAAACACCGCCATGCAAAGCCGCACGCAGGGGTGGCGGCAGGCGGACATCCAGCGGATCGGAAAGAGCGGGTGTGGTAACCATGGGAGCACGGTTTTCAGTTGCGCGCGCGGTTGCGGCGGCCTCAACATGGGGTTTGCGGCATATAGCAAAGCGTCCCGCGGGCAATTTGCCCGGGAAGCTGGCGCTGCGCATCGATCCGGGAGCAATCGCCCACTTACGCCCCAAAGTGAAGGAATGCTCAATTGCGGTGGTGGGAACCAACGGAAAAACCACCGTCACCAATTTGCTTGCCGATGTGTTTGAGCGAGCGGGGAAAAGCGTGATTTGCAACCGCTCGGGCGCCAACATGAGTCCGGGGGTTGCCACGGCGCTTCTGCACGCTCAGCCATCGGAGATAGGCGTGTTCGAAAGCGACGAGCTTTGGCTTGCCCGTACGGCGCCGCAGTTGCAGCCTCGCTATGTCCTCTTGTTGAACCTGTTTCGCGATCAGCTTGATCGCATGGGGGAAATAGACCGCATTCAAGACAGTATTGTCGACGCGCTTTCCAACACGCCTTCGGCTACGCTGATATTCAACGCCGACGATCCGCTTTGCGCAGCAATAGCACAACGAGCAGGCAACCCGGCTATCGCGTTTGGTGTGGAAGGCGATATGGGGCTTGAGCAAAACACCGTTGCCGATGCTCAAATGTGTCAGAACTGCCTGAGCATGATGGAATACTCCTACCGCCAATACGGGCAGTTGGGGGAATATCGATGCCCGTCGTGCGGCTTTGCGCGGCCCGCGCGTGCTTGGTCGGCAACAGGCGCCTGCTTCGGCGCAGAGGGCATGAGGTTTGCGGTGTCGAACAACCAGGCAGACGAGTCCTTTGAGCTTCGGGCGTCGTTTGGCGGGGCGTACATGGTGTACAACCTGCTTGCCGTGGCGGTTGCCGCACGGGTCATGGGAGCTTCCGCTTCAGATATACAGCAGGCAATTGATGTGTTCAATCCGCAAAACGGCAGGCTGCAACAGTTTAGGCTGAACGAACGCAGCGTCCTTTTGAACTTGGCGAAAAATCCCACGGGCTTCAACCAGAACCTCAAAATAATCCTGCAAGACAAAGGGCCCAAAACCGTGGCGTTTTTCATTAACGATAAGGTCGCCGATGGTCACGACGTTTCATGGCTGTGGGACATCGACTTTGAGGAACTGGCGGGGCATGCCAACTTGCGTGCGTATGCCGGAGGAACGCGGGCGAATGACATGCAGGTGCGGTTGAAGTATTCTGGCGTGCCTGCCGATCTGGCGGCGAGCGCGTCGGACGTGCTGCAAAAATCTGCCGTCGACGCATGCGGGCAGCACGTCTACATTATCGCGAACTACACCGCATTGCCCGCATTGAGAGTTGAGCTTGAGCGCATGGAGAAGAACCCGTCCTCCGTTGCAGCGGTTTCCCTTGACGAGGGCTTTGCGAGGGATGCCGGCTCAGGTTCTGCGATCGATGCGAGCGCAACGGCGCCGAAGGCGGATGGCGCCGTGTTGGCTGCACCCGCCGCGGGCGAAGCGGAGCCCATCGCTGACGACGCAGTTTCTTGCGACGGTGCCGCTGCGCCCGTTGTTTCAGCGTCTGCGCCTCCGCTGGTTATTGCCCATTTGTTCCCCGACCTTTTGAACCTCTATGGCGACGGCGGCAACGTGACGGTGCTTGCCAGCCGCCTTCGCCGACGTGGCATTCCTGTTGAAGTGCGTCGCGTTGAGCATGGTCAGACGTGTGACTTGACCGACGCCGACATTGTCTTTCTGGGCGGTGGGCCCGACCGTGAGCAGCATCTCGCCTCGCAGGCGCTGCTGCGTATGCGAGACGCGCTTTGCGAGTTTGTGGAAGGCGAAGGCGTTCTGCTTGCCATTTGCGGCGGCTTCCAGATTCTCGGGCGCGAATGGCTGCTTGGCGAAGACATCGTTGAGGGTTTGGGGATAGTTGACATGACCACCGTTCGCGCCGAAGGCGGCTCGGGCAACCGTCTGATAGACAACATCATTCTGCAGTCGCCCGTTTCTGATCGCTTGGTGGTGGGATACGAAAATCACGCGGGACGTACCCATTTGGGAGAGGGCGTGTGCCCGTTCGGAACGGTTGTTTCGTCGTGCGGACACGGCAACAACGATGACAGCAAAGCGGATGGTGTCCTCTACAAAAACGTGCTGGGAACGTACCTGCATGGGCCGTTGCTGTCGAAAAACCCGAACGTCGCCGATTGGCTTTTGGCGCGCGGCTTAGAACATCGTGCCAAACGGACGGGAGAGCCAATTTTGCGTCTTGCGCCGCTGGATGACTCGCAAGAAATAGCGGCCAACGAATCTCTGTGCCAGCGGTTCGGCGCGAAGTAAAACGAGTAAAATTACTTGCCGGTAATCTTGTGTTCAGCGGGCAGCTGCTTGCGGTGTCGGAGTGTTCGCTGCCAGACATAGGGCGTGTTTCGAAGCGGAAGGGATAGCATGTTCGAAGAGTTGTACGAGCCGTTGCCTGATCGCGCGCAGTACTGGCGCAAGATAGGCTTGCCTGAGCCTGCGCCCGACGACCCGCGCGACGTAGAGCTACTCGATCGTATGATATTCGCCCACCAATGCGCCATTCCGTTTGAAAACTTGGACATTTACGACCTGCATCTCAATGTGTCTTTGGGAATATCCGATGTGTTTAACAAGGTGGTTCGCGGAAAACGCGGAGGGTATTGCTTCGAGCTCAATGCGCTGTTCCATGTCCTGCTGGAAGAAACGGGCTACGAGGTCATGCCGTGCGTGGGCCGCAGTCTGAAAGATCGCGGGTACGTATACCCGTGCACGCACAGAGGGATCATCGTTACCGTGGAGGGTCAGCGAAGGATTTGCGACGTGGGCTATGGCGGGCCGATGCCGTCATGTTCGGTGCCCCTTATTGACGGCTATGAAATTACCTCTCATGGGCAGGTGTTTCGGATGGAGCGCGGCAAGGGGAATTGGTGGCATCTTTTCTACTTGGGTCGCACGGGCGAACAGGGAGAAGGCGGTGCAGAAGGAAGGCCCGCCCATGAAAAGGTGCCGGTAACCGCTATCCTCGATGAGCCCATGCAGCTTACCGACTATGTGGCGCTCTCTCACTTCTGCGCCACCAGCCCGTATTCGGTGTTCACGCAACGGCGGATGGTAAACCGCCGTACCGACGAAGGCAGCGTTTCCATCACCAACGATCGGTTCACGCGCGTGAGCGCGCAGGGCAAAGAAACAATGGATATCGAATCGGACGAGCAGATGTCGCGCCTGTTGGAAGACGAGTTCGGCATAGTGCTGTAAGCGTTTGAAGGTGCACCGCGCAGGCACCTGTGTTGGGAGAGGGACAGTGGCATTCACCGTAGTTGCCGTGGGCAAACTGAAAGAGAAATTCTGGAAAGCTGCCTGCGACGAGTATCTAAAGCGCCTGCAGCCTTACATGCGCACGCGTGTGGTGGAAATTGCCGATATCGACCCAGCTCGCGCGGGAGGCGTTGACGCTGCGCGTCGCAAAGAGGGCGAGGCGATACTGGCGGCTCTGCCGGCTCAAGCGCACGTGATCCTGTTGGCAATCGAAGGCAAGGAACGCTCCAGCGAGAGTTTTTCGCAGCGGCTCGACAGTCTTCTGATCCAGGGGAAAAGCGACATCTCGTTTGTTATCGGCGGATCCGACGGCGTGAGCGAAGACGTGCGCGCTCGCGCCAACGAGACTCTTTCGTTTGGGCCCATTACCTTGCCGCACAACCTTGCTCGCGTGGTGCTGCTAGAGCAGCTGTATCGAGCAGAAAAGATTTCTCGGGGAGAGCCGTACCATAAGTAAGGTTCTGTGCGCGGGAATGGAAGCACGCCTAAAGGTCGTTTGTGGCGTTTTGAACCGAGCGGCGCAAGCGTGCCGATGCCTACCCGAAAGCAAAAAGATCAAACAAAGGGAAGACCGCCAGCAGAGGCGGTCTTCCCTTTTCCGTGCTTCAGACTAATCAACAGTATAGCTTCATACCAGCCGATTTCAAGCGGTAGACGGTAGTTTTTCGGCGGCGGTCGGTATTTTTCGACGAGGGGCACAGCCTTGCGAGATGAAGCGCAGGTGGGGTTTCTTGCTGGCAGCGCGCTATCGGGAACAGGAGGTAGAAAATGAGGTAGGATGACACCGTAAGGGGCAGCGAAGCCCCAATGCCAATACGTGGAGAAAGGCGTTGTGTATGCGCTTTATATCTTGGAATGTGAACGGCTTGCGAGCCGTATTGAAGAAGGGCTTCGAGGACATCTTTGCCCAGTTTGACGCCGATGTGTTCGCTTTGCAGGAAACGAAGCTTCAAGAAGGGCAGGTAGAGCTTGAGCTGCCGGGCTACAACACCTACTGGAGCTACGCGGAAAAGAAGGGGTATTCCGGCACGGCGGTGTTCTCTAAACGAGAGCCCTTGCAGACCATTCACGGCCTCGGCGAGGAAGCGCTTGACACCGAGGGCAGGATCGTGGCGCTGGAATTCCCGGAACTGTGGTTTGTGGACGTGTATACCCCTAATGCGCAGTCTGAGCTTGCTCGTCTTGACCACCGCATGGCCTGGGACGACGCGTTCCGCGATTTTTGCAAAGGGCTTGAGGCGGGCGTCGTGCCTGCCGGTGCCCAGAAAACAGCCGCTAAGCCTGTGGTGATGTGCGGCGACTTCAACGTCGCCCACCAAGAGATCGACTTGAAAAACCCCGGCCCCAACCGTGGAAACGCGGGATTTTCCGACGAGGAGCGAGAAAAGTTCGACCTTCTCCTAAAAGCGGGGTTCACCGACACGTTCCGAACCTTGCATCCCGACCTTACGGGAGCCTATTCGTGGTGGAGCTATCGCTTTAATGCGCGCAAGAACAACGCAGGATGGCGCATCGACTATTTCCTCGTGAGCGACGAGCTTGCGCCACGGGTGGAGTCGGCGAGCATCTACAGCGAGGTAATGGGATCCGACCACTGTCCTATCGGTCTGACGCTTGCCTAGCGATCGGCCAGCGATCGGCAGGCGACCTGCCGGCGCTCGACTGACGCTTGACGGGCTCTACGCTCGCGTGACGAGCGCTTGTCCAACGATCGCCTGACGCTTTACTGGAGCAAAGGGCTTTTCTCGGTTTTGCAGGGGAGGGAATAACACCATGGATCAGGAAAAGATTGAGCAAGGCGTGCGCATGATCCTAGAGGGGATTGGAGAAGACCCGAATCGCGAAGGGCTGCGTGAAACGCCTGCGCGCGTGGCTCGCATGTACGAAGAGGTATTTGCCGGAATGACGCAAGACCCTTCCGAGCACTTTCAAAAGACGTTCGATGAGCATCATCAGGAAATGGTCCTGGTACGCGACATCCCGTTTTATTCCATGTGCGAGCATCATCTCGTTCCCTTCTTCGGCATGGCGCACGTTGCGTATATCCCCGATGCCGATGGCCGGGTGTGTGGGCTTTCGAAGCTGGCGCGGCTGGTGGATGTGTATGCGAAGCGTCCTCAGGTGCAAGAGCGCTTGACTTCGCAGATCGCCGATACTCTCGTGCATGAGCTGCAGCCGCAGGGGGTTATCGTGGTTCTTGAGGCAGAGCATTTGTGCATGAGCATGCGCGGGGTGAAAAAGCCCGGATCGAAAACGGTAACGAGCGCCGTCCGAGGCGCCTTTCAGCGCAGCCAAAAAACACGTGAAGAGGCGTTGTCGCTGATCTTGCACTAGGAGCAAGGCGGTTTCGGGTACTATGCGGTAGAGTAGATGCAAACCACGTTTGCCCAACGAAAGGAAAACCAATGAAGTGCGTTGTGTCGGTTTTGGGAAAAGACCGCAGCGGTATCGTTGCAAAAGTGGCAACCGCGTTGGCGGATTGCGGCGCCAACATTGACGACATTAGCCAAACCATCCTCAACGGCAACATCTTTTCTATGACCATGATGGTGACCCTTGATGCGGAGGTCGCCGACTTCAACACCGTGCAAGAGCGCCTGAGGGCGGTCGGCGAAGATCTGGGCATGCAGGTGATCATCCAGCGCGAAGACGTATTTCAGTACATGTACAAGGTGTAGAAAATACCTTGCATTGCGTACGGTGACCTTATCTGCAGGAAGACGTCCTCATGACAAAAATCTATTCTAGCTCGGTTCCTATTGAGGCCGATATCGTTGATGCTTTTTGCGATATGCAAAAAGGGTTCACCGACCAATTCGTCTATTACCGCAAAGACTTGCTACGCCGGTTTATGGGGCTGGGGCGCTGTATTGCCTTGCCGGCTCTTGAAGGGCTCGACTACGAACTGGAAGGCCCTGCCAACGTGGCACCGGTGTTCTTTTCGTTCAATCGGTTTGATGCGGAAAACCCGGCGCCGTCCGACGAGCTGTTCGAGGCCTTTCCGCGCCTGCGCTTCATGCTGCCGGAAATCGTGCTTATCGAAAATGAAGCGGGCACGTTTTTGCAGGTGAACTCTTTAAGCCCGGTGTACCGCGGCAGGGTCGAGCGCTTTTTGCGGCAGGCGGCAGCTGCCCCTCAGAGGAAGCGTCGCTCCATTCCCTATACGCTTATGCCCGATTCGCGGGACAATTGGCGCGCGGAAGTGGCGCAGGCGCTTGATACTATCGGCGAAGGCGTGGTGGAGAAGGTGGTGCTCTCGCGCAGGCTTCTCCTTGTGGCAGACGCGCCCTTCTCTTCGAAGGATTTGCTCGTAAACCTTATTGACGGGCAAGCGCGGGGGGCGGTGCTGCTGTATCGGTACGCCGACGTGTTCTTTTGCGGATGCACGCCGGAGCTTTTGGTGCGCAAGCAGGGCAGCAGGGTCGAAAGCATGTGCCTGGCGGGCACGTGCCCTGCGAGCAGCGACGGCAAGGAGCGCCAGCGTCTCGCAGACGAACTCATGGCGGATGCGAAGAACCGTCGAGAGCACGATTATGTGGTGAGGCATGTGCGTGAGGTGTTTCGTCGTGTGTGCTTTGACGTTAAGGTGCCCGACTGCCCGACGATCATGCCCCTTACCCATATCCAGCATCTCTACACGCCTGCTGAAGCGCAGGTTCTTGATGGGGTTGACCTGTGGGAGCTGATGGGCGATTTACATCCTACTCCTGCGGTTGCCGGCACGCCGGTGGGCGAGGCGCGCATGCTCATCTGCCGCATCGAGGGATACAACCGTGGCTTTTTCGCGGGCGCGTGCGGCTATGTGGATGCGGCAGGCGACGGCGAGTTTTCCGTAGGCTTGCGCACGGGCGTTTTCGATGGCGAAAGAGGCTGGCTCTATGCGGGGTGCGGAATCGTAGAGGGAAGCGACGCCGACGCAGAATACGATGAAATCGATCTAAAACTCAAGACCATATTGGATGCATTTGCATAGCGCCAAACGGGCGAGCGAAGCGTGCGAGCAAAGATATGCAAGGGGACAACTCATGCCTGATCAGGGGAAACCAACACCTGCGCAGACTACCGCACTGTGGTGCGCTGCGTTTTTCGACGAGCTGGTTCGCTGCGGAGTTAGGCAGGTGGTGGTAAGCCCCGGCTCTCGCTCGACTCCCTTGGCCATGGCGGCGTACGAATTGAGCTGTCGAAGGCCGGACGTTTTGGAGCTGTATGTTGACATCGACGAGCGCGGCGCGGCGTTTTTGGGGCTTGGCATGGCGAAGGCACAGGGGCGCCCTGTTGCCTGCATATGCACGTCGGGCACGGCTGCTGCTAACTACTATCCGGCGGTGATAGAGGCAGAAACCTCGCGCGTTCCGCTTATTCTTCTCACGGGCGATCGGCCTGGGCGTTTGCAGGGGCTGGGAGCTCCCCAGACCACCGATCAACTGAAGCTGTTTGGAAATCACGTAAGGGCGTTTCGAGCCATGCCGCTGCCGTCAACAGACGGGCAATCCCTGGCATTTGTGAGACAGGCGGCGTTTGAAGCGGTGCTTGCGGCGATGGGCGCAGGTGGCGTGCCCGGCAAAAGGGCGGCGCTCGATGCAGCTGCGGCACCCGGCAAAGGGGCAGCATTCGACGAAGAAACAATGCCTGCTGAAGGTGTGGCGCTCAGCGAAGACGCGGCGTCTGAAGTGGCGTCCGGCGTTCAAGTGGCCTCGCGCGGCTGTGATCGTATGGCAGGTCCCGTTCAGGTGAATTTCCCCTTCGATGAACCCTTCACTCCCGACTTCGCAGCTGCGGACGAGCTCGCGCGAGAAGGCGGTAGCGCTTCAGATGCTTTTGACGTTGCCAGAAAGAGCAGCGGCATTTGCCCGCTTGCGGCAGTGTCTTCAACACTTGACGAGCAGACGGCGGCTCGACTGCAGCGTCTGCTGGAAGCCAAGCGCGTGTTGGTGCTTGCGGGCGAGGGCACGTGCTCTTCGCTAGGGGAGGCGCATGAGGTTGTCGCATGGGCTAAAGCCGCCCGGCTTCCGCTCCTTGCTGACCCGCTATCGGGTCTTCGTTCGGTTGACGACCCTGTGGTGATCGACGCCTATGATGCGGTGTTGGGACAGCCTGACTATCCCGCGCCGCAGGCGGTGATCAGATTCGGGAGGTATCCCGTCTCAAAGCGGGCAACCACTGCCTTGACGAGAGGGCAAGACGAAGTTTTACACGTTGTGGTGGATGCAGAGGAAACGCGGGACTACCCTGCGGCAACTGATATGTTCGTGCCGCTTTCCCCCTTGGAGTTCGTTAGGGCAACGGCGGCTTGGGAAGGCCCCTCCTCCTCCCATCAAGACGCCTTTTTGCAGAAGTGGATAGCCTGCAACGACGCGGCGGCGCGCCGGATTGAGCGAATTGTCGGGGCGGCGAGCGAGCCGGCAGGCAACGTCGAGGCTAGCGTGCCTGACAAACCTGCAGAGTGCCGACCCGTGGGCGACGCTGCTGCGCTCCCTGCAGCTCCCCTCCATGAAGGAGCGGTGTTGCAAGCGTTGCTTAAGGAGGCGCCTGCTCAGTCGTGCGTGTTTGCGGCCAACTCTATGGCGGTGCGCAACGTCGACACCTTTTTACGACGGAGCTCCAAGCCTTTGTGCGTGATGGCGAACCGCGGTCAAAACGGCATCGACGGCACGCTGTCAAGTGCTATTGGCGCAGCGCAGCACTTCCGAACGACCACCTTCATAACAGGCGATCTCACCCTGCAGCACGACATCAACGCGCTGGCATTGCAACGCGAGCTTCAAGTCCATCATGCTGGCTCGCCGCATACGTTGGTGGTGGTGCTGCTCAACAACAACGGCGGTGCGATTTTCGACATGCTTCCCCAGGCGTCGGCGCAGCCCTATTTCCAGCGGCTTTTCCTAACGCCGCAAGACGTCGAGTTCTGTCAGGCTGCCTGCGCTTTCGGCGTTCCCTATTACCGAGCGTCCAGCATGCAAGACCTGCTTGAGCACTACCAAACGTGCTTGGCTGCGTCAGGAATAAGCTTGATAGAGGTTTGTGTTCCGTTGCGCGGGCTGAAGGAGCGTTTAGGTGGGTGCTGGAGATAACGGCAAGGCGCACGTGGCGTGCGGGGCTTTCCCCGGCGGTGAAGGCGGCAAGGAGAACGAAGAACCCAAAGGGAACCCTGGCTTCGAAGGGAACGAAGGACCCAAAGGAAGCGCAGAGCCCAAGGGAGACGCAGAAACCAAGGGGAGCGCCGGACCCAAAGGGAACGTCTACGTTCTTGTCCATGGGTTTGCCCAAAGAGGAGATTCTTGGGACGACGTGGCGTCTTTCCTTCGCTCCTGCGGGGGAACGGTGTATGCTCCCTGGCTGATGGACTTGGTTGAGCCCGTCTCGGAAGACAATGGTTTGCGCACCGTTGCCCAACGTCTTTTGGATTACTGCGCATTCGTCGCGCAGAAGCATGAAAAAAAGCCCGTTGTCGTGGGATATTCCATGGGCGGGCGCATCGCGCTTGAGGCAGCGTGTCTTGCTTGCGGCGTCCAAACAGGCGCCCTTCCTTCCGCCAGGGTCCAGCCAAGCGACATACCCTTTTCTGCCCTCGTGTTGGAGAGCGCGGGATTGGGACCCGCCGTCGATGAAGACCGCAACCGGCTTCGCGAGCGCAATAGCGCGTGGGCCAAGCTCGTGCACGAGCAGGGCGTAGGTGCGTTCATGGAATGGTGGGAAACGCTTCCGCTGTTCGCCTCTCAGCAAAACCAGCCGGCGGCAAAGCGGGAGGCGCAGCGTCGCCAGCGTATGCATAACTCGGCGAAAGATATAGCCTTGCAGCTGACCGTCTGGGGGCAGCACCATCAATCCAGCCGGGAAACGACTCTGGCAGCGTTGAATTGGCTGGAAGATACAGGCGTTCCCGTCAGCTATTTTGCGGGCGAACTTGACGAAAAATATTGCAGAGCGGCAGCGTGCGTGCAGCAAAACGTTTCACGTGCAACAGTGAAGCTATTTCCTGGCTGTGGGCACAACGTCCATTGGGAAGACCCGCGCGCCTACGCCGACGCGCTGCTGGCGATTTTCGACGCTCCCGTGCACGACGCAAGCTCGCCGAATGTTAACCTCCTGTGAAAATAAATTGCACGCTTGCGTTCGATGCGGCATAACATGGTATTAGAGTTACCATTGTTCTGATCACCTAAACGCAGTGAATTTGCAGCACGACTCGATGGCTATCTCCATCGAGGGGCATTGTGTGCGTTCGGCATGAAAGGGCCCACATGAGCAACATTGTTTGGCAGCCGGGTAAGAGCTATCGCGAAATAATCTATGAAACCTGCGATGGCATCGCAAAAATCACCATCAACCGACCCGAACGGCGCAACGCCTTCACTCCGCTTACCGTCAACGAGATGTACGATGCGTTCACAACGGCACGCGACGACGCGTCCATTGGCGTGATTATCTTGACGGGCGCCAACCATGGGGGCAAGCACGAAGACGAAGCGTTTTGCAGCGGTGGCGATCAAAAGATCCGCGGCAACGGCGGCTATGTTGGTGAAGACAATATTCCCCGCCTGAACGTGCTTGACCTGCAGCGCCTCATTCGTGTGGTGCCCAAGCCCGTCATTGCGATGGTGAACGGCTATGCCATCGGCGGAGGGCATGTGCTCCATATTCTATGCGACCTTTCAATTGCAGCGGACACCGCGAAGTTCGGCCAAACCGGGCCTAAGGTGGGCAGCTTCGACGCAGGCTACGGCGCAGGATATCTTGCCGCTATCGTCGGACAGAAAAAGGCGCGCGAGATATGGTATTTGTGCCGTCAGTACTCGGCGGCAGAGGCGCTTGAGATGGGCTTGGTCAACAAGGTTGTTCCCTTCGACGAGCTTGAGGAAGGGTGCGTGGCATGGGCGCGCGAAATGCTTCGGCTTTCGCCCACGGCGCTGCGTTTTATGAAGGCTTCCTTCAACGCCGCCACCGACGGCCTGGCGGGGCTGCAGCAATTGGCGGGCGATGCAACGCTTTTGTTCTACACCTCCGACGAGGCCAAGGAGGGGCGTGACGCATTTAAAGAAAAGCGCTCTCCCGACTTTACGCAGTTCCCCAAGTTTCCCTAGGATTCAGATCCGCATAATCCTTCGCGCAGAGCAGCAAGCAAGTTGAGTAGATAGGAAAGTTGTTAGACGGTGCAAGAAGGGCTAGGCAAAACAGCTTCCATCATCGAAGCATTCGAGAGGACCACACGCAGGTTCCCTCTAAGAACGTGCTTTACGTATGTTGACGACGAGGGCGCGGAGATTGCCTATTCCTATCGTGAGGTGCGCATGCTGGCAGCAGCTTTGGCTTGGCATCTTCGGCATCGAGGGGTTACCCGCGGCGCGTCGGTGGCAGTTGATCTCGCCAATGGCCCCATGTTCGTGTTGCTTGCGTTGGCTGCGGCGTACGGTGGGTTTTCCCTGGTAACGCTTAACCATCGTCTGACAGCGAGCGAAAAGCTCACCTGTTTGCTGGAGTTAAAGAGATCGGCGGGCGTTACGCCAGCGTATCAAGTTGACGAAGACGGCGTACGTGAGCTCTACGATCACATCGCGGCGCTCTTGGCAGGAGAAGACGCGCGTACGCAGCAATCGCAAAGGCAGCAGTCGGCGCGCCGTTTTCGGGACGATGCGCCGCTTTCGCGACCTCGTTCCCATACGGCGCTTTCCGGCAGGGCAATTGCCGCTGCCGCCACCGCGCGTTCAACAAGAGCGCTTGGCAGGGCGAAGCCGGGGCGCGATGCGCGCCGTCGTCAGGGGGAGATGGAGCGCCAGGACGCCGTTGAGCTGATAATCCATTTTGCCGAGCGCTCGTCTCGCACGTTCAACATTGATGCCCGTGCCTTGGTCATGTTCACTTCGGGTTCCACGGGAAAGCCCAAGGCAGTTCCTTTGACATGGGGTAATCTGTGCGGCGCGGCATTGGCTTCGAACCGTGTGCTCAATCAGCCTGGCGTTGGCGTATGGCAGGTGACGCTGCCGATGTTTCACGTTGGCGGCTTCCAAACGGTGGTGCGCAGCTTTTTGAACGAGACGCCGTTTGTTATCTACCGGCGCTTCGACGCACAGCGCGTGCTCCTCGATGCCGACCAGCGCCATACCACCCATATTTCCGTGGTGGATAAGATGCTGCAGGATATGCTGCAGGTGGTTGAGAAAAAGGGAGCCGCTTCTCAGGAGGCGGCGGCGCTGAGAGCCTACAAATGCGTATTACTGGGAGGAGCCGCTGCCAATCCGCGCACGCTCGAGCGCGCTGTGGCAGCCGGTGCGCAGGTGGTTGCCAGCTACGGCATGACAGAAACGTCCAGCCAAATTGCAAACGCACCGGTAGGGGAGCGGTTCGACGGGGCGCTCAAGCTCCTTCCCGGATACATGGTTCGTGTGGTCGACCCCGATTCCGAAGGGTTCGGCAAGCTGGCAGTGCGAGGACCGGGGGTGACCTCTGGGTATCTGAACGCGCACACGCCGAAAACCATAGACGGATATCTTCTTACGGGCGATACCGCCGCCTTCGAAGCGGGGCAGCTTTATCTGCGCGAACGTACGCAAGACATGTTTGTGTCGGGCGGAGAGAACGTGTATCCTGCGCAGATTCGCAATGCGCTTTTGCGTCTTCCCGAAGTGACTGATGCCTATGTGTTCGGCGCGCCGGATGAGACATGGGGACGACGCCCGGTGGCGTTCGTGGAAAGCACGGCTGCAACGCTTCCTTCTCAAGGCGATGTTTTGCGCAAGGTGTCCCCGTTGCTCTCGAAGCTGTATTTGCCGCGAGAGGTTTATGTGACGCGGCGGCTGCCGCGCACGGGTATCGGCAAAATCGATCGAATGGCTGTGGAGCGACGCTGGGAGCAGCGTATAGACGTAGAAAGCGTCACGCTCTACCGAATTCGAGTGCCTTTCAAGACGCCGTTTGCCACGGCAAAGGGCGTGCTTTCCCATCGGGAATCGCTTCTTGTCGAGGTGCGCGACCGTGAAGGGCGCACCGGACTGGGCGAATGCGTGGCGTTTGAGACCGACTGGTATTTGCCCGAGACGCTCGACGAAGACGAGCGCGTGTTGCGCGAGGTTCTGGCGCCGGCTGTGGTTAACGAAATCTATCTGCATCCCAGTTATGCGGCGGCCTCGTTCGCCTCAAAACGTGCTGCGGCGAACTATCCTCTGGCGCGCGGGGCACTGGAGCCTGCGCTGTGGGATTTGTATGGGAAGATATCCGGCAAGCCGCTTTGGCGGCTTATCGGCGGAGTCGAGAACAAAGCGGCCGCGGGTTCGCGCATTGCAAAGCCGGGCAAGCGCTCGGCACAGGCTGCAGGAGTCGGTGCGGGATGGGTTCCCGCCGGCGCGGTGGTAGGGCTTGGCTCAGCGGAGCAAACCGTTCGGGCGGTTGAGCGCTGCGTGCAAGAAGGATATCGGCGTGTGAAGCTCAAAGTTGCTCCCGGGCGTTCGGTTGAGGCGGTGCGTGCCGTAAGAAAGGCGTTCCCGCAGCTGGTAATCACGCTCGACGCGAATCAGAGCTTTGTGGAGGCGGATCGATCGCAGCTGCGGCAGCTCGACGAATGCGGCGCTGCGTGGATCGAGGAACCGCTGAACCCCACGCGCCCTCCCGCGCATGGCTCAAGCGACATCTTGACGCGCCTGGCAAGGTTGCAGCGCTGGATGAAAACGCCCATTTGCCTTGATGAGTCTTTGGTGAAGCCAGACGATGCAGCACGCGCGCTGCATTTCCCCGAGCTTCGCTGCTTTGCGCTCAAGATCGCAAAGTGGGGCGGGGTTCAGCCTGCTTTGGAGTTCGCGGCGGCAGCGCTTGAGCGGGGATGCACCGTGTGGATGGGCGGCATGTACGACACCGGCATTTCTAAACGGCTTCATGCCGCGTTCGAGGCGTTGCCGGGCATCGACGCGCCGGGCGATATAGGCTCATCTTCGCGCTATTTCCCCGTGGACGTGTGCGATCCTCCCTATGAGGTGTCAGACGGGCTTGTTCAGCTTAACCCTGCAGGGCATGCATGCGGCATAGGATGCGATCTTAATCGCGATGCTCTTAAAGACGTGCTGGTGAGAAGCGTAACCATCCACGCCTAGCGAATCCTCTCGATCACCGGGGCTTGAGAAAAGAAGCACAGGGCAAGCAGGCCAAGGGCGGCTACAGGAGCTAGAACATACAGTGCGACCTTCATAAGAATCTCCTTGCAACGAGGCGGTTGATTTGGTGGTTCCCACTGTATCGGCGCAACCTTGCAGCAACCTTGCGCGCAGCTTTCAGTTTGATGAAGATTGCGCGCGGCGTGCTGCGCTCGAATAGTGTCAAATGCGTAACGTACTTGCGAAAAACGTGAGCCAGCTGCGACAATAATGGGGTTGCGCACAGAGAGGTTGGAGCGGTTGGAGCGCTCTCGCGCATTTAGGCCTCGGCATAGCCGACGGGCGTGCGGTTCTGTGTTGCGCAGTGCTGCAATGAAGTATGAGTCGCAGCGATTTGATCCCGAGAGAAGGAGTTTGTTTCTACATGTCCATTGCAGTTAGCCTTGCGCTGGTGGTTGTTTTCCTTATCATGAACGCGTTTTTCGTCATTGCGGAATTCGCCTTGGTGCGCGTGAGGAAATCTCAGCTTGAACTGGCAATCGACGAAGGAAAGTCCGGCGCGAAGAACGCTATGCGCATCGCTGAGAATGTAAATGCGTATTTGTCTGCCTGCCAGCTGGGCATCACGCTGGCGTCGCTTGCCTTGGGCTGGTTGGGCGAGCCGGCGATCTCGAAGCTGTTCGAGCCTTTGTTCAACATGCTTGGCTTGCCCGAGGCCGCCATCGTTGCAATTAGCGTGGCAATTGGCTATTTCATCATGACGACGTTGCACGTGGTGGTGGGCGAGCTCATTCCCAAGTCGTTCGCTATCTTTGCTACGGAGCGCTGGGCGCTTCGCACGGCCACGCCGCTCATTTGGTTCTATCGCATTACCTATCCCATCATGCTGCTATTCAACGGCATTACCAATGCGGTTGTTCGCCTGACGGGGCACGATCCCGCCAACGAGCACGATGTGTATACCGGCGAGGAAATACAGCTGCTTATCGACGAGAGTACGGAAAGCGGCCTGATCGACCCGGAGCAAAACGAATTCGTAGACAACATCTTTGATTTGGGCGACAAAGACGCCGAAGCCATCATGACGCCGCGCATGGACGTCATCTGCGTCGATTTGGAAGACTCGCTGGCAGAGAATTTGCAGGTAATCAAGCAGTACAAGTACACGCGCTATCCGGTGTGTCGCGGCCACAAGGATCGCATCGTGGGATTTGTGCACGTGAAAGATCTCTATACGATGCCGCAAGGCTCCACCGTGCACGATTTGAATATTCGCACCATCGAGGCCGTGCCCGAGAGCATGCCCATTGCGAAGCTGCTGCAAGTCCTGCAGGCGAAGCACACCAAGATCGCCGTGGTTATTGACGAGCACGGCGGCACGGCGGGCATTGTAACCATGAGCGATATCATCGAGCAGATTGTGGGCAAGGTTGACGACGAGTTCGTGCACGACGACGACCAAGGTGCAGTGCGCATGGAAGACGGCAGCTATCTGGTTGAGGGCACCATGCCGATAGACGACCTCACCGAGCTCATGGGCTTCACTCCCGACGAGGCTAACGAGTGCGAAACAGCCGCCGGTTTGCTGCTGGCGCTTTTCGATCGCATCCCGCAAGCGGGCGACGTAGTGGAGATCGAGCACAGCGACGCCCGTGAGACCGTTCATATTACGTTCACGGTCGTGATGATGGACAGGCTGCGCATCGACAAGTTGCGCATGGCCGTTCAGACCACTGAAAAGCAGGGCGAAGACGGCGAGTAGCGGCAACGAGAGGCGGGCAACGAGCAGCGAATGATCTTTGCCCGCCTTCAAGGGTTTCGCCTGTTCGTTCGCCTGGCGAGGGAGATAGGCGCATCCTGCGCCCATATGCAGATTGCCGGCAGCCCGCTTGGGGCTGCCGGCAATCTTGTGACGGGGCATTGCTGCCCCGGAAATCCGCCCGCATACCGTGTCGATAGGGGCGGATCGTCGTTCGCGCCCAGCATGTCGCTTGGCTGGCGAACGCAGACGGTGGAGCTGAGCGGCTAGGCGTTACTCCTTGGGCATCAGCTTGCCGTATCCGCCGTTGGTGCGGCGGTAGATCACGTTCACATTGCCGCTGTCGCGGTCGGTGTATACGAAGAAGTCGTGGTCGAGCAAGTCGATCTTGACCAGCGCCTCCTCTTCGGTCAGCGGTTCGAACTCGATCTCCTTGACGCGCAGCACGGCGTCGTCGGCAGACAGCTCTTCCATCAGGGCGTCGAAGTCGACGTCGCCCATTGCGGCATCAGGCGCACCAGAGGCAACCTTCTCGGTTGCGCGCGTCTTGCGGTCGACGACTTTGGTCTTGTACTTGCGCAGCTGGCGAACCACCTTGGCGGCGGCGACGTCGATAGCTGCGTACATGTCCTCCTCGCGCTCCTCGACGTGGATGACGTGCCCTTTGGTGCGCAGCGTAACCTCGCACGTGCAGGGAGTGGGGTTGGCCGGGTTCTTCTCGACGGACAGCACGACTTCGGCGTCCAGCGGGTTGATGTCCATGACCTTCATGGAATTGCCGATTTTATCCTCGGCGTACTGACGCAGTGCATCGGTAACAGTTATTTTGCGTCCGGCAACGGTAACGGCCATGCGATCACCTCTTACCTCGTGGCGAATAAAAAAGCAGCTCTTGAAAGGCATCTTCCCTCTCGTGCGGGAGGGCGTATGCTCTACAAGCACGATCTGGGCGGCTCCTTTCAACTTGCTGCAGAATAAGTCTAACTCAAAAAGCGATGTTGTGCGGGTTGATTTTGGTCTGTTACGTATTCGAAAGATGAAAGGTATCCGCAGGTGGGAGGGGTGATAATGCCACGCGTCCGCGCGTGTCTATGTGTGAGCGAGGCACGCCCGTTTCGGAAGAGGGGAGGGCTTCTTCCGCAGACGCTCGCGAAGCCTCTGCCGTCGGAGGGCAAACCCGTTTCGGAAGAGGGGAGGACTTCGTGTGGGCGAGGGGATTCAATGGGGAAAGGTGCTGCCAGGGTGCTCAGCGTCGTGATGGCGCTGCCGGAATGCGAAGGGGCGCTCTGGCGATTTGTGCACAATTTCAGGTGTCGAAAAGGGCGTTCTTTTTCGCATGATATGATGCTTCGAAATTTCAAGAGACAGGCATTCAATGACCGACAATTTGTTTATCGATGAGGTGCAGGGGCATCAAAAGCGCTACCGCAAGCTCATCAGCTTCACGCACTCGTCTACGCGGGCGGCGCTTGTTATGCTGCTTGCCGCAGTTGCCGCAGTTGTTATCGTAAACACCGACGCGTACGGCCCTTTCGAAGAGATTCTCCACACCGAACTGGGATTTTTCTTTGGTGAGTATTCTGCTCATATGTCGGTGGCGCATGTAATCAATGACCTGTTCATGGCGTTGTTCTTCCTGCTTGTGGGCCTTGAGATCAAATATGAGATGACCGTTGGGGAGCTTACCAACATCCGTCAGGCAGTCCTGCCTATTATGGGAGCGCTTGGCGGCGTGGCAGTTCCCATCGTGGTGTACCTTGCGTTCAACGCGGGCAATCCGGAGACGGTTCAAGGTTGGGGCGTGCCCACGGCAACCGACATCGCCTTCGCGCTGGGCATTTTGGCGCTGCTGGGCAAGCGCGTTCCGAGCGGGGTGCGCGTGTTTCTGAGCACGCTTGCGGTGGTTGACGACATCATCGCCATTCTGGTTATTGCCGTTTTCTACGGGCATGCCCCTTCTTTCGGCTGGCTTATGGTGGCAGCGGGCATCATGCTCGTGCTCGTAGCGATGAACCGCATGCACGTGTACGCGCTCGTTCCCTACCTTATCGTGGGGGTGTTCCTATGGGTGTGCGTGCTGCTTTCGGGCGTGCACGCCACCATTGCCGGCGTGTTGCTGGCGTTTGCCATCCCCACCGGGTCTCGCGTGAACCTCACGAGCTTTATGGACTGGTCGGGCGAAAAGGTGAGCCAAGCCCGCGAGGCGTATGAGCCCGAGGAGCCGGTGCTGGCGCAAGGCCATTACTTGAAAACGGTCAAAAGCCTCAGCAGGGTTGCCCGGCAGGTGGTTCCCCCTGCAATCCGTTTGGAGCATCGACTGCATCCGTGGGTGTATTTCGTATGCATGCCGCTGTTCGCGCTCACCAACGCAGGCGTTCGTTTTGTTGACAGCGACCCAACCGCCCTGTTTGCCGACCCGGTGCTTTTCGGCGTGATGCTGGGCTTGCTTGTTGGCAAGCCGGTGGGCATCGTGCTGATGAGCGTGCTCACGGTCAAGTGCAAGATAGCGCGGCTTCCCCAGGGGGTCACCTGGATGCATCTCGTGGGCGCGGGCATCTTGGGCGGCGTGGGCTTTACAATGGCCATCTTTGTGGCGAATCTTGCGTATGCCGACGCCTTGCATGTGGCCATTGCGAAAATGGGCATCTTGCTGGCGTCGCTTGTTGCGGGCGTGGCGGGCTTCCTGTTCTTGTATGTGCAAGCGAAGCGGTCGCGGCGTGAAGACGAGGCGGCGGAAGGCGGCACGCTTGGGGCGCAGCCGGAAGGCTAGCCGAGCCGCGGCAAAGCCAGGCGCCGGAAAGCTCAGGGTGCCCGGCGTGCGCGCCGACAAGTGTGCGGTATACTTTTTGCGATGTCTTTGATGGCAAAGCTCACGTTCTTACGAATGGTGTGATTACCACCAGGTAAGGCGAAGATTCAAACGCTAGGGAGGTCGCCATGGAGTCTGCTGCAATTGTTTTGGCTGCCGGTGCCGGCACGCGCATGAAATCGAAGAAGCCGAAGGTTGCGCACGAGGTATTGGGCAAGCCTATGGTGCGCTGGGTTATCGATGCGGCGCACGCGGCGGGTCTTACGCGCGTTGTTACCGTTGTCGGCCATGAGCGCAACCAGGTCATCCCGCTGGTTGAGTCAGACACCGAGATTGCCGAGCAGTATGTGCGCCGCGGCACTGCCGACGCCGTCAACTCGTGCCGCGAGCAACTGGGCGATTTTGCCGGTTCGGTTGTTGTTCTTTCGGGCGACTGCCCTCTCATAACGTCGTCCACCATTCGCAAACTCGTTGAAATGCGGGAGCGCGCCGACGCCGCCGTGGTAGTGCTTACGATGGAGCTTGACGACCCAACAGGGTACGGGCGCATCGTGCGCGACGGCGCGGGCGAGGTGGAGCGTATCGTCGAGCAAAAAGACGCGAACGAAGCCGAAGCCGCTATTACCGAGTGCAATTCAGGCTTCTACTGCTTTGACGGGAAAGCCCTCTTTGACGCGCTTTTGAAGGTGAGCAACGACAACGCCCAAGGCGAGTTCTACCTTACCGATGTGCTGGCAATCTGCCGCGAGGCGGGACGTTCCGTGCTGGCTCTTCCGACGGACAATCCTGCGGAATGCCTTGGCGTTAATTCGCGCGGTCAGCTGGCTCAGGCTACCAAGCAGCTGCAGCGCCGTATCAACGAGCGCTTGATGGCGGATGGCGTGACCATGACCGATCCCGATCTGGTGTGGGTGGGCCCTGATGCAAAGGTCGCTCGCGACGTTGAGCTGCTGCCGATGACCTTCCTCTATGGGTCTACCAGCATTGGAGAGGGCAGCGTCGTTGGCCCCAACACGCGTCTGACCGACACGGTGGTAGGCCGCGGTTGCGTGGTCGACGAGACGGTGGCGCTCCAGTCGGCAATCGACGACGGTGCAACGTGCGGGCCGCGCGCCTATCTGCGCCCGGGCGCTCATTTGTGCGAGGGAGCCAAGGCGGGCACGCATGTTGAGATCAAGAAATCGACGGTGGGCAAGGGTTCGAAGGTTCCGCACCTCAGCTATATCGGAGATGCGCTTATCGGCGAAGGCGTCAACATCGGCGCAGGTTCCATCACGTGCAATTACGACGGTGCGAAGAAGCATTCCACCATCATCGGCGACGGGGCCTTTATCGGCAGCGACACCATGATGGTGGCTCCCATCAATATCGGCGCGGGCGCCATTGTGGGTGCGGGCTCGGTTATCACCGAAGACGTTCAAGCCGATTCTTTGGGCATTGCGCGTGCAGAGCAGCAAGAGGTCAAGGGCTGGGCGGAAAAGAAGCGCGCCCGTTTGGGAATTTTTGGCAAGAAGAAATAGAAAAACAGCGATTGCGCCAAAGGTTTCCCCTTGTCAAACTGAATTGAGGAGATAATCCGGCTACAATAAGGCCTACAGGCTCCAACGTGGTTCGATCTGTCACTGCACTGCGAGGTGCGGCGCGAAGAGGCGAAACGCATGGCAGCCGAGGCCTTATCTATTTGCGAAGCGAAGGAGCGCGCACCATGGCAGAAGAGAGAAGCATTGCCTTGTTTGCAGGTTCGGTGAACCCAGGCTTGGCCGACGATATTTCCAAGGAGCTGGGCGTTCCTCTGGGAAACGTTAAGTTGGAGAAGTTCGCCAATGGCGAGATCTATGCGCGCTATCAGGAAAGCGTGCGCGGCAAGGAAGTTTTTCTGATCCAGTCGGTGAGCTGCGGTTCGGGCATGGACGTCAACGACGCTCTCATGGAGCTGCTTATCATGGCCGACGCCGCCAAACGCGCTTCCGCTCATAACGTTTCTGCCGTCATCGCCCATTACGGATATGCTCGTCAGGATCGCAAAGCGGCTCCGCGCGAGCCCATCACGGCGAAGCTTGTTGCCGATCTGCTTGAGGCTTCCGGCGTCGACAACGTGATCACCATCGACCTACACCAGGACGCTATCCAAGGCTTCTTCGATATTCCCGTAAACCACATGACCGCCATGGGCATTTTCGTCGACTACTACAAGAGCATGGGCTTGGATCCCGAAGAGGTTGTCGTTGTGTCTCCCGACGTTGGGCGCGCCAAAGCGGCCAAGAAGTTTTCCACCATGCTCGATTGCGACATCGCCATCATGCACAAGGATCGCCCGAAGCACAATCAGGCGGAAATCACGGCGCTCATCGGCGACGTGTCGGGCAAGATCTGCATTCTCAACGACGACATGATCGACACGGCTGGCTCGCTGGTTGCTGCTGCAAGCACGCTTAAGGCAAAGGGCGCCAAAAAGGTGCTGGCGTGTGCAACGCACGGCCTGTTCAGCGGTCCGGCGTACGACCGCATCGAGAACTCTTGCATCGAGCAAGTGCTGGTAACCAATGCCGTTCCCGTGCCGCTAGAGCGACAGACCGGCAAGATCAAGGTCATGTCGCTGGGTCCGCTGTTCGCCCAGACCATTCAGAACGTGTACAAAAACGGTTCCGTGGCGTCTCTGTTCGAGTAGGAGGTTTCGCTTGCCTGCCGGCAAGCGAAACGGCTCGCCGCTGCGGGCCGATCTGGCGGCACGGCTGGCGCTCCAAGGTTTCCTCACGGCCCAAAGGCCGCTTCGGAAACCTTTCACGCCATCCTCGCTCGCCAGATCGGCCCTCGCTGTCTTTGACTCGACCCGTAACACTATCGTCGCTGGGAGAGGGGGTTCTTATGTACCTGATCGTCGGTTTGGGGAATCCGGGGGAGGAGTACGCGCATACTCGGCACAACGCCGGGTTCGACACCGTCGACCTCATCGGCCAGGAAGTGGGCGCACGCTACTGGAAAACCGAGTGTGGTGCGCTCACGGCCAAGGGCGCCTACCACGACATCGACGTCGTGCTGGCAAAACCGCAAAGCTACATGAACACCTCTGGCGGCCCGGTCAAGCAGCTGTGCAACGCCTACGGGATTGCGCCTGACCACCTGGTGATCATCCACGACGAGCTGGACATCGACCCCGGCACCATCCGCGTTAAGTTCGGCGGCGGACACGCTGGTCACAACGGGCTGCGCTCGATCTGCGACAAGCTGGGCACGCGCGACTGGTTCCGCGTGCGGTGCGGCATCGGGCGCCCGCCGGGGCGCATGCCGGTGGTCGACTGGGTTTTGTCGCAACCGAAGAAAGAAGCGCTTGATGATTTTCAACAAGCATGCGACCTTGCTTGCCAGGCGGCGCTTTATCTGATCGAGCACGGGCTGGAGAAAACGCAGCAGAAGTTCAACTAGAGGGGCGGGTGTGCTCCACTATGCATCCAGGCTATTCGGGTCAAGCAGGAAGTCCCTTAGGCTCATGGTTGCCACGCCGTTCGCTTTAATCGGTCGGGTCGAATAGGGCAGTTGAGCGCTATACTGCAACTTGCCTTGCGTGGAAGGGTGCCGACGGCTCGCGCGAGTGTTTCGTTTCCGCCGCGCGGCATGGAGAGAGCATGGCTGACGGCTGTCGTTCTGCGCAGCCGGCTCTTGCCTTTCGGGCTGCGAGGAGGTTGTGTAATGGGGCTGATTAAATCCGAGCGCGGGCAGGTATACGCGCTGTTCGCTATTGTGGTGTTTGCCTGTGCGTTTGGCTCGCTCACTCAGACCGTCATGAACTCTATGCTTGGCGGCGTCGAAGCCGATTTCGGCGTGGACGCGGCCACGGGGCAGTGGCTTACCACCGTCTACATGCTCGTGCTGGGCATTACGGTGCCGCTCGTCACATTCCTTTCGCTCAAGTTTTCGACGCGCAATCTGCTTTTTCTGACGCTTGCTCTGTTTTTCGCGGGTTCGCTTGTTTCCTTTGTTGCACCGAACTTTCTTGTGCTGGTGGCGGGGCGCGTGCTTCAGGCGGTCGCTGCGGGCATCACGCTGCCGCTCGTACAGTCGATTGCCATGATGCGCTTTCCCAAGGGCCAAAACGGCACGGCAATGGGCATCGCCGGCATCGCGATGGGGTTCGCGCCGAATATTGGCCCTACTATCGGCGGTGCGCTCGTTGATTCGTGGGGGTGGCGCAGCTTCTTTCTGATCCTGATGGCGGCACTTGCGGTGTTGTTTGTGCTTGCGGTTTTACTGGTGAATCGCGAAGACGCTCCGCGCGGGGCTGCTTCGCTCGATGTAATTTCGTTTGCGCTCTCAACGCTGGGCCTGGGCGGTCTGCTGCTCGGGTTCTCCAACGCGTCGAGTGTGGGCTTTGCCGAGCCTACGGTTTGGACCGCGTTGCTGATTGGTGTGGCGTGTCTGATTTTGTTTGTGAGCAGACAGAAGCGCATCGAGCATCCGCTTATCAACATGGACGTGTTCTCATCGCGGCGCTACCGTGCGAGCTTTATCATCCAGAACTGCCTGTTTGGCTCGTTTATGGGCATTACCCTTATCGTGCCGTTATATGTGCAGGGACTGTGCGGCGGTACGGCGCTTGAGGCGGGGCTTGTGTTCATTCCTGCAACTATCTTGGCGATTGTGTTCAACCCGCTGGCGGGTATTCTTGCCGACAAGATCGGCCCGCGTCCGGTGACCATCGCGGCGGGCGCCTTTTTGTTTGTCGGCGCGGTCTCGATGGCGTTTATCGACGAGACGACGCCGCTGTGGCTGGTCACGTTGATGCAGACCATTCGCGGCATCGGCGTAAGTTCGCTCATCGGGCCGCTCAATTCGTGGGGCCTTTCCGAGCTTCCTCATCAGATCATAATGGACGGCAGTGCGTTTTTCGCCTGCATTCGCCAGGCCTGCGCCTCGTTCGGCACCGCGCTGATGGTGTTTGCGATTGCGGCGTTTGGGGCTGCGGCGTCGGGCGAGGCAGTCGCGCTTGGGTATCAGGTGGCGTTTGGCCTGTCTGCGGTGCTGTCGCTGTGCGTGCTGGCGGGCGCTGTGTGGAAAGTGCGCTAGCCCAGGCATTGCGGCGGGCAGGCGCCCTGTCTGTATCCAGCGGGCCTGGAACGCCGTCTTTGGCACGTCTGGCGCGCCCTGTCTTGGCGCGCGCCGCGCCCTTCCTTATTCCCCGAGTTTTTCGGCGGCTTCCAGCCACTCCTCTTCCAAGGCTTCTATTTGAGACTGCAGATCTTCTAGTTGCTTTTGAAGGGTACCCAGAGCTACGAAATCGGAAGGATCGGCTGCGTCCATCTCGTTGCGTACCTGGTCAACTTTGCCCTTCAGCGTTTTGATTTTGTTCTCGTTCGACGCCATGGTCTTGCGAAGTGTGCGTATCTCGCCACCTGTGAGGTGCTTCTCTTCGGAAGCGCTGCCTTTGGCGGGCTCTTTCTCCGGCGGGGCGAAGGGAAGCGGCTTCTCGCTTTGTGCGACCAGCTCCAAATATTCGTCTACTCCGCGCGGAAGATGGCGGATCTTTCCATCAATGAGCGCAAACTGATGGTCGGTCACGCGCTCCATCAGATAGCGGTCGTGCGTGACCAAAAGCAGTGTGCCCGGCCAACCGTCGAGCAATCCCTCCACGGCGGCAAGCATATCGGTATCCAGGTCGTTTCCTGGTTCGTCGAGGATCAGCACGTTGGGTTCGTCCAGCAAAATGAGCATGAGGGCAAGGCGACGCTTCTGTCCGCCCGAGAGGTCTTCCACCGGCTCGTTCAGGTCGTCGCGCGTGAACTCCAAGCGTTCCAATAGCTGTGCAGGGGTCATGCTCTTGCCATCAAGCATGGTGCGGCGCCCGTAGCGACCGACGACCTCGCGAACGCGATCGCCTTTGAATTTCATCAGCTCTTCCAAATGCTGAGACAGCACGGCGAACCGAACGGTTTTGCCTATTTTTACCGTTCCGGAAGTCGGCTGCTGTATGCCCTGGATTGTCCGCAGCAACGTGGTCTTGCCCACGCCATTTCCTCCGACGATGCCATAGCGATCACCCGGCCCAATAATCCAGTCGATACGGTCGAGAACCGTGTGACCGTCGAACGCGACGGTTATCTGCTTCATCTCGACTACCTGCTTGCCTAGCCGCGCCATGGCCATGCGTTTGAGTTCGAGGGGGTTGCGCAATTCGGGAACATCCGCGATGAGCGCCCGTGCGGCATCTACGCGGAATTTCGGTTTGGTCGAGCGCGCCTTTGCGCCGCGCGCAAGCCAGGCGAGCTCGCGGCGCAGGGCGTTTTGGCGCTTCTCTTCGGCAAGCGCTGCCACGCGCTGCCTCTCGACGCGCTGTTGGATGTAGGCGGAATAGCCTCCTTCAAAGGGCTCCACCAATCGGTCGTGCACTTCCCACATGTCAAGACACACTTCGTCGAGGAACCAGCGGTCGTGCGTAACCACAAGCAGCGCCCCTGCGTCTGAGCGCCAGCGCGTCTTGAGGTGCCTCGCAAGCCACCATATGGCTCGAATATCCAGATGGTTTGTCGGTTCGTCCAGGCCAAGCACATCCCAATCGCTCATGAGCAGGCGGGCAAGGTCCACTCGTCGGCGCTGACCGCCCGAGAGCGTGCCGATGGTGGCTTCCCAGGGGATGTCGGACACCAAGCCCGAGAGGATGTCGCGGATGCGCGCATTGCCAGCCCATTCGTATTCGGGGGTGTCGCCGACTAAGACGTGCTTTACGGTGTCTGCGTCGTCGAGCCGGTCGCGCTGTCCGAGCAGTCCCACGCGCACCGTTCCGTTACGCACTACACGCCCCTCGTCGGGCGCAAGCGTTCCGGAAAGTATGTTTAGCAGGGTCGATTTGCCATCGCCGTTGCGGCCGACGATGCCGATGCGATCTCCCTCGTTGACGCCGAGAGAGATGCCGTCGAACACCGTTTTGGTGGGAAACTCAACCCGAACTTTTTCGCAGCCAAGCAAAAACGCCATGTAATCAAGCCTTTCTCGTTTGCAGAAGCGTAACGCATGAGGACGGCGGAACGTTTCGCAACCGTGTCATTATACCGACTATCCCGACCGAGCTTTTCAACAAGACGAGCTCACCCCAACATCTAATTCACGCAAAATTCGTGTGGCGAGATCGTGAGGATGGCGCAGCGTGCCTGCCCGCACCGTACAATGGCGCCGAACTTCGTTCGAGGTCGTTTCGAACGAAGCTCACCGACCCCTCTTGAACTAGGCAGGAAAGGGACATAATGGATCTTCAACGCGTCAAGCTCGTTGCAAGCGATATGGACGGCACCATGCTCGACCCGCAAGGCGAGCTTCCCCCAGAAACATTTGAGCTGATCGACCGCCTCCACGATGCGGGCATAGCGTTCGTTGCCGCATCTGGGCGACGCTTCGACACGCTTCGCGATCAATTCGCCCCCGTTGCGGATCGCATCGACTTTGTTGCCGCTAACGGGGCGCAAGTGGTGGTTGGCGGCCACCTTGTCGACCGCGAGGTGTTCTCACACGCTGCAGTTCGCAGGCTGAACCACGCAGTGAGCATGTTCGACACCCTGCACCTTGCCCTATTCGATGACACGCGCAGCTATCTTCTTGACGAGGAAAGTGCTTTTGAGCGCGAAGTGGACAAAAATCTTCCCTGCCCGATCTGCATGGACGACGTTCCGGCACCGGAAGTCAACATCATCAAAGCGTCGGTATACTGCGACGAAGGGGTCATGGACATGGCCTATGCCCTCACGCGCGAACTTGGCGACGACTTCGTGTTCGCGCCCTCGGGCAACAAGTGGATCGATGTCATGCAGCGCGGCGTCAACAAGGCCACGGGCATCGAGCAGGTTATGGCGGTGCATGGCATCTCCGCCGATGAAGTGATGGCGTTTGGCGACTCCATGAACGATTACGAGATCTTGCGCATGGTGGGCTTGAGCCTCGCGATGGAAAACGGCCGCTCTGCTATCAAGCAAATTGCTAGCCGCGTTATCGGAACGAATGCCGAGCACAGCGTGCAAGCCGAGCTTCGCGCGCTGCTGAAGGTGCGAAGCTAGGCGCGAAAATCCCTCGCCGTGTCCCGCATCAGAACGACGCGCATCGGCTATTAGCGAGCATCGTCTGCAATGACGCTACCGTCGGTTGCAATGGTAACGATGCGCATCGGCAGGGAGCGTCCACTGGCATCGGCGCTGCGTTGTGCTGCGTGCTCGATACCTCCGCAACAGGGAACTTCCATGCGTGCAACTGTGATCGACCGAATGCTGTTTTCCGAGCAGATTGCGGAGAGCTTTTCGGAGTAGTCGACTCCGTCGAGCTTGGGGCAGCCTATCAGGCAGACGCGCCCTTTGATGAAATCCTCGTGGAAGCTGCCGTAGGCGAAAGCGCAGCAGTCGGCGGCAATTAGCAGATCGGCCTCTTGGAAGTAGGGCGCGTTGGTCGGGGCAAGCTTGATCTGCACCGGCCATTGGGAAAGCCGTGAGGGCTGGGGCGAAATGCCGCCCTCTTCTACGGCGGCGGAACCTGTCGCCTCAGCTTTATCGGGGCGAGAAATGGCTTTTGCAACCGAGCCGGGACAGCCTTGTGTCGGCATGCTCGTATGCGCTTTCAACTTTGCCTGCGCCATCTGATTGGCTATAACCGCCGCCTCGTCGTAGGCAACCGCTTCTCGGGAAACGATGCGAATGGCGTCGGCGGGACATGCCGGCAGGCAGTCTCCCAGGCCGTCGCAGTAGTCGTCGCGCAAAAGACGCGCCTTGCCGCCAACCATGCCGATGGCGCCCTCGTGGCATGCGTCGGCGCACAAGCCGCATCCGGTGCATTTTTCTTCATCGATCTCAACGATATTGCGGATCATGTGGCGTCTCCTTTGCTGGGTTGCGGCGTGGCGGTCGAAAGGCTCCAGCCAGCCGCGATGTTGCGGTTTGCGCTTTCCGAGTGCGGATTTTAGCAATAAAATGGGCCGCCTGCGGCTTGCGGGCGGCTCGATTCGGTGTTGCGTGGTGTGCTAGCGCTTGTTGAATGGCACGATGGTTGCAGGAACTGCGCCGTCCATAACGAGTTTGGGCTCGCCTGCCATCAGTGGCGTGAAGTAGTCGATGGCTTCCTGGGTGATGCCCTGGTAGTTGGGAAGAATCCACTCGACGGGGAAATGCTTTACGAAGTTGGCGAACTCGCATGCCGGCTTTGCGAAGTAGCGTGCGCAATAGCCGCCCTGCTCGTCGGTTGCGCGTTCGATTCCCACTACCTGCGCAGTGAACGCGGGATCGGCGCTGCGCATGTGTGCGCTCATGCCCAACTCGTATGCTTCGGTCACGTCAGTGAGGCTTTGTGCGAAGTTGCTGGAGCGCGCTGCGCGAGAAAGATCCTGAACGACGCCGCGAGGGACGATGCCCGAATCGATGATCATCTGCTTGAGCTGGAGGCCGGCGCCGCCTAGCACCGCGTGGGCGAATCCGTCGTTGGCAGTGTCGCCGGCAGACAGGTAGGTGCCGTCGGCATAGTGGGCTCCTTCAGAAACGACGATGTAGCACTCGCCCTTTTCGTCGAATTTCTTTTTCACCTCTGCAAGGAAGGCGTCTTTGTCGAAGTCGACCTCAGGCAAGACAACCAGGTCGACGTCGCCGGTTACGCAGCAGCTTGCGGCAAGCCAGCCGGCATCGCGGCCCATAGTTTCGACAATGAACACCTCGGGGCGCGTGTAGGCCGCGTAATCGAGGTAGGTGGCATGTACGATTTGGTTGGCGATTTTGGCTGCGCTGGGGAAACCGGGGCAGTGATCCACCGGCACGAGGTCGTTGTCGACGGTTTTGGGAATGCCCACAAAACGCTGCGGCATGTTGTGCTCTTGCGCCCATTCGGACAGCGCGTCGACGGTGTCCATTGAATCGTTGCCGCCGATGTAGAACATCACCTCGATGTCGTGCTTGTCCATGATGTCCACCAAGCGCTTGAAGTCGGTGTCGTTGCCGCGCTTGAGCTTGTAGCGGCACGTACCCAGCGCGCTTGAGGGCGTTTGCTTGAGGATCTCGATTTCATGACCAGACAGGTTGGTAAGGTCGTAGAGCTTGTCGTCGAGGACGCCCTCGATGCCATGGAGCCCGCCGTATACATGCTCGTAGACGGGGTTGAGTTGATTCGCGCGGATGACGCCAGCAAGGCTGGCATTGATGACTGCGGTAGGGCCGCCGGATTGGGCGACAAGGCAATTGGCCATGATGATGCTCCTTGATCTCGCAGGTGCGGTTGAGTCGCGGGGCCTTGTACAAGCGGAGAGTTCAGACCGACTTGCTGCAGGCGTTTCATCGCGAACTTCTCCACTATACCATGCGCAGCGAAGAACTCGGCGGATCGGGTCGGGGGGGGGGCGACTACTTCTCCGAGGAGATTGCGGGAAGGGGAGAGGGCTCTGGCGCACCCGCTAAGTTAGGCGGCATGCCGAGCCGCTCTTTCCAAAAAATGCTCGGCGCCTCTGTGCGACTTGGCGTTCTCTGGCTGTTTTGGCGCCACGCTTTAGCGTTGTCTCGAGCCTAGACGCCGCTTTCCCAGGCGAGCTTTGTGAGCACGATGCGTTCGACGGAGCTGTCGATGCGGTCTTCGCTCAAACGGCCTGACGCAACCGCGTCGAGCACTCCCTGATAAGCGGCGGGAAAGTCAACAGGCAAGAGCACCATGTCAACGCCTGCTTCCAGTACGGCAACGGCAATCTCTTCTTGCGTGTAGCGCTCGGTAACTGCCCCCATTTCCAGGGAGTCGGTGATGATAATGCCCTGGTAGCCCAATCGGTCGCGCAAAAGGCCGGTGACGATTTCACGTGAAACAGTTGCGGGCAGGTCGGATCCGGTGATGCTGGGAGTGGAAAGGTGCCCAATCATGATGAAGGGCACTTGTGCTTCCATGGCAGCTTGGAAAGGCAGGAGCTCTTCTTCTGCCATCTGGTCGGCGGTTTTTTCCGAGTAGATGCTCTCGTTGTGGCTGTCGCCCTCTGCGCCTCCGATGCCGGGAAAGTGTTTCGCCGCACAAAGGATGCCTGCCGACAGGAAACCTTCCACTTGGGCTTTCACCATCGGAGACACCTCATCAGCGGTTGTGCCGAAAACGCGTTGCGCCATCGTGGTGCTACCAGGGTTGTTGGCGATATCGGCATCGGGGGCAAAGTCTACGTTGAAGCCGTAGTCGCGCAGATAGCTGCCGATGTTTGCTGCGACGCTTCGCGCGTAGTCGGTGTCGCCTGTTGCGCCTACCTCGCGCATATCGCCCACGTTCTCCACCGCGAAATCGGGGTTGCCTGCGATGCGAGCTACGGTACCTCCCTCTTCGTCTACGCACAAAAAGGCGGGAAGTCCGGTGATCTCGCGGTAATAGGTCTGGGTATTTGAAAGAAGCAGCTTCGTCTGAGGTCCGTCGATCAGGTTGTTTGAGAAGTAGGCCAACCCGCCCACGGGGTATTTCTCTAAGGCCGCGCGGGTTGCCTCGCCTGCTTGCGTGACCGTTCCCATTCCCGTGATAGATTCGGGGCGAACCACAAAGAGCTGAGCGACCTTCTGCTCTAAAGACATGGACGCAACTAGCGTTTCTGCTTGCTGGGCAAGTGAGCCGGAGGGTTTCCCAGCTCCCGCTTCGGCGTCTTTGGTGTCAGATTCGCCATGAGAGGAAGCAGAGACTGATTCGTCGGAAACGGAGCCTGCATAATTCGGTTCATCTGAATTTGTACTGGAGGCTGAATGAGGCGAGCACCCGCAAAGCGAGACGAACATACCAAGGAAAACCAGCACAAGGAAAAGAAAAACAAGCGAGCGAATGCGCACAGACGGCGAAAAGCGAGGTCTACGAGAAGGGGTGTTCACAGCTCTCTCCTTCACGCGGCGTAGAACGTTTATGGCGCATTTGCGCGGGGTGTGTGGTGTGATTGCCGCAGTTGCCAAGTATACGGAAAAGGCGACGGATGTGCACGGGTTCTTTGCATCTTTAAAGAAAGGTTGATAAGAAAAAACGCAATATATGGTGTTTTTCTTCACAAAACGGGAACATATATTGGGCATAGGGGCATGCTGTTTCTCAGGCAACCCCGCGCAGCCTAGCGCTTGGCATCGCTTCTTGCAGGAGGGGAAGCACCGTGCGCAAATCGTCTTCTTGCCAGGGATGCAGGCTCCCTTTGCCCGTCAAGACGGTATCGGAGTCTTTGAAGTTTTGGATGTACCAAGGTACGGGTTTGTGATGGGCGCCGCGTGGGGCGGACGCCATCTGCCTGGCAAGCCACTGCGAAAGAGCGCAGAGGTCTTGCTGGGTATGCAATTCGCGCACGACGGTCGTGCGAAGCTCGAAAGCCGGGGCGCGCTCTGCGAGCAGGGCAATGCTGGACCGAATCTCTTCCAAGTGCGCGTCAGGAAGCCCGGTGGTTTCGGCGTAGCGTGCCGGCGCGTTTTTCACGTCCATCGCCACATAGTCAACGAGGCTGGCATCGAGCAATTCCCGCAGGTGCTGAGGCTGGGATCCGTTGGTGTCGATTTTGACTGCATAGCCTAGAACGCGAAGCTCTTCGCAGAACCGAGCAAGATCCGGCTGAAGCAAGGGTTCTCCGCCGGAGATGCACACGCCGTCTAGTAGTCCCTGGCGCTTGCGCAGAAAGGCAAGCACGTCTTCGGTCGAGAGTGCGAGGCCGGGTTCGGAGGCCAGGGCAAGCGGCTCAGAGAGCGCCACCAGCTCCCCGTTGTGGCAAAACGGGCAGCGGTAATTGCACCCTGGAGTAAAGAGCGTAGCTGCCGTGCGCCCAGGGTAGTCAAGCAATGTCAATTTTTGCATTCCGACAATGCGCATAGGGGCTCTTTCGTCATGGCCGAACAAAGCCTGGGCTCTGCTCGTTGTTGGGCGCGGCATCGCGTCTGGCGGGTGTCGCCGATAGGCCGCGCGTCACGCTTGTTCCATTGCCTAGTATAGCGTCTGGCATGACCCGCTTGACAAGGTTGCTGCAGGTGGGCATTCATGGCACCCCAACGATTCATTATGCTTCACTAAAAATAAATAAAACCACCATATATTGTGGCTCTGTTAAAAAGTGTTTCAAGATATTGGTATTTGCATTGACTCAGCATTCTTGCGCCGTTAGGATTGACTTCACTGTCCTATCGAAAGGAACGTCTATGTACCAGGTTCAAAAGCGCGACGGAAAAATCGCAGAATTCAACGTTGCAAAAATCACCGCAGCCATTTCCAAAGCGTTTGATGCGCTGGAAAAGCAGTACCACCCGTCTACCATTGATCTTTTGGGGCTGAATGTAACTGCGCATTTTGAGCCTAAGGTGCACGATGGCATCATCACGGTTGAAGACATTCAAGACAGCGTAGAGGAAGTGCTCTCTACGGCGGGGTACGCCGACGTTGCCAAAGCCTACATCCTCTATCGCAAGCAGCGCGAAAACGTGCGCAACGCCAAAGCGACGCTTTTGGACTACAAGTCGTTGGTCGATAGCTACTTGAAGGTAGAAGACTGGCGCGTGAAAGAAAACTCTACGGTCACCTACTCCGTTGGCGGCTTGATCCTTTCGAATTCAGGCGCCATCACGGCGAACTACTGGCTCTCGGAAATTTACGACAAAGAAGTGGCGGACGCCCATCGCAACGCCGATATCCATCTGCACGACTTGTCGATGCTTACCGGCTATTGCGCCGGTTGGTCGCTCAAGCAGCTTATTCAAGAGGGTCTGGGCGGCGTTCCGGGCAAGATTACGTCCAAGCCCGCCAAGCATTTGGCAAGCCTGTGCAACCAGATGGTCAATTTTTTGGGCATCATGCAAAACGAGTGGGCGGGAGCGCAGGCATTTTCGAGCTTCGACACCTATTTAGCGCCGTTTGTAAGAGCCGACGACCTTTCCTACGAAGAAACCAAGCATTGCATCGAGAGCTTTGTCTACGGCGTCAACACTCCCTCGCGCTGGGGCACGCAGGCACCGTTCAGCAACATCACGCTCGACTGGACGTGTCCGGCCGACCTGCGCGACCAGCCCGCCATCGTGGGTGGTCGCGAGATGGACTTCACGTACGGCGAGTGCCAGCGTGAAATGGATTTGGTGAACAAGGCGTTTATTGAGGTCATGATCGAGGGCGACGCCGAGGGTCGCGGATTCCAATACCCTATCCCCACGTATTCCATCACAAGCGATTTCGATTGGTCGGAAACCGAGAACAACAAGCTTTTGTTTGAGATGACCAGCAAATACGGTACGCCGTATTTCAGCAACTACATAAATTCCGACATGGAGCCTTCCGATGTTCGCAGCATGTGCTGTCGCTTGCGGCTGGATCTGCGCGAGCTGCGCAAGAAGTCGGGCGGGTTCTTTGGCAGCGGCGAGTCTACCGGATCGGTGGGCGTGGTGACTATCAACATGCCGCGCATCGCCTATCAGGCAACCGACGAGGCTGAATTTTACGCGCGGCTCGACCACCTCATGGATTTAGCGGCGCGTTCGCTCAAAACCAAGCGCACGGTTATCACGAAGCTGCTTGATGCAGGGCTTTATCCTTACACCAAGCGTTACCTGGGCACGTTCGACAATCATTTCAGCACCATCGGCTTGGTGGGCATGAACGAGGCGTGCCTCAATGCGGGCTGGCTGCAGTGCGACCTGACCGCCGTCCCCGCACAGGAGTTCACCAAAGCGGTGCTCAACCACATGCGCGAGCGCCTGAGCGACTACCAGGAGAAGTACGGCGATCTGTACAACCTGGAGGCCACGCCTGCCGAAAGCACCACGTACCGGTTCGCCAAGCACGACAAGGAGCAGTTCCCCGACATCATCACCGCTAACGAGAACGGAACGCCCTACTACACCAACAGCTCTCATCTCCCGGTGGGCTACACTGAAGATATCTTCAGCGCGCTCGATATCCAAGACGGGCTGCAAACGCTCTATACGTCTGGCACGGTGTTTCATGCGTTCCTCGGCGAGAAGCTGCCCGACTGGAAGGCGGCGGCAACGCTGGTGCGCAAGGTCGCCGAGAACTACGAGCTTCCGTACTACACGCTGTCGCCGACGTATTCGGTGTGCAGGGAGCACGGCTACATCGCGGGCGAAGTCTACGAGTGCCCGAAATGCCACCAGGAGACAGAAGTGTACTCGCGCATTACCGGCTACTATCGTCCGGTAAAAAACTGGAACGACGGCAAGAGCCAGGAGTTCAAGGATCGCAAGCTCTACGATTTGGGCGCGTCTAAGCTTACCCATCACGGGCCGCTGGCGGGGCAGGCGACGGTAGTCGACGTCTCAAAAGGAGCCGCGGTTGCCCAGGACGTCGGCGTCGCTTTGCCTGCCGGGCGCTATCTGATTGCGACGCGCACGTGCCCCAACTGCAAGTTTGCAGCGGCTCAGATGGACGAGGCGGACATTCCCTACGAAGAGCTGATGGCCGAGGAAAACGTTGAGCTTTGCCAGCGTTTTGGCATCATGCAGGCGCCGACGATGTTGGAGGTGTCCGCAGAGGGCGACGCGCAGGTTATCGCGGGCGCGGCGAGCGTGCTGCAGCATATAAACGAGCTGCGGGTCGCTGCGGTGGCGAGGTAGCGCAGCGCCTGGCGCTCGTTCGACGTGCTGTGCACGCCGTGTTACGGAGTAGAATGTAATGAACGTAGGGAGTCGAGGGAAGCGAGGCCGTTATGGAGTATAAGCTTGTCGAGTTTCCGGAAACGCGCGTGGTTGGTTTGCGCGACCGCATTGAATCTACCACTGGCGAGTGCAGCCTGAAGATCCCAAACCTGTGGCGAGGGATGCTGGGCGCCCCGATGGGGCAGCCTGCGACGCCCGAGGGGCGCATCAACGAGATCGAGGGGCGCGCCACCGAGCCGTTCGACCTTTACGCTATCTATTGCAACTACGATTACAGCGTGTGGGAGTACGACGCCGTCATCGGCTGTGCAGCTGACGGCGCGGTGCCCGAAGACATGGTCGAGTTCACCATCCCGGCCGGAACCTACGCGCGCTTCGACGTGACGCCCGACACCATGAACGCGGCCTGGGACATCATCTACGGGCCGGATTTCCCGCGCGGTGACGTGGCCGACTTCGAGGCGTACTCCACAGACGCCGACGGCAACCGCGTCTGCACCATCTACAGCTCGGTGCGTAAATAGCGCTTCGACTCATCTGATCTGGCTCGCAAGCTGCCCAGCGCTCCTAACGGCGGTTGGGCAGCTTGCGCTTCTTGTTTCTGAGGCCACGAAGCCCCGTCGCTTTTTTGCAAAGATTTGACCTCCGTCTGACGTCCCTTTAATTCCAACCTCATAGAGTGCTCTATCGGCGAAAGCGCCGACTGGATCGTCGTGTGCCCTGTGCCGCGCCGGGCGTGAGATCCCTCTCGCCAGACTCGCGATGCAGCGCCGCGCTGAAATCCGCCTGCGCTCAAGCCAGGAAACGAAGCGAAAGGACGTATGAATGGTAGAAGCCAGCCTCCAGGGCATCGTGGACAAGGTGGCGTACGAAGGTGCTCATGACGCCGCCTCGGCTTCCATCAAGATGACCGTGAAGGATCTCGACCTGTACTATGGCGATTTCCACGCACTGCACGGCATCAACATGGACATCCCCGAGAACCAGATCACGGCATTTATTGGCCCGTCGGGTTGCGGCAAGTCGACGCTTCTGCGCACACTCAACCGCATGAACGACATGGTCACCGGATGCCGTATCGAAGGATCTGTCACGCTTGACGGCGAGGAGATCTACGGCAAAGAAATGGACGTCAACCTGCTGCGCAAGCGCATCGGCATGGTGTTCCAGAAGGCCAACCCCTTCCCGATGAGCGTGTACGACAACGTGGCGTTTGGTCCGCGTACTCACGGCACCAAGAGCAAGGACAAGCTCGACGAAATCGTTGAGACTGCACTTCGCAAAGCTGCAATCTTTGACGAGGTGAAAGACCGTCTCAAGGACAGCGCCCTGGCGCTTTCCGGAGGCCAGCAGCAGCGCCTCTGCATTGCCCGTGCGCTTGCGGTGGAGCCCGACGTGTTGCTGATGGACGAGGCAACCAGCGCGCTTGACCCGCTGTCTACCAGCCGCATTGAAGAGCTGGCGGTGGAGCTGAAGAAAGACTACACGGTGGTCATGGTGACCCACAACATGCAGCAAGCTGCCCGCGTTTCCGATAAGTGCGCCTACTTCTTGCTGGGCGATTTGGTAGAGTTCGACGATACCGAAAAGCTGTTCAGCAACCCCTCCGACAAGCGAACCGAAGACTACATCACAGGAAGGTTTGGGTGATTGCATGCCTCGCGCCAGATTCGATGCGCAGCTTGAGCAGCTTAACGACGATCTAAAGGAGATGGCAACGCTAACCGAGACGGCGCTTATGAGTGCCGTTGAGGTTCTCTCCACGCGCGATGAGGCAAAAGCCCGTGAAATCATCGCTGGCGATGACGAGATCGATCACCAGGAGCGCGAAGTGGAGGGCATGTGCCTGAGGCTCTTGCTGATGCAGCAACCCGTTGTTGCAGGAGACCTTCGTCACGTTGGCGCCGCCCTGAAGATGGTGGGCGATCTCGAGCGCATTGGCGACCAGGCTGCCGACATCGCCGACGTGGTGCTTACCTTGAAAGGCGACTTCGATAGCGAGCTGAACGCTCATCTGTCTGCGATGGCCGGGCGTGCAAGCGCGATGGTTCACGAAGCGGTTGGCGCCTATGTTCATCGGGACGAGGAGCGCGCCCATGCCGTTATTGGCGAAGACGATGGCGTGAACGAACTGTTCGAGCGGGTGAAGCTCGACGTTATTAACGCCATCAAAAACGACGAGGAGCCTGCCGCCAACTTGGTTGAGGCGTTGATGGTTGCCAAGTACCTCGAGCGCATTGGCGATCACGCCCAAAACATCGCAGAGTGGGTTGAGTATTCCGTCACCGGCTTGTACAAGGGCGAGCCGTTGAACTAGTGGGCTGCGAGGCGGCGTCGCACAGCGGCGCAGCGGCGCCAGCAAGCATAGGTGCTGGCCAACGAGGTGCAAGTGTCCAGCACCGCGCAAAACAGGTTCTAGGAAGCCGACTTAACAGAGATTTTGCACGTACCTTATCAGTTTCTGATAGCCGGTTTCTACCATAGGCAAGCGCAGGCGAGGAGTAATCCTCTCTTGAAAGCGAGTGAACGAAAGTTCTGAGGAAAGGAAACATTGATCATGCAGATCGCTAAGAATTCCATGAGCCGTCGTCGTTTTCTGACGGTTGCCGGCGGCACTGCTGCCCTGGCTGGCCTGACCATGGCAGGTTGCTCTAGCAACGGCGGCACCACCACCACCGAGGGCGGCGCAGAAGAGGGCGGCGACCAGGCTGCCGATCTGTCCGGCTCTATTACGGCAGTTGGCTCCACTGCTTTGCAGCCCCTCGTAGAGGCTGCTGCCGAGCAGTTCATGGAGGAAAACTCTGGCGTTCAGATCACCATCCAGGGCGGCGGTTCTGGCCAGGGCATCACCCAGATCGTTCAGGGCGCTGTGCAGATTGGCAACTCCGACGTGTTCGCCGAGGAGAAGGTTGACGATCCTGCCGACGCCGAGAAGATCAAGGACAACCGCGTCTGTGTTGTAGGCATGGGACCTATCGTTAACCCCGACGTCACTGTTGACGACATCACGCTTGAGGATCTCGCCCGCATCTTCACCGGCGAGGTGACCAACTGGAGCGAGGTTGGCGGCGCCGACGAGGAGATCGTTGTCATCAACCGTCAGGCTGGTTCTGGTACGCGCGCCGTGTTCGAGGCTGCAGTTCTGGGCGACCAGGAATCCGCAACCTTCCAGGAGCAGGATTCTTCGGGCACCGTTGCCAAGATGGTTTCCGAGACCCCGGGCGCCATCTCTTACCTGGCATTCTCCTACTTCGACGATCAGACCAAGGCTCTGTCGGTAGACGGCGTTGCTCCCGAGACCGCAAACGTCGAGGACAACTCTTGGACCATCTGGGCATATGAGCACATGTACACCGCTCTGGAGCCCGACGAGGCAACCCAGGCGTTCATCGACTACATGATGAGCGACGAGGTTCAGGGCTCTCTCGTAGAGGAGAACGGCTACATCCCCGTATCCGGAATGAAGGTCGAAAAAGACGCTGAGGGCAACGTAACCGAGCTCTAAGGTTTCCTTCCCTAGGAAAGCCCCCCAATGAGTTCGGGGGGCTTCCTTGTGTATGGACGTACTGTCAACCAAAGCTCTGCGGGGCAAGCGCCGCAGAGCTTAACCCTCCGTTTAAGCGGTTTTGAAGAGGAAGGTTTTTCCGTGTCAACTGCACAGGACACCCCTGCTAAGGGTGGACGGCGCAAACTGAGCAAGAAAGGGCGCGTCGACCTTGCCGGCAAAACGGTGTCGGCTGCCTGCATTGCCGTTGTGGTGCTGCTGGTAATCACCCTTATTTTCATGGTCGCCCAACATGGCTTGGCAACGTTTTTCGTAGACGGGATCAGCCCCATCGCCTTCCTGACGGGAACTGAATGGAACCCGCATGTAGACGATGCCAACGGTATGCCTACCGTTGGTGCGCTTCCCATGATCGTAGGTTCGTTTTCGGTAACCCTGCTGTCTACCGTGATCGCGATTCCATTTGCCATCGGCTCGGCCATTTTCGTTGTGGAGATTGCTCCGAAATTCGGCCGCACGGTGTTTCAACCGGTGGTTGAGCTTCTGGTGGGCATTCCGTCGGTTGTGTATGGCCTGCTTGGTCTGACTATCGTGGTGGGCTGGATGCGCGACATGACCGGCACTACCGGTTATGGCATCATGTCCTCGTCCATTGTGCTGGCGCTTATGATCCTTCCTACCATTACCTCGCTTTCTATTGATGCTCTGACATCGGTTCCGCGTGCGTACCGCGAAGGTTCCTACGGTGTTGGTGCTTCTCGTTGGCAAACCATTTGGCACGTGGTGCTGCGTGCGGCAATGCCGTCTTTGTGCACGGCTGTTGTGTTGGGAATGACGCGTGCGTTTGGCGAGGCGCTGGCTGTGCAGATGGTTGTTGGCAACGCGGCGCAAATGCCCGATGGCCTGTTTACGCCTGCAGCAACGCTCACGTCGGTTCTGACGATGGGAATTGGCAACGAAATGACGGGCACGGTTTACAGCAACGTGCTGTGGTCGCTGGCGCTGCTTCTGCTCATCATGTCGCTGGTGTTCATTGCCATCATTCACTTTATCGAGCACAAGGGAGGGTTGAAGAAGAATGGCTAAAGACGAGAAGGCATACGCTCATCGCATCGCCTCGCAAAACAACATTGCGACCGGCGTTTTAACCCTCATTGTTGCGTTCATTTGCGTGGTGCTTGTTGCGATCATCGCCTACATCCTCATCAACGGGTTTGGCAAGCTGGTGGACATCAACTTCCTTACCGGCGATCCCGAGCAGTTTAAGGCAGGCGGCGGCATTGGGCCGGAGTTGTTCAACTCCTTCTACCTGCTTGTTCTGACGCTGGTGATTTCGGTTCCCATTTCGCTGGGAGCAGCAATCTATCTGTCGGAATACGCTCCGGTGAACAAGATCACCAACGCCGTAAAAACCGTTATCGAGGCGTTGTCGTCGCTGCCGTCGATTGTAGTGGGCTTGTTTGGCTTCCTGTTTTTCGTGTTGCAGATGGGGTGGGGCTTCTCTATCATCTCCGGTGCTCTTGCGCTCACGATGTTCAACCTGCCCATTCTGGTGCGCGTTATCCAGCAGGCGCTTGAAGCAATTCCCGACGATCAGCGCGAAGGCGGCCTGGCTCTTGGCGCAAGCCGTTGGGAAACCACCATCCACGTGCTGATGCCTGCGGCGCTTCCGGCCATCATCACGGGCATCATCTTGTCGGCAGGGCGCGTGTTCGGCGAAGCCGCGGCGCTCATCTATACGGCAGGTCAGTCGGCTCCGTCGCTCGACTTCACGAACTTCGACCTCTCCAGCCCGTCCTGTCCGTGGAACATCTTCCGTCCCGCCGAGACGTTGGCGGTGCACATCTGGAAGATCAACTCCGAAGGCGTTGTGCCCGATCTCGAGATGGTGTCGAACGGCACGGCGGCAGTGCTGATGGTATGCATTCTGCTGTTCAACCTGCTGGCGCGTTTCTTCGGACGCATGGCTTCCAAGAAGATCTCGCCCGAATAGGCCAACGACACCCCCTCTGTCCTTCATCGATCCGGCGGTTTTTAGACCGCCGGATTTTTTTATGCGCCACGTGACGGATTGCCACGTGGCAATCTAAGACGCTGGCAAAGGTTCGGACGTCGGGGACAAGGCTTGCGGATAGCGACGGCGGCTCGGGGAGCAGCCAAGGCGCGGAGAGTGCCTAAAAAAGACTATCGATACAGCGCGCGCCGCAGAATTGCCAGCAGAACGCGGCATTCCGTATCGCCGTCGGAGAGCGCTTGGCGCATGTTCGACCAAATGAAATGCGCAAGCTCTTCCCTTCCAATTGCGTCTACGGCTTTGGAGTCGATGGAGGGGTCGTTTGCAATCGCCACGCAAAAGCCCCGTTCAATATGAGCAAAGCATTCTTTTTCGGCAATGCGTCCCCGCTGGAGGGTGCGAGCGTCTAGCGACGCGAGCTCCGAGAGCCAGTCTGAGCGAAACTCCGCAAGCGCCGTGCCCATTCCCGTTGCAACTTGTCTGCAGAATCCAATGAGATTTTGCCCCGGGCGATAGCTGAAGCAGCTGCTGTTTTCGTCGCGGCGTGCCGCATGCTCCCAAAACAGGCGAATCACCTCGGTAACGAGCGAGGCTTTGTCGGGGAAGTAGTTGTAGATGCTGCCCACAGCCACCCCGCAATCGGCGGCGATAGCGCGGATGCTCAAAGACGCCAGGCCGCCGTCTTGCGCGCGCTGGTAGGCGGCGGTGAGGATATCGGTTTTGCTGATGGATGCCTTGCTTGCCATACGCCTTCGCTTCTCCCGACTAACCGCCGTTCAAGCTTCCCCAGCAGCCGGCATGCTAGTGCGGGGGAAGGCGGCGTGTTCGCTGAACATTACTGTGAATCGTTCATGAAAAACGGTGAAAAACGCAGGTCGGGTCTCGAAAAGCTTGCGCCCTTCTCCTCCTCGCCTTAGCATGAACGCCGTTCAGATGAACGATGTTCACATTATGACGGCGGAGGCAACGGTGTTCAAGGTTAAAAATCTTACGCTCCTGATCATTGCTGCAGCGGTGTGGCTCGCGGCAGGAGTTAATATTGCGCGAATCGGCATCGAGGAATACGCGCTTGGGTATGTGAACGTTATCAACCTGGTCCTGTCGGTTGTTGTGGGCGTCGTGTTTTGGTTCATGGCCTTCTACAAACTCACGGTAAAGCACACAAAGCGCATTGCCGGCTATGGCGACGAGCGCCAGCTTTTCGTCAAGTTTTTCGACGTGCGGTCTTTTGTGATCATGGCGGTCATGATGAGCGGAGGCATAGCCATCAGGGCGCTGCATCTGCTGCCCGATGTCTTTATTGCGGTGTTCTACACCGGGCTTGGCAGCGCGCTTGCTCTCGCGGGGCTTGTGTTCGCCGTCAACTTCTTCCGCGTGCGAAAGGGAGCCTTCGCAGCCTGCGTTTCTGAATGAGCCACGCCTCCGATGTCTGCTCTCCTTTCTTTGGGCAGTAGATCTGCTTTTCTACCAAGTGGCTATGAGCACGGAAAGGTCTGCCACGTCATTGCGGTTGACGAGCAAGCGCTGCACGCCGTTGAATGAAACGAGATCAATGCCAACTCGGGCGCGACGATGGCAACGGCGTCGGCGTCGTCGGGAACGTCTCCCTCTGAGAGCAAGTTGAGCTCTTCAAGTTGGATGTTGGCGTCCTCGACGGCGGCGCTGACGGTGCTCGAAAGCGTGGTGGAGCTGTGCCCGGAAAGCTGGTAAACCGTCGGCAAGCTGTCGGAGATCAGGGCGATTGTTCCCTCCTCGGAAATGTCGAGCTTTGTCTATGTGGTCGGCAGCGTTTCCATCGCAAGCACTGCCACAACGGCGATGGCAAGCACAACCACGCAGGCGAGCGCGGTGTATCCTCCTACTTTGAAGGTTCGCCGCGTAAAAAGCTCCTTTAATTCATAAATATTCTGTAAAACACACGGTGATTTCATCCTAAACTGAATATTTCTTTACATAAATACATCAGCGGTTGTATTGACAAGCGCCGGCGGTTTTAGTGGCAAAAGCGGCGCTTGGGCGGGCGACCTCGCATGAAAGCTCCTGGAGGGGGGGCGGAAGGCGCTGCCACTTTTTGCTTGCTGCCGGAGCAAGGCGGCTGGTGTCAAATCCGAATGATCGCAGCGGACGCGCATGCCTGCAGTCGATGAGATTCCATTTCGGGCTCTCCTGTAAATCTAAGTGTGAAGCGCTCATATTTTCTTCAGTGCGGGGTTGCGCCTTTGCCGAGGGGTGCTATAGTTACTGGTTGTAATTAGCACTCGCGCGATTCGACTGCTAAAGATGCGGCGTTCGGGATGATCCTGCGCCGCTCCCTTTTCACTTGCATCGCGTTTGTAACGTCGGCGGAGGCACCTGCAGCGGCAGCCCGTTTTGCCGGCTGGCAGGCTGGCGGAACCAAAAAGAAAGGAAGCGTTTCTCATGCGCAAGTTTAAGACCGAGAGCAAAAAACTGCTCGATCTGATGATCAACTCTATCTACACCAATCGCGAGATCTTTCTGCGAGAGCTTATTTCCAATGCATCCGACGCCGTAGACAAGCTCTACTTCAAGAGCCTGACCGACAGCAGCATTCAGCTCTCCAAAGACGAGCTGGGAATTACGGTTTCTTACGACAAGGATGCCCGCACGGTAACCGTTTCCGACAGCGGCATCGGCATGGACAAAGACGATCTCGACCGCAACCTTGGCACCATCGCCCATTCCGACAGCATGGCGTTCAAGGAAGAAAACGCCGACCAGCAGGGCGACGACGTCGACATCATCGGCCAGTTCGGCGTCGGCTTCTATTCCGCGTTCATGGTGGCCAAGAAGGTTCGCGTGGTGTCTAAGGCCTACGGTTCCAGCCAAGCTTGGGCGTGGGAGAGCGACGGCGTTGAAGGCTACACCATCGAAGAGGCTGAGCGAGAAAGCCACGGTACCGACGTCATCCTGACGCTTAAAGACAACACTGACGAAGAAGACTACGACACCTACCTGTCCGAGTACGGGCTGAAGGATCTGATCAAGCGCTACAGCAACTACGTGCGCTACCCCATCAAGATGGAGGTGACCAAGTCGCGCCAAAAGCCCAAGCCCGAGGACGCCGGCGACGACTACACGCCCGAGTACGAGGACTATACCGAGATCGACACCATCAACTCGATGATTCCCGTTTGGAAGCGTCGCAAGGCGGATGTCTCCCAAGAGGAGTACAACGAGTTCTACAAGTCCGATTTCCACGACTTCGCCGATCCGGCACGTACCATCAGCATTCATGCCGAGGGCGCGCTGTCCTACGACGCGCTGCTGTTCGTTCCGAGCCGCCAGCCCTACGACTTGTATGCGCGCGATTACAAGAAGGGCTTGGCGCTTTATAGCTCCAACGTACTGATTATGGAAAAGTGCGAAGAGCTGCTGCCCGACTACTACAACTTCGTTCGCGGCGTCGTCGACAGCCAGGACCTCACTCTCAACATCTCGCGCGAGACGCTGCAGCACAACAGCCAGCTGCGCGCCATTGCAAAGCGCGTCGAGAAGAAGATCACGTCCGACCTTGAAAGCATGCGCGACACCGATCGCGAGGCATACGAGCAGTTCTTCGAGAACTTTGGTCGCGGCATCAAATACGGCATCTACTCAAGCTACGGCATGAACAAAGACCAGCTCGCTCCGCTGCTTCTGTTCTATTCCGCCAAGGAGCAGAAGATGATAACGCTCGACGAGTACATGAAGGCGATGCCCGACGAGCAAGAGGCAATCTATTACGCGGCAGGCGACTCGCTGGACCGTCTGGCGAAAATGCCTATCGTCAAGACTGTCTTGGAGAAGGGCTACGACGTGCTTTTGTGCACGCAAGACGTGGACGAGTTCTGCTTCATGGCGATGCACGAATACGGCGCCAACGAGAACGGCGAGGGAGGCAAGGAGCTGAAGAACGTCGCCGGTGGAGATATCGATCTTGCCTCCGAGGACGAAAAGAAGGAGGCCGAAGAGGTCACCAAAGAGAACGAAGAACTCTTCGGCGCCATGAAGGACGCGTTGGGCGGCTCGGTTACGAAGGTAATTGTGAGCTCGCGCCTTACCGACGCGCCTGCCTGCATCACCGCCGAAGGCCCGGTTTCTCTTGAGATGGAAAAGATCATGTCGCGCAACCCCGAGGGCGGCGACGAGGTGAAGTCTCAGCGCGTGTTGGAGATCAACGCAAAAAGCCCGGTGTTCGACGTGTTGAAGAAGGCGCAGGAAGACGGCGATTCCGACAAGGTTCGCCTCTACACCAACCTTCTCTACGATCAGGCTCTGCTGATTGAGGGCATTCAGCTTGACGACCCGGTTGCGTTTGCGCAAAACATCGTGAAGCTGATGGCCTAGAGGCTTCAACGCTCCGGCGTTCGCTTTGGTAGACTTTCCTATCATGCGGTTTGTGAGAGAGGAAACTCATGACGTCGTTCGATTTTGAAAGCCTCATTCTCGACATCCCCGATTATCCTGAGCCGGGCGTGGTTTTTAAAGATATCACGCCCCTGCTGAAAGACCCCGACGGGTTTGCGGCGGTTGTCGATGCCTTGGCAGATCATTTTGCCGACTGCGGCGTAACGAAAGTGGTGGGCGCAGAGGCGCGCGGCTTCATGATTGGGGCGCCGGTGGCCTATCGCATGCAAGTGGGGTTTGTCCCTGCGCGAAAGCCGGGCAAGCTTCCTCGCGAGACGTTCTCGCAGTCCTACGAGCTTGAGTACGGCTCAGACGCTTTGGAAGTCCACACCGATGCGCTGTCGTCGAGTGACGTGGTGCTCATGATTGACGACCTTGCCGCAACGGGAGGAACGGCGGCGGCGACGGCGCAGCTTATAGAGCAAACCGGCGCTAAGGTCGTTGGCTTCGGGTTTGTGCTTGAGCTTGAGTTCCTGCATCCGCGCGACGAGCTTGCCAAGGCATGCGACGCAGAGGTGTTCTCGCTGGTGAGCGTGGCGTAGGGATTGCAATGGAATCCTATGCGACAGTCAAAGGCCGTGCCGTTGCCGAAATAGAAGAGAAAAAGAGCCGCTTCATTGCCAGCGTTGCCCACGTGGAAACCGAAGAAGAGGCTTTGGCGTTTCTGGAAGAAATCCGGGCCGCAAATCGCATGGCGCGCCATAACGTCTACGCCTACGTGCTGCGCTCCGCAGACGGGCAGGGAACCGGCGGCGAGCGCGTGCGTTATTCCGACGATGGCGAACCGCAAAAAACTGCGGGGCTCCCAACGCTGGAAGTGATTCGCCATGCGGGCTTAACCGACATCGCCGTGGTGGTGACGCGCTATTTCGGGGGCGTGCTGTTGGGCACAGGCGGGTTGGTGAGAGCCTATACGCAGGCGACGCAGGCGGGCATTGCGGCGGCGGAGCACGTGAGCGTTTCGTGCTGCGTTGACGTGGAGCTTGTGCTTCCCTACTCGTCATATGAGCAGGTAAAGCGGTTGGCGCTCGAGCACGGCGCGAAGCTGGTTGACGAGCGGTTCACCGACGAGGTTTCGCTGGTAGCTCGGTTGCTTGATGGAAGCCAAGACGCGTTTTTGAAAAGCCTTTCCGAGCTTATGCACGGCAAGGAGCGCGCTGCGGTGAAAGGCCCTTATCACGCCGTGTTCTAGGCGGCGTGCAGGTTGGATAGACTCCTATTCTGTTGCGCTGTCTGGCACAATTATCCTCCGGAGAACGCGGAAACCTTTATACTGAAAGTAGCATGCAGCAGCATGAGAACCGGAAGCGACGCCACGTCGAACGCGGGCGCAGCTCAGAACAAGGGAGGTCATTATGGCTATCAAGAAGATTCTGGTGGCAGTTGACGGCTCCGACGGCGCCGATCGTGCGTTGAGCATGGCTCAGGCAATTGCTGCGCCAAGCGCCGAGACGCACGTTGACCTGGTGTATGTCGTGCCTATTCCGTTGCTGGACGACAATCAGGCGGCAAACTTTAAGAGCATTCTCGACATGATGGTTGCCGATGGCCGCGACTTGTTGGCGGAAGCGCGCGAAAAGGTTCCCGAGATTGCCGACCGCACCGATACGCTTATCATCACCGGCACGAATCCGGCTACGGAGATCATCAAGCTCATCGAAAAGGGCGAATACGACTTGATGGTAATTGGCAGCCGCGGTCTAAGCGGTATCAAGGCCTATCTTGGCAGCGTAAGCCACAAGGTTTTGAACGGCTCTAACGCCTCAGTGCTTATCGCCAAGTAGCGGTTCTGTCGGTAGCCGACCGGCGAACTGATTGACGCTGCGAAGCCCCCTCGCGCTAAGATCCGGTGCGAGGGGGCTTCTCGCTGACTTGCGCGCAGTCTGCGGTTCGGCACGATCCGCCCAATTGCGCGAGAGATTCCCGCTATCGTTTCGAATGAAGCCAGGAGAAAGCCTGCTATGAGAATCCGCAAAAACGTAGTGCTGCTGTTCAGCAAAGTGCCTGAGCCCGGCTTGGTCAAGACGCGCCTGACGGTGCTTAAAGACGGAGTGTTCCAGCCCGATGTTGCATCGGGTCTGTATCACTGCATGTTTTTCGATGTGGTGGAAATCTGCTGTGCGGCAATGGCCAATCTCGAGCAGCGTGCCTGCTCGGTTGATCCTGCGACGGGCGAAGAGATTCGCGATACGTATGAGATGCGCATCTCCACGGCTCCTGTGGACAACCTCCCCAAAATGAAGAAGCTTTTTGCCGATTCCGGTACGTGGCCGCGTGAGATTGTATTTGCGACCGACGAAGGAAAAAGCTTCGACGAGCATTACAACGATGCGTTCCAGAAGGCATGGGACGATGGTGCTGATACCATTCTTTCAATGGGGGCCGACATGCCGGCTCTCACCGTGGACGATGTCGTTCGGGGGTTTGAGGCGTTGCAAAAGCTCGACATGAGCGAGAAGGGCGGCATCGTGCTTGCGCCCGACCAGGAAATGGGCGTATCAATTGTCGGCTGGCCGCGCAAAACGGCGTTCGATCATTCAGGCGTGTTCTATAACCAGCAGGGCCTTACAGTTCTGCCGGCATACATTGCCAAGGCGCGCGAGGCGGGGCTTCCTGCCATCTACCTGCCTCCCGTACCCGATGTGGATACGATGGCGGATCTGATGCACAACATCACGCTGGTAGAGGCGCTCAACTATTGCGCGTCGTACGACGGCAACACGCCGCCCTGGCGCACCGCCGACGCGCTTGAGCAGATGGGCTGGAACGAAGTGCGCGTTATGCCCAACGAGCTGCGAGACCCACGCGATCAAATCGACAAGTAGCGCGAAGGGCGCCTTTCGCGCTCGCTCACGCATCTCGTGTTTTGGCGATTTCCGCTCGGCACTACGCGGCGTCAACCTTTCGCGCCAACACGTATCGCGTGAGCAGAAACGCCGCCACTATCTCGACGACCGCCATCACGAACGACGCGTTCAGTGCTGCTCGAAACATCGTCACGAAGAAAAGCGTGTCGCTTCCCTGACCCAGTGCGATTCCCACAAAAGAGCTGACGACGGAAGACACGAGGGAGGCGCCCCAGGAGATCCCCAGATACCACAAAATCCCAGCGAGAACTTTCCGTCTCTGAGCGCGTCCGCCCAAGGTAAATGCCAAATAGGCAATCATCACGCTGCTCCAAAAGCCAAGCAGGATAAGCAAAAGCCCCTTAAGCTGATACGGAAGGTAAAATACCCCCTGATCTGTAATAGTTTCAAACGCCCCGCCGAGTATCCCGTACACCGAGCCCACAACATTCATCACGGCCTCGAATTCTTCGAGACCCGCTACGCCCAAAAGGGTAAGGATGCCACATGCGGTGATCACGGCGATGTCGATGACGATCCACAACAAGGCGGCAAGCGCTTTGGCGGTCACGATCTGCGACGCGCTTACCGGAAGCGTAAGGGTGAGGTGCCCTTCATCGGTAAGGAGGTTCGAGTAGAACCGATGGATTGGCACGATAAACGTGGCGATGGTTGTGCAAAGTATCGCGATCCAACACAGTACGGTCACGGCGTTGCAGACGGTTTGAATGAGCTGATAATCGGGGTTGAGTTTGGGCTCTGCGAACCAGCCGCCTTCCGAAGAGGCCAGGGGGAGATACATAGAGTGCGTATCTGCGTACGCGTTCCACCAAAAGGCGACGAGCATCCCTACAACTCCCAAAGCCAGTGCCGCGCAGTGCACAGGCAACAGGATGCGCGAGAGCGCTTTCATATCGTAGGAGAACAGCTTTCCTAGCATGCGAACACCCCCCGGAAATATTCGTCGAGGCTCATGCCGTATAGCTCGCGCACCGAGGAGACGGGCGCGTATGCCACTAACTTTCCGTAGCTCACAAGGATGAAGTCGTCCAGGATTGACTCAACGTCGGCGACCAGGTGAGTTGAAACGATAACCGTTGCTTCCCGGCGATAGCGCGCGACGATGGTGTCGAGGATAAACGAACGCGAGGCGGGATCCACTCCGCCCAAAGGCTCGTCAAGCAGGTACAAGGCGGCATGGCGCGCCATCACCAGCACCAGCTGCACTTTCTCGCGCGTTCCTTTCGACATCTGCGAGAACGATGTGTCGGGCGCTATCTCGAAGCGCCGCAGCATGTCTATAGCCGCTGACTGATCGAAGTCCCGATAGAAATCCGAGAACAGCTGCAGGGCTTCCGATACTTTTGTGTGGGAGGAAAAGTAGGGGCGTTCGGGCAGGTACGACACGATCGCCTTCGTCTCGGCGGAAGGAGGTCTTCCGTCGACGAGCACCGTTCCTGTTGTGGGGTGAACCAGGCCTGCCGCCATCTTGATGAGCGTCGATTTACCCGAGCCGTTAGGGCCAATCAAGCCAACAATGCGCCCGCGCGGCACAGAAAGCGTCACGTTGTCGAGGGCGCGCGTGCGGCCGTAAGCCTTCGCGGCATCGACAAGCTGGAGGATGGGGGGAGATCCGGGCTGCGGCAGGGGAGCCTGCGGGGAGGAAGGCCGTGGCTTCGGAGGGGGAGGCGGCAAAATCGCGGGAGCCTGCGGCTCGCACGCGGGCTCGCGCACGGAGGGATCTTGCGAACCGGGCGCAGGGTTGATTGCGGTGGGCATGGGGTTGATTTCGGAAGGGGTCGACATGAACAGCACCCTCCTTCCTGCTGCTGTAGGTGCGCTGTCCTTTTATTCTATCTCAATACTATTCATAGGTGAAATAAGCGACGCTTCGATGCCGTTACGATCGCCGTCGCAATTCCCAAAACGCCACGGCGCTTGCTGCTGCCACGTTGAGCGAGTCTACGCCGTGCTCCATGGGGATGCGCACGGTGTAGTCGCAGTGCGCGATCGTTTCGGGCGCGAGTCCGTCGCCCTCGGTTCCCAGCACCACGGCGAGCTTGTCTTCGCGTGCGAGTTTCGGATCGTCGAGTGGGATGGAGTTATCCGACAGCGCCAGCGCTGCAGTTTTGAATCCGAGTCGACGCAGCAGGGGAATTCCCTCGTTCGCCCAGGCGGCGCTTGGATGCCCGGGCGTGCCCGAGGCCCCGTCTTCCGTTCCGATGCGCGTCCAGGGGACTTGGAATACCGTTCCCATGCTTACGCGCACGGCACGACGATAGAGCGGATCGTAGCAGGCGGGCGTTACCAGCACGGCGTCAACGCCGAGAGCTGCTGCCGAGCGGAAGATGGCTCCGACATTGGTGTGGTTGGTGATGTTTTCCAGAACGGCAACAAGGCGCGCGTCGCGCACGAGGTCTTCCACGCAGTGGAGCCGGGGTCTGCGAAACGCCGCCAGCGCGCCGCGCGTGAGCTCGAACCCGGTAAGCGACTTCAGCACGTTGTCGGGCGCAACGAACAGGGGAATGTCCTCGAACGCGTTGCCGGGGCGCTTCGGGGTGCACGCGCGACCGCCTTCCGGAGCGCCCACCTCCTTCTTGCGCGCTGCCGCAGACAAAAGCGCCTGCACCTGCGGCACCCAGCGCTCTTCCATCAGAAACGAGAGCGGCTCCATGCCCGCAGCCAGCGCGCGCTCTATGACCTTTTCCGATTCCGCGATAAAGATGCCCTTTTCCGGTTCGAGCTTGTTGCGCAGCTGGACTTCGGTGAGGCGGGCATAGGCGTCGAGGCGAGGGTCGTCAAGGGTTTCGATGTGAAGTACGGGCATGGCTTTTCCTTGGTCTGATGGCTTTTGCCGGTTTCTAGCGAGTTGCCTCGCTGGCATAATACGCGCCAACGGCTTTTGCGACGTCGCCTGCCACGTCCGGCATGTCCGAGAGCCCTCGCTCGCAAAACTCGGCGCAATCAAGCACGTATGCGCCGATAAAAGCCATGTCTTCAATGTTTGCACGCTGCACTTCGGGCGTGCGAGACGACGTGCAGTCTTCAATTATCGCAACGTTGTAGTTGAGAGAAAGCGCATCGTAGCAGGTGGATCGGATGCAGTTGGGCGTGGTGGTGCCGGTTAGCACGACGGTGTCGATGTTTTCGCGACGCAGGATCTCGTCAAGCGGCGTGTCGAAAAACGCCGAGAAGCGCGGCTTCATAACCACTCGATCGCCCTCGGCGGGCGTAAGCGGTTCGGGCGCCGTAAGGGAAGCGGGGTCGTCGCTTTCGACACACAGGGGGCGTCCCCCTTCAAGCCATGTGTGGTAACGCACCGGTTCCACGTCTGAGCCGTCGGGGGCGTAGGCGCGGCGCACATGGAATACCGTCATGCCCAGTTCACGGGCGCGCGCCAGAGCCTGGGCGCACGTCGGCACTGTTGCTGCCGCTCCTGCGACGCACAGCGACGATGTCGGGTCGATGAACCCGTTTTGCATGTCTATCATAATAAGCGCAGCGCGCCCGGGGTCGATCATTGGATGTCCTTTCTGCGGGTCGAGCTTTGTAGGTATGCTTCCGGCAAGGCAGAGCTTATGATAGCCGTTTGACGGTGCGGCGGCAGTGTGCCGATATCTCGGATTGCATAGGCGCGGCGATTTTATCGATACCGCGCAAGTCTTTGTGGGCATCGACAATCTCGTTGAGAGCCGAGGGAACGATGTCTGCCATAGCGCGGAACCGCTCGATCAGCATGTTCGAGCCAAGCCCCAGGTCGGTCAGCCCTGCGTCCCGAACCATTTTCTCAACATTGGCGCTTCCTACCGAACCGAATCTGTTTTCGTCTCCGATTGAGAGCGCAGCTCGCAACGGCTTTCTTTTCTGAGGCGTTAAGCTGCGATACGGAGCGATGGAAGCTACGTCATAGAGGGGCGCGATACGGACATCGTTGTCTGCCAACAGGAGCAGCGAGTGGTTTTTGGCATGGGCGTCAGTGGCTCCAATTAGGTAGTTGAAGAACAGGTAGAGGATGAAGCGATAGATGTTTTCCCGAGCGTTTGCGCCAGTGGAACGCAGAAGCTCAATGATGCGCGGCGTGGTGGGGCCTCCCTGCTCAGTGTATTTGACAGACGGGTCGATGCTGAGCGCCTGGCAAAGATCCTCTTGGTGGATTCTTTCCACCCTTCCGTCTTCCAGGCGCTTTCTGTCGTATCGTTTGATGACGATCGCAGGCTCTTCTCCGAATTGACGGTATTCGGTTTCGGCAACGGGAAGCCCGATTTTATAGGCGGTTTTCATGGAGAGGTACTCCACGAGTGCCTGATATTCCATCCCCGTAACGCCGGGCTTTAAGATGTGCGTCGTTGCCGAGGCTCCCGTGCATTCAAACCAGTGCCCCTGTTCAAGGCGAAGCGCGATTTTAGCCTGCTGGCCGCCTAGTGACCACTGCGTCGTTATATCGTGCAAGTCCCTTGGGCATCGAAAGAGACAAAGCTGGGCCATCGTATCCTAAAAGGTATTCGAAGCTAAGCGATCCGTGTTTGTCTTCATAGAGGGTTCCGCATCTCTGGCCATTGATGTAGACGGCAAGCGACGTCATGGCTCTCACCTGCCGGATGCGTCATCGAGGCGCCAAAGATCACCGAGGTCGTCCCAGGGTGGACGCTCGGCGCACGGAATATAGTAATAGAGGGATGAAACAAGATGCTCGCGTATGGATTTGCCTGCAGCGCCGGTTGCCTAAGCTGTTCGCAATGCCAGATTCAAAGCCTGCAGTGGAGTTATCCGGCCGAAGGCCGCGGATGGGCTTTCAGCAGCCAAGCGAACGCCGCTGCCATCACGATCAGCCCGGCTGCATCGAACGCGATGAAGCGCAGGATGCTGGCTGCAAGGACGTCGTGTCCGGCGGGAAGCCCCAGCAAGATGGCGCTTTCGCCAACGAGTCCGATTGCCTGCTGCACCAGGACAACAACGTAGAGCGCCCGAAAGCGTCGCGGGCTTGCGATGACGGCGGGATAGGTGGCGTTCCACATCAGAAACGCCACGCCTAGTCCGCGCACTGCAGCTTCGCCGGCAGTTCCCGACAGCTCGTAGGCACCGGCGAACGATGCGGGCCAGAACACGAATTGCAACGCGCACTGCACATTGAGCACGAACACAATCGCAACGGCGACGCGTGCGACGATGGCGGGGAGGTCGGCTCTTTCGAAAAGGGGGAAGGGGCCTCGCAAGGCCCCTTCCTGTCTCAGCTGGCGCTTCCATGCGCGTTGCTCTCGCGTGCGGTTGTACTTGGCGTCGCCGTGTGCGCCGTGTCCGCAAGCAAATCCGTTGTAGCACGGCTTGGCGTCGAGGGTCGCCTCTTCGGAGGAGCGGTGCCAAACGGCGCCGTCTTTCTCGCGCGCGAGCGCGCGCACGTTACGCTGCGCTTCCCGCGCGGCGCGTTGAGCCTTCGACTTGCCAGAGCGCTTCGCTTTCTTAGACATGGGCCTCACCCCCTTCCGTATATTGCCTGGATGCTATTGTAGCGTGCGGAGGGCGAGGGCAGAAGCGTCAGCCGGGCGGAGCTTTGTCGCCACGCTCGAAAGAGCAGCATCGTGTAAATGCATCCATTATTTCACGGCGGCATCGTGTATATTGAACCGTCATTTCACGGCGGCATCGTGAAAACCCGAGGTGAGCATGCTCAAACGAAAAGGGCAACGCTGAGAAGACGACGGAGGTCAGCCTTCTCATAAATGATGCAGCTTTCCAAAACCAAAATAGGAGAAACTCGCAGCTTTCCAAAGATAAATTATGGATGGACTGCAGCTTTTCAGGATCTTTTCGTGAGCAAAGTGCAGCTTCTCACCGGATTCGGGGCGCGTCTGTCTGTGTCGGCTTTCCAACGAAAGGTGCGCCATGTCACACATAGGCCCGCCTGAGCGGTATCATGGGCTCCATAAAACGAGCGCTGGGCTTGAACGTCCGGCAGGCACAACAGGAGACGCTCATGTCGCAGAAAAAGGAACGCAAGGTAACCGAACGTGCGCGAGCGCGCGAGGAGCAGCTGCGGACGGAGATGATGACGAACGCGAAGCGCAAGCCGCCCTTGAGTGCGGTAGTGGGCGTCGTCGCAACCGTGGTCGTCTGCGTGGCGATCGTGGTTGTTGTCACGTTGCTAGTTGGCGCACAACACTAGAGGAGGAGCCTCGCATGGCAGAAATCCGCGATTCCCAAAACCCCGCTTCCGCAAGTCCCAAAGCCCCCGTAACCGCAGCCGAGCGCATGGCGAACCCCCGACCGCACCCCCATTTCAAGGCGTTTTGCGCCACGATTTCTGCCCTTCGCGCGCCCGATGGGTGCCCGTGGGACCGCGAGCAAACGCACGAGAGCATCGCGCACAACATGATTGAAGAAGCCTACGAGGCGGTTGATGCCATCGAGTCGGGCAACGTCGCGCATTTGCGCGAGGAGCTAGGCGATGTGTTGCTGCAGGTGGTGCTGCAAAGCCAGATTGCCGAGGATGCAGGTGATTTCACCATCGACGACGTGTGCGCCGACGTCAATGCCAAGATGATACGCCGTCATCCGCATGTGTTCGGCGACGCGTCTGCCGAAGACGCTTCGGCCGTACTTGGATTGTGGGATCGGGTCAAGCTTGCCGAGAAGGAGGCCGCCGACGCGCAGGCGCAAGACCAAGGGCAAAAGCGCGAAGGGTTGCTCGATGGCGTGCCCACGAGCTTTCCCGCACTTATGCAGGCGCAAAAGATTTCGCGCAAGGCCGTTGCCGCCGGCTTCGAGTGGGACTCCCTCGACGATGTATGGAGGCAGGTTTTTGAGGAAATTACCGAGCTCAAAGAGGCATACGCCGCTGCGCCGAAGGGCTCGAAGGGAAAAATCAGCGTGACGGGCGCACTGCCCGCAGGCGATGGTGGCGAAAGCTCAGCGAGAGTCGAGGGCGACAAAGAGCTCGGAGGGGACGCAAGCTCCGATAGCGTCAAGACTCCCGAAGAGCTGGTGACGGCTGCCGAGCTTGAATTCGGCGACGTTCTGTTCGCTTTGGTGAACGTGGCGCGGAAGATGGGGATTGATTCTGAAGACGCTTTGCGAGCGACGTGCAACAAGTTCCGTAAGCGGTGGTCGTATATGGAGCAGTGCGCGTGGGATGCGGGGCGCAGCATCGAGGACTTGTCTACCGCCGAGCAAGAACAGCTGTGGCAGGAGGCTAAACGGCAGCTTCGCTAGGGAGAAATCGAAGGGGTTCGGTGTGGCGGTGTCGGGGCAATTGTTCTATCATGATTGCGCAGTGTCCACGCAAGGAGACCCACTCATGACGAAATCGGATGTAACCCGCCCGAGTGATGATTACCGCACGCTAGGCGGAACGCGCATTGTTCTTTCCGCCGCTCCTGCTTGGCCGGCGACGCGCCCGACGGGGTGGCGCGCGGCTCCAGAAGCCGACTGGTCAACCACAAAAGGGAAAAAGGTTCATGTGGCGCCGCCGCGCGCAATCAACCCGAACGCACAGCAGGGCGAACGCGACGAAGTGGACCCTATCGAGCAAGAGCCCCTCATCGCGCTGGACGCTCTTGACGAGCAGTCTCTTCCGGCTGCCGACTTGGCGCGCGTGCGCAGCGCCGAGCGAAAGACGCGCGAGATTCTCCAAAAGTACCGCGCGGCTATGCGTGAGATGATGGTGCGCTGCGAAATCATCGACCAAGACCTCAGTCTCAAAAAGCATCGCAACCCCATCCATCATGTGGAGTCGCGCATCAAAAGCCCCGAAAGCATTTTCGAGAAGCTGGGCCGCTACGGCAAAGAGCCCACGCTTGAAAACATGGAGCGCTACATCATGGACATCGCGGGCATCCGCATCATCTGCTCCTACATCCAAGATGTCTACAACATGCTCGACCTGCTCAAACGCCAAGACGACCTAGTTATCGTCAACGTGAAGGACTACATCAAAAACCCCAAGCCCAACGGGTATCGCAGCCTGCACGTCATCATCCGCATCCCGGTGTATTTCCTCGATAAAAAAGAGCTCATTCCGGTGGAAATCCAGCTGCGCACCATCGCCATGGACTTTTGGGCCAGCCTGGAGCACGACCTGAAGTACAAGGCCGTGCGAGAAATTCAGGGCGTCAACGCCTATCACGAGCTGAAGGACTGCAGCCGCATCATTGAAGAGGTGGAAAGCCGCATGCAGGTGCTGGCGCGCGCCCTCGACGCGGAAGACGACTAGCCGGTCTCGTGGAAGGCTGCCGCTGTGAGGGTCGCAGCACGCCTTGCTAGGAGAAAAACCTCTGCGTGAGGGTGGCCAGGAACTCTCGGTCAAGGTAGAGCCCCAAGCGCGCCTCTGTGCCGGCGTTTTTCAAAGCGCGGTGGGGGCTGCGGTATTCCACGGTTGCCGCTGCGCTCCACGTGATTCCGCGCAGGCAGTTCGTTTGCACGTATGCGCCGAATCGCTCGTCGAAGCCCCTACGCGAGAAGCGTCCGTCCACCGCATCCCAATAGCGTTGGACGAACTGTGCGCGCTCGTTATCGCTAAAGACGAAATCGACTTTCCAAATGGTTGTGGTGGGCGAGAGGAAATACGCTATGTCCTGCGTCGCCTCGCCCACGATGGGCTTTTCCCAGTCCACCATGCGCGCTTTATCGGGGTCGTTGGGAATGAGGAAATGGTCGGAAACCGCCTCGGTGTTGAGAATGTGGTTGCGGTCTATCGCGGGGGGCACTGTGTTGAGCGTGTCCTGCGCACGTTGAAGCATACTCTCGACGGTGTCTACGACGCAAGGATCTGCGTGCGCCCATGCGCGATAGGCGGAAAAAAGGCGAATGCATTCGCGAAGCTGTTCGTCGAGGGGGTCGCGAGGTCGTAACAGCCGGCAGGACTCTAGGGGGTTTGTGCTATGGATGTCGGCAAGCAGGGCAGCTGCCGTATCGGTGTCGCCGGGTGTGTCGTAGGAAAGGTGTCGCCCCTCGCAGAATTCCATTACCAGCACGCCTTGGGGAATGATCCGTTTTGAGTCGTCCAGAAACAACGCGTGGGGCACGCGCCCGCTTGGCGCAAGAGCCTTAAGAGCCTCGTATTCGTAGCTTGCCTGATTGCGCAACCCTATCTGGCTAGAGTAATTCAAACGGAGAACCGCTTTGGCGGGCAGCTCGTCGCACGAAAGGACGAAGTTCGAGTTGTGCTCGCCCTGCGCGAGCGGTTCGACCGTCAGCGTGGCGCCATTTCCCACGCCAAGGGCCTCTTTCAATTCGTCCGATTGTGCGGCAAACCTACGCGCTTCATCCCAGCCTTGCTGCATTGTTCCTCCGATGCTCTATACTGCTTGCAGCTAGTATTAGATCACATCCATCTGCTGCCGTGCAACGGGATGCACGGAGGAGGGAGGAGCGGGTGACTCAGAAGAGGGTTATCGTGGATTTCGACAACACGATGGGCGTAAAGGGCTGCGATATCGACGATGGACTGGCGCTGCTGTTTTTGCTCGGAAGCCCCAACCCGGTGCGCATAGAGGCGGTTTGCACCACGTACGGAAACAGCGACATTCGTACGGTTGGCGCGGCAACCGCACGGCTGCTCGAAGCGCTTGCCGCGGCGGGGGAGGAAATTCCCGTGTACGAGGGCGCCCCGAGCGCCGATAGCGCCGACAGCGACGCGGCGCGGTTTCTCGCGCGCACTGCGGCCGAGAACCCTGGGGAGATTCACGTGCTTGCTTTAGGGTCGCTTACGAACGTGCGCGGCGCCGCAGAAGAGGATCCGTCGTTTTTCGCCAACCTTGCCGGGATCACCCTCATGGGCGGCATTACCGAAAGTCTTGCCATCAACGGGATCATAATGGACGAGCTCAACTTGTCGTGCGATCCCGCCGCAACGCGCGCTGTTCTTCAGGCGTCTTGTCCGGTCTCCATTGCCACTTCGCACAACTGCCTTCCGGCTCAGTTCTCGCTCGACGACTTTCGCCAGGCGTTCGGTGAGGATTCGTGGGTTCACCGCACCTGCGGCTACTGGTTCGACGACATGATGGAGCGCTACGAATCGCAGGCTTTCGTCTGTTGGGACGTGGTTGCGGCGGCTGCGCTCGCACGCCCCGACCTGTTCGAGCGCAAGCCCCTCAACGTCGCGCTGAATGACAGATTATTGAGCGTGGGCTATCTGGAGGCAGCACGCACGGGTGTACCTCAAGCACAGGTTTGTGCTCCGGAGATCGTTGATGCCGAGCGTTTCCGGGCTGAAGTGCTCACCGCTTGGAAGTTCATGTCCGATCGTTTGGGGTAGTAGGGTGTGTTGACTAATATTCGACACAGTCTTATACTGTACTGCATTCAACATGGGTTGAAGTCAGATAACAATGAGCAAAGGGGGCGTTATGGATCAGGCTATCTCTCGTCGCCGGTTCTTCAAGATGGCAGGTGCCGCAGGTGTCGCGATGGCGTTTGGCGGCGTGCTTGCAGGCTGCTCGGGCGGCTCGAATGGCAATGCAGCGGTTGAGAGCGCAGCGGAGATCGATTATTCCAACTGGGATGCGGTGCTGGAAGCAGCCAAGGGTCAAACCGTCAGCTGGTACGGATACGGCGGGGACACCGCTCGCAACGAGTGGATAGAGAGCGTCTTGGTTCCCAGCCTCAAGGAGAACTACGACATCACGCTGGAGCTTGTGGGCATGGACATCAACGACATTCTCACTCAGCTGTCCGGCGAGATGCAGGCCGACCCGAACGCTGCCGGTTCCATCGACTTCATTTGGATTAACGGCGAGAACTTCTATTCCACCAAGGAAAACGGCTATCTGTGGGGTCCTTTCACCGACTACCTGCCCAACATGCAGGACTACGTCGATGGAGAAGCCGCCGATATCGCCTACGACTTCGGAAGCCCGGTTGAGGGCTACGAGGCGCCTTATGCCAAGGCGCAAATGCAGATGTGGGTAGACGGTGCCACTATTACCGAAACGCCCAAGAACCCTGAAGAGTTCCTTGCGTTCTGCCAGGCACATTCCGGTCAGGTAACCTATCCTCAGCCGGGCGACTTTACCGGAACGGCGTTCATTTCTTGCCTCATCGCCGGGGTTATCGGCAAAGAGGAGTTCGAGAAGCTCTCCACCATGACCAATCCTACCGAGGAAGAGGTCAAGGCAATTATCGATCCCGGTTTGGAGTATCTGCGCTCGCTGAACCCGTATCTGTGGAACCAGGGAACCACGTTCCCTGCCGACTCCACCACAGTGGGCACCATGTACGCCGATGGCGAGCTGGTTTTGAACATGGGCTACGGGGCGCCTCAAGCCGACGTCGATAACGGGGCGCTTCCCGACACTACCCGCTCGTTTGTGTTCGATACGGGCACGGTGGGCAACACCAACTACATGGCAATTGCCGCGAACGCACCCCACAAGGCGGCCGCGCTTGTGGCCATCAATGAGGTTATGAGCCCCGAGATGCAGCTGGACCAGTACGAGACGCTGGGCAATATCACCGTGCTCGATATGGACAAGCTGTCTGAGGAAGACCGCTCCGCGTTCGATTCGGTGGAGCTGGGAAGCACGCAACTGCCTTTGGCTGAGTTGCTGGACGTGCGCGTTGCCGAGGCGGCTGGCCCGGTTATTCCGGTGATCGAGCAGCTGTGGCTTGACGAAGTGGTGGGCAAGTAGCGGCAGCGCCTCTGCGCATCGTCGAGCGATTTACGCTTGTAACCGCCTCCTCCTTGCGGGCAGAGCGTCCAAGAGGGGGAGGCGGTGCTATGCTGTGCGGTGCTATGCTGTGCGGTGCGCTTTTTCACATTGCGCGGGGATCTAAGAGAGGAAGGGGTGCGCGTGCGAGCGCTCTCGCGAAAAACAAAGCGGGCGATCGTTCCGTACCTGCTGGCACTGCCTGCGGCAGCGCTGATCCTCGTGTTTTTGTACGGCGTGGTGAACGGCGTGTTGCAAGGGTTCGGCATTATGCCGTTTCTTGGGCGGACGGAGTTCACGCTCGAGTATTACCTCGAGGCGTTAACGCGCAGCGATCTCACGAGCTCTATTCTCTATAGTCTCTATCTCGCCGGTGTCTCGTCGATTATCGCCGTTATTGGCGGCGTGGCCATTGCCGCGTGTATGACCCGCGCGCGAACCGGCAGGTTTTTGCGGCTGGTAAACGTTCAGATCCCCATAATGACCATGCACTCGCTCGTGGCGCTTGCAGTGATGTTTCTGTTCACCGGATCGGGGCTGGTTCCCCGCGTGCTTGCGGCATTCGGCCTGGTTTCGGATCCCAGCTCGTTCACGTCTGTGGTTGGTTCGGTTTCGGGATGGGGCATCATTTTGGTCTATGCATGGAAGGAGATTCCCTTCATCGCGTTTAGCACGGTGGCCATCATGGCCAGCATCTCCGACTCGCTGGGGGAAGCGGCGGCGATGCTGGGGGCAAGCCCCCTGCGTGCGTTTTTCGGCGTGACCTTGCCGCTTTGCAAGGGCGCCATCGCAAAGGCGTTCATGGTGGTGTTTGCCTTCGCGTTCGGCTCCTACGAGGTGCCGTTCCTCTTAGGTCCGACGCTGCCGCAGGCCATGCCGGTGCTTGCGTACGTCGAGTTCCAGGATCCCGACATCGTTAACCGTTGCTACGCCATGGCGCTCAACGGCATCATGACGCTGCTGTGCTCTCTTATCGCGTTGGCGTACTTCGCCGTGCTGAACCGCGAGCGGAAAGGCGGCACCCGATGAGTAGGCGCAGGCGAGGCGCGGCGCCGGTCGCACGTTTCTTCATCGTGTTGAACCTCGTGTGCGTGATTGTTCCGATCGCGCTCATCGCGGTATGGGCGTTCGCCGATCGCTGGGCGTGGCCTGATTTGTTGCCGCAGGAGTTCTCGCTCCGCGGATTCTCGGAAGTGTTTTCAGGACGGCTTGGCACCGGCTGGCCGATGATTCTGCTGAGCATTGGGATCGCGCTTGCCACGGCGGTGCTGTCTACGGTGGTGGCGGCTTTGGCTGCGCGCGCGATGACGCTGTATCGCTGGCGCGGCAGATCGCTGTTCAGCTTTAGCGTCATCCTGCCGTTCATTATTCCCTCTACGGTGTTTGCCATGGGGGTGCAGGTGCTGTTCATCCATGCGGGCATCGCACGCACGGTGCCCGGCGTCGTGCTTTCGCATGCCATTGTGGCGCTGCCGTATGCCATCATTATCATGAGCGAGGTAACACGGGCGGCGGGCACACGCCTCGAGGATGCGGCGCGGTCGTTGGGCGCTGGAACGCTGGCAACGACAGTTCATGTGACCATCCCCGCACTGCTGCCGGGCATTCTCTCGTCGCTTTCGATGTGCTATATCATGTCGTTCTCGCAATATTTCCTTACCCTGCTTATTGGGGGAGGGTCGGTGCGCACGTTTGCGGTGGTGCTGTTTCCCTATCTGTCGAGCGGGGATCGCACCATTGCTGCCGCCTATGGCCTTACGTTCATCGTCATCACGTTTGCGGTGTTTTTGATATTCGAGCTGCTGCTTAAGCGCTTCGGCATGAAAGAGGAGCGCACCCTCTACGGGTAGGCGCGCAACGCAAGGAGGATTAACGCATCCCATGCATTTGGAGTTAGACCATATCGCGTTGACGCTGGGAGGGAAGCGCATACTCGACGACGTGTCGTTTGAGGTGCACGACCGCGAGTTCGTTTCGGTTCTGGGCGAATCGGGTGCGGGCAAGTCAACCACCCTCAAGGTTGTTGCCGGCCTAGTGTTTCAGGACGAAGGCCAAGTGCGCTTTGACGGGACGTGCGTGGACGATCTGCCCACGCATAAGCGCGGTTGCGCGATCGTGTTCCAAGACATCCGTTTGTTTCCCAATATGAATGCGCGCGACAACGTTGCCTTTCCTCTCAAGATGCAGCACGTGCGCAAGGCAGAGCGTCATCGGGAGGCGGACGAGCTTTTGGCCGCAGTGCAGCTTGAGGGTATGGGGGGCCGTCGCGTCGGCGAGCTTTCCGGCGGCCAACAGCAGCGTGTTGCCCTGGCGCGCGCGTTGGCGGGAAAGCCGCGCGCGATGCTGCTTGACGAGCCGTTCAGCGGTTTGGACGAACAGCTGCGTGACGACATGCGCACGCTGGTTCTCGATCTTCATCGGCGCTTCGGTATGACTACACTTATGGTCACGCATGACCCCGATGAGGCGCTTGTGATGAGCGACCGAATCGTCTATCTTGGGGAAGGAAGGATGCTTCAGGAGGGGGCGCCGGCGGATCTGCTTTTGAACCCGCAGCACGAGGCGGTGTCGGCGTGTTTCGGCGATACCTCGGCCATTCGCGGGACGGTGGCGGGCGGAGAGTTCTCTGCCGGCAAGCTGCGCGTTCCGGCACCGAATAGAGCCGATGGCGATGCGGTGCTGGTGCGTGTGAAGGACGGCGGCGTGTTCGTGCACTCGCTTTCCGCATAAGGGCTTGTCCGACGTATGTGCTTCGTGCCTGTCTCATCCGCAAGCAATGAGCCTCGCAGGTTAGGAGCCTACCGCATGAAAGAAGAGTTTGCGCGCATCCCCTCGTTCGGTTTTGGGTGCATGCGTCTGCCTCTCACGGATCCGAAAGATCAAAAGAGCATCGACATGCCGCAGTTCAAGCAGATGGTGGATGCGTTTTTGGAAGCAGGCGGAACGTATTTCGATACCGCGTATGTCTATCACGACGGCGCGTCTGAAACCGCCCTGCGCGAGGCGCTGGTTGAGCGGTACCCGCGCGACTCGTATCAAATTGCGACGAAAAATCCGGCGAGCATGTTCGATTCTGCCAACAAAGCGCGTGCCTGTTTTGACGAGTCGCTCGAGCGACTCGGCGTCGATTACGTCGACTTCTATCTGCTGCATAATCTTGGCAGCGGGCGAGAGGAGGAGTTCGACGATTTTGGCATGTGGGAGTTCATTGCGCAGAAGAAGGCGGAGGGCGCTATTCGCAACATCGGCTTCTCGTTGCATGATGGCCCTGAGGTGCTGGAAGACTTGCTGGCAAAACATCCGGAGGTCGATTTCGTTCAGCTTCAGGTGAACTACTTAGATTGGGACAACCCGGTCATTCAATCGCGCGCGCTGATGGAAGTTGCCGAACGGCATGGCAAGCCGGTGGTCATCATGGAGCCAGTGCGCGGCGGCCGCTTGGCCGAGCTTCCCCCGCGCGCTGCGGAGCCGCTGCGAGCTGTTGACCCCGAAGCGGGCTTGGCTTCGTGGGCGTATCGGTTCTGCTGGAACCTGCCTAATGTGATAACCGTGCTGTCGGGAGCGTCTACCATCACCCAGATGCGTGAGAACGCCGCGGCGTTTCTGGCGAACCGTCCCTTTAGCGAACGCGAGCGCGCCGCTCTTGACGAGGCGCTTAAGGCGCTGAGCGCCGTCCCGACAATTCCTTGCACCAACTGCGGCTACTGCCTGAAAGGATGTCCGCAGCAAGTGGCTATCCCCATCATCATGATGCTGCTGAATCTTGAGACGATGACGGGGAATGCTGCGTTTTCCAAACACAATTACTCATGGCAGGCAGAGCCCGGCAAGGCGTCCGACTGCATTGCCTGCGGCGCCTGCGAGGCGGTATGCCCCCAAAGCATATCAATCATCGAGCATCTGCGTGAGGCCGAAGAGCACTACGAGGGCTAACTCCAGAAGCATCCCCGCGTGCCGTTTGAGGCGCTCCTTTGGCGCGCGGGGGGTGCGGGTGTGCTCCCCTTTGGCACGTGGGTGCGCGTTGCTCAGAAAAACAAAAACCTCGGCGTATGCCGAGGCTCCGAGTTTCGATGGTGCGGGCGAGAGGACTTGAACCTCCACGGACCGAAGTCCACTAGCACCTGAAGCTAGCGCGTCTGCCAATTCCGCCACGCCCGCAGACCAGCTTCTTAAAGAAGCGATTTAAGATAATACCCCAGCGCTTAACCGCTTGCAAGGGGTGAATTTCGCTATTTTTCTTGGATCTCCTTGCGGTGCGCGTCGCGTTTGGGAGCGGCCGGAGCCAATGCCTTCTCGAGACGACTTCTGGAATGCGCGGCGGTAGCTCATGCCCAAACGGACTCGGCGCGTTTGGGGCAGGGGGCGGCCTTCCCTTCCGCGCCGGTGCCAACGCATGTTAAATCTTCGCCACTCAAGCCGCCACCGACCTCTTGCCTTTGCCGATAGCGCTATCATTTACTCATAGGAACGTCGAGTGTAGCCGAGCTTGCGTGCGACGGAAGCTCATGTGAGTGCGACTGATCCCGTGCGACCGACTCCTGCGTGAGACATCGAGCCTGCGCGCAGTTGCACCGCTTTTGCTTCTCGTTTGTTGGGAAGCCCGCGTAGCAGGGCGGAACGCGCCTTCAAGGAAGAGATGCCATGAGTGACGAAAAAAAACTTGCTCTCTACGAGCGATTCCGCAGCATCAACGCCATAGATCCGGAGTTGTTCGAGAAATACGAAGTCAAGCGCGGGTTGCGAAACCCCGATGGCACGGGTGTGGTGGCTGGCATCACGGGGGTCTCCAACGTACACGGCTATGTCATCTCGGATAATGAAAAGGTTGCCGACAAGGGCTCGCTTCGCTACCGCGGTTATGAGATAGCCGACCTGCTTGACTCCACCGACACCGAACGCCGGTTCAACTACGAAGAAATCGTCTATCTGCTTCTTATGGGAGATCTCCCCACGCAAGATCAGCTAAGCGCCTTTATTGGCGTGCTCGATTCTCATAGAGAGCTTCCTGACGGTTTCACCGCGTCATCTATCATGCGTGCGACGCCGCATGACATCATGAACGCTCTAGCTCGCTCGGTGCTGCTTCTCTACTCCTACGACGAGCATGCCGAAGACCGCGAGGCGATGCACGAGATCGACACCGCAATTTCGCTGGCGTCGCGCCTGCCGCGCATTATGGTTCTTTCCTACTACGCCATGCGCGCCCAATTTCACAACGAATCGATGATTATGCATCGCTTCATTCCCGGGCAGTCTACCTCGGAAACCATTTTGTCGATGCTTCGTCCCGACAGGCAGTTTACTCAGCAAGAAGCGCGTATGCTTGACATCATGCTGTGCCTGCATGCCGAGCATGGCGGCGGCAACAACTCTACCTTCACCACGCGCGTGCTTACTTCTGCCGACACCGACCCGTATTCTGCCTACGCCGCCGCTATCGGCTCGCTGAAAGGCCGCAAGCACGGCGGTGCCAACCATCAGGTGCGCGCCATGCAGCGCGAGATCAAAGAGAACGTTTCTAACTGGGAAAACGACGATGAGGTGGCGGCCTATTTGGCCAAAATCGTCCGCAAGGAGGCCTACGACCACTCCGGCCTGGTATACGGCATGGGTCACGCGGTATACACTGAGTCGGACCCGCGCGCCGTCATCTTGAAAAAGTTTGCCTCCAAACTAGCCGCAGGAACCGAGTTCGAGGCGGAGTTTAAGCTGCTGGAATCCATCGAGCGCCTATCTCCCGAGGTGATTCTCAGAGAAAAGGGAACCAAGAAAGACATGTGCGCAAACGTAGACATGTACTCGGGGTTTGTGTATTCCATGCTTCGAATTCCGGAAGAACTGTTCACGCCCCTGTTCGCATGCGGGAGAATTGCCGGATGGGCTGCGCATCGGTTCGAAGAGCTGGTCACCGGCAAGCGCATCATTCGCCCCGCGTACAAAACGTATCGGAAAGGGAGCAGACCCTATGTGCCAATTGAGCAGCGCTAACAGGTAGCGTTAGAGAAAGCGAGCGTGGCCGATGCTAAGATGCATCGGCCTTTTTGATTCAACGTGGGGTACAATGACGGCAACGAGAGGCGAGGGGAATACAAGGAGACCACTATGGTTGATATAAGCCATCTGCCGAAAGGCCGAACTGCCATCAGAGAGCTCACCGAAGAGGACTTCGACGGGTTTGATCTTAAGGACATCAAGTGCCATTCTTGCAGCGGATACGGCAATTGCGGGTTCAAGTCATACGGATTGTATCAGGGCAAGGCGGTTTCTATCTGCAACCAGCGTAAATACCAGCTTCAATGCGAACGGGACGGAAAGCCTTTCGATCCAAGTGACTTGTTCAAGCACTAGGGCGAAAGCGGGTTGTGCATAACGCAAAACGGGCTCGGCGCATTGCCAAGCCCGTGTGACTGTTTCTGGCGGAGGAAGTAGGATTCGAACCCACGGAACCTTGCGGCTCAACAGTTTTCAAGACTGCCGCCTTCGACCACTCGGCCATTCCTCCGTATCGATGCGCTCATCCGATAAAGATGCGCGTATGCATTGTACGCTAAATACGTCACAATGCAATTGCGCGTTCTTCGGCGCCGAATCAGAATACCACACGTTTTGGTTTAAGATGATCCCGTGAGTTTTTTGCGATTCGGCAGCTCGGTTGTGCATGGGCTTCAGGTGAAACGTGCATGCGCTTGCCGGTGCAAGCAATAGCCCGTCTGCCGCCAGGGGGAGGAACTATGGGCGAATACGATCGTCGTCCCGACACGAATGACCCTCGACGTCGTCCGCGACGACGCAGCGAGGGAGAAGACGGCACCGCGCGACGCCATGCCGAGCCTGCTCGTCGCACTGCATCGGCGCGCCCTTCGTCAGCGAGCTCTTCCCGCGCGCGCATTTCTCCCGATCATGCCGCATCGAGGCGCCCTGCTGCTGCCCGCCCATCGTCTGCGCGCTCAGCGTCAGGCCGTCCTGCGCCGTCGCGCCGTCCTGCATCGGGCGGCGCTTCCCCTAACCGCACCGCGCAGCCCCGCGCTGCATCGACGCGCCGCGCGAACGCGCCGTCGCGTCAACGCGACGTCTACGTGGGCGCGGCGCCTAAGCGCAAAGGATCTCGACCCCTCGCGTTCGTCATAGCGGGCATTGCGGTTGTCGCACTCGTGGCGCTAGGAGTGTTCGCCGTGCCGCGCCTGATGTCCGCTCTGGCTCCTGCGCCGGGCGGCTCGCAAAACGGAGATGCGCAGCAAGATTCTGCAGCTGTCAACATGGCTGTTTCCGATCAGCCCGCCGAACCCGTGTCGTTCACGGTCACGTTCGCGGGCGACTGCACGCTTGGAACCGACGAGTCGTTTTCTGCGGCAACCAGCTTCAATGCGCGCTACGATGCCGAAGGCGACCCGTCCTATTTCTTCCGCAACGTATACGACCTGTTCAGCTCGGACGATTTAACCGTGGTGAACATGGAAGGCACGCTGACGGAATCGACCACCAGGCAAGACAAGACGTTTGCCTTCAAAGGCTCCGCCGATTACGCCCAGGTGCTGGCTGCAGGCGACGTCGAGGCGGCATCTCTTGCCAACAACCACTCGCGCGACTACGGCGAGCAAAGCTATACCGACACCAAGGATGCGCTCGATGCGGCAGGCATCGTTTCGTTTGGGTATGACGACATTGCCTATATGGATGTCAAGGGAGTCAAAGTGGCGCTGGTGGGTACCTACGAGCTTGCCGAAGGCGTAGGGATCAAAGATTCGATGGTGGCCAACATCCAGCGCGCGCGCGACGAAGGCGCGCAAGTGGTGATGGTCTACATTCACTGGGGAATCGAGCGCGAAACCGTTCCCAACCAAACTCAGATGACGCTTGGCCACGCCGCCATCGACGCCGGTGCCGACTTGGTGATAGGCTCGCATCCCCATGTTATTCAGGGGTACGAGAAATACCAGGGTCGCTACATCGTATACAGCTTGGGCAACTTCTGCTTTGGGGGCAACTCGAATCCGTCGGATAAAGACTGCATGATTTTCCAGCAGACGTTTACGGTGACAAACGGCGAAGTCGAGCAAAACGACGAGATCAATGTGATCCCGTGTTCAATCTCTTCGACCAGCTCAAGCAATAATTACCAGCCCACGCCTGCCGAGGGCTCGGAGGCCGAGCGCATTAACGCGAAGATTCAGGAAAGCACCGACGCAATTGCGGCAATGGCAGAAAACTTCTAGGTAACGCCTCAGTGGCGATTCCTCGGGTTACAGAAGCGCCTTTTGTCGATGCCATATAATATTCTGCATGACTGACAACATGACCGACGAAGATTACATGCGCCTTGCGCTTGAAGAGGCAAAACGAGCGGCAGAACTGGACGAAGTTCCCATTGGCGCGGTGGTGGTGTACCATCCGATGGATCCAGCCACGCGCAAGCCTCTTGCGTCGCCGCGCATTATTGCGCGAGCCTGCAATTTGCGTGAGAGCACGCAGGATCCAGCCGGTCACGCCGAGTTTTTGGCACTGAAACAGGCGGCGCAGCTTTTGGGTGCGTGGCGGCTTACGGGATGTACGGTCTACGTGACGCTTGAGCCGTGCATCATGTGCGCCGGACTTATGCACCAGTCGCGCGTCGATCGGTGCGTGTATGGCGCCTTCGATAAAAAAGCGGGCGCACTCGGCACGCTCTATGCGGTGAACGCCGACGAGCGTTTGAACCATACGTTTGAAGTGACGCCGGGGGTTTTGGAAGAGGAATGCGCCGCGTTGCTCCGTGATTTTTTTAGAAGCAAGAGGAAACGATGAGCTTAGAAGCGAAAACGCACGAAAAAATAAAAGCGCGGGCAGTAAACATGGTGGAACAGGCACGGCTCACGCAAACGGCAGATAGCCGTCTTGAGCCGGGGGAGATTCGCCTTATTGCGCCTGCGAAGGTGAACTTGTTTTTGGACATCGGGGAAAAGCGCCCCGATGGGTATCACGACGCGGTAACGGTCATGCATGCCTTGATGCTGCACGACGTGCTGCGCATGAAGCTCGAGCCGACGTCGGAAAACGGGCTGGCGCTGGATGTCCGCTGCATTCCGTGCGAGGGGATAGAGCCGCTCGAACTACAACCGGAAGACAACATTGCCGCCAAGGCGGTTCGTTTGCTGGCACGGCTTGCGGGCCGTCGGGAAAACGAACGGATGCGCATCATCATCGAGAAGCATATCCCCGCTCAGGCGGGCTTGGGCGGAGGCTCCTCCGACGCCGCCGCCGCGTTGGTGGGCGCGGCTCACTTGTGGGGGTTGTCGGAGGATAGCTCCTATGTGGAGGATGCGGCGCGGCAGCTCGGTGCGGACGTTGCCTTTTTCCTTCACGGGGGCTGCACTTGTCTGAAGGGCGTGGGCGATTCGTTCCATCACTCGCTTACGCCTCGTTCGGATGCGGTTGCGCTTATCAAGCCCCAGGGAGGCGTATCGACAAAGGAGGCATACGACGCGTTCGACAGATGCCCCCAGCTCATTGAGCCAGCTGAGCACGAGCGGGCTCTCATGGCAGATCACGCCAAAGACGTGCCGTTGCGCAACAATCTGGTGTGCGCTTCAGAGCTGCTTCTTCCCGTGCTGAAAGAGGTCCGTCATTGGGTCGCGAGCCAAAATGACGATATAGTTGACGCGCTCATGTCGGGCAGTGGGTCGGCTGTTTTCGTGATCTGCAAAGACTTTGCTTCCGCCTGTCGCGTAGCGACAGCCGCTCGATCGCGCGGATGGTGGGCGCGTACCACGACGTTTGGCCCGGCGCGTGCTGCCGTGGTTCCTTCGAGATAGGGGTTCGAATACGGAACCGAGCGCAGGCAGAGCGGGGATACGGGCGTAGGCAGAACGGAGAGCCGGGCGTAACGTACCGCACGTTTCGAGGGCGTCGCGTAGAATAGAAAGGCAAGACCTGCGGGGATGCTGCGCAAGCAAGAAAGGCGGGCAACATGGACATGGGAACTGTCGTCATCATCGTGGTAGCGATACTTGTCGTTATCGTGGTTGTTGCGGTGATTGGGCTGTACAACAACTTGGTGAAATTGCGCAATATGGTTGAAAACGCTTGGTCGCAAGTCGATGTGCAGCTTCAGCGGCGCTTGGATCTTATTCCCAATTTGGTGGAAACGGTTAAGGGATACGCTTCGCATGAGCGTGGGACGCTCGACGAGGTTATTCAGGCGCGCTCGGCAGTGGTGGGCGCGGCAACGCCGGAAGCCAAAATGCAGGCTGACAGCATGCTCACGGGTGCTTTGAAAAGCCTTTTTGCAGTAGCAGAGGCGTACCCCGATTTGAAGGCAAACGTCAATTTCCAGCAGCTGCAAACCGAATTGTCGAACACCGAAGACAAGATTAGCTACATGCGCCAAAGCTATAACGACACGGTCATGAAGTACAACACTGCCATCCAGACGTTTCCCGCCGTGCTGATTGCGGGGGCAATGGGATTCAAGGAGCGCGCTGGGTTCGATGCTGCCGCGGAGGCAGAGCAAGCCCCCAAGGTGAGCTTTTAGGTTTTGCGGCTCGATGGAATTGTAGAAGAGGCGGCAAAAGAGAAAGGAGGCTGTCATGATTGCACGGTTTACGCGGATTATTCCTTTGATCATCGTCTTGGCGGTTGTGGCAGCTATCGTGTACTTGGTCGCGACATGGCGCTATTCGCCTAACAAGGCGAAAGAGATCCTTATCCGCGTTTTTACCTGGTTCACCGGGATTCTCAGCATCGTCTTGGCGATAGTGTGCCTGTACGTGCTCTTAGATGGAAACATGGCGGTCTTTGAGCTCTCTGCAAGCTTCCTGGTGACGGCTCTGCTCGCGTTGGGGATCACGCGCATTTGCCGGGCGGTGTTTGTGAAGCACCATCCCAACTACAAGAAGCGGGCGCAAAAAGCCGAACGTCTCAACGGGCGAAAGTAAAGAGCGAATTGTTTTGCCGAGCGGATTGTTTTGCCGTGCGGTTTGTTCGACAGAGCGGATCCCTCGGAGTGCTGATTCGAGCTTCTTCGATCCATAAAGCAGGACAGGCTTGGCGCAATGCCAAGCCTGTTTGGTTTCGGTGGCGGAGAAGCGGGGATTCGAACCCCGGATACCCTTGTGGGGTATACTCACTTAGCAGGCGAGCACCTTCGGCCTCTCGGTCACTTCTCCGTACTATAATGGTGCGGTTGACTATGATACCGTGACCATTCGGAACTTGCAAGGAGCATCATGGCCCAAACCGTCCAGGCTTCTCAGAATCACCACTGGTTGCGCTCACTAGACCTGCAGGGCGCAAAGTGTGCGCGCCCGCAAGCTCAACAGGGCGCCGCGCACACGTGCGCACGGGCGCCGCATCGTGCCCCTTGTCTGCTGGCGGCCGCAGCACTGCTGGCTGCCGCAGTGCTGCTAGCCTGCGCGTTTCTGTGTCTGCGCCCTTCGCACGCATACGCCTCTTCCTACGAAATGCCTAAGGTTGCCATCTCTGCGCAAGCCGAAACCGACGGATCGCTGCATGTTATAGAGCAGCGCACGTTTGCCTTTGATGGCGATTTTTCGGCGGTATGGTGGACTTTTAGCGGCCTTCCTTCCAACGCAGAGGTCGTCATCAATTCAGTGCGCATGGTTTCGGTGGGCGACGATGGGGAGGCGCTCGGGTATCCCCAGGTTCTCAATAGCGTGCCGTTCGTGCTTTCGTGGCGCGATGAAGGAGGCCCCGGCCACGACGCCTATTCATTCGATCAAGCGCGCGACACGGTATACGTGTTCTTTGACGCGTCAGATGAGCAACGCCTCATCGAGCTTGACTACACGGTAGTGAACGGCGTTACCGCCTATTCCGACGTGGGGGAAGTGTACTGGCAGTTTGTCGGCAGCCAATGGGAGGTCGACTCAAACGACGTCACCATGACGCTGTCGCTGCCTGTTCCTTCGGGCGTCGCGGTAGAGCCGGGCAACAACGTGCGCGCTTGGGGGCACGGTCCGCTGGACGGTTCGGTTGAAATCAACGAGGACGGCAGCGTCGTATATACCGTTCCTCGGGTAAAGGCCGGATCGTACGTCGAAGCTCGTGTGGTTTTCCCTTCAGATTGGCTTACAAACCTTCCCAGCGGCACGGTTCAGCCACATCGCAGCGAGGCCCATCTTTCCACTGTGCTTTCCGAAGAGGAGGCCTGGGCCGACCAAGCAAACAGAGCGCGTGTGCTGTCGTTAGCCTTCATTATCGCGTGCGCATTGCTGTGTGTAGCCGCGTTATGCGTGGGCTTGTGGGCCTATCTGCGCCATGGTAAAGAGTACGACCCCACCTTCAAGGACGAATATTGGCGTGATACCCCCGACAAACAAACGCATCCTGCGCTCATCGGGCGTCTGTGGCGTTGGGATCGCCCAAGTTCAGACGACTTCACCGCAACGCTTATGCACCTGGCAAGCGTGGGCGCCTTACGCATCGAAAAGGGCACCCACGAGGGCAACAGGCCGAACAAGCTGGTAGACGATTACCTGCTTACGCGTCTGCCCAGGGCAGATCAAAAGACCAGCGATCCGCTTGACGCCAAGGCAATGAGCATTCTGTTCGATGAAATTGCGGGCGGTGCGGATACCGTGTGGTTCGACGACATCGCGAACTACGGAGGAAGTAACCCGCAGGCATACCTCGATGCTCTTGAGTCGTGGCAAGGCCTTCTTTCTGCAGAAATGAACAAGAGGTCGTTCTTCGAATACGAAGGCAAGAAGTGGCAGGTGCTCATCATTGTGCTTGCGGTGATTATCGCCTTTGCGGCGGTTGCCACTTGGATGTCCACGAGCAACTTCATCCCTCTGGTTTTTGCAGTGCCAACCGTAATTGGTTTGGTGCTTTTAGGGAATCACACCACGCGCCGCAGCCATGAAGGAAACGATTTGTGTGCGCGATGCAAGGCATTGCGCAACTGGCTACGCGATTTCTCTGCCTTAGATGAACGTCCGCCCACCGATGTGGCGGTGTGGGGCGAGTTCATGGTGTACGCCTATTTATTTGGCGTTGCCGAAGAGGTAATAAAGCAGTTGCGCGTGGCTGCTCCTGACCTTATGACAGATGCGTCTGTCGGCACGGCTTCATATCCGTGGTGGTTGTGGTACACCGCGAGCCATGGCTCTGCGGGAGACGCCTTGTTGCCTGCGGGCAGCTTGTTCCAGCAATCGCTCGACCACACGGAAAGCACCGCAAGGGCCGCCCTGTCCGCCGCATCGGGGAAGGGCTTCTCGAGTGCGGGCGGTTCAGGCGGCGGATTCTCGTTTGGTGGAGGGGGCGGCTTTTCTTCGGGCGGCGGCGCTCGCTAAGAGGCCTTTGGAGTATAGTGTCCCCGGGCGCAAAACAGAGGAAAGGATGCACCGTGGCCAACGCAGACAACATTATTCTCATAGGCATGCCGGGCGCCGGCAAATCGACGCTGGGTATCGTTTTGGCCAAGATCATGAACTACCGTTTTGTCGATGCCGACCTGGTAATTCAGCAGCAGTGTGATAAGACCCTGCAGAAGCTTATCGACGCTTGCGGGCCGGATGGCTTTATTGAAGTTGAAAACGAAATCCTGCGCGACATGGAGGCCGACCATACGGTTATTGCCACGGGAGGCAGCGCGGTGTATTCGGACGAAGCGATGAAGCATCTCGCCTCAATTGGGCGCGTGGTGTATCTCAAAATATCCTACGATCAGCTCATTCATCGCCTGAGCGATCTCCAAGAGCGCGGCGTGGTGCTCAAAGGGGGCATTGGCATGAGTCTGCGCGAGCTTTACGACGAGCGCAAGCCCTTATACGAGCAGTACGCCGAGGTCACCGTCGATGTGGACGATCTGTCTATCACTGCGGCAGCGCGCAAGGTGGCAGACGCGCTGGAGGCGTAGCAACAAGGCATCCTCGACGGCATCGAACGCCGAATCGGAAGCGGAAAGCCGCGCGTTTAGGGACGCAGACCGCCTGCGGCGCGCAAGGCGATTTCGCGGCGCACTTCCATATAGCGTCGTTCGGGAATAGGAATTTCTGTGCCGTTGGTTAGTTCAAGTGTGTACTTGCGAATACCGCTGATGTGTGCCGTGTTCACCAAATAGCTTCGATGCACGCGCAAAAACACGCCCGGCACTTGCGATTCAACGTCGCTGATAAGCGCGTTCACCGGAAACGACGTGTCCGTGCAGTGAACGATGCTGTGCTTGCCCTCGGCTTCCACATAGAGGATCTGGTCGGGGCTAAGATAGCGCGAGCCGTCGTTGCTTTCCAAAAAGATGCGTGATGGAAGAATGCCCGCCTTCGCGCCGGTGCGCAAGATCTCGCGCACGTAGTCGTAGGTTTCCTGGCTTATGGCCACAGGGAAAACTGATTCGTCCACCGTTTCCGACTTTTTGCTAGACGTATGGATGTGGAACGCCTTCCACCCGTGCTCGGTGAGCGTGAAGCATGCCGTCATGAGCTGTGTCGATGCATAAAGCGAGCGCTCGCGCGGGCTGGTGTATAACCGATAGGAGCCTATCACGGTTGCGTTGGCGCCAATCGTGTCGGCGCTCACGTGCTGCGCGAGTTGAAAGTCGGTTTCGCGCACCATCATCGAGGGGCTTGCTTTTCGCTTCGATAAAGCTTTGCGAATCGCTTCTCTGGAAGAGCAGATAGTGCCCACTTCGGTGATAAACACGCAGTCGTCGGTCACCATGCTCAAGAGAAGGGATACGTCGTTTGAGTAAAAGGAAGCAACCAGGTCTCGTGCGTGGTCCGGCAGGCAATCTGCGCTTTCGAGGTGCTGCGCCGCCGGGTTGTGTCTGATGGCGGAGACTTCGAACAGCTCGCCGTCTGGATTGGAATCCATTTGGGCGGCGTATTGCGGCATGCGCACCTCCTTTGCAACGCGTTTTCAACCGACAATCACGATTGTACCGCCATTGAGCCGCTTTCGTGCCACAAGGATGGGCATCCGTGCTGGCGAGCGACGCCGGATGTTGGTAAATGGATATACTGGCTCGGAGTGCGAAGGCGCGCATTGTAGTGTTGAATGCTGATCTAATCAGGTCAAACGCGAAACGGGGGGAGCATGAGTGAACGCATTGTGACAACGCGGCGCTTCAATGCCCTTGTTTCCGATGAGCGAAATGCCCAGAAGTTCTTGACGGATCAGCTTCACCAGTCCTCGATGCCGGACACGCAGTGCAATGGCGTGCGTCTTGCCGTTGAGGAACTGTTCAGCAACATTATTTCCTATGCATACGGATCGGCAGGCGGCGTGGTGGATCTTACTGTTTCGGTGGATGATGCCGCCCGGCTTGCTTCGGTGCTGATTTCTGACGAGGGAAAGGAATTCGACCCTTTCTCCGGCGGGCGAAGTGATGCTTTCGATTCTCGCTCGGGCGGCGGCACGGCGGGTCTGGGCATTTTGCTCGTGCGCCGCTTGATGGACGAGTGCTCGTACCGACGCGTTAACGGTCGAAACGAAGTTACCATCGTTAAGCGATGGGGTCTTGCGAGCCGTGGTGTTGAGGCCGTTGGAAGAGCGGCGCAGTCGGTTGGCGAGGCGGGGAGTGGTCAATTCAACGCCCCCGAACGGAGTCAGAAACCCCTAACCGACGACGATTTGGCATTGGTAGTTGGAGGGCTTACGATGCCCGACCTCCCCTTCCTGCAGCCGCTAGGGAAATAAAACCGGAGGGCAAACGCAAAACAGGCCAGCAACCGCCCGGTTGCTGGCCTTCTTGTTTCATGGTGCCCCCGGCGCGATTCGAACGCGCGGCACCCGCTTTAGGAGAGCGGTGCTCTGTCCCCTGAGCTACGGAGGCGCATTGGCGTATTGTAGCACTACCCTGCGCGTGTTCTCCACGTGTAGGGTAGTGTGCGCTACGAGCCTGAGGTAGTGGTTTCGTCGGAGGAGTCTGTGTCTCCGCTGCCACCATTCGACGAAGTGTCGCTTTGGGCGTATATGGTAACCGTGGCACCTTCGTCGGCGCTGCCACTTGGCGTGGTGGAGGTGACAAACGCGCTATCGGGCATGTTGTTTGCCACATACACCTGGAAGCCCAAGCTTTCCAGCTGATACTTGGCGTCTGACACGCGCCAACCCACCAAATTAGGAATGTTCACCTGCTCGGGTTCCTGAGTGGCGGGATCGGGGCCTGCGCTCACTACCAAATGGACCGTGTCGCCTTCTTTTGCCTTTGTTCCGGCGTTCGGGGTTTGGCTGATAACCAGACCCGAGGCCACGGTGTCGCTGTAGGCGGTCTCCGAAGTGACCTTGAACCCTGCGTTAGACAGCGTCGTGGTTGCCGACCCTTCCGAAGAGCCTACAACGTTGGGCACGTCGGTTCCTTCCGGGCCAAGCGACAGGTAGTAGGTGACCACGCTGTTTTTGGGAACCTGCTGGCCAGCAGCAGGGTCGGTGCGTGTGACATGGTCGCGTTCAATGGAATCGCTGTACTCGGCCTCTCCGGCGCGAACTTGGAAGCCGGCGTTTTCGAGCGCCTTGCGCGCTTCGCTTGCCGTCATGTTGGACACGTCTGGCACCGAGCCTTGCGACGACCCTGTAGACACTACAAGGTTGATGCGTGTTCCTTCCTCGTGGCGCGTTCCGGCACCAGGGTCTTGGCTGGCAACATTGCCTTCGGCAACCGAGTTGTCAGATTTCTCCGACACATCTCCCACCGTAAAGCCCGCAGCTTCAATTTCCTGCGTTGCCTGGTCGAGCGACTTGCCCACAACGTTGGGAACCTCGTTGCCCGTTCCGGAATTGCCGCCTAGCGCAAATGCCGCGATAGCCGCAATGGCAACAACGGCAACAAGGGCAATAACAATGCCGATAACCTTTTTGTTAGGGCCTTTCTTGCCCGTGTTGGAGGAACGGTACGAGGTTGACCCCCCGGTGCCTCCGCCAGACATTCCGCCGGCGCCTCCGCCTGCTATGGGCATAACTGCCGTGCCGTCTACGGCGCCCATGCCGTTCATGTCGCCGATAACCTGCGTTTGCGCCCCGGCAATGGGGTTGATGAAAGCCGTTTGGGCGCTTGTGAATCCGCCAACGTTGACAGGACGGCCTGCCAGGTAGTCGTTGAGGGCGTAGCGCATCTCCTGCGCCGTGGCGAAGCGCTCTGTGGGGTTTTTCGACATCGCCTTGAGGATGATGGCTTCAAGGTTGGGGTCGATATCGGGTTTGATCTGGTTGGGCGGTACAGGCGTTTCCTGCACCTGCTTCATGGCGACGCTCACTGCATCTGGGCCGTCGAAGGGAAGCTTGCCCGTGGCGGCTTCATACATGACAACACCGAGCGAATAGATGTCGCTTGCGGGGGTGAGGTCTTTGCCCTGCGCTTGTTCAGGCGAGATATAGTGAGCCGTTCCCAGCACCGAGGCGGTTTTGTCCATGGTCGAGTTCTTGGCGCGCGCGATGCCGAAGTCCATTACCTTCACGTTGCCGTCAGGCTGCACCATGATGTTTTGCGGCTTGATGTCACGGTGGATGATGTCTTGTTTGTGCGCTACCGAAAGCGCCTGGCACACCTGAGAGCCTATTTCGGCAACTTTACGCTGGTTGATGGCGCCGCGTTCGTTGATGGCGGTTTTCAAATCGCTTCCGCGCACGTATTCCATCACGATGTAGTACGTTCCGTCGTCTTGGCCCCAGTCGTAGACGTTAACTATATAGGGGCTCGACAGATTTGCCGCAGAGGCAGCCTCTTGCTTGAAACGGCGCGCAAAGTTCTCGTCGGCGGCGTATTGCGGCAGCATCACCTTAACGGCTACGATGCGTCCCAATACGTTGTCGGTGGCACGATACACTTCGGCCATACCGCCCACGCCGATGCATTCGGTAATTTGATACCGATTGCTGAACACTCTGCCTATCATGCTTCCGGTCACGATTATGCTCCTTTTGGTTACATGCGTGCAGTCGATCTATTTTTGAAAAGATTCGACTTATCAGGATACCTTATTCCAGCGCACACTGCAGTGGTGACGCCGGTTTTCTCATAGACATTCCGGGTTCTTTTCATTACATCGCCCCCCGAATGCTCAAGGCAGCTTCTAAAACATCTCCCGCTTTGGCGGAAGCAACCGTTGAAGTGGTGTTTTCCAGAACGATGGCAACCACTGCGGTGGGCGTATCGGAATTGGCGTCAACCATGCCTACGAACCAGCCGTCGTCGCCGTCGGGCGTTTCTGCAGTGCCGGTTTTTCCGGCAACCTGAACACCGGAAATAGCGGCAGCCGTGCCGGTTCCCGAGTTCACGACGCCCTTAAGCACTTCTTTCACGCGGTTCGCCGTTTCCGAGGTCACCGCCTGCAGATAGGTGGACGATTGCGCTTGGAAGCTGCGTTCGCCGTTGGCGTTGTAAACGCTGTCCACCAGGTAGGGCTGCATGATCGTTCCGTTGTTTGCGATAGCGCAGCCCACCATTGCCATTTCGAGGACGTTGGTTTGCGGTCCGGCGGGGCTTTCGTGCTCGCCGACAGGCTCGCCGGCTGCCGCCCAGGCGGTTTCCCATTCAGTCATCTCGTCGGGGTCGGGCATGAGCGCAACCGAAGTGGGAAGCTCGAAGTCGAGCTCTTTGTTGAAGCCGAACGCTTCGGCGCCTTCCACCAGCAAGCGCGAGCCAATCTGCACGCCCAGCTGGCCAAAAGCGGTGTTAGACGACACTTCGGTCGCGCGCGCCAGGGTGATGTTCCCGTAGCTTTCGCCGCCGAAGTTGGTGACGCTTGCATTGCCTATTTCCATTTCGCCGGGTGAGGAGAACACAGTGTCTTCGCTGGCAATGTTGTTCTCAAGTGCCGTTGCCAGCGAAATGATCTTGAAGGTGGAGCCCGGTGCGTACAGGCTTTGCGTCGCGCGGTTGAACAGCTGGCTGGAATCGCCTCCGTTTGCCGCCGCCTGCCCAAGCAGGCTTTCGATGTCGTTGGCGTCATAGGTGGGAGAGGATGCCATAGCCAGCACCGCGCCCGTTGAGGGATCCATCACAACGCAGGCGCCCGTTTGCCCGGCAAGCGCGTCCTGCGCTGCCTGCTGGATAGTGGAGTTGAGCGTGAGGCGCACGTCGTTGCCGGGGGTGCTAATGCCGGCGGCGGCGTTTATTACGTCGGTCCAGCTGGCGTAGTTCTGCTGGCCTTTGAGCGTGGAGTTCTCGCTTGCCTCTATGCCGCTGGTTCCGTATTGCGTGGAGTAGTAGCCCACCACATGGCTTGCCAAATCGCCTTCGGGATACACGCGCTCGTAGGTTCCGTCGTCTTGCAGCTGGCTTTCAGCCAGCACAACGCCGTCGTAGGTGGAGATGGAGCCTCGTTCGGTGTTGGCCTCTTTTGCCATGGTGTGGTTGTTGCCCGGCATGTTTTGATAGGTTTCTGCCTGAACCACCATGATGAGTGTGAGGTTTGCCACCAGAAGCGCAAACAGGATAGAGAAGCCAACCATGGCGGTGGTGAGGCGTTTGCCCAATGCCACGCGGCCAAGTACGCTGCCCGGTGCGAGCATGCTGGTGCCGGAGCTCATTTCCTTGCCGACGCCAGTGCCCTCGTCGCCTGCGCGCATCAGCAGGGCAACGGAAATGAAGCTGGCCAGCAGCGACGAGCCGCCTTGGCTGACAAAGGGCAAGGTCAGGCCGGTAAGAGGGATGAGGCGCGTGACGCCTCCCACGATGATGAAGGCCTGCAAAATGATGATGGAGGTCAAGCCTACCGCAGTAAACGAGCTGACGTCGCTTTTCGCGCGTGCTGCAGTAACCATGCCGCGAATAGCGAGGCAGAGATACAAAAGCAGCAGTCCTGCGGCGCCCAAAAGACCCGTTTCCTCGCCGATGGCGGCAAAGATGAAGTCGCTTTCCACGACGGGAATCTGCTCGGCTAGCCCGCGTCCGATGCCCACGCCGAACATACCGCCATCGGCCAGCGAGTAGATGGTTTGAACCAGCTGGTAGCCGGTGTTCTGCGCATCCGAGAAGGGGTCGAGCCAGGTTGTCACGCGCACCTGGACGTGGTCGAACACGAAGTAAAGCCCCACCGCTCCTGCGGCCATCAGCAAAACGCCGACGATCACATAGGATTTCTTCCCAGTGGCAACGTAGAGCATCACCAGGAACACGAAGAAAAACACCAACGCGCTGCCGAGGTCTTTTTCAAATGCAACAATGCCGATAGAAATGAGCCACATGGCCAGAAGCGGCAAAAGGGTGCGAATATCGGGCAGGTTAAAAGGCCCAACGCGCCAGGTGAACACGGAAAGCATCTCGCGATTCGCAGCGAGGTATCCCGCCAGAAACAGCACGACTGCGATCTTTGCCACTTCGCCCGGTTGGAACGAGAAAGGACCAATGTTCAGCCAGATGCGACTGCCGTTGATCTCTTGGCCGATGAGGGGAACAAGTGGCGAGACGAGCAGGATGAAGCCCACGAGCATAAGGGTGTACTTGTAGCGTGCGAGCTTGTCGAGGTTGCGCACGAATGCAAGGACCAGCACCATGCATGCCACGCCGACAAACAGCCACAGCAGCTGACCCACCGCCAAATCGGGTTTAAGGCGCGTGACAAAGGCGATGCCAATGCCTGAAAGGGTGAAGGTGAGCGGCAAAATGGCAGGATCCGCCCCTGGCGCCAACTTGCGTACGGCAAGATGGGCAACGACGAAGGCCGCGAAGATGCCGATGGGCACCCCCAAGGTATTGAAATTCAACGATTGTCCCTGGTTCACCACCAGCATCGCGAACATGAGTATGACAAGCGGCGCCGCGATGCACAGCAGGACAAGCTCTAGATTTCGTCTCGTCATGCGCCCTCACCGCTTTTTCGAATATCGTCTGGAGAGACGGCGTTTGCGCCCGCGTTGGAAACGGAGCTTGACGAGGTGTTGCCCGCCGAGTCTTCGGACCCCGTCTCGCTGTTGGAAGGGTTGGTTGTCTGACCGCTGGACGTGGCGTTCTCTTTGGTTCCTTGCTGGGCGGAAGAGGATGTGTTGGCGGTGTCTCCTTCCGAGTTTTCGTTGCTATCGGGGTCAAGCTGGGCGCGATACTCTTCAACGAGGTTTTGCGCTGCTTCCAAATTGTCTACTCGCAGGCCTTCCTTGATGCGGCTTGCAACGCCTGGCGACAGCTTGTCAACTTCAACTTCGGTAACTTCGACTAGCTCGGAGTACGAGAGCATCAAGAAGGGCTCGGGGGTGCCTTTGTAGATGGCGACCTTGCCGTCTTGCTCGGTCAGGTAAGCCGAGTTGTGTACGAAGGCGTTTGCTGCCCATGCGGAACCAGCGAACAGCGCGGCCAAAACCACGATCACGAACGCAATGGTGAGCTTGGTCTTAAGCGCCAGCTTCTTTCGCTGAGCCTCTCTGCGCCCGGCAACGTCGGCAACTACGACCGTGATATTGTCGTTGCCGCCCGCCGCAATAGCCTCGTTGACCAGCTGAGAGGCGCAGCGCTGAGGGTCTGCCGTGCGGTTCATGATGGCTTCGATATCGGCGTCTTCCACCATGCCCGACAGGCCGTCGGAGCACAAGAGAAGCCTGTCGCCGGTTTGCACGTCTAGTTCGTAGAGGTCGGGCTTGGTGGTCGGGTCGGTTCCCAGGGCGCGCGTGATAACCGAGCGTCGTGGGTGCACGCGCGCTTCGGCGGGAGTGAGCTGGCCTGCTTCAACCATCAGGGCGACCAGGCTATGGTCGTGGGTCAGCTGCTGGAGCTTGCCTTGGTGCAGCAGGTAGGCACGAGAGTCGCCTACCTGAGCAAGCACCAAACGCTCGCCTTCGAGGATGGCGGCGGTGCAGGTAGTTCCCATGCCCTCGCGCCCGCGTCCTTCGCGTGCTGCTTCGATGATGGCGAGGTTCGCTTCTTCGACGGCCTGCCCCAGTGCTTCGGCGTCGGCGGTTTTAGGAGCCTTTTCAGCCAAAACGGTAGCGCAGATTTCGGAGGCAACCTCGCCTGCCGCGTGACCGCCCATGCCGTCGGCAACGGCGAAGAGGGGAGGGGCAACCACGAGGCTGTCTTCATTGTGTTCGCGAACGCATCCCACATCGGTGCGGCTGCCGAATTCGGTTATGGCGCCGCGCCGGGTGTGGGAGGTGGACCGGTACGAGTGTCTTTCGCGAGCCATTAGGCGTGCCTGACTTTTATGGACACGTCGCCGATGGTGACCGTGTCGTTGTTGCTGAGCGCGGTGGGGGCGCTAATGTATTGGTTGTTCACCATCGTGCCGTTGGTCGACTGGAGGTCTTCAACGAATAGGTTTTGACCCATGAGGGAAAAACGCGCGTGGCGCGCTGAAACGTATCCGGCCCCAATGACGATGTCGGCGCCGGGGCTTCGCCCTACGATTACCGGGCCGCGCACGACGATGGACACGCCGCGCAGCTCCTTAGGGCCGCGCTCTACCGAGATGCTCCATGTGCGCTCGCTTTTGCGCTGGCCGCGCACTAGACCAATTCCCGTGCGCATGATGGCGAACAGAAACAGATACAGCAGCGCCACAAACAGCAGACGGCCTATGAGCAATGCGATATCGATCATTCGGTAGACACCTTATCCCTGATAGGTGAATATGAAGTTCGTAGTGCCGATGGTGATGTGGTCTCCCTCTTCAAGTGGTTGCGAGGCAACGCCGTAGCCGTTTACCAGAGTTCCGTTCGTGGAGCCGAGATCGGTGATGAACCAGGTGCCCTGAGCGTCGCATGCAAGCTCTGCATGCGAGCGGCTGGCGTTGATGTCGGAAACCACGATGTCGTTTTTCGACTCACGTCCCACCATCAGGCGCGTGCCTGCCAAGGTGTAGGCGCGGTTGTTGGTGGCGTCAATCAGGCGTGCCGGCTGGAAGGCGGCGGGAGTTGACGCTTGCTGGTCTCCTGCGGCAAATACAACCGTATTGGCAGCACGCTGGGGCTGGGCGCCAGCGGCGGCGGCATCAGCGACAGCACCCGCAGCAGCACCCGCGCCTGCGGCGGCAACTCCTGCGGCGCCAGCAGCTCCGGCAGCTCCGGCGGCGTAGGATGCGCCATCGCCGTCGTGGGGAGCAGGGTCGTAGCCGCCCTGGTCGACGCTTTCGTCGTAATAATCGTCGTAGCCGTCATATGAGTTGGCAGGGGCGTCGTAGGCGTTATAGGAGTCGTAGTCGAAATCGTCGTAGTTGTTCTGAGGGGCGGGCGCAAAGCCTCCTGCGGCCGGCACGCCGCCGCGCGGAGCATAGCCGGGTTGCTGGCCTGCGCGGGCGCCTCTGGCGACAGGTTGGGGAGCCAGCCCGTAGCGTTGCATCTCTTCTGCGCGAAGCTGCTCGACTATCGGCGCGGCAACCGCTTCCGCGATAATGTCAAACTTGCCGTGCTTCAGGTCGTCGTCAACGATGAAGCGAACCAGCGGTTGGCCGTCCATGACCAAGCCCTGTTCGACGGCTTTGGCGGCGAGGTAGGTTTCCGTTTCTCCTGCCAACGTAGGGTAGTATCCGAACAGGCGCTCGTCGTCGTCGGGGTTCACCAAAACGGTATAGAGCGTGGGGGCATACTGCTTGCCGGCGCCCACCATCTTCTCGCGCCGCATTTGCTTCTCGGCCTTTTTTGCTATTTGCACCGGGGAAATGGGCGCGCGCATCATTTTGTCGGCAGCGCCTTCCACCGTATCTTCCATCTTGCCTTCGAACTTAGAGAGGAAGCCCATTGCGTCTCCTATCGGTCTGTTGCGGGCTTGGAGCACGTGTCTACAACGTTCCATCTTGCCACAAACGAGAAAATGCGTTGGCATTTTCACCTAAGTTCCGCTGTATCAGCAAGGAATTGTTGCGAAACCGTGCACAAACTGCGCGGCTGGGGCAGGAATGTCTGCCTGCGGCCGTGGGGTGGGACTATCGGTCTAGACGGCTGCGGGGGAAACGCGGTTCACCGGTTTGGCCTCAGGCCAAACCAATACCGCAGCAGAGGGCTTGCGGCTATAATGCACATGAGGTTCAAAGTGCGGGCAATGCGCGACGTGCGGTGTCGTGCGGGCGCATTGCGACAGGGCGCGTAGGATGTGTGTCCGCGCGCGGTGCTTGAGAGAAGGGGTGTTGCATGCTCTACGACAACATTATGGTGCCCTATGATGGTTCTTCGTCGTCGCGCGCTGCGCTGCAAGAGGCGGCGCGGTTCGCTCAGCAAGACCCCGGATTGACGCTGCGCATCGTGCATATAATGGACGTGGAGACGCGCGTGGCGGCTTTGCTCGACAAACGTCCCAGCGCTCGGGCGGAAGTGACGTCAAGCGACCTTCGCCGGCTTCACGAGCAGGTCATACAGCAAACCGACGAGGCGCTGCATCGGCAGGTTGACAGCATTTTGCAGCCGCTTCTGAACCGTGTGATAATCGAGTTTTTAGAGGAGACGTCGCCGGGAGCGCAGATTGTCGCCTACGCCACCGACAACGATTGCGACCTTATCATTATGGGATCGCGCGGCCTGGGGGCGTTGCGCGGGATGCTGGGAAGCGTGAGCAATTACGTGCTGCGCGAGTCGGATGTGCCCGTTATGGTGGTGAAGCATTCCGAGTAGGAAAAGAAAAAGGCCACCGAGCATCGGCGGCCTTTTGATTTCGTGGAGCCAACGACCGGACTCGAACCGGTGACCTGCTCATTACGAGTGAGCTGCTCTACCAACTGAGCCACGTTGGCACACGGCTTCTTGCGAAGCGCAAGCATGCAGTATACCGAATCCGTCGTCGAGCTGCAAGAGGAAACAGTACTGTTCTTATGCCGCACAACAGACTCATACTCAATCGATACACGCCTCTTGGCGAGGCGGGCTCCGGTGGATTTGCGACGGTGCAGATTGCGTGGGATACGCGCATTCAGAGAAAAGTTGCCATTAAGTGCATAGAGCTTGAAGAGCTTGCCACCACCTTCAATCGTGTGCAGTCGAGAAGGGGTGACGCGCGTGAAGCGCGTCCAGGAGCGTTTGGCCAAGCGCATGGAGGCGCGTTCGCACGCCAAGGCTCGTCAGGCGTGTCCTTCGACGAGCAGAAAACGATTTCGATTGGCGGGCTTGAGGGAGCAAGCGGCTTGTTGGGGGATGCGGGAGCCACCGCCCCTCTCGATCCGTGGGACGCCCAAGGCTCAATGATTGCCGACGAACGCAGCGCGCAGGACGACTTTTCCGCAGCGGTGCGTGCCTACCTGCGCGTTCCCGGCCTCGACGAGGCGCGTACGGCGGCTTTGCTCACTGATGCCAACATTGTGGCGGTGTACGACTTCGAAGTTCAGGGAACTACCGCCTATTTGATCATGGAGTATGTGGAGGGGCTTACCCTCACGCAACTGCTTGAGCAGTATGGCAGCGAGATGACGCTTGACGCGGTGGCGGCGGTGTTCTCGAGCGTGGCGCACGCGCTGGACGTGGCTCACGAGAACCAGGTGCTTCATCTCGACATCAAGCCCGATAACATTCTTATCGATCACAAGGGACGCGTTAAGGTGACCGACTTCGGTCTTGCCAAATTGGCAGGCGCAAGCGGCTTTGGCGCTGCGGGCGGCGGCACCATAGGCTACATGCCGCTCGAGCAGATGCGCGGGGAGCTTTTAGACGTGCGCTGCGACGAATGGGCGCTTGCCTCGGTGACCTATGAGATGCTCACGGGGGAGAACCCGTTTTTGGCGCACACCTTGCCCCAGGCGGAGACTGCCATTGTCGACGCCGAGCTCGTTTTGCCTTCGCTTTGTTGGGAGGGTCTGGACGACCAGGCCGACGACGTGCTGTTTTATGCCCTCGATCCCAACAGGGAGGAGCGATACGACACGGTTGCCGACTTCGCCGAGGAAATGGAGAAGTTTCTCGGCGATGCAAAGCGAGGCCAGCGGGAGCTGGCGTCGCTGGTTTCCTGCGCCGATTCTGACGATGCGGCGCTCGATGAGGACGAGCCTGTCTCGGACAAGAGGGAAAAACGGCATCGCGAGCCTTTGTCCCAGCGCGTAGGGCGCATGCCCAAAGCTGTTGCGGGCAGGGCGGCCGCGGCTGCGGGGTCGGCCTTCGTTGCTTGGGTCGGCCTTGGGAACCTTCCGGGCGTGGCGGGCTTTGACAACCCCTTGTTTTGGGCATTGCTGGCGCTTGCGGGCGTGTTGGGCGCCGCAGTGCCTTCCGTGGGCGTTCTTGCTGCCTACCTTATATTGTCTGCGGCTTTGATCGCCCAAGGGGCGCTGGCTGTTGGGTGCGCGCTGGTTGTGGCAACGGGCTTGTGGTGGTGGTTTGTCGGTAGGCAAGGTACGGCAAGCGCCAACGTTGCCCTGGCGGCGCCCGTTGCCGGAGCCGTGGGGGCGGCCGCCTTGGCTCCTTTTGCGGCGGGGGCGGTGCTCAGGCCGGCTAGGGCGGTGGGGGCAACGCTTTTTTCGACCGTGGTTTCGGTGATATTCGCCTCATTTGGCTCTGCTTCCCTGTTCGGGTGGGAGGCGATGCGGCACGCTCATTTCGCCGGCATGCTTTTGCAGCGCGAGCTGCTTAGCCTTCTTACGCAGCCGGCAACGTGGGTCGTGATAGCGGGGTGGCTGATTGCCGCCTTGGTGCTGGCTCTTTTCCGAATGCGCCCAACGCGCACGACAACGTGGATGGGCGTAGTTGCGTGCGCCGTTGTCCTTGTTGCGGCCGATTGCCTGCGTTCGGGGTTCCTGTCGGGCTATTCCGACTGGACCCCCTCGCCTGAAGTATTCGTTTCCATTGCGATCTGCGCAGCGCTGGTGGGTGTCGTTGCCTGCGCATTCCCTCAACAAAAAGAGCTCTCCGAAGACGAAGAGCTCCTCTCGGATTTCGATTCTCGCGAAGGCTAAGGCGCGCGGCTTCAGGCCACTAGGCGAGCTGTTCCAAAAGGCCGCACACCTTCCCCAGCAAAAGCTCAAAGCTCACGCCGCGTTCCTGAAAATGCGGCTGCTTGGCGCTTACGATCATGGCGTCATGCACCAGATCTCCCGCAAAAGCGGCGGCATCGGCCAAAGTGTGCTCGCACATGATTGCCGCCATAAGGGCAGAGCAGTACAAATCTCCCGTTCCGTGGAGCATGTAGGGCAGGTACTCGTTGTGCACTTCGGTTAGGTTGCACTCCACTCCGCCAACGTAGTTGCGTATGACGGATTCGCCTTCTCGCTGAATGCCCTTCAACACGACATTCTTGGCTCCCGTGGCAAGGAGCGCGTCAACGAGACGCCCCGCTTCCGCCTCGCTGATGTCTGGGCCAGGCCACTTGTCGCCGATCGGTTCGCCCAGGATAATGGCGGCTTCGGTGAGGTTGGGGGTGAGGATGTCGGCCTTTGCGGCAAGCGCCGACATCGCTTCGCACAGCTCGGGAGTGTAGGTGGGATACACCTTGCCATGGTCTGCCATGACGGGGTCTACCACGCGCAGTGCCTTCGGGTAGGTCTCATAGATATGCTGGATGATGTCAACCTGCTCCGGCGCCCCCAAAAAACCCGAGTATACGGCGTCTATGTCAACGTCTATTCCCTTCCAGGCGTTCAGGTAGTCGGGCAGGATGCTGGTGGTGTCGTGCATGTACCACCCGGGAAACGCCGTGTGGCTGGAGAACAGCCCAGTGGGAACGGGGCAGACGTCGCATCCTGCCGCCGAAAGCACAGGAATGGCAACGCCAAGCGAGCATTTTCCGTAGCCGCACAGGTCATGCACGGCGGCTATGCGGGGAATGTAGTCGCCTTGGCGAACATAGAGAGAGCGTGCAGATTGAGCAGACATATCGTCGGCCATGGAAAAGCCCCTTTCCCTTGCAAGCTAAATGCGCCGCAACAAAGGCGGCGCGCAACAACGAGATCTTACTGCGTTGTTCAGGGAGGAATGTTTCCTCTTCGTTATTTTGAAGAATCTTCACTTTCTTCGTCATCGTCGTCGAACAGCGACCAATCGTCTTTGGTTTTAGGTCGGTCGACGAACAGCTTTCGCGTGCGGCGTTCCATAATGACGCACGCGATGAGGCAAATGACGATGCCGGCGCCCACCATGCAGCCAATGCCCGCATAGGTTTGGAATAAGAAGTGATATATCTGATCGAAGTCCATAGACCCTCTTCGCTTGTGACGATGTTCAGTGCAGTGCGCGTGGGGCACCAAGGGAAGTATACTGCACTGCCGCGAAAAGCCGAGGATTACAACGAATTTCCGTTTGCGGGGGAGGCGTCAATGGCGCTTCTGGCTTGCTCTGCGCAAATCCCTATTTCCGTATGAAGCGCACGCTCTGCCTCGGTTAGCTCTTCTGCAGACTTGAACTGGGTAAAGTACCGTATCGCCGCCTGGCGGCATGCTTCGACTGCTTCCAGTTGCTCTGCGGTGAAGTTAAGCATTTTCTCTCCTATTGCTGGGAGTGTACGTAAGTATGCGTACACCTTAGCTGAAAGTGTCAATAGTCTAGTTCGCATGGGGATATCTGTTCAGACAATCGGCTTGCGGATTCGCGCTCTTAGGGAAGAACGAGATATCAGCCTGCGCAAATTCGCGCTTATGACAGGACTCAACAAAAGTCACCTATCGGCCATCGAACGAGGGCGGCTTGATATGCGCATAAGCTCGTTCGGAAAGATTTTAGATGGACTCGGAGTGTCGGCCGAAGAGTTTTTCAAAGGGCTAGACTAACCCCGCTATTGTGCATCATTTCGCCTTGCGAGGGGTCTTGGCACAGAAATATTGCAGATGCGCGCATCGCCGTCGGGGCGCTTTGCCGCTCGCTATTGCTGCATCATATCCGCAAGGTAGGCATAAAGAACGGCAATGTCTTCGTCGTGATGGGCGGGGCACACCAATGTTATCGGGGCGAAAAACCGAGCTTCGGCGGCGAAGGGCAAAGCGGTTGTGCCTTCGAACAATGCGGCGTGCTCCTTGTCGTTTGTCATCAATATAATTCCCCCGCTGTTTAAGAATTGCTGATGAGACTCGAAGGTGGGGGCAAGATCAACGAGCAGAGGGGAGCTGTTGTGCTCGCGGCATATCCGAACGAGGTTTGTCGAGGCGCAATAGGTATCAATGGGAAAAGCCACCAGCTGGCCAGATAAGTCTGCCATCGAAAGGGAGGCACGGAATGCAAGCGGGTGCGTGCTGGACATGACGGCGCAAGGGTGCAGCTTGCCTACACGGTGGCAGGCGATGCCTGCGTGATTGAACTCGCCGAGAACGAGGGCGGCGTCAAGGACGCCCTGCCGCACGGCGGAAAGACAGTATTCGCAGCTGTGAAACGCTACGTCGAGCCGAACATGGGGATGGGCGCTGCGGTAGGCGGCAAAATCCTCTACCGAGCAGATGCTGCTGCGGAACGGAGCGGAAACCACGCCGAGCCGAATGCGGCTCATGCGCTGTTGACTCGCGTAACCTTGGGCGTAAAACGCCAGGTCGTCGAGCTGCTGCAACGCGTCTTGCGCCTGCAGCGCGAAGCCCTTTCCGAATTCGGTGAGCTCTATCCTTCTGCCCGTCCGAGCGAAGAGCGGTGCCTGCAGCTCGTCTTCAAGGGCTCGCACCGCCTTCGAAAGCGCCTGCGGCGATAGGTTCAGTTTGCTGGCTGCTCCAACGTAGCTTCCTTCTCGAATCACGGTCAAAAAGTATTTCAGCTGGGCTAGTTTCATTACAGACCCTTCGGAAGCTTGGCGGCCTTTTGGATGCGTGAGCGGCTCCCTGCGCGATGCTTCTGCTCAAACTTGAAGTATAAAGGAAAATTCGAGCAGGTTTACAGAGCTTGTGCGCGGCTGCGCTATACTGACAAGCCGTCCGCTGTATGCAGAAGATCCACCGAGTTAGGAGCGCGATTATGCTAGACATTCGTTATGTTCGCGAACATCAAGAGGAAGTTGCTCAGGCGATGAAAAACCGCAACGCCTCTTGGGATTCCGCGCTCTTTACCAAGCTCGACGAAGAGCGTCGTGCGGCAATTGCCGAGGTGGAATCGCTGCAGCAGGAACGCAACACGCTTTCCAAATCGGTGGGCAAGCTGATGGGCGAGGGCAAAAAGGACGAAGCCGAGGAAGTCAAAGAGCGCATTCGCGTCATCCGCGATACTATCGCGACGCTTGACGAGCGCCGCGACAAGGCAGAAGCCGACCTTAACGACCTGTTGGCTCACACGCCCAATATTCCCAATGAAAAAACCCCGGTGGGCAAAGACGAAACCGAGAACCCCGAAATTCGCCGCTGGGGCACCCCGCGCGACTTCGCTGCTGAAGGGTTCGAGGCGAAGCCCCACTGGGATCTTGGCACCGAACTGGGCATTCTTGATTTTGACCGCGGCAACAAGCTTTCCGGCAGCCGCTTCACGGTGCTTGCCGGGCAGGGTGCTCGTTTGGAGCGCGCCCTGATCAACTACTTTGTAGACACGCACGCTTCGCGAGGCTTCAAGGAGTGGTGGCCTCCGGTAGTGGTGAAGCGCCAAACCATGTTCGGAACCGGCCAGCTCCCCAAGTTCGAAGACGACGCCTATCATGTAAGCGGGGATATGTTCCTTATCCCTACGGCGGAGGTTACGCTGACAAACCTGCATGCCGGCGAAGTGCTGGACGCCGACGAGCTTCCGCTGCGCTATACGGCGTTCACTCCGTGCTTCCGCGAAGAGGCGGGTTCTGCTGGGCGCGACACGCGCGGCATTATTCGCCAGCATGAGTTCGATAAGGTAGAAATGGTGAAGTTCGCCACGCCCGAGCAGTCGGACGACGAGCTGGAGAGCATGACGGCCGAGGCCGAGTATCTGCTTCAGCAGCTTGGCCTTCCCTATCGCGTCATTGCGCTTTGCACGGGCGATCTGGGATTTTCTGCTCAGCAAACCTACGACATAGAGGTGTGGCTGCCAAGCTACAACGGATACAAGGAAATATCCTCCTGCTCGAATTGCGGCGACTTCCAGGCACGCCGTGCCAACATCAAGTATCGCGATCCCAGCGCTTTCAAAGGATCGCGCTTCCTGCACACGCTTAACGGCAGCGGTTTGCCCGCTGGCCGCACAATGGCTGCCATCATCGAGAACTTCCAGCAGCCCGACGGCACTATTCGCGTGCCCGAGGTGTTAGTGCCGTACATGGGTGGCGTTGAGGTCATTGGCGCGCAATCGTAAACAGGCTCCCAAGAAGGCAACCGTTCCCCTTTCTCAGAGAATCCAGCAAGAGGAACAGCTCGTTCAAGGGAATTCAAAGCCTTCTCGGCACGGAGCCGGGAAGGCTTCTGCCGTTTCTGGCGGGGAAAGCAGAGCTAGCGGCACGGCTCGTGTGCAGGGAGCTCCCAGCGCGCCTGGTGCCGGCGAGGCTGCGGGTGTCGTAAGGGCGTCTCGTGCAAACGAGGATGCTGGGGCTGTGAATGTGTCTGGCTCCGGCGAAGTTGCCGGAGTTTCCGGAGTTGCCGAAGCCGCCGGTGTAGCCGACCCTGCTGGAGGCGCGTCCCTGATGAGCGCGGCCGCCTCGGTAAGTGCGGACGTCGCAGGGATTGCCAAACCTGCTGAAGGGGCGGATGTCGCAGAGGTTGCCGAACCTGTCAAAGGTTCGGCCGCCGCAGGGATTGCTGGGTCTGTCGAACCTGTCGGAGGCGTAGGGATTGCTGGGTCTGCCGAGCCTGCCGGAGGCGCAGGGATTGTTGAGCCTACCGGAGTCGCAGGGTCTGCCGAGCCTGCCAAGTCTGACGAAACTACCAATGCTGCGGATGAGCCCGACGCTGTCAAGGCCGCCGTCAATGCGCTTGAAGCCGACGGAAGCTTTGGGGCCTCAGGCGAATCTGGCGCCTCTTCCAAGCGAGATCCGAACCGCTCCTCGCGACGTGCGGCTCGGAAAAGCTCGGAGGAAAAACGCCCCGTCAATAAAGCGAAGATTGTCTTCAGGGTCGCGCTGGTTGTGCTGGCTCTGTTCGTGGCTGCTGCTGCGTTGCTTTCGTGGAACCGGTGGCTGCGTTTCGATGACGCTGCCGATTTACAGGGGTCGTGGACCGTTGTCGACGGCGCCAATGCCATCACGATCGATGAGGGGAGTATTCACCTTACCGACGCCGAGGCGTACGGCTATGAAATCGACACGGGGTCAAAAACCCTCACGTTCACATTCAGCGACCTTTCTGGCTCGGCGCGCTATCGCTTTTCTGCCGACAGGAACCAGGTTGCTATTCAAGACGGCTCCTATTCTTTCACCACGACGCTTTTCGACGACCTTGGCTGGGCGCTCGTAAGTTTTGGCTGTCTGATTACCGGTCAGCAGCAGCCAAGCCCCGCTTTCGACAGCTCGTCGCTGGTGCTTACGCGGGAAGGAACTGCCAGCACGTCTGCCCAAGATGGCGCGGCCGCTTCCGGCGAAACTGCCGAAGGGCAGGGGAGCGGTCAGTCTTCATCTGGGGAGACGACTGGCGAAGCATCTGGTGATCAGCAGGCTTCGGGAGAGGAGAGCGGAGAGCTCTCCGAAGAGGAACAGGCTGCGCAAGAGCAGGCGGCGCAAGAACAGGCGGCTGCCGAAGAAGAGGCGCGCCAAAACGAGCTGCATGTCCAAGATGCCCTCGATGAAAGCGGCGAAGGCGACAAGACTGCGGGGTCGAATGCCGTGAGCCCAGAAGATTTGAGGTAGCCCGCAGGCGGGGAAATGAAACCGATTTCAATTGAGAGCATTGTGGTTGGTGCTGGGCGCATGACGTGCGACGTCGTCTTGGCGCCTTCCGCGCCGCGCTCCACGTCGCCTCAGATTATCGAGCGGGCAACCCGCTCGTTCCCGACGTTGACGCAGCATGCGTGCGTCAACGAAAAGGGTCCCTATTTCGGCTCCGTGATGAACTGCACGCCTTTGCCTCACCTTCTCGAGCATCTTGTTATCGACCTTCAAACACGCCGCAGTGAAAGCGACTTCGCCACCTTTGTGGGGACAACGGAATGGATCGACGAAACGGCAGGTAAAGCCCGTGTGGAGGTGAGCTTTACCGATGATCTGGTTGCCTTACGGGCTTTTCGCGATGCCGTGAACTTTTTAAATGATTGCGTGATACGCTAAACAGATATTCCGAGCAAGAAAGCGAGGATGCCTATGACATCAGCACATCTAACCTTCGACAAGTCGGACGATAAACACGCGCGTCGCATCGAGAAAATGCGCTCGTCTCCCGTGCGCGACTTGTTCTCCGCCGCCGTGCGCCCCGACATCATCTCGCTTTCGGGCGGCATGCCTGATGTGTCTCTTTTGCCGGTAACGAATATTCGCAAAGCGGTGCGCGCTACTGTGGAAGACCATCGTGCCCAGGCACTTCAGTATGGCACCACCGATGGCAGGGTGGAAACAAAGCAGGTGTTCTGCTCGCTTATGCGCGACATCGGAGTGCGCTGCAAGCCCGATCAGGTGCTCATTACGAGCGGCGCTCAAGAAGCGCTCGACCTGCTGGGCAAGGTGTTTATCGACAAGGGCGATATTGTGCTGACGGAAGGTCCCACGTATCTGACCGCCTTGCAGGCGTTTTCCACCTACGAGCCCGACATCCACGCCATTCCCTTCGACGAAAAGGGCATGCGGATGGATCTGCTGGAAGAAGAGCTGAAAAAGATCGGGAAGAACAACCCCCGTTTGAAGTTCTGCTACACCATTCCCAATTTCCAGAATCCCGGTGGCGTCACGATGACTCCCGAGCGTCGCAAGCGCCTTTTGGAGCTTTCCCATGAATACAACTTCTGGGTTGTGGAAGACGACCCCTACGGGCGCCTTCGCTACGAAGGCGGGCATCAGATTCCGCTGAAGGCGCTTGACGATCGTGTGATCTACCTGGGTACCGTGTCGAAGATTTTTGCTCCTGGTTTGCGTTGCGGCTGGATTGCGGCGCCTCGTTCCATCATTAGCAAGATCAACCTGGTGAAACAAGGAGCCGATTTGTGCGGCAGCTCGTTTGACCAGATCGTGGTCGAGCACTACTTCACCGATACGCCGTGGCAGCGCACGTTGCAGAAGTTCGTCAAAACCTACAAGACGCGCCGCGACGCCATGCTGGCGGCGCTCGAAGAGCACTTCCCGCCCGAGGCGTCGTGGACGCATCCGGAAGGCGGCTTTTTCGTGTGGGTGACGCTGCCCGAGTACGTGGACACCGGCTCGATGCTTGCAGAGGCGCTGGAAGCTGGCGTCACCTATGTCCCGGGCGATTCGTTCTTCCCCGGCGGCAAGAAGGGCAAGAACTGCATGCGTATCAATTTCAGCTACGAGAGTCCGGAAAACATCGAGGAGGCGGTAAAACGTCTTGCCGGCGTTATCGAAGACCGACTCGAGCTGTATCGCGCGTTCATCGATGCGGGCGCTTTGTAGTTCCGCCGATCTGCCGATCGGCGGAACGAGCCGACGCTGTGGCCGCCCCTGGCACTGAATCTCGCGGCGATCCCGCGGGCTTGCGTACCGAAGTACGCTTCACCCGCGCGATCTCCGTGATCTTCAGCACCAGTGACGCCCTCGCTGACCTTGGTGCGAAGAGGGGCGAGCCGCAGTTGCGGCGATGCGGGATGTGGGCTTAACGGCGTCCGTGCTCCGTCCAACCTGACCGACTGTAAGAAAGCTTCCATTGAAGGGAGAAGACCATGGGACTTAAAGTTGCGGTGCTGATGGGAGGCACTTCGTTTGAGCGGGAGTTCTCGCTGAAAAGCGGCAAAGCGGTATGCGATGCGCTGGAGGAGGCGGGGCACAAGGTAGTTCCGCTTGATACCACCAAAGACTTGGTGCCCACGCTGCGCAGCGAGCATCCCGACGTGTGCTACATCGCAGTTCACGGCAAGCATGGCGAAGATGGCACGTTGCAAAGCCTGCTGGAATTTCTGGATATCCCGTTCGTGGGCTCGTCCGCCTCGGTGTGCCAGCGCGCATGGAATAAAGACTCGCTCCATTACGAGCTTGCCGCCTATCGCAACATTACCGGCGAGCAGCCGGTTGCTTCGTGGCCTCAAGGCCTGTATATCGCACGCGATGCGTTCAAGAGCATGGGTGCGGCAACGGCGTTGGACATGGTGGAAGATCGCGTTATCGGCGGGTATCCGGTTGCGGTGAAGCCGGCTCACGGCGGTTCCGCAATGGGCGTTCATCGCGTCGACTGTGTGGAAGACCTCGGCGAGGCGGTGCTCGATGCGCTGTCCTACGACGGCGCAGTGGTTATTGAGCAGTGGATTGAAGGCGTCGAGATGGGCGTGTCGGTTCTTGGCACCGGGTGGGACGCCTATGCGCTGCCTCCGGTGGAAATCGTGCCGCGCCAGGGTCTCTATGATACTGCCGCGCGTATGACGGCGGGCGCGGTTGACTTCCATTGCCCCGTTCGCCCTGAGTCGCTGTCAACCGATGCTGCAGAAGCCCAGGCCATCCGTGCGGAAATTGAGCGCGCGGCTCTGGAGGTGTATCGCGCGTACAACGTGCGCGACTTCGGTCGTGTCGACCTGATCTGGGACGGTGCGCAGGCGCGTGTTCTGGAGATGGACGTATCGCCGGGCATGACCGAGTACTCGATGTTCCCGGCTGCGTGCGCGGGTGCCGGCTTGTCGATGTCTAAGGTGCTTGACGAGCTTGTGCATGCGGCGCTTGAGCATCCGCCTGTTTGGTAAGAGGAGGGTCCGGCGGTCGGCAGACCGTCGGAACTGTTTGGCACTGAAGCCCTCTCGCACCGATTTTCGCGCGATCCCACAGGCTCGCTTACCTTAGTACGCGTCGCCTGAGCGGTTCCGCGAATTTCGGACGCGAGGGGGCTTCTCTCTGACGTCGCTCGACCTGCGACAGCGTTTGGCTGCCGTATGCAAACCAACAGATTGGCAACCATTTTCGGGAGCGCTCATGTTTTTGGAGCTGCCGATATGAGGCGCGCATATAATGATTTCACAACGATGGGTGCTGCGGATACGCGCCCGGAATGGAGACAATTATGAGCAATAAACTGGGAGCTTTCGTTGTAGGCGGTTTGCTGGGAGCTGCCGTTGCGCTTCTGTACGCTCCGCGCACAGGCGTTGAGACTCGCGCCTTGGTGAGTGAGAAGATGAACACTGCATGGGGCGGCGCGCAGCAGTTTGGCGCTCAGGCGCAAGTGAACGCGCAGCAGGCATACCAAACTGCCGTGGAGCGCGGTCAGGTTGTGGCCCAGGATGTTGCCGCGCGCAGCCAGTCGGTGGCGCAAAACGTTGCCGCTCGCGGACAGGAGCTCTATGGCCAGGCGCAGGCGCGCGTGCAGGAAGCGGCGGGCGTGGTGAAGCCGGTTATTACCGATAAGAACGACCAGCTGCGCGAAAAAATCGAGGCTGCTCGTCAGCGCATTGCCGCGCAGGTAGCGCGCAATGCCGAAGAGGCCGCTGAGGCCATCGAGCCTACCGAGGTTGCCGAGGGCGCGCAGGAGCCCGAGCAGGGGCAGCAGTCTGCAGCAACCGACGATGCCGAGCGCATCTAATCTTCTTATCTGACGTTTTTTGCTAGGCGACAACGGGTCGTCTGGCAACGTGCGCGCTTGAGCGGGAGCCTGCGTTGACGGCGCGCTAGATGGCAAGCGTAGCAAAGGAACTGCAGCGGTATGGCACAACAGCTAATCACTAACGATGACCTGCGCGGGTTGCGTGTGCTTGGCGGCAAGAACGGCACGTCGAATATCGGCAAGGTTCGCCGGATGGTGTTTCATCCGCGCGAGCGCCGTGTGGTTGGCTTTATCGTGAAGCGCCCCGATCTCATGTTGATGTTTCATCGCAAAGACCTGTTCGTGTCGCTGCAGGGCTACGACATGGTGGATGGCCGCGTTGTGGTTCGCCAGACCCCCGACGCTTGCGACAAAGGCGCATGCAAGGCGCTTGGCATCGACTGGGATTCGTGCGTCATGTGGGAGGGCATGCCCCTTATGACCGAGTCGGGCGATACGCTCGGCATGGTAGGCACGGTGACGTTCGATAGAAACACCGGCGCAATTTCCACTGTGGAGGCCGATGCGGGGGCAACTGCCAATACGCTGCTCGGAAAGCGCGTTATCCCGGCTTCTTTGATCAAGGGGTTTCGCCGGGGCATTGGCGTCGCTTTGGCCGACCAACACGATGCCTCTGCCGAGCAGGACGAGGAAGAGATCGAATACGGCGCAATCCTCGTTTCCGACGAGGCAAAACAGCTTACCGCCGAGGGAAGCGTGGCGGAAAAGGCGGGCGCGGCAACAGCCGTTGCGGTTGACAAGGTCAATCGCACGGTAAAGCCCGCCGTTGCCAATGCGGCAAAAGCCACCACCCAGGCGGTGGGCAAGGGCGTGAGCGCCGTGGGAAAGCGCGCGGTGGAAACTAAAGACGCATTCTCTGGCTTTAAAGACGAGTATCGCAAGGCTCGCGGCGCCTCGGAAGGCGCGAGCTCCTCTTCAACTAAGGCAGCCTCTTCGTCGGGCAAAGTGGTGGCGAAAGCGTCCAACGCTGCCAAAAAGCCTGCGCCCGAGAAAAAGAACATGTTCGCTGCGTTCAAAGAGGAATACGACAAGGCGCGCCATGGCGACGAATAGCCCACTCGAACATATCGACGCTCCTAAAGAAACGCTTCGCGAGCGCGTGCACGACCGCACGGACGCATTGCACGAAAAAGCTCAGCAGCCTACGTCCGTGCACGGCCGTCCGATGCAAATGGGCGATGTCTTCAAGTTCGCGGGCCTCATTGCATTCGTGGCAATTATGGCTTTGCTGGTGTACCTTTTGTGGCCCTATTTCCACGAGCTGTTTGAGCCGGGCGGCCTCGATCGCGTCATAGAGGACGTGCGCGCGGCTGGGCCGGTGGGCTTTGTCATCTTGCTTGGGCTGCAGTTCTTGCAGATCGTCGTTGCGTTTATCCCGGGCGAAGTCACTCAGATGGCAGCAGGCCTGCTCTATGGCCCTTGGGTGGGCGCGGCGGTAATCGTGGCGGGGTGCGTGCTGTCGAGCGCGTTCATTTTCGTGGTGGTAAAGCGCTTGGGCGCTCCCTTTGTGCAAAAGATGGTTCCCGCGAAATACCTCGATAAATTCAGGGCGTTTGAAGAAACGGGCAAGCTGAACATTATCGTGTTCGTGCTGTTTCTCATTCCGGGGCTTCCCAAAGACGTGTTCACGTATCTCGTGCCTCTTACCGACATGCCCATGAGAACCTTTTTGGTGCTATCGAACGTGGGGCGCATTCCGGGCATCGTGGTGTCTACCTATGCCGCCTCTGGCCTGGCAGAAGGCAAGTTCATAGAAAGCGCCATTATCTTTGCCGTGCTTGCCGCCGTTGCCATTGTGGGCATTTTGCTGCGAGATCGCATCATGGAGTTTTTCTCGAACCGCCGTCACAAGCCCGACGCGGGTGAAAACGATTCGAAGAAGGGGCGCTAATGGCCGACCCTCACGACAATCGGCAGGATCTCAATCACGACGTCGATGGGAGCCGGCTGGACGGCAGCCAGCATACTGGTGCGGCACCCGCTCCCCCCTATGCCCAAACCCCGGTTCAGGGGTATGGGCAGCCAGCATCTTCCTACCAGCAGCCATCCGCTCCAGGTCCGGCGAGCGCAAGCGCCAACATTGGGCAGCCAGCATCTGTCTACCAGCAGCCGCCCGCTCCAGGGAGGGTGCCAGCGCAAACGCCGTATTGGCAACCGACGGCTGGGGGGCATGTGCAACCCGCTCCTCCCTTTATGCAAACTCCGGTTCAGGGGTATGCTCAACCTGCGCCTTCCTGGCAGCAGCCGCCGGTGCAGGGCGGCGGCCAGCCGGTGCCTCCGTATATGCCGCCGCAGGCGCAACAGCCTTTCGCGGCGCCTTCCTATGTACAGCCCGTCGTAACGAAAGATCACGTTGCCGCAGGGCTGCTGGCTATCTTTTTGGGGATATTCGGGGTGCACAAGTTCTATCTGGGGTACAACACCGCAGGCTTTGTCATGCTGGCAATTACCATCTTGGGAAGCATCTTCACCATTGGTCTTGCTGCAGGTGTGATGTGGGTGATATCCCTTGTGGAGGGAATCATATACCTCGCTAAATCTCAAAGCGAATTCGACGTCGTTTACGTCGCCAACAAAAAAGAATGGTTTTAGGGGCGGTTCTAAGTCGCTCGTTCGGCTCTATTCGCTAAACTGTGCAACGGTATAGTAAGGCGAGAGGGGCATGTATGGGATTACTGGAATGTTCCGATGCGTATTGGCGTTTTGCGGGCACGTGCACGCAATGCGGCCACTGCGTTGGCGCGTGCGAATCGCTCACCAAGGCGGGCATGTCGCTGGGGCAGATTGCCAAGGCGCTGCTTGATGCCCAGCGCGCATCTTCCACAAAGGAAGAGCTGGCTTTGGCTATTGCCGAAAACGGAAACCTTGTGCAAGCGGTGCGCGGCTGCTTCTTTTGCACCTCGTGCAAAAACACGTGTTTCGCGCATAACGATGTATGCGATCTGATTTACCATGCGCGCGTTGACTTTCAAAACCTCGGGCTTATCGAGCGTGCTGCGTGGTCGAGCGTGCTCGTCGACGAAGAGTGGGACATCTTTACCGCGTATCGGGCTATCTATGGAATCGGATACGCCGATTTGACGCGTCATAAAGCCTATGAGGGGCACGAGGCGGAAACCGGCTTCTCTACGGCGTTTTTCCCTGGGTGCTCGCTCGCGGCCTATGGGCCTGAGCTGACGCGAGAGATTTTCCAAACCATGGACGAGCTTGCTGAGAATGGCGTAACCATGGTTGATAGCTGCTGCGGATCTTCGCTCAAAAGCGCGGGGTTTTTCGACCGTGCAGAAGCCTTGTGCGACCGAAACGCCGATGAGCTTTTGGCGGCAGGCGTGCGCGAGCTGGTGTGCGTGTGCCCGGGATGCGCCAACGATATGAAAAAGGCGCTGGAGAAGCGTGGCCTAAAGATCGACGTTCGCTTGCTTGCTTCCTGGCTTACCGATCATGGCTTTACGCCTAAGCGTGCGCTTCCGGAAACGCCTCTGTGCTTGTCGAAGTCGTGCCAAGACCGTGACGGCACGTACCTGGAAGAGACAAAAGAGGTGCTGGGTCTTCCCGAAGAGACGACGTCCATTTTCCGTGGGTGTTGCGGCGCGGGCGGTGCGGTAAGCGCATTCGATCCTGCGCGCCAGGAGCAGCAGGCCGACGACAAGCTTTCGTTTGCACCCGATGGCGCCACGGTGATCTCCATGTGCCCCACCTGCACCTACACCTACGCGTTCCGATTGATGCAGCAGCCGCGAGACGTTGTCAACAAGCACTACACCGAGCTTCTTTTTACCAGCCAGTTCGATTGGGACAAGACCTTTGCCCAGCTGGGGGGCATGTGGTCGGGCGAGTACGGTCCTTGGCTCGCTCAGGTTTTCGCATAAGAGAGGAAAGGCCATGACAGAGAACAACCCGCAGGCAACCTCTCCGCATGCCGCAGCGAACGCGTCTTCGGTTGCTGCCGGCAAACTCGATGCCGCAGCACCTTCTTGCGCCCATGCACCCGAAGCCTCCGGCGTCTTCGGCGAAGGAGGCCAGGTCGTTGCCATTATTGGGTATGGGACGGCGGGCGTGAACGCCGCCATCGCGCTTCGTCGTGCGGGGTACAGGGGAACCATTCGTGCGTTTTCCGATACCGACACCTTGCCCTACAGCCCTATTCTCACGTCGTATTACGTGGGCGGCGAAAAGGCCTACGAGGAATGCTTTCCGTGGACGGCGGCGGAGCTTGCGGAGCTCGCGGTAGAAGTTGTTCCGCGCAGCCCGGTGGTGCGTCTCGATCCGCAGGCTCACGAGCTTGTCACGGCGCAAGGGAAGACCTACTCCTTTGACAAATGCCTCGTCTCGGTGGGTGCGCGGCCTACTACAGTTGGCTTTCCGCGCGAATGCGGCTACGAGCCGCTGGTGCTGCGCACTCTTGACAACGCTCGGCGCATGAAGGCAGCCTTTGAGAGCCCCGCATGCAAGCGCGTGCTGGTAAGCGGCGCTTCTATGATCGCGCTGAAAAGCGTGGAGGCGGCGCTCAACTGCGGGCTTGAGGTGTCGTTGGTGGGCATGAACGACCACATTCTCGACTTCAGCGCACTGCCTCAGACGGCAAAGCGCTTCGAGCGCGGCCTGGCTGCTCAGGGCGTTCAGATGCGTTTTGGGCAAACCATTGCGTCGGTTACCGTGCGCGAAGGCGAGCACCGCAAGCTGGAGGTGGCGTTTTCCGGCGGGGATGTGGAGCTGTTCGACGAGATTGTGGTTGCCCATGGCGTGCGCAGCGATTTCAATTTCATTCCAGAGGGTTCTTTGAAGATAGACCGCGCGTTGGTGGTCGATCAGTTCATGCACACGAGCAGCCCCGATGTGTTTGCTGCCGGCGATGCCGCTCAGGCGCTTGAGCTCGTGTCGGGGAAACCGTGCGTTTTGGGCATATGGAAAACCGCAGCGCTGCAAGGCGCCTGCGCGGGTGAGGCTATGGCTGCAGAGCTGGCGGGGCGCGCGCCCTCCGACGAGGCGGCGTACAAAGGCGCCATCATGACGAACACCATTGCGGTGAACGGGACGCTCTTCATTTCGGCGGGCGTTGCGCAAGCGACCGACGGCCAACGGGTGGAGATCCGCGAAACCGACACCATGACCGTAGCGTGCATTTTTGAGCCGAACGAGCAGGGAGCAGAGCGCCTGGTTGGCTTCAATATTGCCAGCGATGTAGACGAACCGGGCGGAATCGCATACGACACGGGCGCTATGTTGAGCTTGCGCATCGAAGCGGAGTGTCGCAGATAGGCGGCGCTGCCGGCGGGCGTTTGCAAGCCGCCTGAATGCAGGCGGCAGATGACCAAGAGGGAACTGCCGCCTTGCCGAAAAACTTTGCTCCGGTGGCTGGATTATCGGACGTATTGCTGCGCGATGCGCCTGCGTTCGGTAGAATGAGCACTGCAGGGCAACCGGCCTGCGAAGCCGGAAGCTTCACTACATGAATGGAGGATGTCATGCCCACTATCACTCGTGATGAGGTTAGAGTTCCCGTTGACGTGCTGCCCGAGGAGCGCGAGACCTACATCGATAACTACCTGAAGGCAACGCGCGGCACCGGCAGGCTGATGCTGTTTGCGTGCGACCAGAAGATCGAGCATCTCAACAAAGACTTCTATGGCGAGGGCATCGACATCTCCGACGCCGAGCCCGAGCACCTGTTCAAGATCGGCAGCCAGGGGATTTGCGGCGTGCTGGCAGGCCAGCGTGGTCTTATCGCGCAGTATGCGGCAGACTATCCCGACATCAACTACCTGGTGAAAATGAACTCCAAGACCAACTTGGTAAAGACTGCCCAGGAAGATCCGTATTCTCCGCAGCTGTACGACCTCGACGCGGTGCTTGCCATGCGCGCGGCGGGTGTGAACATCGTTGGTTTGGGCTACACCATTTACCTGGGCAGCGAATACGAAGCAACGATGATGGCAGAAGCGGGTGAGCTTATCGCTCAGGCTCATGCAAACGGCTTGCTGGTTGTGCTGTGGATTTATCCGCGCGGCAAAGCCGTCACTGCCGAGAAGGACCCCGATCTGATTGCCGGCGCTGCCGGCGTGGCGCTGTGCCTGGGCGCCGACTTCGTGAAGGTGAACCCGCCGAAGCCCGAGGGAGACGATACGCGCACTCCCGCCGAGGCGCTGAAAATTGCCTCTATGGCAGCTGGCCGCACCGGCCTGGTGTGCGCCGGCGGCTCTACCGTTGACGCGAAGACGTTCCTTACCCAGCTGTGGGATCAGATTCACGTTGGTGGCGCGTGCGGTAATGCGACGGGTCGCAACATCCATCAGCGCAGCCTCGACGAGGCAGTTCGCCTGACCAAGGCAATTAGCGCCATCACTTTGGCAGACTACTCTGTCGAAGACGCACTTGCCGTATTCAACGGCGAAAAAGAGTTCTCTCTCGACTAGCGTCGATGAGGGGGCGCTTCCTTGAAAAGAGGGCGCCGCAAATTGAGAACGCCGTGTGCGGCGTGCCATGCGTCGCACGCACGGTGACTGCAAAAGCAAAGGGCTCCGGAGATCCGGAGCCCTTTTCGTTTCTGGTGGTGCCCGAGGCGAGAGTCGAACTCGCACGTCTTTCGACAACGGTTTTTGAGACCGCCACGTCTGCCATTCCGTCACTCGGGCGCAAGAGCGCATTATACCGGAAATTAAGAAGATCGACAATCATCTACTTTGACAACGCTGCATTCTGCAGCATAATGGTGCGAACACAATGAGCGGGCGGGATAGGCGGCGAGGCGCTTCGTTGCAGTGCTTCGGTCTCCGCCGATTTTTGCCTCGTGAAAGTAATCTCTTACGCGTAAGGAGTGATCTATGGAAGCCTCTTTGGTTGCCTCCAAAATCGATGAGTATCTCGCATGCCACTGGGAAGATATCGTTGCCGACATCGACACGCTTGTGCGCATTCCCAGCATTGAGGATTTAAGCCAGGCGGCGGAGAACGCCCCGTTTGGGCCAGGCCCGCGCGAATCGCTTTCTGCTGCGCTTGCCATGGCGGATGCCATGGGCTTTGACACCTACGACGCAAAAGGCTATATCGGATACGCCGATTTGCCGGGCGAGTCGGAGGGTCAAATTGGCATTATCGGACACACCGATGTCGTTCCGGCAGGTCCTGGCTGGACGGTTGAGCCCTACCAGGTGACGCGTAAGGACGGCTATTTGCTTGGGCGCGGCGTCATCGACGACAAAGGGCCAAGCGTTGTGGCGCTTCACGCATTGAAGTTTTGGAAAGACCTGCAAGACGATGGTCTTGCGCCGCGTTTTCCCTATACCGTGCGCTTCTTGTTTGGAGCCAACGAGGAAAATGGCATGGCGGACGTTGCCTACTACCGCGAGCACTACGCCGACCCGCTGTTCCTCTTCACGCCTGATGCGGAATTCCCCGTTTGCTACGGAGAGAAGGGCCTCTACGACGGGTTTGTGAGCATGCCGTGTTCCGAGACGGGTCGCATCGTGAAGCTGGAAGGCGGCGTTGCCTCTAACGCAGTGCCCGGCGAAGCGTATGCGATCGTTCGCGCCGACGCTTCCAAGCTTCCTGCGGCTGCCTCTCTTACCATGGAAGAAGCGGGCGAAGGCCTGGTACGCATCGACGCTTCCGGCAAAAGTGCGCACGCTTCCACTCCCGAAAGCGGCGTTAGCGCCATCGGGCTCATTGTCGATTATCTGCTTGCTCACGACGTGTGCGACGATACCGAGCGCGCGTTCCTCCAATTTGAGCAGCGCCTCATTGCCCATACTGACGGCAGCGGGCTGGGGGTTGCGTGCGAGGACGAGCACTTTGGAGCGCTGACGGCAGTAGGCGGCACGATTCGCACCGAGGAGGGCTGCTTCGTTCAGTCTATTGATATCCGATTCCCCACCTCCATCAGTGCAGCGCAGCTCACCGAGCGCATTCGTTTGGCGGTGGAAGAGGCGGGCGCTACGTATCGCGAAGGGCGCCAAGAAGAGCCGTTTTTGATGGATCCGAACTCTCCGGTGATTCAAGCGCTTCTTTCCGCCTACAACGAGGCGACGGGTGAGCAGGCGGAAGCGTTTACGATGGGCGGCGGCACGTATGCGCGTCATTTCTCCAATGCGGCAAGCTTCGGTCCTGAGAAGTCGTGGGAAGAAGTTCCCGCTTGGGTGGGCAGCATGCACGGCCCCGACGAAGGCGTAAGCGAGCAGCTGCTCAAAGACGCGTTCCGCATTTACGCGCTCACGCTGGGCAAGCTGATGGAGCTGTCTTTCTAAAGGCGAGAGAGGCGTTTGTCGAAGCCTTTCCTCCGCAGCTTCTTTGCAAGGGGGAAGCGATCCCTGGTAAAGGGGAACGCGATTCGGCTTCCGTGCCGACGAACAGGGAAAGCCTTGCTGCCAAGAACGGCAGTAAGGCTTTTATTTTAGCCGTTCATCCGGATTTCACTACCGCTTGTACTCTAAAATCTACCGTTCGCCCGTAGAAAAAAAGAGGCGCAAAACCCTCGAAACCTTATCGAACTACCTTGGCAGGGCGGTTCGTTGCCGTATAATGAGACAATTGAAGTGAGTATATCGGGGTAGGGCACTAGGAGGTTTTTCGTGCTTAAAGCGATAATCGTTGACGATGAAGCCCCTGCGCGTTCCGAATTAAGGTTCTTGCTCGACGAGCTGGGTCAAACCGAAGTGGTTGCCGAAGCTGCCAGCGTGCGCGAGGCCATTGAAAAATTGAAGGAATATCCCTGCGACGTGATGTTCCTCGACATCAATATGCCTGAAGCAACGGGCTTACAGCTTGCCGATGCGCTGCAGCACCTCAAGTTTCCTCCTGCGGTTGTGTTCGTTACGGCATACAGCGAGTTTGCGCTCGATGCGTTCAAGGTGCACGCTATCGATTACCTGGTGAAACCGGTTGAATCTGAGCGTTTGGCTCAGGCAATCGCACGCGTGCGCGAGCATGTGGCGCTGCATATGCAGGCGCAAAAGTCCGAGCGCATTCCGGTTGAAAAGGGCGGCAAGAAGATTCTCATCAGCATCGATAAGATTCGCTTCGTGATGGCGCGTGACGATTACGCCTACCTGCAAACCGACACCGACCGATACTTCTCGACGGTAAGCTTGGCTCAATTGGAAAAGCGCCTCGATGGGCACGGGTTCTTCCGCGTGCATCGCGGTTATCTGGTTAACCTGTCTATGGTCGACGAGGTTGAATCGGTTTCTGGCGGTACGCTTTTGCTCACACTGAACGGCGTGGAAGACAAGATTCCCGTATCGCGTCGCCGTGTATCGGCGCTGAAAAAGGCCCTCGGTCTGTAATACGCTTGGTTCGTGATGCGTGTGTGCGCCGCCCAGTCGGGCGGCGCATTTGTTTTGAGCCGTCTTCTTTTCGCGTCCTGAAGGCGGATCCTGCCTTTGTTTACGGCGTTTTCGTGATGGTTTCATCGGTTATGGCGCCGCTAGGGAGGCTACATTGGCGCTTAGCAAGCAGCGTTTGATAGAATGTGGCGCTAGATATGCAAAATGGCGCAAAAGGCCAGACCTGCAAAACGAACCAAGAAGGCATTATGCTAACCAGTGATACCGACAAACTCTATCCTTCTGCAAAAACGCTTGTGAAGGAGTGCATCGCAAGCCGTATCCACGCCAAAGATGCTACTGTCTACGATTTTTCCGATGAGGCGCTCGAATGCGCCCGGCAGTACATGGGCTGGACGGATCTGGCGACTAACCCTCCTTATCCGTTGGAGAAAATCCAGGAGTTCGCCGACGAGATCATCGCCGCAGGGCTCAAGACCGTCGTGCTTATCGGACAAGGCGGCTCCACGCAGGCGCCCATGACCATCACCAAGTACAACAAGCCCGATTCCTCTTTGGTGAAGTTCCGCACCATCGACTCCGATTCCCCGGTGCGCGTGCGCGCCACGCTTGCCGAGTGCAACCCCAAAACAACGTTGTTTGTTATATCGTCAAAAAGCGGCGGAACCATCGAGCCGCGTCTCATGCTGCGTGCGGTACGCGATGCCCTTGCTGACAGCATGCCGGAAGAAGAGCTCGTAGAGCACCTGGTTGCCATTACCGACCCGGGCTCCGATCTCGAGCGTCAGGCGAAAGAGGAAGGCTGGCGTGCAGTTTTCCCCGGCGAGACTTCCGTGGGCGGCCGCTTCTCGGCGCTGTCGATATTCGGTCTTTTGCCGGCGGCGCTGGTGGGCATCGACCTTAAGACGTTTGTCGCTCATGGTGCCGAGGCAGAGCGTGCCTGCAGCGAGGACGCCATTGATAACCCGGCAATTGGCCTGGCGGCATTTCTCTACGACAACTACCTTGCAGGCCGCAACAAATTCTCGTTCCTCACGCAAAAGCGCGGTCGCGTGCTGGGTCTGTGGATTGAGCAGTTGGTTGCCGAAAGCCTGGGTAAACAAGGCCAGGGCATTTTGCCAAACATCGAGATCGATACGCTGCTGCTTACCAACGATCCTGGCGACCGCACGGTTATCATGTACCAAACGCGCAACGACCTGTGGGACGAACGCCACAATTTCGAGATGAGCCTTTCTTACATCAACTCGTCCATTCCTCGCGCCAATTACAAAATCGATTCGGTGGAAGAGCTGCCCGAGCATTTCGTGATGTGGGAGTATGCCATTGCCATGTGCGGCTACCTCATGAAGATCTGCCCGTTCGATCAGCCCGACGTTGCGGCGGCAAAGGCGGAAGTGCTTGAGATTTTGCGCGACGGGCATCCCGAGCCCGATTTCGTGCAGGACTTCTTCGGGGACGTTCACATGGGGCAGGCCGAAGTGCGCCTTGCCCCGTGCTTTAAAGACTGCACCGACATCTACAGTGCGTTAAGCGCGCTTTTGAACAGTATTCAGCCTGGCGATTATTTCGCGCTCAACGCGTTTTTGCCGTTCACCGGCGAAGGCCGACGCGAGGCGCTTGAGGCTATTCGCCACGGCGTTGCCGACAAGCGTGGCGTCGCATCTTGCCTGGAAGTTGGCCCGCGCTATCTGCACTCAACGGGGCAGCTGCAAAAAGGCGGGCCTAATTCGGGCGTGTTCCTCATTTTGTCGGCCGACGAGCTTAAAGACATTCCGCTTAAGCAAGAGGCGGAAAGCCTGGGTTCTTTGGCGAAGGCGCAGGCAGAAGGCGATCTGGTAACGCTTGCCTCGCGGGGGCGTCGCTGCGTGCATCTGCACTTACCCGACAATTCGAGCGTGACCATCCGCGCATTGGCAGAAATCGTAAACAGCATCCTCGATACCCGTTCCTAACGGCGCGAGCTCCCGGCTGTCGTCTTGGCCCCCAGCCCCGAACCACGTACGACGTGCGAGCTTCGGGGCTGGGGGCCTTCTCGCTGACGGTGCGACTGAAGTGTGGGATGATTTCGGGGCGGGGAAGGAGAAGGTCGTATGATCGAAGCTCTTGATATTCACGTAACCGGGGTGGTTCAAGGTGTTGGCTTTCGCCCGTTCGTGTATCGCATAGCAAAGCGCAACCTCATTAACGGCTGGGTGCTCAACGCGGTCGATGGCGTTGACATTCACGCAGAAGGCGAGCCGCAGCTTTTGGACGCCTTCGTCATCGAGCTGTCGGAGCATGCTCCCGAGGCTGCTCAGGTGCGGGAAATCGATTTGAAGGAAGTTCCGCTGCAAGGCTGTACGGGCTTTGAGATTCGCTTCTCCGACAAGGCCGATACCCAGCAAACAACGCTCGTTTCTCCCGATTTGGCAACCTGCGACGATTGTCTCAAAGAGCTTTTCGACCCACAGGACCGTCGCTTCAGGTACCCGTTTATTAACTGCACCAACTGCGGGCCGCGCTTCACCATCATCGATTCTCTGCCCTACGATCGGCCGGCAACGTCGATGAAGAAGTTTGATATGTGCCCCGACTGCTCGGCCGAGTACGCCGATCCGCTCGACCGGCGCTTTCATGCCCAGCCAGACGCCTGTTTTGCATGCGGGCCTTCGGTCGTGTTTGCCCGCCGGTGCGCACGACCTGACGACGCGACGGGTGAGCTTAGTTTCGCGTGGGGCAAAACGCGCGAGGAGAGTGATGCGATTTTCGCACAGGCGGTCGAGCTGCTTCTTGCGGGCGGAATCGTGGCGGTGAAAGGGCTTGGCGGCTTTCATTTGGTGTGCGACGCGCGCAACGAGCAGGCGGTTGCCTCCCTGCGCGCACGCAAGCGCCGCGAGGGAAAGGCGTTTGCCGTCATGATGGCAAACGCAGAGGCGGTGCAGCAGGTGTGTTGGGTGAACGACGCCGAACGGCGATTGCTTGAAAGCGCCCAGCGCCCTATCGTGCTCTTACGAAAAAAGCCGGATGTTGCGCTCACGCCAGGCCTTGCCGACAAGCTGCCCGAACTGGGGGTCATGCTGCCGTGCACTCCCGTGCAGCACTTGCTGCTACACGATTTTGAGCAGGCGCTCGCAGCAGAAAAACAATCCCGCCTGGGTTCTGACGCCCACTCCGAGCTTCCTCCTATGCTGGTGATGACCTCGGGAAACATACACGATGAGCCCATCGTCACCGACGACGAGGCGGCGTATGTGCAGCTTGCGGGCGTTGCCGACGCGTTTTTGGGGAACGACCGTCCCATTTTGTCGCGCTACGACGATTCTGTGGTGCGCGTGATCCGGGCGGGCTCTGCGGGCGATGCGGTGCAAACCATTCGCCGCGCACGCGGCTATGCCCCTGCTCCCATTTCACTCGCGGGCAAAAACGATGCTTCGTCGAGCGAGACGCAAGAAGGCGGGACCGTCTTGGCGGTTGGCCCAGAGCAGAAAAGCACGCTCACCTATGCGAGGCAGGGCGTTCGGGGCGTTGAGGCGTTTGTGTCGCAGCATATCGGCGATATGGAAAACGCCGAGACGTTCGACGCTTGGCTTGAGGCGAAAGATCGATTCGCTTCACTTTTCAGAATGACTCCACAGCGGTTGGCGTGCGATTTTCATCCCGAGTATTTATCGGGGAAATGGGCGCGCGAACAGGCGCATCAAAGCGACTTGCCGCTGGTGGAGGTGCAGCACCATCATGCTCACATAGCTTCGGTTTTGGGAGAAAACGCCATAAACGAAGCAGTGTGCGGCGTGGCGTTTGACGGTACGGGCTACGGCATGGATGGTGCAATTTGGGGTGGCGAAGTGCTGTTGGCCAACAAGCATGCTTTCGAGCGCTTCGCTAACTTCGCCTACGTTCCCATGCCGGGGGGCGCTGCCGCCATTAAGCAGCCGCTGCGTATGGCGTACGGGGTGCTGTGGGCCTACGACTTGCTTGAGCACCCTGCGGCGGCGTCTGCGCTTGCGGCGCTTGACGCCGAGACGGGCAATGTATGTGCGCGCATGATCGAGCGCGGCATCAACACGCCCTATACTTCGTCGGTAGGGCGCCTCTTCGACGCTGCCAGTGCGTTGTTGGGCATCTGCACGCAACCCACCTACGAGGGCGAACCTGCCATTCTTTTAGAGGCAGCCATCGGGATGCCCGAGGCGGCAACGCCAGAAGCTGAGGCGACCGAGGGGCAGGAGCCGATTGAGCAGCGCTATCGTATAGAGATAACGAAGAACGTGGCAACGGAAAAGAGCACTGCGCAAGACACGTCGGTTTTGCTTTTGGATGCGCAGCCTTTATTCAAGGCGCTTTTGGACGATGTGCAGGCAGGGGTGGCAGTGCCGGTGATCGCGCGTCGGTTCCACGATGCGTTCGTGCGCGCTATCGTTGATACTGCACAGGTGTGCCGTGCGCTCTATGACCTTGCTATCGTGGCGCTTTCGGGCGGTGTGTTCATGAATCGCTATCTTTTGGAGCATGCGTTGGAAGCGCTTGAAAAGGCGGGCTTCACGGTAGCCGTCAACCGCGACCTACCGCCTAACGACGGGTGCGTCTCTTACGGCCAGGCTGTGGTAGCATGGTCCGCGAACGAAGACAACGTCTAAGGCGACATTTCGCCGATGCGCGTTGCGTCAGAGGCTTGCTCCGATTTCGTGAGGGCTTCGGGGCGAACGGCGTCGCGTATCTACGTGCAAAGGGGGACGATTCTCATGTGCTTGGCTATCCCGGCAAAGATTACCGAACTAAAGGAAGGCAGCCTTGCCTCTGTTGACATTCTGGGCGTGAAGCGCGATATAGCCCTTGATCTTACGCCTCAAGCCCAGCTGGGCGATTTCGTCTTAGTGCATGCGGGGTTTGCCATTGAGGTTGTGGATCCCGACTACGCGCAGGAGACCATCGACCTCATCATGCAGTTCCCCGAGCTTGCGGGCGACGACGTGCCCCAGCCGATGTCGGCCGCAGAAGCGGAGGCGCTGCGATGAACGTTGACGCTTCCACCATGGAGTCAGAGCTTGCTGCGTTCAAAGACCCAAAGCTGGCGCGCGGCTTGATAGAGTCTATTCGCAAGCTTGCCCCTGAAGGAGGGGCGACGCTTATGGAGGTGTGCGGCACTCACACGGTCGCCATTGCTCGAAACGGCATTCGTGCGCTCATGCCCGAAGGGGTGAAGCTGTCGTCGGGGCCGGGATGCCCGGTGTGCGTTACCTCCAACCACGATATCGACGCCGTAATTGCCCTGGCTCGCATTCCTGGCGTCACCATTGCGACGTTCGGCGACATGACGCGTGTGCCCGGTTCGACCTCGAGCCTTCTTAAGGAGCAGGCGGCAGGTCGCGACGTGCAGATAGTGTATTCGCCGCTGGATGCGCTGGCGCTTGCGCAGAACAACCCGAGCAGGCAGATCGTGTTTGTCGGCGTGGGCTTTGAGACCACAACGCCGCTGTCGGCCATGGCTATCAAGCGGGCGAAGGCGCTGGGGCTGAAGAATTTCAGCGTGTTGGCCATCCACAAGAACATGCCCAACGCGCTTGAGGTGATTGTGAACGATCCTCAGCTCAAGCTTGACGCGCTTATTCTTCCGGGGCACGTGAGCACTATTATCGGCGCCGAGCCATATCGTTTTTTGGCGGAGCAATACGGCGTTCCCGGAGTTATTACGGGCTTCGAGGCGGTTGACGTGCTGCAGGGCATTGCGATGATCATGCGGCAGCTGCACGAGGGGCGCGCTGAAATCGAGATCGCATATGCGCGCGGCGTGATGCAAGAGGGCAATCCCGTTGCCCTTGCCGCCATCGACGAGGTGTTCGAGGTATGCCCTGCGATGTGGCGCGGTCTGGGCGAGATTCCCGGGTCGGGCTATCGCATCCGCGACGAGTTCGCCGAGTTCGATGCGCTTCGCCGCTTCAAACCTGACGTCGAGCCCACGCAAGAGCCGAAGGGATGCCGTTGCGGAGACGTGTTGCGCGGCATCATGGCGCCAAGCGAGTGCCCGCTGTTCCGCAAGGCGTGCACGCCCGAGAACCCGGTGGGCCCGTGCATGGTTTCAAGCGAGGGAAGCTGCGCGGCGTATTACCGCTATTACTAGGAGTTTTTTCCGCGGCTGCGGCGTTCGTGCAAAATGTAACTAAATAACTAACATTTATGCCCTCTTTCCCCCTTCAAGGGTGCTACAATGACAGTGGAGCCTGCTATTTCGACAGGCGCTCCTTTGTTTGTTTCGCTGCGCTAGAGGGGCGCGGCGTCAGATAAGGAAAGGGGGAGGGGAAATGGATTGGCTTGATCCGGTTTTGCTCGGGCGTATTCAGTTCACGCTGACGGCGGTCTACCACTTCATCTTCGTACCGCTCTCGATAGGCATCGGTCTCATTATGGCCATTTTTGAGACGCGTGCGTTCCGCTCGGGATCCGAAAAAGATGCCGCTGCCGCGAGGTTTTGGGTAAAGCTGTTTACCGTGACGTTTGCGGTGGGCGTGGCAACAGGCATCACCATGGAGTTCTCGTTTGGCACCAACTGGGCCGACTACTCCCGCTTCGTGGGCGATATCTTCGGCGCACCGCTTGCGGCCGAAGCTCTACTTGCCTTCTTCTTGGAATCGGTCTTTTTGGGCGTGCTGTTGTTTGGTCGCGGTCGCGTGGGGCGCAAGTTCTATCTGGCGAGCGCCTGGTTGGTGTGGTTCGGCTCGTGCCTTTCCGCGCTGTGGATCCTCATAGCGAACTCGTGGATGCAGACGCCGGCAGGCGCCGAGCTGGCAGCCGACGGCTCCCGTGCCGTTATCACCGACTTCTTGGCGGCGGCTTTCAACCCGTCTACCTTGCCGCGCTACGGGCATACCGTCACCGCGCTGCTGGTGATGGGCGCGTTCGTTGCGATGGCCATTGGCGGCTACTACCTGCTTAAAAAGCGCCATCAGGATTTTGCCCAAAAGGTTATTAAGACCGGTGCGGTTGTGGGCATTGTTGCAACGTGCGGTCTCCTGTTTTTCGCGCATTCCTCTGCGGTGGAGGTTGCCGAAGAGCAGCCCACCAAGCTTGCCATGATGGAGGGCATGTACGATTCCGAAGTGCCTCCCCTCTATGCGTTCGGATGGGTAGACGAAGAAAGCCAGGAGGTGCTTTCTCCTATTGCGATTCCCGGTGGAACCAGCTTCTTGGCAACGGGAACGTGGGACACCGAATACATGGGCTTGAACGAGCTTGCGCAAACTGAGCAGTACGCCGACCTCTCGGTAGAAGACCTTCCGGTCAACCTGGTGTTCCAAAGCTATCATCTGATGGTTATCATGTTCGGCCTCATTTTGGTGACGGTGGTGCTCGCGCTGATCTTCATGCGCGGCGGCAAGATCAAAGACAAGCGCTGGCTTCAGCGCCTGTTGTTTGTGAGCCCGCTGTTCCCGTTTGTTGCTATCGTGACCGGCTGGGTTACGGCAGAAATTGGTCGTCAGCCGTGGGTTGTGTACCCGTCCACGTCCGGCCCTGAGGGCGTAAGCCTGCTTACCAGCGACGCTATCTCTCAATCGGTGTCGCCGGTTGAGGTGATCATCACCATCGTGCTGTTTACCCTCATTTATCTGTTCATCTTTGTTGCGTATGTGCGCATCGTGGCACACTTCGTCAAGAAAGGCCCCGATGACGGTCTGCAGGCAGCCTCCTCAAGCGAGGGCGGCGTGCAGGTTGCCTCTGAACCTGCAGCGGTTGCTGCGGCAGACGCGGTAAAGGAAGGTGAGTAGTCGTGGATATGTCCATCTTCCAATGTCTCTGGTATTTCCTGATTTTCGTGCTCATTGCAGGTTACTTCGTACTCGATGGGTTCGATTTGGGCGCGGGCGTGCTGTATCCGCTCCTGGCAAAGAGCGAAGGCGAGCGTGCGGTTATTCGTCGCAGTGTAGGACCGGTATGGGACGGTAACGAGGTGTGGCTGCTCACGGCGGGCGGCGCATTGTTCGCGGCGTTTCCCATGGCGTACGCCACCACGTTCTCGGGCTTTTACCTCGCCATCATGTTGGTGCTGTTTGGCTTGATCGTGCGCGCCGTCTCCCTGGAGTTCCGCGCTCATGATCCCAAGTGGAGCGGGGTATGGGACGTGTGCTTCTTCCTTGGGTCTCTGCTGCCGGCCTTGTTGTTCGGCGTTGCGGTGGGCAACATCTATGCGGGCATTCCCATGGATGCCAACGGCGACTACGCCGGCATTCCGCTCCTTGGCCTCGTGACTCCGTTCACCCTGCTTACCGGCTTGCTCGGTTTGGCGATGTTCCTTACGGCGGGCGCCTGCTGGGTGGCGCTTAAGGCGGAGATCGGCTCTGAGTTGCGTACGCGTGCGGCTAAGATGCGCCTGCCGCTCGGAGTCGTGGTTCTAATTCTTTTCGTGCTGGTGTCTGTGTACGGGCATTTCATCGTTGCACCCGACATGGAGCCGTCGTTGAATATTCTTCGCTGGGCGTTCGCCATCCTGTTTGTGGTAGCCGTTGTTGTGGCGATTGCGTTCGGGCGCAAGGAATCTGGCGACAAGATTGCGTTCTTGGCGCAATGCGCCGCCGCCATCATGCTGGTTGGCCTGCTTGCGACGTCGATGTTCCCCAATTTGGTTGTTGCGTCGCCTGATAGCGTGGGAGCAAGCATCACGCTGATGAACGGGTCGGCAACCGATCTGTCTCTCATGTGGATGACGGGCATTACGTGTGTCGGTTTGCCCCTGGTGCTCATCTACCATGTGGTCATCTACCGCACGTTCCGGGGCCGCATCTCCGAGAAGGACGTAGTCTAAACGATATACAGCCCGCATCTGCGGGAGCGTGAAATAGAGCGTTTTGAAGGGAGCCCGCGCAAGCGGGTTCCCTGCTATACTGCAGAAAAGCGATGCGCGGCAGAGGGCTTGGGCGCTTGCGCATTGCATGGGGCATCTGCTCGATTCACGCCGGTTTCATGCGGCGGCTTTCTTGAGAGGGGCATTATGGCTGGTGCAGAGTACGGATATGACGGCGATGGGGTCGTCGTAGGCGCCGATCAATTTCCCCAAACGCCTGTGGTGCAGCCCACGCGCCCGCTACAGGAAAGAGCGGTCGAACCGCAGAGAGGGTCGTTCCTTGAGGGGTTCGACCGTCGTCGGTCGGACGAGGGGGGCACCGTTCAGCCCCGCAAAAGCCGCCGTTCCGAGCGCGCGAGCAGCTCTCGGTCGGAATCCGCCGGCAGGCCTCTGCCTGCCTTTCAGGACGGTTCTTACCCCGCCCCCGAGGGAAATCCCCGCTCTGTATCTGCGCGCCCAATTGCTGCGCCGCAAAGCGCCCGCCCGGCTTCGAACGGGAGCGGTTTGGCGTTTTTGTCCCTTATCTTCGGTGTATTCGCCATTGCAACGTGCTTCCTGTCTCCGGCGACCGGAATCCTGCTGGGCATTGTGGCCATCTGGCTTGCCGGCGCGCACCTGAAGCGGGGCAGTCGTTTGGGGGTTGCGCGTACGGGGCGCATCTGCGGCATCGTGGCTATCGTCTTGTCGCTTATCGGATTCGCTTTCGCTTCCCTGTCGGGGCTCTCGTCTCTCTCTTCGGCGTTCGACGACCTTCTCAACGGCGATCCGATTGGCACCAGCTCAAGCTTCAACGTGGATGCGGGCGTGATCACATCCGACGAGGAGCAAAAGGCGGTCGATGTGGTGATGCCGCGCTTCGAGCAGCTCAAGACCGGAGACGAAGAGATGGCGGCCCAGGTGGGGGCTGTTGCCGACAAGGGCTTCACTCAGCTGACTGGCTATAGCATGCAGGAATGCGGGGTGGACCTCGCAGAGTACGGAGCGGCAGCGATGGAAGGGTTCTCCTACGAGATCGTTCTGGTGAGCGCATACGAGAGCTCCGAGGACGGGTTCGTGTCGGCCGATGTTTCATCGAAGGACGTCTATGAGATCGGCTATGCGTTTGCCGACGCGCTGGGAACCTATGTCGAAAGCCCCGAGGGCGCATCGGCAACCGAAGACGAGCGCAAGGCAAAAATGGGAGAGCTGCTTATGCAGGCAGTGCAGGGAGCGCCCCTCTATCCCGACCAGTACTGCTCGGTTGATCTTCTGCACGAGGGCGCCGAGTGGGTCATCGACGAAGATTCGTGGAACATGGAGATGGACTACCTGTTCAGCCTGGCTTAGAGCACGCGGGATGCAGGTAAGTTTCGCGTAAAACGGATGGGCAATGAAGCCCACTCCAGGTAGGTTTCTCTGTATACTGAACACAGTTAGGCAATTCGTGCTCGAGTGGGCGGATAGTGAGGAGGGGCAATCATGGATGATCAGCGTTCCCAGGGATTGAACAGCGAGAACTCGTCGCAGCCTCAAGAGGAGTTTTCCCAGACTCCGGTCGTGCAGCCGATGGAGCCGATCCAGGGATCGGCGGTTGAGCCTCAGGGCGCGTCTTTTGGCTCTCAACCCCAGGAAGCCGCCTCGGCGCAGCCTTTGCAGCCCGAGCCGCCTTCCGGTCAGCCTCAGAATCCAGGCGCCCCTGCGTATGGGCAGCCCCAGCAGCCGGGAGCTCCTGTGTATGGGCAGCCCCAGCAGACGGGAACCCAGCAGTTCGGCGCGGTGCCGGGCGCTCCGGTCTACGCCCAGCCCGCCCCGCAGCCTTCGGGCGGCACTGGCACGGCTGCGCTGGTGTGCGGCATCTTGGCTATCGTGTTCTGCTTCGCGCCGTTGGTGGGCGTGATCCTGGGTATTGTGGCAATAGTCCTTGCATCGAAGACGGTGAAGGCGGGCGTCAAGAACGGCAAGACAACCGGCGGCAAGATCTGCGGCATCGCTGGCATCGCGTTGTCGGTCATCATGTTTGTGGTGTATCTGGTAGTGGGTGTTGCGGCGTTCAACGCCGTGATGGAGAGCACCCAGCCCACCACGGTGACGCCTTCGTCCCAGTACTCCACAGGTTCCACCAGCGACGATTCCGGTTCTTCGTCGGATGCGGACGTTGCCTACACCGCTGAAGAGCAGGCGGCAATCGATGTGGTGACCGCACGTCTCGACCAGTACAAGAGCGTCGGTGATGAAGCGGTGGCAGAAATCGCCGCGCTTGCCGATCAGGGCTTCCAAGAGCAGACCGGCTTCACTATGGCCGACTGCGGCGTCGATTCCTCCGAATATGCCCGTGCCGTGCTAAACGGGTTCGACTACGAAATCGACATCGTGAGCGCCTATGAGGGTTCGGAAGACGGGTTCGTGTCGTTTGATGTGACGTGCCGCGATGCGTGGGGAGTGCTCGACGAACTGAACTCGCTTACCTCCGACTACACCGCTTCGGATGAGTATGCTACCAGCACACAGGAGCAGGACATGGCGAAGATGGGCGAGATGCTCATGCAGGCAGCCCAGACGGCGCCGCTCAGCGACGACAACTACTTCTCCATCGATCTGGTGAACAACGGTGGCGTTTGGGAGATCGACCAGTCCTCGTGGGATTACGAGATTGACTACCTGTTCGGATTGGCATAGCGGTTCAGCCCGCGCACTTCGCGGCGCGGGTCGTGACGAAACCGTTGATTGAGAGCGGGCGGCCTGCTCAGGGGGCTGTGATATGATGGGTCGGCATTCGACCGAAGGAGCCTTATGAAAGAGCTGCCCGCAAACCAGCTTGACCCGCGCGCGAAAACGGTGTGGCGCATCAACGATGCCATCTGGATCTGCCTGCTGTTCGTTTGCTGCGGAGTGGCATTTCCCATTGTGGCCATTGTCGACCCGACGGCGGGATGGGCGTGGACCGTTACCGCGGTCATCGCCGCCGCGTGGGTGTTGTGCCTGATCGTATGGCTGGTGGTACTGCCGCCCATCCGCTTTGCCCGCTGGCGCTACGAGCTTTCTAACGACTACCTGGATATTGCAAAGGGAATCGTTTGGCGCAAGCGCTTCGTTATCCCGTTCATCCGCGTGCAGAACACCGATACGCGCCAAGGCCCCATCCAGCGTGCGTTCGGCCTGTCCAGCGTGACCGTGGCAACGGCTGCCGGGGAGCATGAGATTCCCGGCTTGGGGGTTGAGGTGGCAGAGCGGCTCCGCGACAAGGCCGCCGAGCTGGCGCGCATCGCTCAGGAGGATGTGTGATGAGTGAGCGCGTCTCTGGGCAAACGCCTGCGCAGCCTGAGCAACAACCTCCCGTTCCGGCGGGTGAGCAACAGCCTCCCGTTCCGGCAGGTGAGCAACAGACGGGCTTGCCGCCTGTTTTTCAGCAGCCCGAGCAGCAAATGAACACGCTGGCGGGGACTCCTCAGAAGCCGGCTCAGCAGCCTGCCAGCCCTCTCGAAGCTCCAAAGCGTCACTACGTGCATCACAGCTACATCTGGCTAGGATCGCTGCGCATGGCGGGCGTCGTCATTTTCGCTATTGTCATCTCGGCGTTCTCGTCGCTTGCCGGGATACTGTTCGACGATTCCTCCGCCTCGGGGGCTGCGGGCTTTGGGATTTTTGTCGCAGGCCTGTCCATCGCGATTGGCATCGTGGTGATCTTTGCCGCGTGCGTGCTCTATCAGTGGTGGTCGTATCGCCACCTGTGGTACGAGATTGGCGACGAGGAATTCAGCCTGTACTCGGGCATTTTCAACAAGAAACGCGTACACGTGCCCTATCAGCGCGTGCAGTCGGTCGACCAGAACGCGTCGCTCTGGCAGCGCATTTTTGGCGTGTGCACGGTAAGCATCGACACGGCTGGCGGATCCTCGCACACGGCGGTGCGCGTGCCGTATCTGCGAAAAGACCAGGCGGAGCGTCTGCGGATGGAGCTGTATCTGCGCAAACGCCGCATCTTGGGGCTGGATACCGCCGCTTCTGCACCGATGGCCGCCGCCCCTGCAGCGGTTTCCGCTGCCGCCCCCGCCACGGCGCCCGGCGCAACGCTTTCCGGAACGGCGCAGGCGCCTGTGTTCGCACAAGCGCCCACTTCCGGCGTTGCCGTCCCGTCGCCTCTGCCCGTGGGTCAGCCTCAACAGCCCGGCAACATCCTTGACGTTGGCGCCGAGGTATGGGACGACATGCGCGGCGTGTTTGCCGGCGATGCGGTGTACATGGGGCAGTCATCCTACGAATACGGCCTGAGTAACAAAGAGCTCGTCTTTACCGGCTTGTCCAACAACACGGGGTTCGTCTTGGCAATTATCGGCGTGCTCGCTACGGTATTCCAGGTAGTGGGCGGGGTGATGGATGTCGTCGGCGATGCGGCGGGGGCTGTAGCCGACACCGCCTATGTCGTGGGGTCCAGCATTTTCGGCGGCAATCTTGTCCTTTTGGGCATCGTTGCCTGCATCGTCGTTGTGGTTGCGCTGTGGGCGATCTCGGTTGCCGGGACGTGCATTCAGTACGGCGGGTTCAAATCACGCCGGCGCGGTAACCGCATCGAGGTCGAGCACGGCCTGCTGCAACACCATATTCGCGGCGTGGACGTCGATCGCGTGCAGTCGGTCGTCATCAAACAGAGCGTCGTGCGACGTTTCTTGGGCTACTGTGAGCTTTCGCTCGGCAAAATCGACGCAAACGACAACGCGCAGGGAGATCAAGGCCAAAGCATCAGCCAGCAGGGCTTGGTTATCCACCCGTTTGTCAGGCTCGACCGCGTACCCGAGATCCTTGCCGGCATCATTCCCGAATTTGCCGACATCCCCGCCGAGACGACCCCGCTTGCGCGCGTTGCGCTGCGCCGCGGCATCATCCGGCGCGGGATCCTGCAGGGCGCGGGCTTTTGGCTGGCGGTCATCGTCGCCGTGTCACAGGTGCTGGTCAACCTGCTGTGGCATCCTGCAGACCCGGTGGAGCAGGCGGCTTTCTCGTATCTGAACATCGGCTTTTACGCCGCCTACGCGGTGTGCGCCATCGTCTTTGCGCTTGAGGTCGTTGGCGCGGTGCTGTGGGCGCGCGGCTCGGGGTTTGCGTACAACCGCCGCTTCATGCGCGTAGTTAACGGCGGTATGGCATGCGAGATTGTCAGCTTCCCGCGCCGCAAAATGCAGTTTGGCTATACCAGCACCAACCCCTTCCAGAGAAGAGCTCGCACGGCAACCATCGCTGTGCGAACAGCCGCAGGCACAGGGGGAACCACCGTAAAGCTTATCGATGTCTGTGGAGATGATGCTCAAGCGTGGCTGGAGTGGGTGCGCCCGCGCGCAAATGCGGTAAGATAATCAGTATGAACGCACAAGCAACATCCACAGCAGACGGAGGTGGCCGAAGTAGCCGCTCCGTAGCGACGCCTTCGAAAAAGCCTTCTTGTGCTGCTGCTCAGACGCAGTGCGACTATCCGGTGCACGAGTGGACGCCTTCGCAATTTCGTCCTCGAACGGCGCGCGACGCTTATGAGCATCGCGACGAGCGCGCGGCAACCCCCGCCAACCTCAACCGCCGTAAGCGCAACGTGCGCGAATATACGCTCGGAGAAGAAATCGCCAATTCCATTAGCCACGGACTTGGGGCGGTGCTCGCTGTTGTTGCGATTCCCCTTTTGGTGGTGGCGGCGGTTGAGCGAGGGGGCGGCATCTATCTGTGCACCGCGCTCATCTATTCCATCACCATGCTTTTGGAGTATGTGATGTCGACGCTTTACCACGCCATTTCCGCCGACAAGGCAAAGCGCGTGTTCAAGGTTCTCGACCATAGTTGCATCTATCTGTTTATCGCAGGCACCTACACCCCCTTCTGCCTTATTACCCTGGCGCCGTTCGGAGGGATGTGGCTGTGCGTTGGCGTATGGGCCATCGCGCTTATTGGCGTAGCATGCGAAGCGTTTTGGGTGTTTCGTCCACGCTGGATTTCTGCGGTGCTCTACCTTGCCTTGGGTTGGTGCGTCATCTGGATGCTGCCCGATCTCGTAGCCGCGTTGCCTCCGATGGGGCTTGGTTTGCTTGCTGCGGGCGGCGTGTGCTACACCATCGGATGCGTTTTCTACGTGCTTAAGAAAATCCCCTACATGCACACGCTGTTTCATGTGTGGGTTTTGGCGGGAAGCATATGCCACTTCTTCGCCGTTTTGTTCTACGTCATGTAAGCCATGTGATTCCGCAGAGCTTACCGAAGGAGTTGAGTCAGTTATATGGACATAGGCATTAGCATCGTCGTTACGTTCATCTTGGTATTGGTGAACGGCTATTTCTCCATGTCGGAGATGGCGTTGGTAAATGCCAAGCAGGTGATGTTGCAGAAGGAGGCCGACGAGGGCGACCGCCGCGCCAAGCGCGCCCTTGCGCTCGCCAGCGACTCTGGCAGGTTTTTGGCAACCATTCAAGTTGCCATCACGCTCGTAGGTTTTTTCGCGTCTGCGGCAGCTTCCACCAATCTTTCCAATCCGCTTGCTTCGTGGTTCTCCAGCTTCGGGATCGACTGGCTGACCTTCATTGCGCCGGGTTTGGCTCCGGTTCTTATCACGTTGGCGGTTTCGTACCTAAGCATCGTGGTGGGCGAGTTGGTTCCCAAGCGCATTGCGCTTTCCGACGCCGAGCGCGTGAGTAAGATGGTAGCCGGGCCTTTGAACGTGTTTCGCACAATCGCAAAGCCGCTGGTATGGCTTACTTCCGCTTCTGCCAACGGGCTTTCTCGCCTGTTTGGCATCAAAAGCGCCGAAGAACGCCAAAGCGTTTCTGAAGAGGAAATCAAATACATCGTGAAAGACAACGACGAGTTGCTCGACGACGAGAAGCGCATGATTCACGATATTCTTGATTTGGGAGACATGACAGTGCGCGAAGTTATGCAGCCACGCGTGGACATGATGTTCGTCGAGGACGTTGAGACGGTTCGCCAGGCGGTTGATCGCATGCGGGGCACGGGATACTCGCGTTTGCCGGTGTATCACGAAGACTACGACACTATTGTGGGCATCGTGAACTACAAAGACCTCGTGGCGCCTATTCTCGACGGCAAGGGAGACGAGCCGGTTGGGCCATACGCGTATGAGGCGCTTTTCGTGCCCGAGACAAAAGACGTATACCCACTGTTGTCGGAAATGCAAACGAATAGGCAACAGATGGCAATTGTGGTGGACGAGTATGGCGGAACCGATGGTTTAATTACCGTAGAGGACATATTGGAAGAGATAGTTGGCGAGATTGGCGATGAAACCGACGTGGAGGACGGCAAGTACGTCTCCACGATCGCGGAAGGCGAATGGGTGGTTGACGGGCGCCTTCCCGCTGATGATGCGGCGGAGTTGGGCTGGCCTGTAGCCGATTCCGATGACTACGAAACCATCGCGGGCTGGTTGATGAACACCATCGACGTTGTGCCTTCGATGGGCGACGAGTTTGAGATCGAAGGATACCGCTTCAAAATCCAGGCCATGCGCCGTCGGCGCATCTCAACCATTCGGGTCAGCCGATTGGAAAAGCTCGATCAGGAAGAGCAAAGCGAACCGGATGCGGCAGATGCTGCCTCCGAAAAAAGCGCGAGTTAGGCGGCGCTTCAGCCGAGAGGCGGCGCACGTCTCACCCCTCGGCGTTCGTGCAGCTGCATAGTGTCCGAGCTTGTTCCGACAGGGCTTTCGCCCAACGTCCTCTGCAGAGTGAAAACATCGGGGTGGCGCTGAGCTTCGCTTCAAGGCGGCGTTGGATTTTGCCCCGACGGCAAAGGGGTAGGGTGTCGAGCGTATGCGCTTGCAGCGATCACAAGACGCACTAGCGGGCGGTGTGTGTGCGGGTCTTGCCAAGTACCTTGGCGTAGACACTGTGGTGGTTCGCACGTTAATGGTTCTTCTGTGTCTGATGACGCTCGGTTTAGGCGTGCTCGTTTACGTGGTTTTATGGGTTTCCTTGCCGCTAGAGCCTAACCGTCCCAGCCCGGTTGACGTTTTGCCGCATGAGGTAAGCTCGGAAACGTATGGAACAGTGGGCGTGTCTTTGCGGGAGGCTTCTTTTACGGCAGGCGGTGCGCAAGAGGCGCATAACGAAACCGAGCGCGAAGTTGCGGCACGACGCGACATGTATACGGCAGCAGGGCATGAGCCGCCCACGCCTCCGCTCGCGGCTCATGCGGCAGCGGCGCTGGTTGCCTCGCGGTTGGCCTCAAGCTCTCCGGGGTCTCATGAACCGGTATCGACGGCGGGTGTTTCCGCCCGAAACGGAGCAGTGAGCGGGGGCTGCGCTCCCAAGTGGGACGCTCCAGCAGAGGCTCCCTCTGACGGCTCCGCCGGCGCGGGTAGGCGGCATTTCATTCTTCCTCCGATAGCACGGATGCTCTTGCTGTGGGTATGCCTTGCTGCCGCTTTCGTGGGTTTGCTGCGTCTGCTGGGCTTTTTCGTATCGGGCACGAGCTGGTGGCGGTTTTGGCCCATGTTTTTCGTGCTCACCGGCATTGCGGTGATGGTGGTGCCAGGCAAGCCTGGCTTGCGCATGGCCCATGCGATAACGGGTTGGTTTTTCGTCATTGCGGGCTGTGTCGTGCTTCCCATGAGCGTCGGATTAGTGCGGTGGGCATCGCTTGTTCCCTGGTTGCAGACGCTTTGGCCGTTACTGGTGTTGTCGGTAGCGCTTCTTATAGTCGGCTGGGTGCGAAAGATGTGGCCATGGGCTCTGGGAGCGGGCGTTCTGTTCGCAGTCTTTTGTCTTGTGGGATTGATTCTGTTTGCCGAACCTGGTCAGGCTTCTTCGGTTGCGGTTACGCTTCCTTTGGGTAGAACGATTGAGTTTTCCTATCCGTTCGTCTAGTGCGCAAGCCTCGGCAAAGAAGCACAGGTCGTCTGTTGCGGCACGGGTCAGGAGCCGTTCACCGCGCGGTATGTCCGCTTACGGCGGCAGGCCAAGTGTTCGCCTCAGTGCCGTCTCTGCATCAAGGATCGCCATTCATGCTGAGCTGCGAAAGCGCTAAATTCGCCTTTGTCAAGCGAACAAAAGATGGAGGGCGTCTTCACAAAACTTTGCGGAATCGGTATCCCCTACGGTAAAATACGTCCTGTCACAACAGCATAGTGCTTTGTTCTGGCAGCAATCACACCTACAACCTTATAGGCTGCTTGGCTCCCGCCGCAGGCGGGCTTAGTGCTTGTGCTGCATGGAAAGGTATGTTTTGGCGGGTAAACGTTACAAACAGCGCAAATCGAGCATCGTTGCTAAGATTGCAACCGTTGGTTGCGCCTCTGTGGTCTTAGTGGGCTGCATCGGTTTTGGTGTTGCATCGGCCGGTGGCACTTCGTCTGGCGAAGGCGCTTTTGGCATGGATGCCTCTGTTGCCGCTTCGTCGGCTCAGGAGCGCATTGCCATGGCGGAGCAAACGGACGACGCCACGGGAAACTCTCTTTTGGCAAGCACCTCGCAGCGTGACATCTCCCTGAACGTTGAAGCAATTGAGGAAGAGCTCGAGGCCGAGCGCCGTGCCGCCGAAGAGCTTGCTCGTGCCGAAGAGGCGGAGCGCATTGCCGCCGCTGAAGCGGCGAAGGCCGCGCAGCGCGAGGCGGCTGCACGCAACGCTTCCGCGAGCGCGCTGTCTACGCTTTCCGACGTCGACTGGAGCGTGGGCGAGGACGCCTTCGTTGCAGAATGGACGCAGCGCATCGATGCCTACTTGGCAGGCTCTCCGCTTGCGGGAATGGGTTCTGTGTTTGCGCAGGCAGCATGGGACAACGGCGTCGACCCGCGTTTTTCGCCGGCTATCTCCAACACTGAAAGCACCAAGGGGTCCCATTGTTTCCTTCCCTACAACGCATGGGGTTGGGGCAATTCTTCCTGGAGCAACTGGACCGAGGCAATTAACGCCCATGTAGCCGGGTTGGCAAGCGGGTATGGTTATTCGCTTACGCTGGCGGCGGCGCAAAAGTACTGCCCGCCCACGTATCAGCATTGGTTCGACGTTACTTTGGCACAGATGAAGCTTATCTAGGCCGTGCAATCGTAAGCTAAGCCGCAGCGCATATGCTGCGGCTTTTTTGTTTTGCGTGGGGTAAAATTGCTGTACGCACGATCCGTTGCATGAAGGCGTGTGGTCTGGGAGAAAGGAACGCTGTGAGCAGCAACGTAATTGTAGTGGGATGCGGGCGTGTGGGATCCCAGCTTGCCAACATGCTTTCCGATAATGGGGACAATGTATGCGTGATCGACCGCAACGCCGACGCTTTTGCGAATTTGGGTCGAAACTTCAACGGCTCCACCATTCAAGGCATTGGAACCGACGGCGACACGCTGGAAAAAGCCGGCGTTGAAGAGTGCGACGTTTTGGCTGCCGTTACGCAGTTCGACAACACGAACCTGATGGTTGCGCGTGTCGGCGGGTTGCTCTATGACGTGCCGCACGTGATAGCGCGCTTGTACAACCCCGACCATGAACGCGCCTATATGCAGCTGGGCATCGACTACGTGTGCGGCACGTCTCTGGTGGCAGAAGACGTGTTCGGCAAGATCGTGTCGGGCCACGGCGCTCATCTCGATACATTCGGCGAGTTCGAAGTGCTGCGCTTCTCGCTTGATCTCAGTTGGGCAGAAAAGCGCACGGTGCGTGCGGGAGAGCTCGAGCGCGACCACGATATCCGTATTGTGGCTTTCGAGCGCAGCGATGGTTCGGCAAGTTCCATTCCCACCAAGGACTCCATCCTCTATCATGGCGATTCCCTGCTTGTTTGCATCAGGCATGATCTGATCGATTCGTTTTCGAAATATATCCAAGACTAACAGCCTGTCCATGCACCTGATGGTGGATGGGACGGCGGGAGGAAGTTGGCATGTACGTAGTTATCATGGGCGGCGGCAAGGTGGGAGAGTACCTGGCAACCGTGTTGTTGAACAGCGGAAACGATGTGGCTCTTATCGAGAGCAATCTTGCTACTGCCGACAAGCTGTCCATCGTGCTGCAGGGAAGCTACATGGTCATTCACGGTGACGGATGCGATTCGAAATACCAAGAGGATGCCGGCATTCGCCGTGCCGATGTGTTCGTGGCGGCAACGGGCCAAGACGACAATAACCTCGTGTCGTGCGAAATCGCCCAGCGCGTGTTTAACGTGCCGCGCTGCATTGCGCGCGTAAACCATCCCAAAAATTTGCGCATATTCAAAGAGGTGGGCATCGAATGCGTCTCGTCAACCACGCTCATTGCTAATCTTATTGAAGAGGAAACGCTTTTGGGCAGCGTGAGCGTTGCGTCGTCGCTTACGCACGGCAACGTCGTGCTTACCGAAGTGCGCGTTCCACGCATGCGCCTGCATTCCAATGAAACCGGCATACGCGCTGTTGATCTGCCCATGCCCGAAAACAGTCTCATTGTCGCCGTCTCAACTTCCGACGATGTTGAGGTGGTGGGGGAAGACACCGTGCTTATGCCGGGCAACACGGCAATCATTGCCGCAGACAACGAGGTTTTAGACGAGGTTCGCGCGCTGTTCCGCAGCTTGTAAAACGATGCGGGGAGTATAATCTGTCCGATAGACTGTCCAACAGAAAGGCAAGCCGATGATCAATCGTTATACGCGCCCTGAGATGGGTCATATTTGGACGCTGCAAAACAAATTCGATATCTGGAAAGAGATCGAGGTCTTGGCTTGCGAGGCTCAGGCGGAGCTGGGGCAGGCAGGCATCACGAAGGAAGAGGCGAAGTGGATTCGCGATCATGCCGATTGCACGGCGGAGCGCATCTCCGAGATTGAAAAGATCACGAACCACGACGTCATCGCGTTCACAACCGACATGGCGGAGCACATTGACGCCGATGTTCCGGAAGGGCAGCCCAAGCCGAGCCGTTGGGTGCACTACGGCATGACTTCATCTGACTTGGGCGACACCGCTTTGTCGTATCAGATCACCCAGGCAATCGACATCATCCTTGCTGACATCAAGCAATTGGGCGAAACGTGCAAGCGCCGCGCCTTCGAGTTCAAAGACACGTTGTGCGTTGGTCGCACGCACGGCATTCATGCAGAGCCCATGACCTTCGGCATGAAATTCGGAAGTTGGGCCTGGGCGCTCAAACGCGCTCAAACGCGCATGGAGCAGGCGCGCGAGGTGGCGGCGACGGGAGCAATTTCCGGCGCGGTGGGAACCTATTCCAGCATCGACCCGTTCATCGAGCAGTACGTTTGCGAGAAATTGGGGCTTACCCCCGATCCGCTGTCTACCCAGGTTCTTGCGCGCGATCGCCACGCGCAGGTTATGTGTGGGCTGGCAACGGTTGCAGCAACGTTGGAGTCTATTGCTTTGCAGGTGCGCTTGCTGCAGCAATCCGACGTCATTGAGGCTGAAGAGCCGTTTACGAAGGGCCAGAAGGGCTCTTCCGCCATGCCTCATAAGCGCAATCCCATCACGGCAGAGCGCGTGTGCGGCCTCGCACGCGTGGTGAAGGCGAACGCCCAGGTGGCGCTTGACAACGTTGCCTTATGGTTCGAGCGCGACATCAGCCATTCGGGAACCGAGCGCGTGGCTTTGGCAGACAGCTTCACGGCGCTGGACTACATGTTCGGCAAGATGCAGTGGATGCTTGACGGCCTTCAGACCTATCCTGACAAAATGGAGCACAACCTGTGGCGTACACGCGGCTTGATTTTCAGCTCCAAGGTATTGCTTGCGCTTGTGCAAACGGGCATCACGCGCGAGGAAGCCTATGTTATCGTCCAGCGCAACGCCATGAAAGTGTGGGCGGACATCCAGAATGCGGTTGACGGCCCCACCTATCGGGAAAACCTTGAGTCGGACCCTGAGGCGAACCTGTCCCAGGAAACCCTGGACGAGATTTTTGACCCGTGGGACTTCCTCACTCGCAAGGATGCGGTGTTTGAGCGTTTGGAGAAGCTGGAGTTCTAGGGTTGCGCCGATTTGCCGATCGGCGCAACGGAGCCGACGCTGCGCGGTGTTCCGACGGCACCTGAGACGTTCAAGCCCGAAGTGGCGGACCCGAAGTCCAGCCACTACGGGCTTTCTTGTCTTTGGCACTCGTCAGAGCACCGCTCGCTGACGTAGGGTCGATCTGTGGCAATGCGCTCGGGAGCGCCGCTCGCTGGCGTTTGAAGAGCTGCGACAACCTGCGTGCTACGGCAGCGCCTAGAGCGCGCGCACCTCTTCGTCGGAGATGCCGAACTGCTGCTTGATGTAGTTGATCTGGCGGTTGGCGCGCGAAAACTTCTGCACGCCCAAGCCTAGGACGCCGCAGGCGAGAATTGCGGACGCAAACGTGACGATGCTGACGATCGTGTCGCCGTATGGCAGGATGCCGTTGCCCTGCAGCACGGGGATGCCCATGATCACGACTACTGCAAGGATGCCGCCCAGTGCGCACTGAACGATGCCGCTGCGTCGCTTGGCCTTTTGCTTGATGATCTCCTGCAGTGCGCGGTCGCGGCGTATCTTCTTTTTGGACATGCAATGCTCCTGTCTGGTGGGGCGCGAGTCAGATGCAGGCTTCCCCGGATCATTGTTGTGCGTTTCGATTTATTCTAGCGGAAAACCCTACCGCTCGAAAGGACGCCGCGCACCCAACAAAAAGGCCGCGCCGCCCATAAGGGCGACGCGGGTTGCTTGAGGAACTGCCTTCGAGGCTCGGCCTGCTTATCGCGCCAGCTCAAGAAGGAACTTCCAGGCGGGTATCACCTCTATCGAAACGCCATCCTGCTTGATGTCGCATTCCTCTTCCTTGGTCACGATGACCAGGCGCGTTGTCGCCGCATCGACCTTTGCGAGCTTGACGAGGTTGGCAACTTCGCGTTTGCGCGCCTCGCCGGAAATCGAGTAGGCGACCTGAACGGCAATCCCTTCGTCGGGGAGATAGAAGTCGATATCGACGCCGGTCTTCTCGGATTTGAGGTAATGCAGGCGCTCACCGAAGCGGTCATGAAGCGCAACGGCGATCTCGTTTTCCAGCAGCGCCGTCTCGCGGTCCACGACGAAAAGCCCCAGCAATCCGTTGTCGGAAAAATAGTATTTGGGATTCCCCTCCCGCTCTACGAACTTCGCGGCGGCGTTGGTGATGCTGAACAGCAGGTACGCTTGCTGCGCGTAGGCGACGTAGGAGATGACGGTGTCCTTCGAAAGGGAGAACCCGACGCTTTTCAGCATGTTGCGAAGCGAGGAGAACGAGATTTCGCTGCGCACGGATTCCGCGACCTTCTTCATAAGGACACGCAGCGCGGTGGCGTTCCGCACGCTGTTGCGCGCGGCAATATCGCCGAGAAGTACTTTCTGATACACGTTTTCGACGTACTCGCGTGGTGACGCGAATCGCAGGGATTCGGGGAACCCCCCGTTTTGGTAGAACGCGTCGAAATGCCGAGATATCCTGCCGATCTCCCGCGTGGTGTTCAGTGCGCTGTTGCCGTACGCCTGCCCGTTTGCGTCCAGGTACTCGTCAAAGCGGTAGGGGGTGACGTGCAGGGTGAAGAAACGTCCTCCGAGCGTCGATGCGATCTGGCTGCTCAGCATGGAGGCGTTGCTTCCCGTGACGTACACGCGCTCTCCCGCATCGGCGAGGCGGCGGACGAACTTCTCCCAATGGGGGATGTTTTGGATCTCGTCGAAGAAGTAGTAGCCCTTCTCTTCGGAGAGCTCGCTTTGGATAAGGACGATGTCTTGGAAGTCCGACGTGGCGAAGTCTGCAAGACGCTCGTCTTCGAAGTTGATGTATATGATCCGCTCCCAGGCTGCGCCGGCGGCAACGAGACGCTGAGCCATGTCGTACAGCAGGGTCGACTTGCCTGCTCGGCGCAGACCGGTTACGACGTAGTTCGCCTGAGGATCGAGCGTGTAGCGGCGCGGGACGATGTGCGCGTTGCGTATGATCTCGTGCTGGTCGAACACGATGCGTTTAAGAGTGCTGTGGTTCATGAATGCTTCTTTCCGATCATTCGATGTCGGATATGTTAGACGAAAGTATAGCAAGATCGTCGAATGTATTCGACGGATTGTGCATAGAATTGTCGAATATGTTCGATAGTTGGGTTGTAGAAGGACGCCGCGCGCCCAACAAAAAAGCCGCGCCGCCCAAGAGGGCGACGCGGCTGTGCAGTCCGCCTTGTCGGAAGCGGGAAGCGCAAGCCGAAGCGTTGCGCTATCCTGCCGTGCCTATGCCTTCGTGTCGGTGAGCTCGGCTTCGAACCCGAGGTGCTCAAGCGAGGTCAATGCCTGCTGCTTGTGAACCTCACGCAGGGGCGTGCGGCCGAACTTAGCGTTGTAGATAAAGAAGGTGAACAGGGCGGTGAGCGCCAAGCCAGCCACAGCCAGGGCGAACGAGCCCAGGTGCAGCAGCGCGGTGTCGGTGTGGCCCAGGAAGAAATCGAGGCCAACGTTGTACATGTTGTAGCCGCCGACGGTGATCATTACCGAGAAACCTTCGCCCGAGAAGTTTGCCAGGGCGGTGGAGATGCCCGAAGGGGCAAGAATGCAGCCAACCATCCAGGCAGTGATCAGGATGTGCAGGTGATTAACTTTCGGGGTAATGCGCTGAACCACCATGTAAAGGATCTGGAAAATGGCTGCCAGCAAGCCGCCAACCACGAATGCCCAGACGAACAGCATGCCGCCCTCGGTCTTGGGCACTTCAATGATGTGGCTGTTCAGACCGGTGGCGCCGCAGAAAAAGCCAATAGCAATGCAGATGGCGGCAAACACGATGTTGAACCACACGACGAACCACACGCAGTTCCATACGCACTTGCCGAACTTCTCGTTCGCGGTGGTCCAAGGGCCAACGGCTTTCATGCCTACTGCCATGGCAAAGCCCGAAAACGGCAGAAGCGCTCCGAAGTCGCCCCACTCCTCAACGTGCTGATAGACGGCGAAGCCGCCCAAAATGCAGCCGATCACGCCCATGGAAACGAGCGTTGCGCCGCCCGTAAAGAATTCCATGGGGGTTCCCGTAAGGGCCATCTGCCAAAACGACAGGATAGCCTGCGCGATAAGCGCAAACAGGCCGCCAATCAAAAACGCGTACACAATACTCTTTGGCTGTTTCATGCATCTCCCTCCAGACAATGAAGCACTAGCCGATGAATGGCAGGCTGCCGGCTCTCGTATATGGCGAGGTTTTCGATAAACCGTGACAGCGCTGCCGCGCCGTCCCTCTTATACGGCGCTTAAGCGACGCTTCATTATAACGGGGTATACTCTATTTTCCCTCCGGAAAAGGAAGTTTTCTTCCGGGTTCGGCGCCCGACGCGCTTACTTTGCAGCGCCTTCCCCCTAAATTGGGAAGGAAAGCCCGTCTGCCGCGGCGCGTACGCGCCCGTCGTATTGCCGAAGGTAGGCTTCAAGCTCCTCAAGCGTAATGGGCTCGGCGTAATGCATACAGAGGTGTGTAAGAAAGACCGTTCCCGCGTCGAGCGTGAGTCCTTCCTCGATGGCCTGCTGGACGCTGTGGTGCTGGTCGGTGGGGCACGTCTTCCAGTAGGTAGCGTCTAAGGCAAGGTAATCCACGCCACGCACGCGCTCTGCCGTTTCCTGGGGAAGCGGGCCGGTGTCGGAAGCGTAGAACAGGCGCGTATGAGGGGTCTCGATGAGGAACCCGTAGGTTCCCGGTGCGTGATGCACGGGCAAGGCGGTGTAGCGTACGCCGTCAAGCTCAATAGCCTCGTAGGGCATGAGCTCGTGCATATCGAGGCAGTAGGTCATGTAATGGTATTCGTGCGCAATGGTTTCAAGCGTTCCCGGGCTGGCGTAGGTGGGCAGCGGGCATTTTGTGCGCAGCTGAACCATGTATTCAAGCTCTTCCATACCGCCAATGTGGTCTGAATGGCCGTGGGTTACCAGAAGGCGGTCGAAGGAAAACACCTTTTCGCGATTGAGCTGGTGGCGAATATCGGGCGGGGTGTCGATAAGGGTGGTGAGTCCGTCTCCTTCCGCGCGTTGGATCATTGCGCCGCAGTCTCCGCGGCGAGCGCGAGGAAGCTCGCGCGCCTCCTGGCAGGCGGGGCAGTTGCAGAAAAACGCCGGCACGCCGCAGCCGGCTCCGGTGCCCATGAAGGTAAACGTGTGCGTAAGGTTGTCAGGCATGAGAGGACTCTTTCTCTTGGCGGTAGAGCGCGTGTTGCATCTTAATCGCCTACGGGTTGAGTATAGGCGTAAATAGCGTAGTTCGCTCCCGGTTTTTCGCCGCAAAACGAGGTGAATGGGTGGTTAGCGCTTGACGTAATGGCTATAATCGACTAGCCGACCGCATCTGGTAAAAAATGCCGGATGCAGGGCTTTGCGTACCGGAACGCGCGGGGGCGTGGTTCGGGAATGGGGGACACAGAGTAAGAGAGCGCCTATATTTGCTCAACACGGGCTAGCTGCGGCAAGCGGTTAGTCTTTTGCGGCGTGTGGCGCACCTCGTACCGAAAGGTTTACCCGTTCATACGATTTAAAGCCTTAAGAGCGATGTGCAAGTGAACCCTGTTTTATACACTTGCACCGTTTGCGGGCTGTCTGCGTTCGACAGCGGCCCTTGCGGCATGCGGTCGTAACACATGACGGCATTACGGAAAAGGTAAAGGCAAGCCTGACGAGTAGAAGAGGGGAAGGTAGATGGCGGAGATTTCCAAGGAGTCGACCGGTCTCAAGGACCTTGTGTGTCCTGACATCGTGTCGACCGAGGTCGATGTCAACGCTCCTGGCGTCGAGATGGTCAAGTCGCTGTGCTATTTCTGCCACGCGAACTGCGGCGTTCTCGCATACGTCAAAGACGGTGACGTCATCAAAATCAAAGGCGATCCCGATTATTCCAACAAGGGAGGCCTGTGCTGCCGCGGCACCAGCGCGCTGCTGCACGTTAACCATCCTGCCCGTGTGAACCACGTGCTAAAGCGCGTAGGCGAAAAGGGCGAGGGCAAATGGGAGCAGATCCCATACGATCAGGGCATTCAGGAGGTTGCAGACCGTCTGAACCAGATCAAGGCGGAAAGTGGCGCCGAGGCAGTTGCCTCTGCTGGCGGCACCACGCGTACCGACGACTTCGCGCGTCGTCGCTTCTTGAACCTGTTCGGCACGCCGAACGGCTTCCACAACGCACTTCTGTGCTGGATTCCCACGTTCATGACCGAGACGTGCGTGTGCGGTTGGTCTCCGTTCGAGACCGACTTGGGCGCCGCAAAGAGCCTGATTCTTTGGGGCATGAACCCCGGCGCTTCTTCGCTGCCGAGCATGCGCGGCTACACCGACCTGCAGATGGAGACCGGCCTGAAGATCATCATGGTTGATCCGCGCTACTCTGAGACTGCTTCCAAGGCCGATCTGTGGCTGCCGCTGCGTCCGGGTTCCGACTCCGCGCTGGCTCTGGCTTTGCTGCACACCATCATCTTCGAAGGTCTCTACGATTGGGACTTCGTAGAGAAGTGGTGCGACGGCTTCGAAGAGCTGCAGGATCGCATGATCGACTACAGCCCCGAATGGGCTTCCACCATCACCTGGCTTGATCCCGAGCAGATCCGCAAGGCTGCGCGTCTGTACGCCATGAACAAGCCTGGCTGCATCCAGTGGGGCTGCACGTGGGACCAGATGGGTCGCGCCTCCACCACTGTTGCCCATGCGCTGACGCTTATCCGCGCTATCTGCGGCAACCTGGACGTTCCCGGTGGCGACGGCATGCCCGGTCCTGCCATCAACTACCTCACCGACGAGGAGATGGAGCTCAACGAGCGCCTGCCCGAAGAGCAGAAGGCAAAGCAGATTGGCTCCAACAAGTTCAAGCTGACCTCTTGGCCTGGCTATCAGCTCATTTCCGACAACGCCAAGCGTACGTGGGGCAAGACCCTGCCGGCAGAGTGGTTCTGCGAGGCACACGGCCCCAGCGTGTTCAAGGCGATTCTGACGGGCGACCCGTACCAGATTCGCGCGCTCATTGTGAATGCCACCAACCCGATCAACTCCTACGGCGACTCCAAGATGACGCTCGCCGCTTTGAAGAAGGTCGAGTTCTTGGTAACCGTTGAGTACTGGATGACCCCCACCGCGCTGTTCTCCGACTACGTGTTCCCGGCAGCCGGCGCATTGGAGCGTCCTATCATCGTCACCCACTACGGTGCAACCGACTCGGTTATGGGCGGCCGTCGTGCCATCCAGCCGAAGTTCGATCGCCACGACGACTTCACCTTCTGGCGCAAGCTCGGCATCGCCTGCGGTCAGTCTGAAGAGGATTGGCCTTGGGAGACCATCGAAGAGGCCTACTCCGCCATCATCGCGCCGCTGGGTCTGCCCGTTGACGGCTGGGATGGCTTCGTGGACAACTTCCGTATGTACTATCCGCCGCTGCACCAGAGCAAGTTCATTCAGAACAACGGCTTCTGGACCCCGACGGGCAAGATCGAGTGCAACTCCACCATCATGCGTCAGCTCGGTTACGACGGCATGCCCTCCTACACGGGCACTGCGGAGAACCCCGAGGACACGCCGGAGCTGCTGGAAGAGTATCCGATCGTGCTCACCACGGGCGGCGGCTTCATGCCCTACCACCACTCCGAGCACTTCAACATGCCCAACATCCGCTACCTGTATCCGGATCCGTACTTCTTCATCAACCCGGAACTGGCAGAGAAGCTCAACATCGAGCATGGCGATTGGTGCTGGATCGAGACGCGCCGCGGCCGCATCAAGATGCGCGCCGATGTGCAGCCCATCGTTGACCCGCGCGTGGTAATGTGCCCGCGTGGCTGGTGGTTCCCCGAGCGCGACGGCTCTGCCGACCTGAACAACCCGTTCGGCTGCCTGGAGTCCAACGTCAACACGCTGACGTCTGTTGACGACGAAGACTGCGATCCCATGGGCGGCTCCTGGTCTAACCGCGGCATGCTGTGCAAGGTCTACAAGTGCGGCGAGTTCGACAAGGAATTCAAGCCCGAGGACGCTCAGTTCTCCATCCCCAGCTCCTCGCCCGAGCCCGGCATTCACGTGATGCCCAGCGAGCAGAAGCTGTGCAAGGAAAAGATCCCGTTCGAGATGCCTCAGCCCACCAAGGAAGTTCCCGAGGGCTACTACTGGGTATGGCAGAACGATGGCCTGTATCAGAAGGGCACCCACTTCAAGCTGGACGATTCCGGCTGGCTGATCGACCCGAAGACCAAGGCATACATCGACGCCTACACCGGTTGGCGCTACGACGGCAACGAGCAGTGCCTGGTAGACGACGCCACGGGCAAGAAGTACACGATGGACCGCGTCGAGATCGTCTACGTGGCAGGCGTTCGCACGTATCCCGGCCAGGCTGCCCCCTACGAGGTTCCTCAGCAGCTCACCTGGGATCAGGAGAAGGGCTACGCTGTTTTGGGCGACAAGCCGTATGTCTACGATCCCAATAGCGGTTGGATGCTCGACCCGGCAACGGGCGCGTATCATGACGCCTATTACGGCTGGCTCTATGACGCCGCAGGCAACTGCCTGGTAGACGAGGCTACGGGTAACCGCTACGACATGTCGTATCAGCCTCTTCAGTAAGTAAGCATCGAGTAGGAGAAAGGATAGGAAATGACCCGTTACGTTATGGTCATCGACCAGCGTCGTTGCATCGGCTGCCACTCCTGCACGGTTGCTTGCCGTGTGTGGAACAAGCTTCCGCTTGACATCATTTATAACCCGGTCGTCTCCGAAGGAACGCAGGGCACCTGGCCCAACGTTCATCGCAACTGGACGCCGCTTCTGTGCATGCATTGCGAGAATCCCGAGTGCGTGCCGTGCTGCCCCTCCGGCGCAAGCCAGCAGGACGACGACGGCACCGTTTGGGTGGATCCCAAGAAGTGCCTGTCGTGCAAGGTGTGCGTGAACGCATGCCCCTACGGCATGCGCGACGCTTCTCACATCGAGAACCGCATGCACCGCTTCGTGCGCAAGTGCACGTTCTGCCGCGACAAGCGTCAGCTTGATCCGGACGCGCAGCCGTATTGCGTAGAGACGTGCCACCAGAAGGCGCGTATCTTCGGCGATTTGGACGATCCGAACAGCGAGGTATCCAAGCTCATCGGCTCGGTTAAGACCGACCGCATCTTCACGGAGTTTGGTACCGAGCCGCAGATTTATTACATTCCGTGCTTGGGAGGTCGGGCATAATGAAGCATCATTATTGGGAACCGCCTATCGCCCTGTACCTGTTCCTGGGCGGTTTGGCTGGCGGCATTCTGTTTCTGTCCGCCATTTTCAACAGCTTTGTGATTCCCGGGTATGGCGAGATCTTCGCCTTCCCGGTACTCATCTCGCTGATTTGCGTTGCCATCGGCTGCGTGTTCTTGGTCATCGACCTTGGTCAGCCTGGCGTGTTCTGGCGCGTGTGGACAACCGCAACGTCCATCATCAAATGGGGCGCAACGTTTTTGGTTATCGCTGCGGTGTTTGCGCTGCTGTACCTGGTGGCATACCTCGATCAGGCATGGCCGATCTTCTCAGGCCTTTCGCAGCTGCTGCTTCCTGCAGCCGACTTCTTCCTGATCGTGGCAGGCTTCTTTGGTCTGTGCATCATGATGTACACCGGCATCATGCTTTCCACGCTGAAGGCGCATGCGTTTTGGGCAACCCCGGCTCTGCCGGTGCTGTTCACCATTTCGGCAATCTCCACCGGCTGCGCAGCAATCGTGCTGAGCATCGGCGGTTGGCCGGCGCAGATTACGCTGGAAAGCCTGCTGGCTGCAGCGCTGGTGCTTGAGATCCTGCACATCGTGGACATCGTGCTGGTTATCGCTGAGCTCATCGTTTTGCTTACCATGGTTCTGTCGTTTGCAGGCGCCGGCAACGTTACCGCCAAGAAGGCGGCCATGCGTTGGATTAAGGGCTCCTATGCGCTTCCCTTCTGGGTAGGCATGGTGTTCATCGGCTTGCTGGTTCCGCTGATGATGTACATCGGTGGCGGCCACTCCGCTGCTTCGACGATTGTTGCCCCCGTGCTGGTTTTGTGCGGCGGCTGCCTGCTTCGCTTCATGGTTGTTAACACCGACGACCGTGCCGACATCCCGGGCGAGATCCGCTACTACAATCGTGTGGCAAAGCCCGATGCCGAATTCGTGAAGAAGTGGGAATACGGCAAAAACATCTTCTAAGAGGCTTGTCGATCCGCCGCTCGACGAAACGAGCTGACGCTACGAACGCGATAGGATGGTGTATTGCCTGCCGCTCGTAAGACGGTAGGCGAAGACGATCGACTTTGCTTGACTCGGGGGTGCGGCCTTGGCCGTGCCCCCGTTTGGTTAAGGCGACGGTCTTGACAGCGCTTGCAAGCGGGGCGCCTGCAAGCGCTGCTGTTGTGTCAGGACGGTGGCCTTAGGCAAACAGACGAGGGAGGATCTATGACCGGATATGTGTACGACGACGCGCTGACAGGCAGCCGCGTCACATGCGGGTATCCTGCGCTGACGGCGTGGGTTGACTCAGAGGGCGCCGCCGATGAGGGCAGCGGCTCGCATGCGGCAACGTCGCTGTTTTTTCCGGGCTGTTCGTTTTTAAACTATTCTCTGCCGCTGGTTCAGGCAGTATACGATCTGCTGAAAGGCGCAGAGCGCGTCAGCGGCATCTCCCTGGTATGCTGCGGAAAGATTCTCGACTTCGAGCCTGACGGCAAAGCGGTGCGCGCTGCTCATGAGGTGCAGATGCGCGAACACATTGTCGAAGCAGGCGTCAAGCGTATTGTCACGGCATGTCCAAATTGCGTGAAGGCGCTGCGTTCGCTGCTGGCGGCAGACGAGCGCACGAGCGAGGTTGAAGTGGTGCCGTTGTCGGTTGAGCTTGCTGAGATGGGGTATCGCATCGACGCAGAGGTGGCGCGCAAGATGGTTGCTGCGGCAGCGCCCGAGAGCGGCGCTGCATCGGACGAAGAGCTCCGTCTTGCCCCTCACGACTCGTGTCCCGATCGCGATACAGGCGAGTTCGCCGACAGCGTGCGCCGGCTGCTGCCCGACGGCGCTGTGTGCGAAACGAAGCACAACCGCCATAAGTCGTTCTGCTGCGGTAACCTGCTACGTGCTGCCGGAAAGCCCGATCGCGCTTTGGAGCAGTCGCGCCGTCATGGCCAAGAGGCTCTCGAAGCGCGGGCGGATGCCCTCGTTACGGTGTGCATGAGTTGCGCTTTCCTGTTGTCTAAACAGCAGAAGGACGTACCGGTATTCCATTACCTCGAGCTTTTGTATGACTGGCGCATCGACTGGGATGGCATGCCGCCCTACATGACGCTGCGCTTCTTGTTCGACGAGCCGTCGCAAACGGAAGAGTCGCGCAGGACGTTTGTGAGCCTCGATTCCGACAAGACTGCCCAAGAGTCAGATGGAGCTGCGCAATAATGCAGGAGATAAAACCGACTAACTGCCATTACTGCGGCTACTGCTGCGCCTTTCTTGCTACGGTGGAAGACGGCCGTGTGGTCGACTTGAGCCCTGACCCTTCGCGCTATCCTTATGACGACCGTATTTTGGCGGGCTGCCGCCGCTGGCGTATGAACCTTGACGCCCTCGACGGTGCCGACCGCGTGAACTATCCTTTGCGTCGAGTGGGAGAGCGCGGTGCGAATCAGTGGGAGCGCGTGAGCTGGGACGAGGCGCTCGACGATATTGTGTGCAGCTTACGCGAACTTGCCCAGCAGCATGGGCCTGAAACGTTGGCAAGCGCCATAGGCGGCCCGCATGCGTCATTTTGGCCGTTGCACCGTTTCATGAATCTATTCGGCAGCCCAAACAACATGGGTATTGGCCAAATTTGCTGGAATCCTCGCATATGGATGGATGCCCTTACGTTTGGCTGGACGGTTGAGGCCGATATTACGCCGGGGCTTACCGAGTGCCTGTTCATATGGGGAACGAATCCGGCGCAATCCGACAACTCTGCCTTTTGGCGTGCGATCATACAGTTTTCTAAGTCGGGCGCAGCGTTGGTGGTAATTGATCCGCGTCGAACGCAGGTGGCAGCGTTGGCAGACATTTGGTTGCCCGTGCGTCCGGGCACCGACTGCACGCTGGCGTTGGCGTTCATGCATGTCATTATCGAAGAAAACCTGATTGACCGCGCGTTCGTTGACGAATGGTGTCACGGGTTTGACGAGCTTGCCGAGCATGTTGAAAAATACACGCCCGCCTATGCGGCGCAGGTGTGCGGCGTGCCGGAGAGCGACATACGAAAGGCCGCGCGCCTGTTCGGCGAGGCGCAAGCTGCCGCACTGGTGTCTGGCAGAGGCATCGATCAAGTGGGAGTTAACGTTGCCCCAACACATCGCGCGATCTGCTGTTTGCGCGCAATCACCGGCAATGTAGACAAGCAGGGCGCCTGCGTTTTGGCCGAGGCGAGCGATTTCGTTTCTGAGGTGGTCATGGAAATGACCGATGCGCTTGCTCCCGAGCATCGTGTACGCTGTCTGAACACGAGGCGCACGCCGCTTCAAAGCTATGAGGGCTACGAGAAGGCGCGTGCCATCACCGAAAAGCTGGGCAGGCGTCTCCCCGAGCGTTACCTTACGTCAGCCGCGCCTGACTTGGTGCTGCGCGCAATGGAGACGGGGGAGCCATACCCGGTGCGCGCGCTGATAGTGAATGCGACGAACCCTCTTCTAACCTATGCGGATACGCATCGTGTTTTCAAGGCGTTCATGGGGCTTGATCTCATAGTGGTGCTAGACTACTATATGACACCAACCGCGAGCATTGCCGACTATGTGCTTCCGATTGCAGGCGCCATCGAGCGCCCGATCTTCCAAGTGCACGGCGGCGTTGCCAACAACGGATATGGCGGGCCGGCTGCGGTTGCGCCCTATTACGAGCGTCGGACCGATTACGAGGTGTTTCGCGAGCTGGGCATTCGCTTGGGTCAAGAACAGGCGTGGCCTGAGGAAACGCTGGAAGAGGCGTTTGCAGCACAACTGGCCCCTACCGGCATGGATTGGGAGACGTATTGCCGCATCGGGCTGTACTACCAGCCGCCTGCGTACCAGAAGCACCTGAAGCCGGGGTCTGACGGGGCTCCTCTCGGGTTTGCCACCACCACGGGCAAAATTGAGCTAGCCAGCGAGTTTTTGCCTCAAGTGGGCGGTACGCGCTTGCCTGAGCCGGGCGGGCACGTTTCGCTGTGCTCACCTGAGCTGGTAGCCGAAGCCGAAGCGCAAGGGGGCGCGCATATTCGCATGATCACCGGCTCGCGCAAGCAGCCCTACAATGCGTCGATGTATTTCAACAACCCGGCGTTTCGCGAAAAATCGCCCGTTCCCGTGGCGGAAATGAGCGAAGACACCGCACGTAATTTGGGGCTTGAGCCAGGATGCACCGTAGAGTTGGCAACCGATCAGGGCAGTGCCCGCTTCGTGTTGGCGATTGCGAAGATGCGAGACGACCTGGTGAACGTAGACTACGGGTGGTGGCATCCGGAATGGACGCCCGGTGCACCCGAGTTTGGTGGAATGTGGGAATCGAATGTGAACTGCCTGACCACCTGCACGCTGGCAGAGCCTATGATTGGAACGTGGAGCTACAATGACATCGACTGCGTAATCAGGCGTGTAGACGAGCCTATAAGCTGGCAAAACGGCCGGTAACGTATAAGGTAACCTTGATGCGACCTACGTTGCATGTCAGATGAAAAGGAGAAAGCATGGCAGAAAAGAAGCAAGCGCTGCTGCTGTTCAGTAAACCGCCCGTTTCGGGGAAAGTGAAGACGCGCCTGACGATCGAGCATGGCGGGTTTATGACGGCTGACGAGGCCGCCGATTTTTACAAGCGCTGCTTGTACGACGTGTCTGAGTTGTGCATGCATGCCCTTATCGAGATGCAGCGCATTAACGATGCGGCTCGGGCTGCCGATCCGTCAGTCGATGCCATCACCTACGACTTCTTCGTTTCAACTCCTGTCGCCCAGTTCGACATCATGAAGGAAACCTATGACGAAATCGGCCCGTGGCCGATGGAGATCCACTACCTCACCGACAAGGGATCGACGTTCGACGACCACTTCGACTATGCGTTCAAGCAGATCTTCGATCTGGGCTATAAGCATATCGTGTCGGTGGGAGGGGACATTCCCACGCTTCCGAAATCTCATATCAAGCAGGCGTTCGAGTGGCTTGATTATTTCCAGAGCCTGGGAACGCCAGGCTTCGTTCAGGCTCCCTGCCAGGAGTGCGGAACCTCTTTGGTTGGATTTAGCTACAACACCCCCATCAACCATCAGGGCATCTATTACAACATGACGGGTCGCCCCGCACTGGACGGCTATGTTGAGAAGCTGAAGGAGAAAAACATTCCTTCGGCCTATTTCTCTCCTGTTGCTGACATCGACGAGCGCACCGACTTGGCGCACGCCATCTCCTGCATGCGCGCGATCGCCGAGGCGGGCAAATACCAGCCCGATATGTTCATCCCCCAGCGCGTGCTTGACTGGGTAGACTGGTACGGCATCACCGTGTCTACCCCGCCCAACGAAGAGCACGACCCGCGCCAGTATCTGGACGAAGAGGAGTAGTTCTGCGGGTCTGCCGGCATGCGGACTCGCTGACGCTACGGGCGCAAGAGCGCTCCTCTCTGATGCTACGAACGACCAGTGAGGGTAAGGGCTCCGAGGGGACGCATCGTGTGGTGCATATCGCTTCGCGTCCGAAGAACCTGTGAGAAAGAGTGTGATTTTGAAAGAATCGAATGACTCCGTGAAGGTGGCGCACGTTGCGCAAGAGGGAGACGTGCAGCAAACGAGCGGCTACCGGCATCTGCACAACACGATCGGGCTGTGCCCCGAGTGCCTGCGCGAGCTGAAGGCGGACGTATATGTCGACGATGAGGGAACCGTGTGGATGGAGCGAATCTGCCCCGATCACGGCCCGCTCACCACGCGCGTGTGGCCTGACGCCGACCACTACCAGTGGCTCCGATCCGAGGCCTTTCCCAAGACCAAGCCGCAAAACACCATTCCGGCAGGCGAGCCGTGCCCGTTTGGCTGCGGAACGTGCGCGCGTCACGAGCGTCGCGGCACGCTGCTTGAGATCGAAGTGACCAAAAGCTGCAACTTGCATTGCCCGGTGTGCTTCATGAGCTCCGAGAACGGTGACGACGACCCCACGATGGACGAGATCGACGCCATGTACGACGTCATTGCCAATGCGGTGGGAACCGACGGCGCCGTGCAGCTGACCGGCGGCGAGCCGACGTGCCGCAAGGACCTGCCCGAGATCATCTACCGCGGGCGCGAAAAGGGCTTCTGGGGCATTGAGGTCAACACAAACGGCCTGGTCATCGCGTCGCGTCCGGGGTATCTGGAAGATCTGGTGGCAGCGGGCCTCACGGGCGTGTACCTGTCGTTCGACGGCTTGACCGGCGACGTGTATGAGGGAACGTGCGGCCGCGACATCCTCGACATCAAGCTGCGCGTTATCGAGCGCTGTCGCGAGGCCGGCATTCAGTGCGTGCTGTCGGTTGCGGTAGTTGCGGGCCTTAACGACAATCAGCTGGGCGATCTGCTCCGTTTCAGCCTTGAAAACTCCGACGTGGTGGCTGGCCTGGCTTTGCAGCCGGCGTTCGTATCCGGCCGTTTTGAGGCGGAGCGCGCCATGCAGTTTACGGCGGGCGACGTCATCTTCAAGCTGGCAGAACAGTCCGACGGGCTTATTGAGCCGCGCGACATCTGGCCGCTTGGATGCTCCAACCCGCTTTGCGACACCGGCGTGTTCTTGGTTCGCACCGACGAAGCAAGCCACCCGAGTGGATTCGTTCCCGCAACGCAGTTGCTTACCCCCGAAGAATATCGCGAAGGGTACAGCCCCGACAGCCCGCAGGGCTCTGTCTTTCTGGACATCCTCGCCAAGCGCGGCGTAAAGGTAAACGACGGCCTTTCTGTCATCATCATGAACTATATGGACGCCTATTCGATGGACGTTCAGCGTCTGCGCGAGTGCTCGATGATGGTGACCGTGCCCGACGGCCGTGCCATCCCGTTCTGCTCGTACCATCTGACCGACGCAGACGGCCGCCGCGTCTATCCTCCCTGGTGCAAGGAAGAGCTGAGATAGATTTTTGGAGGGGGTGCGAAGGGACAGCGGGAAAGCTTCGTGCTCAAACAGTCCTGAGCTCGCGCGAAACGCCCATCGGGCGTTTCGGCTCGTGCGGAACTGCGCGCGAAGCCTCCCCGCTGTCCCTTCGATCGTAAGCTATCTCGGTCAGAGATGCGGTCTTTCGCGCTTTGCGCGAATTGTAGGGAGGACTAACGTTCCTGTTGCCCTCTGCTATAAGATATAGTCTACTAAAGGTAGCAGGCATTTTGGTCAAGACGAGAGGTAGAAATGGCTGACTATAGGATTCTTCACGATGCGGATCGATGCGTTAAGTGCGGCTTGTGCGTGGCGTTTTGCCCGTGCGACGTGCTTGAGATTGGCAAGGAGGGCTACCCGGTTGTGGTGGACGCCGAGCCGTGTGTTGGCTGCATGACCTGCTCGGGCAACTGCCCGCAGCGCGCGCTTACGGTGGAGGCAACCGGCGATGCCGTGTACGATCCCTTTGCCGATGAGCCTCGCGCGGAACCGCTGGACAGCAAGCGTTGTTCGGAGTTCGCGGAATATCAGCGCGTCATCATGGAGAAGCTTGGGCTTCGCTGGCAGCCTGTTGCCGTGGGTCTCATTGAGGCGGACGAGCTTTTGCCCGATGTTCCCATGCCTTCGGAAAATCTTCGTTTCTGCCAAGCTTTGATGGCGGCGCGGCGCGGCGCGAGCGTTCTCATGCCGCCGAGCAAGCATTCCTGCCCCGATGGCACGTCCATCTTTGGCATGACCGGCGTGCCCGAAAAGCTGGCTACCGGCGAGATCTACGTGCTGTTCCACAAGCTCGACACTGCCGAAGCCGCCGCACAGATGGTGGCAGAGCGCCCCACGCTGCCGCCGCATAGCCGTCGCGCCACCTATGTTGCGCCGCTCAACAAAACGGTGCGCGAACCCGAGGTGGTGGTTTTCACCGGCACGCCTGAGCAAATGATGTGGTTGTGCATGTCGATGAGCTACTACACCGGCCACCGCTTCGACTTCCATGCGTCGGGATACAACTCGATGTGCGTTGAGGCGGTGCTCATTCCGCTGCGCGACGACGAGCCCAATATCACTTTCGGGTGCTACGGTTGCCGCGCTGCCAGCGACATCGGGGAGGACATGATGTTCATGGGTGTGCCCACCAATCGCCTTCCAACCATCGCGAAGGGTCTCACCGAGCTGGCGAAGAAGGCCATTCCGCACTCGCGCATGAAGATCTACCTTCCGCCTATAATGTAATTTCAGCGGCTTGCGAGCTGCCTACATGTGCTCGCGCTGTTGCAACACCTACCGTGAACCGCCCCCCATTTTTCAGACACGAGAAATGGGGGGCTTTTGAATCTAGGCTAGCGAATCTTTTTGCCCATAGGCTGCGGGTTGCATTCGTCAACAAGCGTGCAGACACGGCAGTCTTCGGCAACGTCGAGGCATACGTCTTCCCAGGGAATGGCAGCGTATCCAAGCTTTTCGTAGAATCCCACCGACGCACCGCGCGCGACAAAGCGAAGCTCGCCATAGCGCTCAAGCGCTTCATCCATAAGTGCGCGGCCAACTCCGTATCCGCGCCAGGTGGGATAGGTAACCACGGGGTTGACATGGGCAATGCCTTCCGGGCTGAACGCGAGGCGAAGATAGCCCACGATCTCGCCTTCGCTGTTTACGGCAACCCGAATGTTTTCTATCGAGGGAAAGGCGTCCATGCCTTCTTGGTAGTTGTAGGCGTTCAAGACGGAAAGATCGTTTTCCTGTGCGTCGCGAATAGTGAACAAGTCAGCCATGCAAGCCTCTTTCAGCTTATGCGGGCATAAAACGAAAAAGCGCGACTTTGCTACTCGTGCGAGCAGATGGGGGCATCGGGCAGATCGATGCCAAGCGCCTGAGCTGCTTGCCCACGCAGCTCTTCGAGTGTCAGCTCGTAGCAGGCCAGTGCATCGATCCAGCGACGTAGGCAGTGGCGTCCCTTGTCGGTAAGCGTGAAGAGGCGCTTAGCGGAGCCCTCTTCGGGCGTCTCCCATTCCGACGTTACGAGCTCGGCCTCTTCCATGCGCTTCAGTGCGCGATAGATGCCGGTGGCGTCGGGCTTCTTCCCGCCGAACATGGGCGAGTGAGCCGCCTGCTGCACGATAATGTAGCCATGCATGGGTTTGTCTGAGGCGGCAAGCAGCGTGAGGATGGTTGGCTGGGAAAGGCGGTTCAGAGATTTTCCCAGCTCGGCGCATTCTTTCAGGTCTTCATCAGATTTCGGATGACAAGAGCTCCACATGTCAGTCCCCCCTTTTTTCTCGCGGACGCGCCCCACGTCCGACGAAAGCGGTGAGCGACGCGAAGAATTGGTCGAATAGCACGCTGCCCATCATCCCATAACTATTTGCAAATCGCCATTATTTTCTTGAAATCGGTACAGACAGGGTAGCGAGGTACTCCATTCGGTTGTGCTCCGAGGAGTGGAGTCTTCCGTTGCGCCGTGCTTGTGAGCGAGCAGTTCGTCTGCTTCCGACAGCACGATGCTTGCAATGATGAGAACCACTCCGACAACACGCAGTACCCCTACCCCTTTGCGCCTACTCCACGACGCGGTATCGTCGGATCCCGTTCGGGTCTTGATGCGCTTCGATCTTTCCGCGCAGTTCCAAATGGCGTAAAAACGTTGCGCCAATTTCCATGAGCAGGAGCTTTTGCACGCACGGTATGTCTTCCCAGGTGCTATGGGGAAGCTTGAACCCGATATCTTGCGTGATTTCGAACCCGGTTGAGTTGGGGTTGTCCTTCACAAGCGAAAGGACGCGCTCGGCTCGCTGCCTCTGGTGCTGGGCAAGCCATTCAATTCGTTCGTTGACATCTGGGCGAATTGGGCCGTGCGAGTGGAGAAGGGTTTTGGGGGAGAGACGCAGGATTTTGCTCAGGCTATCGAGATAAAGCTGCACGCCGTCATTGCCGCCGTTTCCCTCTGCGTCAGGCAAAAACAAGCCGATGCCGGGCGACATGATGAACAGAATATGATCCCCGCCGAACAGCAAGCCCGATTCAGGTTGGTAGAGCACCTGGTGTCCGGGAGTATGACCGGGAGTCTCCAATACGGTGAAACGGTAATTGCCCACAGTGATTTCGTCGTTCTCTTGAGTGAAGACAAAGCGGTGGTCTTGCTGAATGATGTGCGAAAACTGACTGCGCGACTCGATGGAGCATCGGGCAGAGTCGGGGTCGGCGCCCTCGGCGACGAGCGTGCGGTAGAGCGCTTCGTAGCGACGCTCTACCTCTTCTGGCTGAGTGCGTCGGTAGTCGTTTTCGTTGAGGTAGACCGTTGCGTCGAGCGGTGCGATTCTGTCCAGCAGCCCCGCATGGTCCAAATGCAGGTGGGTGAGGAAAAACGAAAGGCGCTGCGGGTTGATGCCCAGTTCTTGCAGCGCATTCTGCAGATAGTGCAGCCCCTCATCGGAAGGGGCGCCCGTGTCAACGAGGAGGGCGTCGTTGCCGTCAACAACGATGTAGCAGTTAGTTGAATCGAGCTTTAGGTTCTCGAAGGGTATCTTAATGAGGTATACGTCGGGGTTTTCGTGGACTTTGGTCGACAGCATTCGTTCTTCCTTTGCTTACGCTTGATCGTCGAATCACCTTAGCCTATAGCGCCCCCGCATGCAAACGCCACGCTTGAGCTCCCTCGATCGATCGTCTCGGCATTTCTCTTTTGACGAATAGAAAAAGAAAGGGAAAAAAGGAAAACACACGACGAAGCAGGAGGAGTGCAGGCGCATGGGGTGTCGTCCGACTACGCGCAGAAGTACCCCGCCGACTCATTGACGCAGGCGTGATAGAGGCTTCTCGAAGGGGAGAGGTGTCGTTTGCCGTCCCGTACCTGAGAGACTATCTCCGTAAAGGGCTGAGCTAGCAGCCCCTAGAGTGCGGATGCAGACGGTGCGCTATCATGGACGTCGGAGCGAACGGCTACCGAACCAAGGGGGACGCTATGGAGATGCATCAGCTACAGCAGTTTGCTGCGATCGCGGAGAGCGCGTCGATGCACGAGGCGGCGGAGCGGCTGTACCTGTCCCAATCGACGCTGAGCTACAACTTGAAAAAGCTCGAGCGCGAGCTCGATTGCCGACTCTTTGACCGTACGCGTTCGGGGCTCAAACTCACAGCGTATGGCGAGATATTGCTGCGCCACGTCCGTCGTATCGCCGACGATTTGGATCAGCTTAACTCAGAGATCGTCGAGGAGCGACGCCGAGACTCCCAGCGAATCCATCTCGGGTGCTTCTCGTTGCTGTTTGCCTCTTTCGAGATGTCCCAAATCGCCGCAGAGCTTCCCGACTGTATGTTCGAGGCGTGCGTTGCGGGGGAAGTTGAGCTTGCGGAGGGGTTGGCGGAAGGTCGTTTTGATGCGCTGATTAGCGCGGAACCCCTGCCTGGTTTGGAGTATCGCTCCCGCCCGCTCTATTGCGAGCAGGCATTTCTGTCGGTTCCAAAGGGGTCGGAGCTTGCCGGCGTCGATCTCGTTGGTTTAGACGATCTCGCTGGCCTCCAGTTCAGCATCGAAGGCGATCTGCCCGGCTGCAGCGAGTGGTATCGTCGCATTCTGGGAGAGGCCAAGGTTCCCGCCCAACAGGTGGATATCACGCCGTTTCGTGAGCATCTTAAAGTGAAGGATGCGCTCCCCACTTGCAATCTCATCACTTCGTTCATCATGGAATACGTACGCGTGAACGAGGTGCGTGCCGTGATTCCGATCGACGCCGACGTGGCTCGCCGCGAGGTGCGGCTGATTTGGCGTCGCGATGCGGAGAACAAGCTTGCGCCATTGCTGGAGTATCTGGACGAAAGCCTTGAGCGTCTGCTGAGCGGCAATACGTTCATTCCCTATTTCCTGTTTCCCGAAGATGCGGAAAACCTCATCATGCGCGCGTAGCGAACGTGCTTTCACTCCCGGGCCGTTAGCAAAATAACCGCTGGTCAAGCCTTTCTTCTATCATTTCGATCGGTCGATAGAAACCCTATGGGGTCTCCTAGGCTCCTTTTGTCCGTATCTTGTAGATGCCGTAATGCCTTGCCTGCGCCGAAAAAGGCGCAGGCAACGTCGGACGAGAGGAGAAGTTATGGGGAAGACCGCAGACAAAACCGTCTACAAAACGACGGGATGGTGCGGGTTCGGCAGCGGCTCTAACACCGCCGCCGTCGACGTAAAGGACGGGCGCATCGCGCGTATCCGTCCGCTGCATCTTGACGACAAGTACACCGAAGACGAGCTTAACCCGTGGAAGATCGAGGTGCGCGGCCACACGCTGACCAGCGGCCTCAAGACAACGCTGCCGCCTATGGCGTTTGGCTACAAAAAGCGCGTGTACTCCAAGAACCGCGTGCCATACCCGCTCAAGCGCGTTGACTGGGATCCGCACGGCGAGCGCAACCCGCAAAATCGCGGCATCAGCGGGTACGAGCGCATCAGCTGGGACGAGGCGGCTCAGATCTGCGCTGACGAGATCCGCCGTGTGATCGACACCTATGGCAACACTGCCGTGTTCGTGCAAGGCGACGGCCACGGCGAGACCAAGGTCATGCACGGCGGACACGGGTGTAACACTCACTTGATGAACCTGCTGGGTGGTTTTACCCTGCAGGCACGCCAGCCGGACAGCTGGGAAGGCTGGTATTGGGGCGCAAAGCACATGTGGGGCATGGACCCCGTGGGACAGCAGGCGTTCCAGAGCAACCTTTTGTGGGACATCTGCGAGAATTCCGACGCCGTCATCTGCGTGGGGTGCGACCCCGAGACCACTCCGTGGGGCTGGGGCGGGCAGATGGCCTCCAAGATCAGCTACTTCTGGAGCGAGATAGGAATCAAGCAGATCTACATCTGCCCCGACCTCAACTACGGCGCAGCCATCCATGCCGACAAGTGGATTCCCGTGCTGCCCAATACCGACGCCGCTTTGTGGCTTGCCATCGCGTGGGTGTGGCTTACCGAGAACACCTACGACAAGGATTACCTTGCCACGCATGCTGACGGGTTCGACTGGTTCAAGCACTACGTGCTGGGCGGCGAGGACGGCCAGCCCAAGACTCCGCAGTGGGCGGAGGGCAAGTGCGGAGTGCCGGCAGCCGACATCAAGGCGCTGGCGCGGTACTGGGCTACGCACAAGGTGTCTACCGTGCACTGCAACGGTGGCGGCTACATCCGCAGTTGCTTTGCTACCGAACCCGCTCGCCTCGAGATCGCGCTTTTGGCGATGCAGGGCGTGGGCGCTCCTGGTAAGAACATGTTCAAGATGATGGAGTGGGGTCTCTACGGCATGCAAAGCCTCAATCCCATTCCCCACGGCGAATGGGGCACGTTCATGTGGGCGGGCTTTACCGGCCATGTGGCGGGAACCGACCTGGTTAACTTTATCCCGCAGACGCTCGTGCCCGACGCCATCATGTTGCCCGAAGGCGAAAAGCTGCACTGGTACGGCCGCGTGGTGGCGGGTCTGTCGCGCGAGGATCAGTTCACGCCTTACGAATATCCCATGGAGGGCGCAAGCCGTATCCATATGATCTGGACCGATACGCCGTGCTGGTCCACCTGTTGGAACGGCGGGCATCGCATGCAGGATGCTCTGCGCCATCCCTCCATCGAGTTTTATCTGGTCGAGCATCCCTGGATGGAGAACGACACCCTGTTCGGCGACATCATCCTGCCCATCTCCACCAAGTTCGAAGAGCACGACATCGCCACCTCCACCCAGTGCGGTGAAAACGACATGGTGGTTCTGGAAGAGAAGGCTGTCGACGAGGTCGGCGAGGCAAAGTCCGACGCCGAGGCTGTGCTTGCCATTGCCGAGAAACTGGGCGTGGCAGACGAGCTGTGGGAGCATTGGGTGTATCCGCCTATGACCGCCGCTCAAAACACTGAGTCTGCCGGAACCGATGAAGAGGACTTCGTCAACATGGTGGAGGCGTCGACCGAGCACGTGTTCGGCGAGCCGGGATTCGAGTCCCTCCAGCTGCGCAGCTACACCCTTGGCGGCTGCCAAGAACACATGCCCTACGGCGAGTTCTTACAAAAGGGGTACCTGCCCATTCGCTTCAAAGATGAGGATGAGTGGAAGTCCGAACCGATTGGCATGCGGAACTTCTACGAGGATCCCGAGAGCTTCCCTTTGGCAACGCCTACGGGCAAGATCGAGTTCTACGCGACTGGCATCGCCGACTGCTGGGGCGACGATGGTGAGCGTCCGCCCGTGCCCAAGTGGATCGAGGAGAGCGAGGCTCATCATGAGCGTCTGACCTGCGATCGCGGCAAGGACTATCCGTTCTTGGTGGTGAGCAACCATCCGAGGTGGCGCGTGCATGCCGAGCACGACGACATCACATGGCTGCGCGAGATCGAGACGTGCAAGGTTACCGGTCCGGACGGCTACAAGTACGAGCCGGTGTGGATCAATCCGATCGACGCGCGCGCCCGCGGCATCAAGACCGGCGACGTCGTCCGCATCTACAACGAGCGCGGCAGCGTGCTGGGTGGCGCTTACGTCACCGAGCGCATCCGTCCAAGCGTTATCAGCCAAGATCATGGCGCGCGGGTCGATTCCATCGTCACGGGTACCGGTGGCATCGACCGCGGCGGCGCTAACAACCTCATTTGCCCTGGCGCCACCACGTCAAAGAACGCGCCCGGCGAGGTGACCAACGGCTTTTTGGCCAACATCGAAAAAGTGGACGTGTTCGCGCTCGCCAAGCAGTATCCCGAGGCGTTCGCCCGCGACTACGATCCGGCGGACGGTCTGCAGGCGCAGGCGCGCATTATCAAGGGGGAGTAGACCATGGGGAAGAAAGTGTTTCTGATTGACGTTGCGCGTTGCAACGGGTGCCACAACTGTCAGATCGCCTGCAAGGACGAGCACTGCGGTGTGGACTGGCCGCCGTATGCCAAAGCGCAGCCCGACACCGGCCAGTTCTGGTGCAAGGTAGAGCAATCCGTGCATGGCACGGTGCCCAAGGTGAACATGACCTACGTACCCAAGATCGGAGCGCAAGACGAGGCGGTTCGTGCATATGCAGGGGACATGCTGATGCCGCGAGAAGATGGCCTGATCGTGATCGATCCTGAAAAGGCGACGGGGCGCAAAGACATTGCCGACAAGTTCGAGGGCGTGTTCTGGAACGAGAAGCTTCAGATTCCGCAGGGCTGCACGGGCTGCGCGCATTTGCTGGACGACGGATGGACGGCTCCGCGCTGCGTGGACGCCTGCGCCACCGAGGCGCTGCTCTTCGGCGACGAAGAAGAATTCGCCGAAGAGCTGAAGCAGGCCGAGAGGCTTACGCCCACGAGCAACGTGTTCTACCTGAACTTGCCTAAGCGCTGGGTTGCTGGCCAGGTCATTGACGAGCTTCACGATGAGGTGGTTATTGGGGCGACGGTGACGCTTCGCTCTGCAAGCGGCGAGGAGCTGACGACCGCAACCGACGAGTTTGGCGATTTCTGGTTCCGACAGATCGAGGGAGGCGTCTATCACCTCAAGGTGGAAGGGGGAGATTACGTGGCGCGCGAATTAGACGTCGATTGCACCGAAGACGACGTCAACACGGGGCGGATCTCCCTTTATAGGCTTGATTTCAAGTAGGTTGATTATATAAACAGGTGACATATTGCGAAGCGTGAAGCATCGAAGTCTCGCGGCGTGTAAAACGAAAGGCGGCAGCCATGGGGCTGCCGCCTTTGTATGCGCTGTGCGAGCATGCTTGAAAAAGCGCTTGGGTGCGCTACTCGTCCTTGCTCGCCTTGGCTTTGAGCGCCGTGAAGATCAACGCTGCCAGAGCGGCGCCAACAAGCGGAGCCACAATGAACACCCATACCTGAGACAGGGCGGTGGCGTCACCCTGCGTGAACATGGCGAGTGCAGGGCCGAAGCTGCGGGCGGGGTTGACCGAAGTGCCCGTCAGCGGAATGCCCATAATGTGAACGAAGGTGAGCGCCAGGCCGATGATGATGCCTACGAACGGAGCGGTTTTCGCGTCGGCGGTGGAGCCGAGTACGACCAGAACGAAAATGCAGGTCAGGATGATTTCAACAACGATCGCGCCTCCCATGTTCAGGCCGGTCGTAGAGGCCTCGTCAAACCCGTTGCAGCCCAATCCGGTAACCAGCGCGCCGCCAAGCTCTGTGCAGCTTACGATGCCCAGCAGCACGAACGCCGCCACGATGCCGCCGACAAACTGCGCGATCCAGTAGCCGATCAGATCCTTGCCCGACAGGCGTTTGTCCAGGAACAGCCCCAGCGATACCGCCGGGTTGATGTGACAGCCCGACACGTTGCCAATCACGAACGCCATTGCAACGATGGACAGGCCGAACGCGAACGCTATTCCCAAGGCGCCAAGGGTTGCGCCGGCAATGGCGGCGCTGCCGCAGCCGAACAGCGTCAGCACGAACGTGCCCAGCGCCTCAGCGCCGTATTTCTTCAGTGCGGATGGTTCCATAGTTTTTCCTCTCTCTTAAGCAACGCCGGCTTATGATGGGTAAACCAAAATCGCACGTCAACTCATTCAAGTAGAAATTGAAACCTGAGCGATGCCATTTCGGATTGAGCCGAGTAGCTTGGAGGTTGCGGGGAAAGGAGGCTCTTTGTGCCATTTCCGGAAATACTAATGAACTGTCTATGCGTGGGAGCGGGCGGGTGCGTGGGTGCCGTCGCTCGCTATCTTTTGGGCTTGGCGATCCCAGCGCATCAGTCGGGGTTTCCGCTGGGGACGTTCGCCATCAATGTCGCGGGCGCGTTTTTCATCGCGTTCATTGCCACGTGGTTTCTGCGTAACGCTGGCTTGGACGGCAGAATGCTGCTCTTTTTGATGACGGGCGTGTGCGGCGGGTTCACCACGTTCTCGTCGTTCACTTGGGAGTCGCTGCAGCTTATCCAGCGTGGCGACGTTCTGGTGGCAGGTGCCTACATCGTCGGCAGCTGCGTACTGTGCCTTGTCGCCGCGCTTGTCGGACAGCAGCTTGCGGCGCGGCTGGCTGGGTAGACCGTCCTCGAGCGGCGCCGCGCTGCGTTCCGGCTGGGCCGCAGCGTTGCTTCGTGCCGCTGCGCTGCACTTCGGCTGTGCTGCAGCGTTGTGTCACGCCGCCCACCTTGGTTTTCCCCTGCGCTTTTTGGGAGAGCGGGTGAGGGGCGGCGTTTTTCACCTACAATAGCCAACGTTTGCTGCACCCGCCGCAGCGCAGATGTTCGAGCGCGCCGCGGGCATCGTCACTGCAAAGGAGCGCGTTATGTGCGGAATTGTTGGCTACACCGGATCGCGTCCGGTTAAAGACATCCTCATCGAAGGCCTCAAGCGCCTTGAGTACCGCGGCTACGACTCGGCGGGCATCGCCATCGAACAAGATGGCGACCTTCAGGTGCTTCATCGCAAGGGCAAGGTTGAAAGCCTTGCGCATACCGCCGGGCATTTCGACTTTACGGGAACGTGCGGCATAGGTCACACCCGTTGGGCAACGCATGGCCGTCCCAGCGAAGCCAACGCGCATCCTCACGTGTCGTGCGACGGCCGCATCGCGGTGGTGCACAATGGCATCATCGAGAACTTCGCCGAACTGCGCGAGGAGCTTGAGGCGCTTGGGCATCGCTTCACCAGCGACACCGACACCGAGGTGTTCGCGCACCTCATCGAGGAGGCGATCCATCGCTACGAAGGCGGCGTGGGTGAGCGGTGCGACCTGCTGACGGCGGTGCGCGAGGCATGCGGCCAGGTGGTGGGCGCCTACGGCCTGGCAGTGGTCAGCGCCGACGAACCCGACGCCATCGTCGTGGCGCGCAAAGACAGCCCCATTGTCATCGGCAGGGGCGAGGACGGCAGCTACGTCGCCTCCGACATCATCGCCGTCATTGACGCCACGCGGGACGTGGTGATGCTGGGAGACGGTCAGTTCGCGCTTCTCACGCCTGACGATATCTGGTACTTCGACGAAGCGGGCAACCCGTTCGAGCCGCGCGTTACGCACGTCGACTGGGACATGGACGTTGCCGAGAAGGGCGGCTACCCCGACTTCATGCTCAAAGAGATCCACGAGCAGCCGCGCGTCATCCGCGACACGCTGGCGGGACGCCTGGTCAACGGCGCGCTTTCGATCGACGAGCTTGACCTGTCGTCCGAGGAACTCAACCTCATCGACCGCGTGTACGTGATCGCTTGCGGCACGTCCTATCACGCTGGGCTCATCGCCAAAAACCTCATCGAGGGTTGGGCGCGCATCCCCTGCGAGGTGGAGGTTGCCAGCGAGTTCCGCTATCGCAACCCCATCATCACGCCGACGACGCTGGTGGTGGCGGTGTCGCAGTCGGGCGAGACTGCCGATACGCTGGCCGCCATCCGCGATGCCCGCGTGCGCGGCGCCAAGGTGTTCGGCATCACCAACGTGGTGGGCAGCCCCGTGGCGCGTGAGAGCGACGGCGTCATCTACACCAAGGCAAACAAAGAGATCGCCGTGGCGTCCACCAAGTCATTTTTGGGGCAGGTGGTCAGCCTGACGTTGTTGGCGCTGCTGCTTGCCCAGGTCAAAGGCAAGTTCAGGATGAACCAGGTGCGCCTTATGTTCCGCGAGCTGGCAGACACCGCCGAGCAGGTCGAGCGTATCCTGTCCGAGTGCGCGCCGTCCGTCGATGAGGCAGCGGCAGCCTGCAAGGACGCCGCCAGCGCGCTGTTCATCGGTCGCGGTATGGGCGCCGCCATCGCCAAGGAGGGCGCGCTCAAGCTCAAGGAGATCAGCTATCTGCACGCCGAGGCGTATCCCGCCGGCGAGATGAAGCACGGCCCCATCGCGCTGCTTGACGACGGGTTCCCGGTCATTGCCATTGCGACGCAAAGCCCGGTTTACGACAAGGTCGTGTCCAACCTGCAGGAAAGCAAGGCGCGTGGCGCGATGGTGGTTGCCGTTGCCACCGAAGGCGACGAGGAGATCCTCAAGCACGCCGACCACGTCATCTACATACCCAAGGTGCGCGACGCGTTCAGCGCCATCACGGCAAGCGTGCCGCTGCAGCTGCTGGCACGCTCGATTGCAGTCATGCGCGGGTGCGACGTGGACCAGCCCCGAAACCTCGCAAAAAGTGTTACCGTAGAATGACAGGGTTTCCGACTGCGGAGAAGTATTCATGGAAGACAATTTGGGCATCGAGGGCCAGGTAGGCCTGGGGGTCGACATCGTCGAGATTGAGCGAATGCGGCGCATCCTTGCGCGCACGCCGCGGTTTCGCGAGCGCATGTTCTCGGAAGACGAGCGTGCCTACTGCGATTCCAAGGCGGCACCCGAGGTGCACTATGCCACGCGCTTCGCGGCAAAAGAGGCGGTGGTAAAGGCGTTGGGCACGGGGTTTTCTCAGGGAATAAGCCCCCGCGACATTGAAGTGAAGCGCACCTCTAAAGGAAAGCCTTACGTGGCGCTGAGCGGTCGGGCTCACGAGTTGGCGCAGGAAGCGGGCGTGCGCGAGCTGCCGATTTCGCTTTCCTTCACGCATACCGAGGCGGTAGCGTGCGCAATGGCGATAACCGAGGAAAGCATTCGCGCATCTGAAAAGAGAGTGGATCCTATGGCCGAGCTTGCCCAGCAGTTCAAAGAGGCGCGCGCCCTCCTTGACGAAATTGATTCTCAGCCGACAGGTGATACTCAGTGAGCGGTGCGAAGCGGCTGGCTCCGGAAAAAGGGGTTCTGCCGGTGCGCGCGTCGCGTGCGCACGTTTCCGGCGAAAGTGCGGCGCAAACAGACTCCACGCTGCGCAATTCTCTTGCATCGCCCTCGTTCGAGCTCGGGTCGGTGCGCGTGCGGACGTATTCTTCAGACGAGCTGGCGGCCTTGCTCCCCATGCCCGACTTCGATGCAAACAAATACTCGCGCGGAAAGCTGACTATCGTGGGCGGGTCGGCTGCCTATCCGGGAGCGGCATGCATTGCCGCTGCGGCTTCGCAGCGTGCGGGCGCGGGCTACACCGAAGTTCGCTGTGCGCCCGAAGCGATGCCGGTGATCCAGGCGTTTCGTCCTTCGGTGGTTGTTCGCTCCTGGAAGGAGCTTGCATCTGAGGATTTTGTAGCAACGAGTCTGCGCAAACCCTGCGCCTACGTGGTGGGTTGCGGGCTGGATGCCTCAACCAAGCAGGGTGCAGCCGAGGCGAAAGAGCTTGTGTGCGCGGTTGTCAAACAGGCTCACGCTCCCGTTCTTGTTGACGGCGGGGGGCTGAACGCGTTGGCAACCCGTAAAGGGCAGCGGCTCTTACGTCGCCGTTTTGTCAACGGATGGCCGACGGTGATAACTCCTCATATGGGAGAGGCCGCGCGTCTTGCCAAACCGTTCGGGTTTTCCACGTCAGACCCCGGTCGGTTGGCCTGCCTTTTGGCGTTGGCCTATGGGGTGGTGGCGGTGGTGAAAGGCCCCAACACCTATGTTTCTGACGGCGAGATGGTCACCTGCATAGACGAGGGGACGCCCGCGCTTGCCAAGGCGGGCACCGGCGATGCCCTTGCGGGCATACTGGGCGCGCTGCTTGCACAGGGTCTTTCCGCAGTTGACGCCGCAGTGCTCGCAACTGTTTTGCATGCGCGCGCAGGCAAGGCGGCGGCTCAGCGGCTAACGGATATCGGCGTTGCCGCCGAAGACGTGGTGGAGGCGCTGCCCGATGCCATCGGCTCGGTGGCGGAAGGGAAGTCGCGATTTCGTCGGTTTGGAAACAAACTTCATTTGTGAGTTCGCAGCCCGCCCCTTGTCTATAATGAAGGCGAAAGCAGCTGCGACAGAACGAAAGCAGCTGCGAAAGAACGTGCGGTTTTGTGAGCCGAGCAGGAAGAGGTGATCGTATGTATGGCGAGAGGCGACACGACTGGGGTTTGATAGTTGCTGGCGCTCTTCTGGTAATTTGCGCGTTTGTGTGCTTGTTGATGCCGGGCGTTACCCTGGTCACTATCACGCTCATCGCCGGCGCAACCTTTCTGGTGTCCGGCATTATGGACGTTGTCGAATACGTGCGTTTTCGCGACCAGCTGATGCTTTCCGGCTGGGTGCTTGTCTATGCCATCCTAGACATCCTTATCGGCGTCATGTTCGCGTTGCATCCTCTTGCGTTTTCGGTAGTGCTGCCTTGGCTGATCGGCGGATTCTTCATCGTGTTCGGCGTTTTCGAAGTGGTTACCGCCTTTAAAGCACGGCGGCTTGAGGTTCCTCTGTGGGGCTGGGGTGTGTTTTCGGGCGTGGTGGGCGTCGTTTGCGGCCTTACGTTCTTCCTGAGCCCTGCGACGCTCTCGATTTTCATCGCGCTGTTCATGATCATGCGCGGCGCATCGCTTTTGGTATTCGGATGGAACGCGGGGCGTATGCAGCTGTGGTGAGAATCTGTGCCAATGCGGCGATATTCCCTCGTGATAGAATGCGAACAAGCTGAATGGGAAAGGCCCGGGAAGGGCCTTTCTTGTGCACGGGTGGCGGCGTGGAAAACGCTTCAAGGAGCAAAAGATGAGCGATAAATCCTCAATTGAACAGGCCTCTTTGCTTAATTCCGACGAGCTTGCGCAAACGGTAAGCGATCCCGCCGTGCGCATTGAAGAGCTTCGGCGAGAAATAGAGCACAACAGCTATCTGTACTACGCCAAGGACGCGCCCGCAATTTCCGATGCGGCGTTCGACTCTTTGGTTCACGAGCTGCGAGCGCTTGAGGAAGCTCATCCGGAATTCTACGATCCCAACTCTCCCACCCAGCGTGTGGGCGGTTACGTGGGCGAACAGTTTTCCGCCATTCAGCACGAACGCCGCATGTACTCGCTTGACGACGCCATGGATGAAGGAGAGCTTGACGCCTGGCTCGATCGCGTGGAAGAGGCGTTTGGCGGAATGGTCGATGTGGTGTGCGAGCTAAAAATCGACGGCAGCTCCATCGCGCTTACCTACCAAGGGGGGAATCTCGTGCGCGGCGCCACGCGCGGCGACGGGACGACAGGCGAGGACGTCACTGCCAACATCCGCACCGTAAAAGACCTGCCCTTGCGTTTGCGAACTGAGTCTGAATCGGGTTTGGTAGACACGCAGCGGGTCATAGAGGTGCGTGGCGAGGTGTATATGCCAAAAAGCAGTTTCGAGACGCTGAACAGAGCGGCGGAGGCAAACGGAAAGCAGCCTTTCGCCAATCCGCGCAATGCCGCTGCGGGAAGCCTGCGCCAGAAAGATCCCACCGTTACGGCGCATCGCGATCTCTCGACGTTCCTCTATGCCATTGCCGACGAGAGCGCCTTGGCGTTTGGCACCCAATGGGAGCTGCTTCAGTGGCTTGGCGAGGCGGGCTTTCACGTGAACCCCGACGTGCAGCTGTGCGCCACGCGCGAGGAGGTCCATGCGTTTTGCCAAAAGGCGGTCGAGCGTCGCGATAGCCTGCCCTACGAGATAGACGGCGTGGTGGTGAAGGTGAACTCGTTTGCTCGACAGCGCGAGATGGGCTACACCGCCCGTGCGCCGCGCTGGGCTATCGCGTTCAAGTTCCCGCCCGAAGAGAAGACGACGCTTTTGCGCGACATCACGGTGCAGGTTGGAAGAACGGGCAAGCTTACCCCGGTTGCCGAACTTGATCCGGTGCGGGTGGCGGGCTCTACCGTCGCGCGCGCCACCTTGCACAACGAAGACGAGGTGAAGCGCAAAGACGTGCGCATAGGAGACACGGTAATCGTGCGCAAGGCGGGCGATGTCATCCCCGAGATTCTGGGCGCGGTGGAAAGCTTGCGTCCTGAAAATGCGCAGCCGTGGTCCATGCCCAAGACGTGCCCGAGCTGTGCAAGCCCGGTCATTCGCGAAGAAGGGGAGGCGGACTACCGATGCATTTCCATCGATTGCCCGGCTCAAGCGCTTGAGAGGCTGCTGCACTGGGCAAGCCGCGCGGCTATGGACATCGATGGCATGGGCGAGGAGATCGTGACGCGGTTGGTGGAGTCTGGCCGCTTAAGCGACGCTGCCGATTACTACACGCTCGACGAGGTAGAGCTGTCGCTTCTGGATATGGGCCGCGTGAACAAAGAGGGGCAACCTATCCGGCTGGGGCAAACGGTTGCGAAGAAGCTTGTTGCCGCAATTGACGAGAGCCGAGGCCGCGCCTTCGCGCGCGTGCTGTTTGGCCTGGGCATGCGGCACGTGGGCAAAACCACTGCCGAGGCGCTTGCGGCGGTGTATCCCTCCATGGAAGACTTGATGGGCGCAAGTGAGGAAGATCTTGCTGCCGTTGAAGGCATTGGCGCCAAAATTGCGCACAGCATCTTCTTGTTCCTGCGCACTCCCGACAACCAGGCGGTTATCGATCGGCTGCGCGCGCGGGGGGTTAACCTCGCCGACGAGCCTTCGGAGGAGCAGGAGGCATTGCCTCAAACGCTCGAGGGGAAAACGTTCGTGCTTACCGGAACGCTGGTGCAAAGCGGAATGACGCGCGACGAAGCGGGCGCCGCCCTGAAGGCGCGCGGCGCCAAGGTTAGCAGCAGCGTTTCGAAAAAGACGAGCTTTGTGGTGGCGGGGGAGCAGGCGGGCAGCAAATACGACAAGGCGCTTGCCCTCGGCGTACCTGTTCTGGACGAAAGCGACTTGCTGCGCATTATCGAAACCGGAGAGCTTCCTTCTGAGTGATCGCGGAGGGGCACCGCGAGTGCTGCGTGGAGGCGTGCCAGAGGGGTGCATCTAATGGCATGCCCTGGTACTGTCTCCAGGTTAACTGTAGTAAACCTATACTTTAAAATAATATATAACAATATAAGGTTGTTCTAAGAACATTATTTCAGACAGGGTATTGTAACCGAAAACAATAAAATAATTGCCCCCCCCCCTGCGGTTTTTTGCTCTTTAGGGTGCTAGAATGGCGACGTATTTAAGGTCACTTGAAGAGCCGTTTTTTCTTCCATGACCCCATGCGTTGTAGGGTAGTGGCGGTTTCGAAACAATCTGGCAGCGCAGAAATAGGGAGGGAGCGCATACGTGCTCTGGGTTGTTTCGCGTTTGCTGCAACGCGACGGGTTTACCCGCGCCTCGGGATCTGGTGCCTCTCTGCCCAAAACGGGGAGGTGCTGACATGGCGTCGTTTCCCCTTTCTTCCTCTAACGGGTTGTATTCCTATGAGACCATTGCGCATCTTGCCGACGATCTGTTGAGCAAATCCGACCAAAATCGTTCTCATGCGCTGTTCTTGGTGGACCACGACACGCTCGACAACATCAATAAGGCTTTTGGGCGCGATGTGGGTGATGCGGTAATTCAGCACACTACCGAAACGCTTCCGACGGTGTTTCGCGCAACCGATCTGGTTGCGCGCACATACGATGACGACATCATCGCGGGCATGCACCAAGACGATCGTCGGCGTGTGAGAGACGAGCTTGCCGAGGCGCTGGAAACCAACTCTTCATTGAAGACGATTGCATTAGCGAGATTTGGGGGGGGGGAGTGAGATTCGGGGGGCAAGGTATGCGTTTCCCGATGTCTTCTTTATAGTCAATTTACAATAGATTAAGCTAGCAATAATAATTCTTGACTATATTAACGTATAAGAATAATATTCCCTTATGTCCAATGGGGCAGCCTGCCTGTTTCTTGCAGGTGTAACGAGATAACGGAAAAGGAAGGGATCACATGAAGAAGCCTATGCGCATCGTTTTGGCTTCGGTGTGCGCGCTGATGTTGGCGGGTGCTTTTGCGATGTTCGGCTGCACGAGCTCGCAACCTGCCGCAGAAGAGCAGCAAACTGAAGAGCAAACCTCCACGGAAGAGGCTGTTGAACTGCAGATCTTTGCGGCCAACTCGCTGTCTGAGGCAATGGAGGAGGTCCAGGCACTCTACACCGAAGAGAACCCCAACGTCACGTTTGCCGACACTCAGTACGAGGCTTCCGGCACGCTCAACGAGATGCTGGGCGCTGGCTCTTACGCCGACATCCTGATTACTGCTTCGAAGGGCACGATGGACACCGCCGTTGAAGAGGGCTATGTGGACGAGGGCACGCGCTTCGACATGTTCACCAACGACTTGGTTATCGTTGCCGGTGAAGACTCCGACATCACCGAGCTGACGCTCGACGATCTGGCAACCGGCCAGTACACCGTTGCGGTGGGTGACGACAACGTCCCCGCTGGCAACTACGCAAAGCAGGCGCTGTCTACGGTTGGCTGCTGGATTGACTCCGACGGCACCTCCGGCTCCGATAGCGACGGCAAAGAGGGCACCTTCGACGGCACCCCGCTGGCCGGCCTGGTAACCGAGGGCTCCAGCGTTGGCAACGTATGCTCCTATGCAAACACGGGCGATGTCGACGTGGCCTTGGTTTACACCTCTGACGTCTACCGCTTCGGCGGCGTGAGGATCGTGGGCACCGTTCCCGCAGACACGCACAAGAACATCGTGTACCCCGCTGCTGTGTGTGCAAACTCCGAGAACGCAGAAGCTGCTCAGGCGTTCCTGGATTGGGCCTACACCAACGAAGACGTTCGTGCCATCTGGCAGGAGTGGGGCTTCGAGCTGGCATAAGGCTGCACCCTGGTAATGCAGGCGAGGTGGATCTCGCGTAGGACATAAGGATGGGCGGCGAGAGTTGCCCATCCTTTTTACGTATAATGAGTACGTTTTGCTTCACGTGCTCGGCGCTTCCGGACGAAGCATCGAGCACGTGAAAGCAGCGTTTTGGGGAAACGGGAGTACAGATGGCAGATTGCACCTTGGGGAAAGCGAAGATGCTCGGAATGCGTGTGGGCACGCTGATTGTTGCAGCAATCCTTGGCCTGCTGCTTGCAGTTCCAAGTAGCGCTTTCGCCGCTGCTCCTGAGGGCAACGACGCTCAAGCATCCGCCAGCGCCAACGGTCAGAGCGGGGAGGATGCCGCCGGGCAAAGCGGCGCCGATGCTGCGGAGGAGCAAAACACGTCAGCCGAGGAAGTTGACGGCATTATGGTGTCGGCTGAAGGGGAAGCGGCTCTTGCGGAAGGGTCTACGTTCGGGCTGAACGACTTCTCTCGTGCGCAGCGCGGGTCTAACCGGGACCTCGATGGGGCTTATCTGGGCTATACCTATTATCAGGGCAGCTCCGCAGACTGCACCGTGGCAGCGGCAACCGAAAGCTATGTGGTGGTGTATGTCCCCGAAAGCGCCGCCTCCCTGTGCAATATCGAAGACGAAGCTGCGCAAGACCAGCTCAAGCGCTACTTTATCGCTCTGGACGAGCAGTCTATGAACGGCGGCATTATCATGGACGACTCGGTTCCGTGGTATTTCACCAGCGAGAAAACGTTTACCCAAGACGGCATCGTCTACAACTTCGCCGTGGAGGTGGAGGAGCGCTACTACGTCAGCGTGATTGGCGAAGACGGTTCCGACGTGGTGTCCGACGAAGCCAATGCCGACATCGTTCCCACGCATGTCGACTTCGCGACGGTGGCGGCACCCGATGCTATCGACATCCAGCTGCCGGCAACGGGCTTGGCGGCGCTTGGCGAGTTTTTGGGGCAGATCGATTTCAGCCCCTTGTGGGTGACGCTGCGCACCACGGGCGTTGCCATCGTCTTCATCTTCATTTTGGGTTTGGCTGCCGCGTACTTCAGCTTGCGCATTCCCAAGCGCGCCCAGGACATCGCGGACGCCATCTTCACCATCCCGATGGTGCTGCCCCCCACCGTGTGCGGCTTTTTGCTGCTGCTTGCCTTGGGCAACAACTCGCCACTTGGGCGCTGGTTCATCGACGTGGGCTTCCCGTTGATCTTCAGCTGGCCGGCTACGGTTATCGCTGCGGTCGTGGTTGCGTTTCCGCTCATGTATCGCAACGCGCGCGGTGCTTTTGAGGGGCTTGATCCCAATATGCTCGATGCCGCGCGCACGCTGGGCTGGAGTAACCGCCGCATCTTCTTCAAACTGATGCTGCCCCTGTCGTGGAGCTCTATCGCGGCCGGCACCGTGCTTTCGTTCGCGCGCGCCTTGGGCGAGTTCGGCTGTACGCTGTTTTTGGCCGGCAACTACGTGGGCATCACGCGCACCATCCCCATCGCCATCTACTTCGAATGGATGAGCGGCAACATCGACGAGGCTCTGTTCTGGACAGTGGTTGTGCTGGTGTTCAGCTTTATCGTCATTCTGTTCATCAACTTGTGGAGTAGGCGCACCACGAAATACCGTCGCGGCTCGGAGGAATAGCCCATGAGCTTGGAAGTAAACATCAAAAAGGCGTTCAAAACGTTCACGCTCGACGTAGCGTTTTCTGCTGGAGACGAAACGCTGGGGTTTTTGGGCGCGTCTGGTTGCGGTAAAAGCTTGACCATGCGCTGCATTGCGGGCATCGAAACTCCTGACGAAGGAAGAATCGTCGTTAATGATACGGTGTTTTTCGATTCCGAAAAAAAGATCAATCTCACGCCTCAGCAGCGAAAAACGGCGCTGCTGTTCCAAAACTACATGTTGTTTCCCAACCTTACGGTTGCGCAAAACGTTGCTGCCGGCATCGAGAAGGACGTCTCGAAAGAGGAGCGCGCAGTAATTGTTAAGCGCGAGCTGAAGCGTTTTGGCCTCGAGGGTTTCGACTCTCGCTATCCGAGCCAGCTTTCGGGCGGGCAGCAGCAACGCGTGGCGCTGGCCCGCATGCTGGCTGCGCGGCCGGGGATTTTGATGCTAGACGAACCGTTTTCCGCGCTGGACGCGCATCTGAAAAGCGTGTTGGAGCAGAACCTGGTTAGCTTGTTCGACGCATACGACGGCACCGTCTTGTATGTGAGCCACGATATCGACGAGGCGTTGCGGTTTTGCGATCGCATTGCCGTGGTTGATACCGGAAAGATCGTAGAGGTGGGCACGGGCGACGATCTGGTCAACCGTCCTCAGTCGGTTGCCGGCCTGAAGCTTTCAGGATGCAAGAACGCCACGCCCGCCATAAAGATTGGCGAGCATAGGGTGAGGCTTCCCAAATGGGGCGTTGAGGCGAAAACGGATATTCCCGTTCCCGACGATGCGGACGATTTGCATCTGGGCGTTCGCGCGTTCTACCTCGAGCGTGCCGACGGCCCGGGTGAAAACTGCTACCGCGTGCGCGTCGATCGCGTGAGCGATTCGCGTTTTGAGCGTACGGCTCTCTTGGGCTTTTTGGATCGCGACGAGCAGGAGCGTCCTACGGTGGAAGCCAATGAGGACGAGATGAAGTACCTGCACCAGCATATGTTTTGGCGTATTGACAAGCTGAAAGTGACTGACGCCGAGCTTCCCGAAGTGGGCGAGGAGCTCTGGGTTCGCATTCCCGCAGACAAGGTGTATCTGGTGTCGCGTTAGGCTGTCTGGAATAGGCTCACCTTGTTGGCGCGAGTGGGCGCCAAATGCTTTATACTTTCCTACGATAAAAGCTAAAGGAGGCTCTATGAAAGACGGTTTTGGCCGCACGATAGAATACTTACGCATTTCGCTGACCGACCGCTGCAACTTCCGCTGCATCTACTGCATGCCTGAAGAGGGCGTGCAAAGCTTGCCGCACGACGAGATACTGCGTATCGAAGAGATGGCTCATATCGTGCGCATCGCTGCCGATTTGGGTATTAAGAGCGTGCGCCTCACTGGCGGCGAGCCGCTCGTTCGCAAAGGCGTGGTGGACCTGGTGCGCGAAATTGCCCACACCCCCGGTATCGAGAACGTGTCGATGACCACCAACGGCGTGCTTCTGCCCAAGATGGCAGACGATCTGAAGCGTGCCGGGCTGTCGCGCGTGAACATTTCGCTCGACACGCTGGATGAGGCGCAGTTCAAATACATCACGCGCCGCGGCGAGCTCCATCAAACGCTCGACGGAATTCAGGCTGCGTTGGAGGCTGGGTTCGACCCCGTCAAGATAAACGCGGTTACCGTTCGTAGCTTGAACCAGGATTATCTGGCGTTTGCGCGCCTTTCTGTGGACAAGCCTCTTCACGTCCGCTTTATCGAGTACATGCCCGTGGGCGAGAGTTCCGGCTCGCACGGATGCGGTTGGGGCAAAGAAGACGTGGTTCCCAACGAGGAAGTAATTGAGACCATCAATGCGGCAGCTCGCGAACAGGGCTTGCCCGAGCTGGTGCCTGCCGATGACGACAAGCCGCTTGGTTGGGGCCCGGCACGCTATTGGGAATTCCCCGGCGCTCAGGGAACCGTCGGGTTCATCTCCGCGCTTTCGAACCACTTCTGCTCTCAGTGTAATCGCGTGCGCCTGACGGCTGACGGAAAGCTGCGTCCATGCCTCTTCTCCGACCTGGAGTTCGACGTGCGCACGCCGTTGCGTGCGGGCGACGATGCCGCCGTGCGCGAGGTGTTCGCCACGACGCTGCGCGCCAAGCCCGACGAGCATCACAATAAAGTGGGAACCGAACGCGGCATGAGCCAAATAGGAGGTTAGGGGTTCTGCCGACCTGCCGGTTGGCCGAACGCGCCGCCGTCGCGGCCACCTCGGGCGCCAGCAGGCTAGCAAGGAAGAGCAGGGGGGAGCCCGTCGCGGGGCTCGCGCGCAGGTTCCGCAGCCCCTTGATCGCGTTCGGAGAACGCGATAGGCAAAGGGCGAGGACTTGTTTGAGCACGTGCTCCGCGACGGGCCCCCGTACGGATAGAGTAGGGAACCGGAGGAAGCTTGTATGACCGATCAGAAACTCACTCATATCGACGACAAGGGCGACGTGCGCATGGTTGACGTGTCGGCCAAACCCGACACCGAGCGCGTTGCCATTGCCGAGGGGTCTATCCTGATGCATCCCGAAACGCTGGCTTTGATCGTTGAGGGCAAGGCGGCCAAGGGCGATGTTTTGGCGTGCGCGCGCGTTGCCGGCGTAATGGGCGCAAAGCAGACGTCCAGCCTGATTCCCATGTGCCACCCGCTCAACATCACCAAAGCCAAGGTCGATTGCGAACCCATTGTCCCGGGCGACCGCGAAGACGGGCGCGTGGGCATTCACGTTACCACCACTTGCGGCGTCACCGGCAAGACGGGGATCGAAATGGAAGCGCTCACGGCGGCGTCCATTGCCTGCCTGACCGTATACGACATGTGCAAGGCGGTAGATCGTGGCATGGAGATCGTAGATGTGCGCCTTCTGAAAAAAGACGGCGGCAAAACCGGTCTATGGCTGCGCGAGGAGCATCCCGAAGAGCTGAGCTAAGCGTTGCAGTCTGCAAAGGGGGATGCATGATGCGGTGCACGAAAATCGTTTGCACGCTAGGTCCGGCGGTCGACGCCGAAGAGTCGCTGCGCGCTCTTTTGGAAGCCGGGATGAACGTGGCGCGCCTGAACTTCAGCCACGGCAGCCACGAAGAGCACGCCAGGCGCATCGCGATGCTTAAAAGGCTTCGTGACGAAACGGGCATCCCGTGCGCCATCATGCTGGACACCAAAGGGCCAGAGATTCGCACGGGGTTGCTCGCAAACGCTCAACCTATCCGTCTTTTTGCCGGTCAAACGATTGTTCTTACTACCGACGAGCAAGCTGACGGATCCGACGGCCGCGTGCATCAAAGCTGCACGGCGCTGGCGCAATGCCTTTCTTTGGGTTCTCGCTTGCTGCTTGATGACGGCCTCGTCGAGCTGGAGGTCACGCGCTTTATAGGTGCCGACATCGAGTGCCTTGTGCAAAACGACGGCGTGCTGGGCGAGCGGAAGTCCATCAATGTGCCGGGAGCCCAGCTCCCGCTTCCCGCAGTAACCGATCAAGACCGTCAAGACCTGGCATTCGGTATTCAGCAGGGAGTGGACGTTGTCGCCGCCTCGTTTGTGCGCGACGGTGCCGGGGTGCGCGAAATCAAGCAGTTCCTGAGAGAGAACGGCGGGGAGGGAATAGGCGTTATCGCCAAAATTGAGGCTGCGGGCGCTCTCGACAACATCACCGACATCGTGCACGAGGCCGACGGCATCATGGTGGCGCGCGGCGATTTGGGCGTTGAGGTGCCTTCCTACCGCGTGCCCTATCTTCAAAAAAAGATTATCCGCCTGTGCAACAGAGAGTCGAAGCCGGTGATAACGGCTACGCAGATGCTCGACTCCATGATGCGCAATCCGCGCCCGACGCGCGCAGAGGTGGCCGATGTGGCGAACGCCATTTACGACGGCACCGATTGCGTGATGCTGTCGGGAGAGACGGCATCGGGGGCGCATCCGGTTGAAGCGGTTAAAACCATGGCGCGCATCGCCTGCGAGATTGAGCCCCATCTTTTTGACGAGCGTGTGCCCGACCGGCAGCGCGTGCGCGCGCGTGCGTCGCTCGCAGTGGGGATTGCCGCCGTCCAGACGGCGGAAACGCTGAGCGCCGCATGCATTGTCGCGCCGACGGTTTCCGGGCGCACGGCTCGCCTTATCGCCAACCTCAGGCCCCGTATGCCCATCTACGCGGTTACTCCCGATGCGCGCGTATTGCGCCAGCTGCTGCTGAGCTGGGGGGTAACGCCGCTGCTCGACGATATGCAAGGGGAGCGCCGTCAGGTGATGGGGAACGCATTGGAGAAGGTGCGGGCTGCGGGCTATGTGGCACCGGGAGACATCGTCGTTGTTACCACCGGCGATGCCGAAACCGCTCCCGATGAAGATATCCGCCCAGGCGTTGTGGGAATTGCTCCCACCAACGTCATGCAGGTGGTGCAGATTCGGTAAGGCACGGGCTTGGGCTTGAGTTCGGGCACGGGTCGACGCGATGCCCGCTTTTTGCATTTCCTACGTAAGAAAAGCCAATAGTGGCATTGCGCTTGCTTGCATGTGTTAGAATTTCCGGTCGGCAATAGCAACATTGAAAGGTACGGTTATGTCAGGGCATTCAAAATGGGCAACCACGAAGCATCGTAAGGCAGCACAGGACGCAAAGCGTTCTGCCTTGTTCTCCAAGCTGTCTCGTAATATTACGGTAGCAGCGAAGGAGGGCGGCGACCCGAACCCCGAAAACAACGCTTCCCTGGCTGCCGCTATTGAAAAGGCGAAGGGCTATTCTCTTCCTAAAGATAAAATCAAGACGGCTATCGACAAGGCGTTCGGCAGCGGCAAAGACGCGGCGAACTACGAGACGGTTGTGTACGAGGGCTATGGCCCGGCAGGCATTGCCGTGTACTGCGAGGCTCTGACCGACAACCGCAACCGCACCGCAGCCGACGTGCGCAGCGCGTTCACGCACGCTGGCGGCAACCTGGGCACTTCGGGCTCCGTTTCGTTCCAATTCGAGCGCAAGGGCCAGGTAATGGTTGCCAAGGAGATCGAGGGCGAAGGCAAGAAGGCCGGCATGGAGCCCAACGGCGCTGCCGCCGATGAGGAAGAGTTCATGATGGCAGTTGCCGAGGCCGGCGGCGACGATTACGAAGATGCCGACGACGAGTGGATCGTCTACACGGCACCCACCGACTTGATGGCTGTGAAAAGCGGCCTGGAAGCTCAGGGGATTGTCGTTAAGGGTGCCGAAATGATTATGGTTCCCACCACGCCGACTGCGGTAAGCGTTGTGGATGCCAAGAAGGTAATGCGTCTGGTTGACAAGCTGGAAGAGCTTGAAGACCTGCAGAGCGTCTACCACACCATGGACATCACCGACGAGATCGCAGAGGCCTTGGAAGAGGATTAAGATCTGCGGGCAGGTTTGTTCTGACATGCCGGGGCGAAGGCAAAGCCCCGGCATGTTTTGTTTTGCGGGGGCTTTGCCTTCCCTGGCGTAATGAAAGCCGCTTGGTGAAGGTAAGGATACATGAAAGGATGTGCTATGTACGGCATTCGCGACGTGCTGCTGCGCCAGGAGCGTGGCGACTACTCTGAGCACCTTATCGAGGGCTCGTATCAATTGGACTGCTCGATGGGCTCCAACCCCTACGGCACGCCGCCCCTTTCGCTTCCCCAGGACGTAGCTTCGGCGCTGAGCCTGTATCCGCATTCCGACGAGGAGCTTATCGAGCTAATTCGTGGGCGCTTTGCCGAGGTGCTTCCCTTGGCCGACGACATGATTGCCTTTTCGTGCGGCTCCATCGGCACCGTGATGACGCTTTCGCGCATGTGTCTTGAGCCGGGTAAGACGGTGGTCTGCATGGCGCCCACCTTCACGGCGGCAACGGACGACATGGTCACCTACGAGGTGAACTTCCATCGCGTGTATTTGCGCCCGGAAAACAACTACAAGTTCTGTGTCGACGACATGCTTGACGCCGTGCGCAGCAACCCCGGGGCGTTCGTGTACATTGACAATCCAAACAACCCTACCGGTCAGGTGTTTCCCCTTGCCGAGGTGAGGCAGGTCGTTGAGGCGGCGCGCGAGGCAGGGTCGTTCATCGTGATGGACGAGGCCTACGGCGACTACATGCCCGACGAAGAGTCGGCGCTTAACCTGGTGCCCGAGTTCGACAACCTGGCAGTCGTGCGCACGTTCTCTAAGGCGTGCGGCGAGGCCGGCATCCGTTTGGGATACTGCATCGCGCAGGCTCCGATTATGGAAGCCTTCCACAAGGTCAACATCCCCTTCTCCAAAAGCTCGGTTGCCGATGCGCTTGCCATTCAAACGCTGCAGTCGGAGTGGGCGCTACGCACGCGCGACAGAGTGCGTGAAGACAAGCCTAAGCTGATGGAGGCCTTGAAAGAATGCAAAACGCTCAAGATGGCGCAGACCGATTGCGGAGTGCCCATCTCGATGCTCTACGTCGAGGACGAATGTTTCGATTTGGAAAAAACGCTCTTGTGCGCTGGAGTGCGTGTGGTAACCTGTAGTGGCTATGACGGGTTGGGGCAAAATGCGATTCGCATCAACCTCCACGAAGACATGGAAACGTTGGTTGCTTTGATTCGAAAGGCAGACGAACTTGCGTAAGTTTCAGCATGCATACTGGTTTTACTTTACGGGGTCAAATTAGTCGGCACGCTGTACTGTCATACTCATTGATGCATGCAGGGCGCCGACAAGGCGCCCTGTTTGTATATAAGGAGGGGAAGAATGCGCAGCGATTCGGCTGCGGTTTCTTCCGAAGTCTTGCAAAAGAAAAGAGAGGAAACACCATGGCAAGTGAAACGAAGCAGAATTCGGCGGCGGTGGGGTCGTCAAGCGGTCAGGGAAGCCTCGGTCCTGATGGAGTTCCAACCGATGTTCTCGGCGGCGTTGTGAAGCTCGGCAACGTAGTAAAGTTTTCGGGTGCGTTCATCGCGTTCATGATTGGCTCGGGGTACGCGTCGGGTCAGGAGATCATGCAGTTCTTTACCGCGTACGGCATCTGGTCCATTGGAGGCTTGCTCATTGCAATGATTTTATTTGCATGGCTCGGCAAGGTTCTTATGAACTACGGTTACCGTCATCGGGACTTAGGCTCCGATGAGATGGCAGACACGAGCTTCCGCTACTACTGCGGCAAATACTTCGGCGCGTTTCTCGCGTGGTTCATTCCGGTGTTCCTCTTGCTTGTTTGTATTGTCATGACTTCCGGCGCGGGTGCTACGCTTGCCCAGTATTTTGGGCTTCCCACCTGGGTCGGTTCGTTGGGCATGTGCATTTTGGTGTTCATCACCAACCTGTTTGGCTTCAAGCGCATCGTTGACATTGTGGGTGCGTTGGGGCCTCTGACCATTATCTTCTCCATCGTGATTGCCATATTCGCCATTGCCAGCAACCCGGAGGGTTTGGCGAACATTGGGCAGAAGGCCGACGTGCTGGCAACGGTGGCGAACGCGACGAATGGCGCGCCGCTGTGGGCGCTTGCCGGCTTGCTGTATGTGGCCTACAACATGGCGGGCGCGGTGCCGTTCCTTACGCAAACGGGCGGCATTGCCTCTTCTGCACGCGAAGCGAAATGGGGGGCACTGCTGGGTGGTGTCATGTTTATTGCCGCCGGCCTGCTGATGAACCTCGCCCTTCTGTGCTACATCGACGACGTTGCGGCGCTGGAAGTTCCCACGCTGTTCTTGTCTGATCTTATCAGCCCGGTGGTAAGCGTTATTTTCGCCATCATTCTGCTGGACGAGATCTATTCCACGGCAGCTCCCATGATGTGGACGGCGGTTAACCGCTTTGTGCCTGACGGTACGGTGCGCAACCGCATCGCTCATGCCGTCGCTGCGGTTATCGTGCTGGCGGTGGTTTTAAGCCCGCTCTCCTACAGCCAGCTGCTGGGCATCATTTACCCGTACACCGGCTACATCGGCATCGTGTTTATCGCGTGCGTAATCGTTCGTCAATGCATTGAGCTGCGCAACAAGCGCAAGGGCTTGCCGGTTGAGACGCCCCTATTCCAGAAAAAGCAGTAAAGACTGTCGCCTTGCGCGGGACGGCAAGGCGGCTCGGCTCGTTTCACCGGCCTCTTCCCGTAGCGCCCGTCCCGCGTAGGTTGGCGATCTGCCGGACGAAAAAACCGTTTGTGGAGTGAACCGCCTCCCATTTCTTGGATGCGAGAAATGGGAGGCGTTCTTGTGTGGCGTGCCCATTTTTCGGCAGGCGTCGGTTTTTCTTGGATGCGAGAAATAGGGGGCGTTCTTGTGTCGGGAGGTTCGATTTTTTGTGGTACTATAACGAACAAACGTTTGATATTGGCATTTGGGGCTAAAACAAAAACGGTAGAGATGCGGAAGGGGCGTTGTGGCACAGCATGCGGCTCGCATAGTCTTAGGCATAGACCCCGGGCTGGCGAACACCGGCTGGGGCGTAGTTGCCCAGCAAGGGTCTCGGCTCTCCTGCGTTGCATACGGCTGCATATCAACGGATGCGGCAACGCCCCTTGCGCAGCGCCTGCGCGTTGTACACGAGCAAATGGGTGCAGTTATCGACACTTACGGCCCAAGCTGTGTAGGAATTGAAACCGTGTGGTTCGGGCAGAACATCACGGCCGCGTTTGCAACGGGGCAGTCGCGCGGAGCTGCGCTGGTTGCCTGCGCCGAGCGCAACGTGGATGTGGGAGAATTCACTCCGCGTCAGATAAAGCTGGCGGTGGTTGGCACGGGCGCGGCGGAAAAAGAGCAGGTTCAGTACATGGTTCAAAAACTGCTGCATCTTCCGCACGCTCCCAAGCCCGATCACGCCTCCGACGCGCTTGCAGCCGCAATCTGCTATACCACTCATGACGGGCCTGGTGGCGCAGCAGGTTTTTCGGGAAGCAAGTTTGACTCGCTGGTGCAAGCGGCCATTGCGCGCGATGAGGCGCAGCGGGCTCAGCGCAGTACGATAAAGAAGGGGCAGTAATGATTGCGTTTCTCAAAGGCGTACTGGCGGCTAAAACCGCCCTGTCTGCATATATCGAGGTGCAAGGAGTTGGCTTTGCGGTGGGCATGTCGCAGGCGAGCTTGGCAAAACTGCCAGAGACGGGCCAGCCGGTGCAGGTCTACACGCATTTGCACGTGAGAGAAGACGAAATGTCGCTGTACGGCTTTCTCTCTTTGGAAGAGCAAACTCTTTTCGAGCAGCTTATCGGCGTGAGCGGCGTGGGGCCTAAAGTGGCGCTGGCAGCCCTGTCGGCGTTCTCGTCACCTCGCGATCTGGCATCCGCTATTGCCGCTCAGGACGTAGCGGCGGTGCAGCGTATACCGGGGGTGGGAAAAAAGACCGCGTCACGCATTATCTTGGAGCTGAAGGGATCCCTCGATCAGGGCTTCGACCAGCTCTTTGGCGCCGATGGGCAGCCGGCGCCTGCGGCATCCGCTCAGGGCGAAGCGCTTAAGGGCGCACGAGAGGCGCTATTGTCGATGGGCTTCACCCCTGCAGAAGTTGATCTTTCCTTGAAGGGAGCGCCGGAAGAGGCTTCCGCAGAAGCACTGCTAAAATACGCTTTGAAACGATTGGGAACCGCGTCGTAGGATACAGGCGGGTGCAACGAAGGTACTATGGCTGAAAATGGCGTGAAACTAGAAGGGGTAGTTTTCGAGGCCGCCGGAGGAGCGGCTGGCGCTGCTGCGGGCGCTGAGGGCGCATGTGGCGCGCATGCGGTAGACGCGCGGCAGCGAACTATGTCTGCCGAGCTTCAAGAAGACGACCTTGCATTCGATCGCAGCTTGCGTCCGAAGTATTTAAGCGACTATCTCGGCCAAACGAAGATCAAAGAGTCGCTTGGCATTCTTATCGAAGCGGCTCAGGCGCGTGGCGACGTGGTGGATCACATTCTGTTTTCCGGCCCTCCGGGCTTGGGAAAAACCACGTTGGCGCAGGTGGTGGCAAACGAACTTGGTGCCAACATTCGCACGACCAGCGGCCCTGCCATCGAGCGCACCGGTGATTTGGCGGCGATTCTTACCAATCTCGAAGAGGGCGACGTGCTGTTCATCGACGAGATCCATCGGCTCAACCGCATGGTGGAAGAGGTGCTTTATCCCGCTCTGGAAGATTTCGCGCTGGATATCGTGGTGGGCAAAGGCCCGGCAGCGCGTTCTATCCGGCTGGATCTTCCGCGCTTCACGCTTATCGGGGCCACCACGCGCACCGGGCTGCTTACCGGGCCTTTGCGCGACCGGTTCGGCATCGCATTTAGGCTGCAATACTACACTCCCGATGAGCTGGCAGACATCGTGCGCAGGTCTGCGCGCATTTTGGGCGTCGAGGTCGCGCAAGATGGCGCCTTGGAGATCGCGCGCCGCAGTAGAGGCACGCCGCGTTTGGCGAACAGGCTGCTTAAGCGGGTGCGGGATTGGGCGCAAGTTCGAGGCGACGGCGGCATAACCGAAGATGTTGCCGCAGAGGCGCTGAGCTTTTTCGAGGTAGATGCCCTGGGGTTGGATGCAGTGGACAACCGCCTTCTGGAGCTGCTTGCCGTGCAGTTTTCCGGCAGGCCGGTGGGTCTGGGCACTCTTGCCTCGGCGCTTTCGGAAGACACCGACACGGTGGAAGACGTCTACGAGCCCTATCTGATGCAGCAGGGGCTTATGGTGCGCACGCCGAAAGGGCGTCAGGCAACCGCGCGTACCTACGAACATCTCGGCATGGTGCCGCCTGACGGTTTTGGCGCATAGGAGGGACGCATAATGTTCGAGCGCGATTATCTCATGAGGCTGATTCTGGGGTATTTTCAGACCATAACGATAGTTATTCGCCGTGGCAAAAAGGAGAAAGACCCTGAAGGTGCGGCGAATTTGCTCGAGCAGGCAATTGGCCAGGCAACCGAAATAGACGCCGATGTGCTGCTGTCGCTGTCTCCCGAGTCAATTGCCGGCATTCTCCAGGTTTCGGGTACCGATCCGAAGGTGATCGGCTACGTGGCGCAGGGTCTGCTGCTTGAGTCGCACTACCTCATGCTTGCCTACGACTTCGAACGGGCGGAACTGCGTGAGCAGCAGGCGCACGCCTTGGCGGACGCGTATGGAATCGATCTTCCCGACGACCCTGCCGAAGCAGAGCATCTGCTCTACGAGGCGGCTGAGCAGGGGCTTGCTGACGACGATCCTGCAGAAGGGGCATCGCATCCCGGTGAGGAAGGGGAGCCGTTTGCCGAAGGAGTACGCAAGGCTCACGATGCAGCGTATTATCAAGATGCCGATTCTTCGGCGCGTTTTGACCCTGACGCCCCGCTCATGCAGCAGGAATTGCATGAGCGGGGAAGCTTTGGGTGGGAGTCGCGCTCGTAGGGGTCTGCGCTCAGGTGGTTTGAGCTCAGGCGGTCTGCACTCAGGTGGTTTTAGCTCAGGTAGTTTGCGCTCAGGCGGTTTGAACTCGGGTGATTTGCGCTCAGGTAGTTTGAACGTGGAGGGCCGCATGGGTGCGTCCCGACGCCCGTTATCTTGCCGCATCATTAACTGGCTCGTGCTCGAAAAAGGTGAGATTAAGGCTCTTGCGGCAAAGCGAGAAATATTCGGTTTAAACAGGAAAACTCATCTGTTTTCGCATCAGAATAGCGTATAGTATGCCACGTGCTCTCGAAGTGAGGGCAGTGTTGCCGCCATGCAGCACGAAGCGCTAATCCCCCTGAAAAGATCAGGGGAAGGAAAGAGGATTGAAAATGGCGGAAGGCGTTGTTAAGTGGTTCAACCCCGAGAAGGGCTATGGATTCATCTCCCAGAACGACGGTGAAGATCTGTTCGTGCACTTCTCTGAGATCAAAATGGATGGTTTTAAGACTCTCGACGAGGGTCAGCGTGTGTCGTTCGACGTGACCACCGGTCAAAACGGCAAGCTTCAGGCAAGCAACGTGGTGAAGCTCTAGCGCATTTCACATAGCACGAATGCCGATGGCTCCGCTTGTGCGGGGCCATTTTTGTTGCTGGCGAAACTCGGGTGACAGGTTAAACCTGCAGTTGAAATGCCCGCTTATTAGGGCCATTTTTGTTGCTGGCGAAACCGTGCGGCGGGGGAAAGAGACAGGCGGTGCCGCCTATGCGGAGCCGTTATTGTTGCTGCTCAGGCGATGCTTGATCTTCAGCGATGTGGGCAGCCCGTGCGGGAGCATCCATCAAGAAAGGGGCGGCTGCGCGAAGCGTTATAATGCCACAGGAATTCGCGAGTACAAAGGATGGTTCATGAGGACTGACGACTTCGATTACGATTTGCCCCAAGAGCTGATTGCTCAAGAGCCTGCGACTGTCCGCGATGCCTGTCGTCTTCTGGTGATGGATCGCCGGACGGGCGCACTGGAAGACCGCATCTTCCATGATATAGGGGAGTATTTGCGTCCGGGCGATCTGCTCGTTGCTAACGAAACGCGCGTTATGCCTGCTCGGTTGCTGGGATCGAAGCGGGAAACGGGCGGAGCGGCGGAAGTGTTCTTGCTGCGCGAGGTATTCGGGCGCGAGCCGAAAACCAATAGCTCGGCGCTTTGGGAGGCGCTTGTTCGACCCGGACGACGTTTGAAGCCAGGGGCTTTGGTGGACTTCGCCAATGCGGCAGGCGAAGTGGTCCTCTCTGCCGAGGTGATCGATTGGGTTGAGGAAAAAGGCGACGGGGGAAAAGGCGAGCGTTTGGTGCGCTTGACCACGCCGCTGCCTTCTCTCGACGAGGCGTTGCATGCGGTGGGTCACACGCCGCTTCCCCCCTACATTAAAGACTATGCGGGCGATGAGGAACTGTATCAGACGGTGTACTCGACGCGAGAGCGCTCTGCCGCAGCGCCTACGGCGGGCTTGCACTTCACGCCCGAGCTTATCGCCCGGCTGAAAGAGGCAGGCGTGCGCTGGGAAACCGTCGAGCTTGAGGTTGGCCTGGACACGTTCCGCCTTGTGGACGAAGACGATCCCGAGCAGCATAAGATCCATACGGAGTACTACACCGTTCCGCAGCGAACCGTTGATGCGGTGGCCGAAGCCAAAGCGCAAGGAGGCAGGGTCATTGCCGTGGGAACAACGAGCGTGCGAAGCCTTGAGAGCGCGTGGGATGCCGAAGCCGGCAGCATCACGGCGCGGGACAGGGAGGCGACGTCGCTGTATATCCTGCCAGGGTATCGCTATAACGTCGTTGACGGGCTTATCACGAACTTCCATGTGCCGCGTTCGACCCTCATGATGCTGGTGAGTGCGTTTTCGACGCGCGAGAACATTTTGGCGGCGTATCGTCATGCCGTTGACGAAAGGTATCGTTTCTTCTCGTTCGGTGACGCCATGTTCATCATCTAGCAACGCTCATCATTTGGCTGGGCTCGCCGTCGCGGGGCTCGCCGTCGCGGGGTTGTCGTCTAGCCAGGCTTGCCGTCAGCAGCTCAGCGGCCGTTCGTCGTCAGGGTCACAGAGGCTCGCCGTCTGGCCGGGTCTGCCGTCTATGCCGGCGGCTTGACGAGGCCGCGGCGCTGAGGCGAGCGCCCCAATCGCGGATATTTGCACGTAGTAGGCGGGTTTGTCCATTTCTTTACGTAAACTTTACGTTAAACTGGACATCCTACGTTTGAAGTGTGTTGAAAGGGATGCCGTGGTCATTGAGTGGGGCATGTTCGTCTCTGAACTGATGTCTAATCCCTTGCTGCTGACAGTGACGCTGCTTAATATCGGCGTTATTATCGTGAATGGCGCAACCGATGCACCAAATGCCATTGCGACAGTGGTTTCTACCCGGTGCATGAAGCCGACGCCCGCCATCATCATGGCGGCCGTCTGCAATTTCTTCGGATTGCTTGTTATTACACTCGTGTCGTCGGCGGTTGCCAGCACCATTTTTCATATGGTTGATTTCGGTGGGAACGATCATCAGGCCATCATCGCGCTTATGGCGGCGATGGTGGCCATTATTGTATGGGGCGTTGCCGCTTGGGTTTTTGGTCTTCCCACAAGCCAGAGCCACTCGCTCATTGCCGGGCTTACCGGCGCTGCCATTGCGCTGCAGGGCGGCTTGGGCGGCGTCAACGGCGCTGAATGGATAAAGGTCATCTACGGGTTGGTTCTTTCGACGTTTTTGGGATTTGGTTCTGGCTGGGTGCTCACCAAGGTAATTGCGCGCATGTGCAAAAACTTCGATAGGGTCAAATCGGATCATTTCTTCCGTTGGGCTCAAATCGTCGCCGGTGCCGGCGTGGCGTTCATGCACGGTGCCCAAGACGGTCAGAAGTTCATGGGCATTTTCATCCTGGCAATTACGCTTGCTACGGGCGTTGGTCAGGCCGACTCTTTGATCCTGCCGGTGTGGCTGATGATATTCTGTGCCCTCAACATGGGGTTGGGCACCGCTGTGGGCGGGAAGAAAATCATCAAAAGCGTTGGCATGGACATGGTGAAGATGGAGAAATACCAGGGCTTTGCTGCAAGCTTGGGGGCAACGCTGTGTTTGATGCTTGCCACCTTTACCGGCATGCCGGTTTCCACGACGCACACGAAGACAACTGCCATTATGGGAGTGGGCGCCGCTAAGCGAAAAAGCGCGGTGAAGTGGGGCGTTGCAATTGACATGGTGAAAACCTGGGTGCTTACGTTCCCGGGGTGCGGGTTGCTGGGCTTTGTGTTCGCAAAGATTTTCCTGGCGATTATGTAGGTGAAGGACGGCTTCGGCAAAGAGACGGCATTGCGCTTGCGGGGCGCATGGGAGAGCTCAAGCTAACGCAGCGGAAAGGCGTTGCATGCGCAGCGCAGCGTCTTGCGCGACAGCGGTATTTGCTGTCAGGAGAAGGGGGCAGAAATGTCTAAGAAGCACCATAAGTTCGATTACTTCGACAATTTCGAGAAGCAGGCCGAGATTGCTGTTGAAGAGGCCGACCTTTTGGTGGAGGCGTTGGAGAACTTCACGAAGGCCGATGACCTGAAATCGTACATGGATCGTGCTCATCAGATTGAGCACAGGGGCGACGAGGTGAACCACGCCATTTTGGAAAACGTGGCAACCGACTTCATCACGCCAATCGAGCGCGAAGACATCATCGAGCTTGCCAAGTGCTTAGACAACATCATCGATTACATCGAGGACGTTATCCAGGCCATGTACATGTACGATGTCCATATTATTCCCGAAGGGACAAAAGAGTTCGCCGATCTTATCCGCAAGGGAACGGGCGCGCTTAAAAAGGCCATGGGCGATTTCCGCAGCTTTAAAAAATCGAAGAAGTTCCGTGCGTTGGTGCGCGACGTGAGCGACTACGAAGAGGTTGCCGATCACCTCTTCTTGAAGGTGATTCGCACGCTGCATACTACCGACCGCAATAATCCCATGCGTGCGCATGTGTGGTCGAGCGTGTTCGAGCGTATGGAGAAATGCAGCGACGCCTGCGAGCATGCTGCCGACACCATGAGCACCATCATGCTCAAGAATGTATAGGTTCCGGCGGCCTGCCGGCCGCCGGAACCGCTCGACGCTGCGGGGCGCTCTCACATCCGATCTTCGCGCGATCTCGGGGACTCGCCTACCAAAGTAGGCTTCGCGCCCGCGATCCCACGAATCCCGGGCGCGAGAGCGCTCCTCGCTGACTTGTGCTCGAGACGGGAGGCAGTTTTAGTCGGCGCAACGAGCTTCTACTCCACCGACACGATCTGGGCGGTGGTTGGTTTGCCCGAGAAGTTCTTGTCGCCAGTGATGTAGCGCGCATCTTCCACGTCGAACCCTGGTTCGTCAAACAGTTCGATGTTGTGATGAGCCTGCGCCAGCGCGCGCTCGTAAAGATCCCAGAAGCTTTCGGTGCTCGACCCTCCCGAGAAGGGGTCTTCCCAGCAAGCGCGCTCGCGGTTATCGAAAATGCTCGTTTCCAGCTCGACGGGGCGATGGCTCATTGCCTTGCAGAAGGAATAGGGGCGAACGAGCTCCTCGAGACGCCCGAGCACCTCTCGCTTCAGGCCGCTTGAGGAGTGGAACACGCGCTGGCCCAGCCGCATAGCATAGACGCTGCTGCGGAACAGATCTGTGGGCACTGCGCGCCCGTAGACCGCCATGGCTACATACACGTAGAGCTTGGAAACAACGTCCAGCATATGCGAGGAGCCCTTTAAGACGTCTCGCGCGGGGTTGAAGGTCTCTACCGTGTCGTTGCGCTTGAGGTAGAGCACGAGCTCGTCGAGTTCGGTTTCGATAAAGGCATGCACCTCATGCCCGTCGCTTCGGGTAAGGCCCGGCTCTCCCGCATCGCAGAGCTGGTATTGTTGGCTAAAGATGAACGGATGCGCAATGCTGTCGAGCGTGTAGTGACACAGAAAGCCAAGTGCATACGCGCGTGCGATGGGCTGCTCGCTTTCCGGAAGGAAGGGGAGCCCTGTTTTGAATGCGTCAAGCAGCCGGGTTGGCAGCTGGTCGTGCATGACGCTCCCGAGGTCGTGGTTGCTGCGAAGCCACGGGCAGGCAACGGAATAGAACAGGGGGTCTGGCCCTTGATTCCCCAGCAAAAACGCCTCCGCCTCGTCGCGCGATCCTCCTATAAGCGTAAACAAGTCGCGATAGATATCCTGGCCGAAGGTGTCGTGGGTAATGATTGAGGGCATGAGTCGTCCTTTTCTGACAGTAATTTTACGCAGGTGCATTCCGCATCATATACAATACTCGCCGGCTTGTTAACTGGCGCTTGAGGCGTATGCACATAGCTGAAAACGACAAAACAGACACAAAGAGAGGTCTTTAATGGCTCTGTTTGGCTTAACTAAGCAGGAGCGCAGCTGGGTGCTCTACGACGTGGGAAACTCAGCTTTCGTCATGCTTTCTACGGCACTCATTCCCGTATATTTTTCAAGTATCGTCGAGCCGGGCTCGTCGGTTGTGGTTGCCTGGGGCTACGCCGAGACGGTGGCATCGCTTATCCTGGCGCTTCTCATGCCGTTTTTGGGAAGCCTTGCCGACATCCAGGGGAACAAGAAGAAGTTTTTGGTGGGCTTTATGGGAACGGGCGCGGTGGCATGCGCGTGCCTAGGCATTCCCACTGCGGCGCTGCCGTTTTTGATACTCTACGTGGTTTCGTCGGTCATGCTTAACGGCTCGATGGTGTTTTACGACGGCATGCTTGTTGATGCCACTACAGAAGACCGCTATGACAAGGTGAGCTCGCACGGCTATGCGTGGGGCTATATCGGCTCATGCATCCCGTTCATCCTTTGCTTGGTGGTGGTGCTTGGCGGTCCGTCTGTCGGCATCGACATGATGATGGGCATGAAGATCGCTTTTCTGATTACGGCAGTTTGGTGGGTGCTATTCACCATCCCGCTCATTCGCAACGTGAGGCAAGTTCACTACAAGGAGCGCGCGCCTCATCAGTTCCGCGACTCTCTTTCCGGCTTGGGGCGCACGGTGAAGGCGATTATTCACGACCGTCGCCTGCTCTTGTTCATGCTGGCGTTTTTCTTCTACATCGACGGCGTGCACACCGTCATTAAAATGTCCACGAGCTACGGCACCGATCTCGGCATCGACTCCACGCAGCTGGTGCTGGCTCTGCTGGTTACCCAGTTTGTAGCCTTCCCTTCGGCCATTGCGTACGGCCGCCTTTCGGCGCGGTTCGGCACCAAGCGCATGCTGCTCGTTGCGATCTTCGCGTATTTCTGCATCGTGCTGTTTGCGGCGTTCTTCCTGCGCAGCGCGGTGGAGTTCTGGGTTTTGGCAATTTGCGTCGGCATGTTCCAGGGCGGCATCCAGGCGCTTTCGCGCAGCGAGTTCGGCAAGCTTATTCCAAAGGACAATGCAAACGAATACTACGGGTTCTTCGACATCTTCGGAAAGTACGCTGCCGTCATGGGGACGTTTTTGGTGAGCGTGTTCACGCAGCTTACCGGCAGTTCTTCGTGGGGCGTCTTGTCGATTGCCGTGCTGTTCTTGGTGGGGTTCGCGCTGCTGGCGCGCATGCCTGAAAAGGAGTAGGCTTTACCCGATTGCACTGCGTCGACGAGACGCTTTCAAGAGGGCGGGGTTGGCATGGCTAAACGCGAGAGGGCTTCCACCACACGGCGGACGCTGCACTATTATTGGCTGGTGACGCGACGGCACTTCGGGCTGTTCGCGCTCCTGGTGTGTTCTACGCTGCTTTTCGGCGGGTTCCAAACGTATATGAACCCGTTTGTGATGGGGCTTATCGTCGATCGCGTGAGCGCGGCACCCGTTGCTGCCGATCAAGTGTTTTCGGTATTTGGACCCTACATTGCGGCGCTCATTCTGGTGAACGTGTGCGGTCAGACGTGCAGCAAGCTGCAGGACTACTCGCTGTGGAAGCTCGAGATCGCGGTGAGCTACGATCTGGCAACCATGAGCTTCGACGCGCTGTCCAACCAGTCGATGACGTTTCATTCCAACCGCTTTGGCGGCACGCTCGTGTCGCAGACCTCCAAGTTCATGGCTGCGTACAGTCAGCTGGTCGAAGCGCTGGTCCACCCGTTTTTGCCGGTGCTTGGCTCGGTGGTGTTCGTGTGCGTGCTGCTGGGGCCGCGCGTGCCGCTCTACGT
>DVKR01000030.1 GCA_018715935.1 Candidatus Aphodovivens excrementavium
CCGCCCACATCTGATGTTGCCCCACTTCGGTGGTCACGACGCTCGCCTCCGGATCAAGCGCACAGGAAAGCTGCTTCATAACCGCTTCGGGAATGATTTCGGTCGAGTCCCCCTCTTGAGCCGCATCCCGAGCTGGATCGAAGAACGGATAGCGCGCCTTCCATTCCGCGATGGCAGCAAGCCACGCGCGCGTGCGCACCGGGGTCTCCTGCTTCGAGAGCTGCGAATTGATGTCGGAGAGCACGCTTGCCAGATCTCCCACGATCGGGATTTGAGCCTTGCGAACCTTTCCGATTTCCGCGGGGTCGATGTCGATGTGTATGACGTCGGCATCCGGGGCGAATTCGTCAAGGCGTCCCGTCACGCGGTCGGAAAAGCGGGCTCCCGCCGCGATGATGAGATCGCTTTCGGTAAGCGCCCTATTGGCGTATTTAGAGCCATGCATACCGATAGCGCCCAGGTTCAACGGATGCGAGGCAGGCATGCCGCCTTTGCCCATAAGCGTGGTCACAACCGGAATCTGCAGACGCTCGGCCAAAGACACCAGCTCTTCGGTAGCCCCGGAAGCTATCACGCCCCCGCCTGCGTAGAGAACGGGGCGCTCGGCACTCGCCAAGCGCGCAACGGCCGCCTTGACCTGTCTCGCGTTGCCTTTGTAGGTGGGTTTATAGGAGGGGAGATCCACCTTCTCAGGATACGAAAACTCAGTTCTTTCCGAAGCAATGTCGGAAGGGATGTCGATAACCACCGGACCGGGACGCCCGGTACGCGCGATATGAAACGCCTCTCGGAACGTCCTGGCAATCTCGTTTACCGATTTCACGAGGTAGCTATGCTTGACGATAGGCATGGTGATGCCCACGATGTCCGATTCTTGAAACGAATCGGTTCCGATGACGCCGCACGGCACCTGCCCGGTAATGACCACAAGGGGCACTGAATCCATATAGGCCGTGGCAATCCCCGTTACGGTGTTCGTCGCACCCGGCCCGCTGGTAACAAGCACAACCCCCACCTCGCCCGTAGCGCGGGCATATCCGTCTGCTTCGTGGACGGCAGCCTGTTCATGCCGAGCGAGGATATGCGAAATCGCGCCGTTGCGATACAGCGCGTCGAACATTTTTATCGCCTGGCCGCCTGGGTAGCCGAACACATAGCGCACCCCTTCGGCAACAAGCGATGCAACCACCGCCTCTGCTCCAGTCACAACCTGTGCCTGCTTTGCGGGTCCGGTTTTTTCCGCCATATCGCGCCACCTTGCCATACGTGTTATCAGCCTATCGCGTAACTATACCGCTTTAGCCGCTGATTAGAAAACGGCGTCCGCCAAGATGCAATAAGAAGGCGTGCAGGAAGGCAATCCCCCTGCACGCCGCACATGCGCATGCGCCACAAGCGCTTTACGCGTTTTCGCGCTCGAACTTCTCCATGAAGGAAATAAGCGCGCGCACCCCTTCTTCGGGCATGGCGTTGTAGATGCTGGCACGCATGCCGCCCACGCTGCGATGACCCTTGATGTTCACAATGCCTGCCTCCTTCGCCTGCGAGACGAACTTCGCGTCGAGATCGGCATCTCCCGTGACGAACGGAACGTTCATGATCGAACGATCCTCTTTGGCTACCGTTGCCTTGAACAGGGAGCTTTGATCGAGGTAATCGTACAAAAGCGCGGCTTTTCGCCTGTTTCTCGTTTGCAGCTCGGAGAGACCTCCCTGTGCGATGATCCACTTAAACACCAAGCCGCAGATGTAAATTCCCCAAGTCGGAGGAGTGTTGTAGAGAGAGTTGGCATCGGCCTGCGTCTTCCACTTCAACATCGTGGGGCATCCAGGAACCACGTCGTCGCGGATAAGGTCTTCTCGGATAATGGCAATAACCGTCCCGGCAGGCCCGATGTTTTTCTGAACGCCGCCATACATCACGCCGTACTTTTCGATGTCGAACGGCTCGGACAAAAAGCACGAAGAAACGTCAGCAACCAGCGGAACCGACCCCGTATCCGGCAACTCGGGAAACTTAACGCCGTAGATGGTTTCGTTTTCGCAGATATAGACGTAGTCGGCATCAGGGGAAAGCGAAAGCTCATCCTGCTTGGGAACGCGCGTATAGCCCTCCTGCTCGGTTGACGCCGCCACGTGGGCATCGCCGTAGAGCTGCGCTTCCTTCCATGCCTTTTTACCCCATGAACCCGTGATAATGTAGTCGGCGCGCCCCGTTGCTCCATCGGCCTTCGGTTTCATGAGATTCAGCGGCACCGCTGCAAACTGAGACGAGGCTCCTCCCTGCAGGAAAAGCACCTTATACGTGTCGGGGATGCCCGCAAGCGAGCGGAGATCGGCCTCTGCCTCCTCGATGATGCGTCCAAACTCCTTCGAGCGGTGGCTCATCTCCATGACCGACATGCCGCAACCCTGATAGTCCAGCATGTCTGTAGCCGCCTGCCTCAAAACGTCTTCAGGAAGAACCGCCGGCCCCGCAGAAAAGTTGTAGACCCTACCCATGAATGCCTCCTTGCGTCGCGTACCCGTTGCGTTAGAAACTCTTAGCTGCTTTAGCATAGCAGTGTGATGGAGTGGCAACGTTTCGAGCAAGAAAAAATGTTGCAGAGGACCTGAAAACGGCGGAAACGGCATGCAGACGCATCGCCCCGCAAAACGCAGGCCGAAACCCTCCGTTTAAGAGACGCCGCCTATCTTCGCGACGAAAACTTCTCGCGCAGCGCCTTGCACACGCAGTCGGGGGCAAAGCTTTCAAGCTTCTCGTCGTTCATGCTGGCAATCTCGCGCACTATGGAGGAAGACAAGTACATGTACTGAGGCGGCGACATGATAAACACCGTCTCTAGCTCGGGGCTGAGCTGATAATTGAGCGCCGTCTGCTGAAATTCGTATTCAAAGTCGGTTACCGCCCGCAGACCTTTCACCACAATGGTCGCGCCGATCTCGTGGGCAAAATCAACCAGAAGCCCGTCAAAGGGCTCAACCCTCACATTGGGAAGATGCGCGGTGGCCTCTCGAGCCAACCTCGTGCGCTCCTCGAGAGAAAAAAGGGGACCTTTCTTGCGCGAAGCAGCCACCGCCACAACAACCTCGTCAACCAGCTGCGCCGCACGCGAGATCACGTCCAAATGACCGTTTGTAATAGGATCGAAAGTTCCCGGGGTCACCGCACGCTTCATAAACCGCACCTTTCCTTCACTATCTCAGCAACGCCGCTATGAAAGCAGCCGCCGATCTCCCTAATCGCCCGTACCGCTTTGTTCAACCGAAAGCATGTCAACAACTGTATCACCATACTTCTTGCGAGAAACGCTCGTAAATCCTCGCTCCTGCGCCGCCCGATCGACCTCGGCGTTGGCGTCAGCGCTATGCTCGTACACCACTACGGCATCCGGTTCCAGCGCATGTTCCAAACGAAGCCGCTCTACCAGCCCAAGCACTTCATGGGGGCTGTAGGCATACGGAGGATCAAGAAGCACCACACTAAACGGCGGTCGCGCATGAAAGGGCGGCGCCTTGAAGATATCGCGCCGCTGCAGGCGCACCGACTTCGCCGACAGCCCAAGAGCCTTTATATTGTCGTTGAGCGCCTGCAACGCATTGCGGTCGCGCTCATACATCCACACCAACCGGGCACCACGCGAAAGCGCCTCGAAAGACAACGCGCCCGAACCGGCGAACGCATCCAGCACAACTGCGCCCTCAAGCCCGCCGCAAGCGCTCGAAAGGGCGCTGAAAAGGGCTTCTCGCACGCGATCGGTGGTAGGGCGCGTAGCCGAGCCCTTTGGCGCTTTAAGCACCCTCCCTTTGAACTCGCCGGCAATGATACGCATGCCCTATCTGCCTTTCTGCTTGCCTGCCGCCACACCGTGCGCCAAACGAGCCTCGCGCGCAAGCGCGCGGTGCTCGGGCTGCTCCAAAAGCGGATCTTCGTTCAGTATCGAAAGCGCATCGGCATGGGCGGCCTCGATGACGTTAGCGTCGCGCACCACGTTTACCAGCTTCAGCGAAGACGCGCCGCTTTGCCGGTTGCCCAAGATGTCTCCCTCCCGGCGCAGCGACAAGTCGAACGCCGCCAGTTCAAGGCCGTCATCGGTGCTCTCCATCGCCGACAGGCGCGCAAGCGCCACATCGGTGCGGGAGGCAGACACCAAAAACACGTTGCCCGGCTTCGATCCGCGCCCTACGCGGCCTCGCAGCTGATGCAGCTGCGACAGACCGAAGCGGTCGGCGTCCTCTATGATCATTACCGTCGCATTGGGCACGTCCACGCCGACTTCGATAACGGTAGTTGCCACCAAAACCTGCGTCTCACCTCGTCGGAAACGCTCCATAACCGATTGTTTCTCCGTACCCGACATGCGTCCGCACAAAAGCTCCACCTGCCAATCGGCGAAAACGGAACGCTGGAGGAATTCCGCTTCCTGCTGGGCAGCTGCAACGTTGTCGCCGGCATAGTCTTGGTCGCCCTCGATGCTGATGGCGGCATACACGTACTCGTCTTCGTCGCCTTCGCGGCTGGACGCCTTGCCTGCGCGCGTGTCGCGCTCCTCTGAGCTTTGCCCAACCAGGGGACACACCACATACACCTGCTCGCCACGCTCGAGAGCCTCGCGCGCCACATCATACGCACGCCCGCGTTCCTGCTTGGAAAGAACTGTCGTGGACCTGCCCGCCGCCGTTGCCGGACGCTCGCGCAGATACGACAGCTCGGTGTTGCCAAACAGCGCCAAAGCCAGCGAACGCGGAATGGGCGTAGCGGTTAGCGAAAGCGCATCAACCGCCTCGCCTTTACACAAGAGCGCCTCTCGCTGCTCGACGCCAAAGCGCTGCTGCTCATCGATGACGACGAGGCTGCAGTTTCGAGGCGCGACGTCATCTTCCAGAAGCGCGTGGGTTCCAATAAGAACGTCCAGCTCGCCTTCAGACAGCCGGGAAAGGATAGCTTCTCGCTCGGATGCGGGCGTAGACCCCGTAAGCACCGCCCAGGAAACGTTCGCCGCGTCAAGCCACGGGCCAAGGCTTTTCCCGTGCTGATGCGCCAGCACTTCGGTGGGAGCCATCATCAGCGCTTGCGTGCCGGTGTCGGCTGCCGAAGCAAGCGCAAATGCCGCAACCGCCGTCTTGCCTGTGCCCACATCGCCAAGAAGCATATGGTTCATGGCGTGGCGCCCTGCCATAGCGGAAAGAATGGCGTCGCGGGCGCTCCGCTGGTCGTTGGTGAGAGCAAAGGGAAGCGCCGAAGCCAACGCCTCGCTATGCGGCCCCTCAAGGACATGACGCGTTGCCGCATGACCCCTTTCGCGCGCACGCGCCTCGCCGATGAGCGTAAGCTGCAAAACGAGCAGTTCCTCGTAAACCAAACGGCGGCGCGCCTGACGAGCCTCTTCCATCGTTTGGGGGAAATGGATGCAGGAAAGCGCCCGGCCCTTGCTCATGAGACGGTAGCGCAGCCGCAGGTCAAGCGGCAAAGGGTCAAGCATCCCCTCGCAGTCAGACAGCCCGTTTGCCACCAGACGCCTCATCCACGCCGCAGACAGCTTTTCGCAAGCCGGATGCACGGGAATGATCATGCCGGCGGCTCCGGCGGCGGCATCCAGTTTTTCCAGATAAGGATTGGTCATGCGCTTGAAGCCGTAATTGAACTCGATGGTGCCCGCAACGGCAACGCGCATGCCCGGTGAGAGCTGGTCAGCCAGCCAAGGCTGGCGGAAACAGGTCACCAAAAGCGTTCCGGTGGAATCGGTCAACGTGATCTCGGTAAGCGACAAACGCGGTTTCGGGCGCTTGAGCTTCACCTCGTACACTACGCCTTCAACGGTGCACTTTTCACCGAGAGAGGCCTGCGCAATGGTCTTTTTTTCCGACAGGTCCACATAGCGCCGAGGAAAATGGGTAACGAGGTCGCGCAACGTGCGAATGCCCAATCCCGCAAGCGCATTTACGCGCGACGGGCTCACCAAGCGCACGCGCCCAACCGGCTCATCGAGGGCGAGCGTCGCCGCAAGCCGATCGATGGGTTCAGTATGCGGGTTTTTCTCTGACACTGCGGCCTATCCTGCATATCGCAGCGGCGCCGGTGAGAAGGCAATAGACAAGCCCTCCGCACCGGCGCCGCACCCTGTCGATTGACGAGACGGCACGCCCCTACTCCACCGACATCACGATGGGGTACAGCGGCTGATCACCCCGGTGGGCGTCCACCTCAAGCTCGTCGTAGGCGTCCTCGATACGGCTCACCAGCGCGTCAAAGGCGACATCGTCCATATCCTCGCCGGCCAAAATAGTGAGCGTGTCGGCATCATCGGCCTCCATGACCTCCAAAAGGTGCATGACAACCTCTTCCACCTGAGCGCCTACCGCCTCGATAGACCCATCGGCAATGCCGATAACATCGCCTTCGCGAATGGGGTTGTCATGCGCATCTTTGGAGTTCTTGATGGCATGAGTGACCTCGCCGGTGCGCACGTCGGAGCACGCATCCTGCATCGCCTCGACGTTGTCCTCAAGCGAAGCGCCGCCATCGAGGCCGAACAATGCCGAGAACGCCTCGGGGACGCTCGTAGTGGGAACGACCGCGCACGGCTTTTCGGAGTACTCCGCCGCGCTCTGGGCAGCCATGATGATGTTTTTGTTGTTGGGCAGGATGATCACGGCGTCCGCGTTCACGCGCTCGGCAGCCTCGAGCAAATCGCGCGTGGAGGGATTCATCGTCTGACCGCCGGAGACCACGACGTCGACGCCGAGGCTCTCCAGGATGGCGGCGTTGCCCGCTCCGGCGGCGACCGCCACCACGCCCAGCGGCTTGCGCTCAGCCGCCTGCGCATCCTTTTCGGCCTCGAGCTTGTCGGTGCGCGCCGCGCTTTGCAGCTGCATGTTGTGGATGTGGACCTCAGAGATCTGCGCATCATGGGTGAGGAACCAACCCAGTACCTGGTCGGGCCTGTTGGTATGAACGTGAACCTTGAAGTTGGGATGCATGCCAACCATCAAATCGCAGTCGCCCATCGTGGGCAGGAATTCCTTCGCCGCGTCTACGTCAACCGTATCGGAATGCACCAAAAACTCCGTGCAGTACCTGAACGCCGAACCCTCCCAGTCGTTGATCTGCTCGATCTCGACTTTAGGTGCGAGCCCGCGCGCAAAGGCGAGCTCGTCGCCAAGCTGACCAGCCTTGCCCGTCAGCGCGGCGACGAACGCATCGAAGAAAATCGCAAGCCCGAAGCCGCCAGCGTCAACCACGCCGTTTTCTTTGAGAACGGGCAGAAGATCCGGGGTGCGCTGCACCGACGCGAACGCCTCTTTCACCACGTGCTCAAGCGCTTCGTCGCAAGAGAACTTCTTTTTGCGCGCATGCTTTGCAGCAGCGGCGCAGTCCTTCAAAACCGTGAGGATGGTGCCCTCCACGGGCTTGCGTACCGCCTGAAACGCCACTTCTGCAGCGCGGTTGAAGGCAGCGTCGATACTTGCCGCGTCGATCTGATCCGATTTCGCCGAGCCTTCGCACAAGCCGCGCAGGATTTGGGAGGTGATTACGCCCGAATTGCCTCGGGCGCCCATCAGGGCGCCGGTGGTGATTGCCTTGCGCACAGCAGCTCCGTCGGCACCGATGGGAAGCGCCGCCAGGTTATCGACAACCGACGCAAGCGTGAGCGACATATTGGTTCCCGTGTCTCCATCGGGAACGGGGAATACGTTCAGACGATTGATCTCATCCTTGCGTTCATCTAAGACCTTGCTTGCCGCTGCAATGGCATTGATGAGATCGTTGCGTGAGTATGAGTCAGACATAGTAACTTTCCGATTCTCCTTAGACAAAAGCACAGCGAGCCAGTGCGCAGGGCGCGCAACCGGCACGTCGGGCTGCAGATACGCGCGGGAAAGCGCTTAGCGTCGTACCTTTACCCCCTGCACATGCACCTCAACCCCGTCGAGGGGGACGCGCGCGTACTCCTTCAAAACAAACGACACCTGATCGATAAGGTTTTGAGAAACCGTGTTGATGTTGGTGCCGTACTCAATGACCACATACAGCTCAACATGCACGCCCGTTTCGGTGGTTGTGACCACCACGCCCCTGCGCAAGCGCGACGTCGGCAGAATCTTAGCAATGCCGTCAGCTGCCGTTGGCGCCGTCATTCCCACGATGCCGTAGCACTCCAGCGCGGCGTTGCCCACCATGTCGGCAAGCACGTCGTTGGCTACATGCAGGTTGCCCGGGATTTGTGTGCCCATGACGCATCCTCCCTTTCGAAAGAAACCACTTGTGCAGTATCGCAAGCAAAACCCATAGAGAGCTGCTGTTTGTTGTTTTGCAGTATAGCGCATGGAGGAACGGACAATAAAACACCGCTCATTTGAAGTTTCTTACTACATGAAAAATACTTGTAGCACCCCCTGCAATTGTGCTATAGTAGATAGGCTTTTTTGTCATCAAGCGACCTTACATAGGTAGGTAAGGTCTAACCGAACCTGATGGAGTGAGAACTATGTCGAAGATTTGCGAAGTTTGCGGTAAGGCCCCTTCTGCAGGCCGCAGCATCAGCCACTCTCATCGCGTAACCAACCGCATGTTCCGCCCGAATGTGCAAAAGGTTACCATTCGCGACGAGAAAGGCCGTGTGCGCAAAGCCAATGTGTGCACCACGTGCATGAAGTCGGGCAAGGTGACCCGCGCCTAACTAAGGCTTAAGGCCTAAGGGCCTAAACAGCAAAGGTCTTTCCAACCGGACAAGACAAGGAAAGCCCCCGATACCGGGGGCTTTTTCTGGTTGCGGGAACAAGCGCGCGTTACGATCCGATCACCAAAATGCGTTTACAGTGCGGACACGTCGACAGAGGAGCCTCGCGCTTTATCTCCGCAAGACGCCCCGCCTCGATAGCCATGCGGCATGCGCCGCAAGAGGCATCGGTTAGCATGGCAACCGCAACCCCGCCGCAGCGCTGCGCGGTACGCTCATAGGTTTTCGCCAAATCGGCGGGAATCGCCTCTGCAAGCTCCTTGCGACTCGCTTCAAGTTGCAAAATGGTAGACTTCAAAGCCCCACCCTGCTTCTGAAACTCGGCGGTCGCCTGTTCCTCTTGCCGAGCCAAAGCAGAAAGCGCCTGGGCGATCTGCGCGGCCACCGCCTCGATCTTTTCCAACTCGTCGGCCTTCGCGGCAAGCTCCTCCTCGATTGCAGCACGCCGCTTTGCGATTCCGCCCAGCTCCTTTGTGCGCGACTCCACGTTGCGGTAGTCGCCGTGCGCCTCGTCGATAAGCGTTTGCACCTGGTGCTGCTTGTCGGCAAGTCGAGCGTCTTCGGCCTCCAGCTTGTCCACATCCGCCTCACAGCGAGCCTTAAGCTGACTCACCTGCTCGCGCTTTTTATCCACCTCGACGCGCTTCGCACGCGCTGCGCGAATCTGATCGCGCTGAGGAAGCGCTTCGAATTGCTTACGAGCTTTGAGAAGCGTAATGTCCGCTTGCTGCAGCTTGAGTAGCGCAGAAATCTCTTGAGCGGTTGCTTGCACCCTGTCTCCCCTCTGTTAGAAAACGGTCTATATGCGCCTTGACTCCGGCAACGTCCAGTTATCAGACTGGTCGAGTACCTTGATCGTCTCTTCCGGCACGCCCGCCCTTCGGACGGCTGCCGCCAACACCGCAGCGAACGGCAGCTCGCTCACATCGTGACCCAACTCTATGATGCACAGGCCGGCTTCGGAGAGCGCAAGAGCCTCGTGGTATTTCACCTCTCCTGCCACAAGACAATCTATCTGAGCCTCAAGGCAGCGACGGCCGATGGTTCCGGCAGAGCCAGTGGTAGTCACAATGTGCGCAAGATTGCGGCCGAAGTCTCCCCACACGCGCGGCTGCCGCCCGAACACCGACGTGCAACGCGCAGCCAGCTGGGCAAGGGAAAGCGCGCCGTCGCTGTTGGTTACCGAGCATACTTGCCCGTAGCCCTTTGCCGGAGACGAGGCCAGCGGCTCCAAAACCCCTTCGAAGCGAAGGCTCAACATGCCGGGAAGCATGTTTTGCGCATCTGCGCTTACGTCCAGGGCGGTGTGGTAGTTCATCAATGCAACGCCTTGCGATATGGCCGCCCACACCAAGGCGCCCGGGTTTTGCGCCACCGAGTTGGCAGGACGAAACGATGCAATAGGCTCCAAAAACGCCGGGTGGTGCGTCACCAGCACGTTTGCGCCCGCTTTTCTCGCGGCTGCCACCGCTTCGATGGTGGGATCGAGCGCCACCGCCACGCCCTTCACGAGCTCCGCCGGATCGCCCACGGTAATGCCGGTGCGATCCCACGTCTCTGCGTCTTCAGCAGGGTACATGCCCAGCAGCGCTTGCTCTAGCGCCCCTACGGTAAGCGGTACGTCCTGTTTGGAAAGCGTGCCCGAATTTCGCTTCGCAAGCGCGTCTTCAATGATGATTGCCATTCAGCCTACCTCGCTTTCTACTCCAAGGGTATACGACGACGATCTCCATCCGCCGTCGGCACGGTAACGAATCGATATCCCGCCTCGCGCATAAGTCGATACGCGTCCTCTATCCCGCGAACGACGTTTTCCGGCGTATGCGCATCGCTTCCCACCGAGCACTCCACGCCCGCCTTGCAGAACAGGGAGAGAAGCTCCTGGGACGGATACGCCTGTTTGCACGGACAATAGAGTCCCGAGGCGTTCACCTCAATCATGCGGTCGGCGCTTTTTACCGCCTCTACTGCGCGATTGTAATTCGCACTCATATCGCAGGTGGGATAAAAGCCGAATTTCTTTACCAAATCGGGGTGAGACATTGCATGAAACGGCATCGAAGAAGACGCCGCCTCGCACCAAACCTCGAAGTATCGGTTCCAGATGTCGTTAACGCTGCCGTGTTCTTGCCAGGTGTCCACCAGCGCCGGATCATCGAACGCCCAGCCGTCCAGATAGTGCACCGATCCCAGGATCCAGGCATAGGGTGCCCAGCTCTCCTGCGTAAAGACGCGGTCCTCCTGCGCACCCAGCCAATCGACCTCGCACCCGCACACAAGATCGATCGGAAGGCCCAGCGCTCGCTGCGCCTCGATTTCGCAAAGGTAGCGCGGCTCTTCGTCTTGGGAAAGGGAAACCGTGTGCGTTGGATCCATCGCATCGGAAAGCGGATAGTGCTCGGTAATCGCAAGAGTGGTTACGCCGGCCTCAACCGCCGCAGCAACCAGCTCTTCAACTGTCCCCTGCCCATGACCTGAATAAACGGTGTGGGTGTGACACGTAACAAGTTCCATAGGCTAACCCCATTCCAAGCAACGCCGCATCGCCTGCAGAAAACGTTCGACCTCGTCTGCGGTTGTGTCGCGCCCCAGCGAAACACGCAATGCCCCTTGCGCTTCGTCGGGGTTCACTCCCATAGCGCGCAGGACATGACTCGACTCAAGCGAATGCGACGAACAGGCCGAACCGCCCGACACCCCAAATCCCAAAGAGTCCAGACGCAAGATCATCGTTTGGCTTTCGAGGCCGTGTACAAGCACATGCACGATATTGGGAAGATATTCGCGGCTGCCGCGTGCGACCTCCACCGTTGCCTGCACGCCCTCCATGGCGTCAAGCTCTTGGTAGAGCGTGTCGCGCAGGCCTCCAAGGCGGACCTGCTCGTCGGAAAGCAAAGACACCGCCGCTTCGCAGGCGGCGGCGAACCCGGCAGCACCGCAAGGGTTTTGCGTTCCGCTGCGACGTCCCGCCTCCTGCCCCCCGCCAAGCACAAAGGCCTCGCAGGGCGTGCGGGTCTTCAAATACAGAAGGCCCACACCTTTGGGCCCGCCGATTTTATGAGCGGAAAACGAGGCGGCATCGACGTCCCAATCCTTTAGACTAACCGGGTGCTTTCCCAAAGCCTGAACGACGTCGGTGTGAAAAAGGGCGCCTGCGTCATGGGCGACCCGAGCGAGCTCTTTAACTGGCTGAACGCTTCCCACCTCGCTGTTGGCTGCCTGAACCGAAAGCAGTGCCGCATGCCCGTCATGCCCCAAAGACTCCCGCGCCGCCTCGGGAGAAACGAAGCCCTTTCGGTTGGGCTGGACGTACACAACCTCGAAACCCTCTGCCTCAAGGCGCCGAGCGGATGACAGCACGGCATCGTGCTCTATCGCCGACACAACAACGCGCACGTCCTTGCTCGACGCGTGCCGCTTGTCCCGCACGGCGTGCGCCATGCCCAAAAGCGCCGTGTTGTCCGCTTCGGTTGCCCCCGAGGTAAACACCAGTTCGTCGGGACGATGAGCCCCCAACGAACGCGCCAAGCTCGATCGGGAGCTCTCCAGCGCGGAAAACGCAGCCCGGCCAGGACTGTGCAAAGAGTTAGGGTTTGCGCCCAAGGCGATATTCTCACTGCCGCACAGCAAGTAGGGCTTCATTGCCAAAGCCGCCTCTTCGCAAAGAGGCGCCGTAGCAGCCCAGTCTAAATACACGTAGTTCTGAGGTTCGAAAGCCATAGGAGCGCTCCCCTTGCCACTATTCGCTTCCAAGCGCCTGCATGCGCGCAGACTCCGCCGCCGCCTGAACGGCGCGCAAGGCGCATGCGGGATCCTCTGCCGCAAACACCGCGTTCCCGCACACCAAAACATCGGCGCCTTCACGAGCGACCTTCGGAGCGGTTGCCTCGCCAATGCCGCCATCCACCTGAATGAGAGGCGAGGCGCCCATCGCACGCGCGAGCGAAACCACCTCCGCCACGCGGCCTTCGCTCCCTTCGATATAGCTCTGGCCGGAAAAACCCGGCTCCACGCTCATGATAAGCACCATATCGACATCGCCCAAAACGGGAAGCAGGGTCTGCACCGGGGTCTTCGGTTTGAGGCTCACGGCAGCCTTGCAGCCCGCTTCATGAATCATGCGAACTGCCTGCACCAGCGCATCGCCGTAGAGAACCTCAGCATGCACCGTCAGCGAAGAAGCACCCGCCTGCGCAAACCATGGAATCTGATCGAGCGGGTTCGACACCATCAGATGAACGTCGAGCGGAAGGCTCGTTGCCTTTGCCAGCTGCTTCACCAGCGGCACGCCCATCGACAGGTTTGGAACGAAATGCCCGTCCATTACGTCAACATGCACATACCCCGCACCAGCCCGCTCGATACAGGCGATGTCGTTTCCCATCGACAAGAAATCCGCCGAAAGGATGGACGGGGCAATTTTCACCGGTTGGTACATGAGCATCCCTTTCGCGCGACGCCAGCGCAACGCGCTCGCTGCGCACTTTGCCGCTACTCGTTTCCACCGTTTTCCTCACATCATTCTAACGCAACACGTTCGTAGAGGCAGCGCAAGGATGGCGCGATCGCTACGGCTTGCTACGTATGCAAGACTGTTTATTGAACCCCCTGGCAAAAGCCGCCGCCCAGGTAAAGCGCGAGCCTCTTGTCCGGCGCAGTGCCCGTCCAGCACCTCGCGCAAAAGATCATGGCGTATAATGAGAGCGATCCCTAGCAGGAAGAAGGTCGTCATGAGCCAGCCTTCGCATTCTCCTCAACGCGCACAGCAGCAAGCTCGCGGCGCTTCGTCGAACGGCCTTTACTACCCCTATCGCACGCCCTACGGAACGCTTACCATCCGCGTAGAGCAAGGCAGTGTCACCAACATTGCGCTGGGAGACGTCTCGTTCGAAGGCAAAAAGAGGCCAACCGAGCTCGCCAGCACCACCGCAACGCAAATCCAAGAGTATCTCGCAGGAAAGCGGCAAAGCTTCAGCGTGCCCTTCGCGCCGCAGGGGAGCCCCTTTCAGCAAAGCGTCTGGCGCGCCGTCTCTCAAATTCCCTATGGGCAGACGCGCACCTGCGCGGATATCGCATCCTCCATACAGAGGCCCGACAGCTTTAGGGCGGTGGGCTCGGCAGTCCGCCACAACCCTTTAGTCATGGTCATCCCCGCGCACCGCGTTGTCGATACCGCCGGAAAGCCGCTTGGCAGCGGTAGAGAAGCCAGGGTCAAAGGAGCGCTGTTGCGCCTTGAACAAAAGACGCTTCGTGGAGCCGAGGGCTAAAAGACGGAATCTAGATTCCGTAGAACTCGGTGGTAAGCGGACGCAGCGTCAGGGTCTTTCCCACAACCGCAGGGCTTACTCCCTCCCATACCACCTTGCGAACAACTTCGGTAATGGGCAGCTCGACCCCGTAATGGGCGGCAAGCGTTCCGATGGTCTTGCACGCAAGTGCGCCTTCGGCAACCATGTGAGTCTCCTGCGTGAAATCGTCGAGCGTTTTGCCCTCAGCCAGCATTTTCCCGAAACGGCGATTACGCGAATGCTCGGAAGTGCAGGTGGCTATAAGGTCGCCGGTACCGGCAAGTCCCATACAAGTGATGGCTTCGCCTCCCGCCTTTACCACCAAGCGGCTCATCTCGGCAAGGCCGCGCGTCATGAGCATGGCCGCGGTGTTGTCGCCAAACCCCAGACCATAGCTTGCGCCAACCGCGATGGCGATGACGTTTTTGAACGCAGCGCACAGTTCAACGCCGGTGACGTCGCTGCTCACATACGTGCGAAACGCAGGAGCGGCAAACATGTCCCGGAAAAACTGGGCCGTTTGCTCCGATTCACTGGCAATGACGGTGCCCGAGGGAACGCCGTGGATCACTTCCTCTGCGTGGTTTGGCCCAGAAAGCACCGCGAGTCTTTGTGCGTTGCCCATTTCCGACTCAAACACCTCTATCGGCAAGAGGCCGCTTCCCTCCTCGACTCCTTTTGAGCAGATGATGATGGGGAACTCGGAATCAACCACGTTCGCCATCGCCCGCGCCACCCCGCGCAAAAGATTGGAGGGGGTCACGATGACGGCCGCCCTTGCGCGCAGCAAAGCATCCTGGTGAGACAGGGTGGCAACCACGTCCTCATGGAGCTTCGCATTGCTAAGGTAGCGCGGATTGCGATGCTCTTTGTTGATGGCAGAAACCACCTCGGCCCGCCGAGCCCACAAACTCACGTTATGCCCGTTGTTAGCAAGGAGGTTGGCAAGCGCCGTTCCCCAAGAACCGGCGCCAATGACTGCGACTTTCATTCCCTCAATCCTTCCAAACACGTTTGTCTGCAGGACACGCTCGGCCAAGCGGCAGGTGCGCCCGGCGAGTCAAACAGCGCCTAAGCTCCCGCGTCTAAGCGCTCTTCTTGCTTCCAATGCGGCTTTCGGATCCCGCTCTCAATCGGGCGATATTTCCTCGATGTGCCCAAATAACCGTCAATGCCGCAATAACGCACATCGCCCACGCAGGCCATTCGCCCCAAAAGATCCACAGCGAGAGAAACGGGCAGACAACAGCGGCTGCCAAGGAGCCAGCAGAAACATACCTCGACGCAACCACCACCACAATAAAGACCGCCAGCTCGATAAGAGCCCCCACCGGCCCAAACGTGAAAAACAGGCTGCCAACCGCAACCGCTATGCCCTTGCCCCCTTTAAACTTCAACCACGGGCTGAAGATGTGTCCCCATACGCAGCCAAGAAAGCCGACACCTTGATAGGTGGCGTAGCTCAACGGAGAGTCGGGCGATACCCCACCGCCCGGAACGAAGAACCAGCAAGCAACGAGGGGCAAGAAGCCCGCCAAAAGCCCCTTGCCGAAATCAAGGAGAAAGACGGCAGCGCCGCCCTTCTTGCCCATCGTTCGCATGGCGTTGGTGGTTCCAATGTTTCCGCTGCCATGCTCTCGGATGTCGGTATGGTAAAACAGCTTCGAGATGATAAGCCCCCAGGGAATAGATCCCAAAAGGAAGCAGACCACGAACAAACAAACCGCAACAAACAACCGCTTCTCCTAACCACAACCCCAAGACAACGCCCTATCTGCGCTTCTCGTTCCAATGCGCCTGACACCCATGCGCCACGCTCCCTCGTATCGCAGTGTAGCGCAATGGGAACGAAGCGCCTCCGCATTTGGGCGACTAGTCTTTTTTCTTGAACCTCAGCTGCACGGGCGTTCCCTCAAGATCGAACTCCTTGCGCAGCCGGTTCTCCAGGAAGCGCTCGTAGTTGTCGTCGACAAGGTCGGGCCGGTTTACGAAAAACGTCAGACGCGGAGGGCAGGTTCCGGTTTGGGTAACGTATTTCATACGCAAAACGGCTTTGCCCTTGCGTACGGTATGCCCCTCTTCGCGAATGCCGCCAAGCCAAGTATTGAGCCTGTTGGTGGGAATGACCTGCGTGTAGTTAGCATACGCCTTATTGATGGCACTCCATACCCTATCTACGCGCTTTCCGGTAAGCGCAGAGATGGCTATCGTCGGCGCATAGCCTACAAACATCATCCTGTCTGCCACACGCTCGCGAATTTCGGCTTTCTTGTCGGGTCCTTCGGCAAGGTCCCACTTGTTCAAGACGATGACAAGGGCGCAGCCGCGCTCCTGGGCGTACCCGGCGACTTTTTGGTCTTGGTCGGTAAGCCCGATAGACGAGTCTATCACCAGTAGCGCAACCTCAGCGCGATCGATCGCTCGCATCGCCCGCACGAAGCCGTAGTACTCCACGTCCTCATCGATTTTGCTTTTGCGGCGCAATCCCGCCGTGTCCACGATGGTGTAGCGAACCCCGTCGTGCTCGATGGTGGTGTCGACGGCGTCTCGCGTCGTGCCTGCGACATCCGACACGATCGAGCGGTCGGATCCCACCATGCAATTGGTCAACGAGCTTTTCCCGGCATTGGGCCTTCCGATAATGGCGACGTTAATGGACGGGGCGTCCTGTTCTTCTTCGTCTGCCAGATCAAGGTTGCGCAGAGCCGCAACCACCTCGTCAAGCAGATCCCCGGTGCCATGCCCGTGGATAGACGAGACAGGCCAAGGATCCCCAAGGCCAAGCTGGTAGAACTCCCACAGTTCGTCGGTCTTGCCCGGAGCGTCCAGCTTGTTGACCGCCAAAAACACCGGCTTTTTCGCGCGGCGCAGAATACGCGCCACCTCTTCGTCGTCGGCGTTGATGCCCGTTTTGCCGTCTACCAAAAAGATAATAACGTCGGCCTCTTCTGTGGCAGCGAATGCCTGAGAGCGAATTGAGCCCTGGAACGCGTCGTCATTGCCCATTTCGATGCCGCCGGTGTCCACCAGCATGAAATGAACGCCGTTCCAATCGGCCTCATGATACGACCTATCGCGCGTCACGCCGCGCATCTCATGAACAATGGCCTCATCTGCACGGGCAATGCGGTTGACAAACGTAGACTTCCCCACATTGGGACGCCCCACAACCGCAACAAGCGGCAAGCTCATAGCACATTCCTTCTTCTAGCGTATACGACTATTAAAAAGACGCTGCGTCTTTTGCGAAAGACGCAATCTCACTGAGATATTCGGACGGGTTACAGGATACCACGCTCACCGGGCATTTTGCGGCGCTCCTCACATCCTCCAACGACCAGCCGTCCAACGTTAGCCCATCGTCGTTGAACATGACGGCGGGAAGGAAAAACAGGGGGCTGCAAGTATCCGACGCCTCATCGCAAATACCGCCAAAGCGCCCTTCCTCCTTGTCGTGGCACGCACCCGGCTCGCTTAAAGACAGCCGCGCAACGGTGGCGGAAATGGCACGTGCAACATCGGTGCCGGTAAGAAGCCCGGTCACATCCACGTTGCCGCCAAAAAACTCATTCGCAACGAACAGCGGCTCGAAAACCTCCGAAAGAGGGCTTTCCTCCAACAAAGCCGGAAATGACTCACGCAGAGCGCATCCGCACACGTAGTACGCATGCACGCCGGCATCTTGAAGCGCTTCTGCGCAGGCGTGCGCAATGCCGCCTCTGTGCGCATCACGCCAATTGTCTGCGCAGGAGCGGAGAATGCCTATGCCGTCTTCGAACATGCTGAAATCGCCGTAGTCCGCCGCCGGAGGCAGGCAATCCAGCACGTCTGCACCGTAGGCATTTCGGTAGAATTCGTCCGAGGCAAACACCCACAAGCTGCCCCGCTGCTCGCGTGCGCGACGCTGAAACGGCGCGATCGCCTCGAGTACCGCAGACGCAGCGTCGGCAGTGCCGAAGCTTTCAGAGAAAAGCGTCTGATGACGCGTGTACCCTAAGGGAACTATGCCCACATCCAAGATGCCAGGACGCTCCCACGCCCAACGCAGCGTCTGTCTGAGCGCCTCCCCGTCGTTGACCCCAGGCACTAGCACGATTTGGGCATGCACCTCTACACCAGCGTCAAGCAGCCTCTCAAGCGCCTCGATGCCCGCCTGAGCGTGTTTGCCAATAAGCGCTTTGCGCACATGCTCATCGGAAGCGTGCAAAGACACGCGTAACGGGGATATGCGTTGCTCGAGGATGCGGCGCTCGTCTTCAGGCGTCAGGTTGGTGAGCGTTACGAACGTGCCCGACAAAAAGCTCAGCCGATAGTCGTCGTCGCGCACAGAAAGCGAAGCGCGCAAACCCGAAGGAAGTTGGCGCATGAAACAGAACGTGCAGGCGTTGCGGCACTGCTTCACGCCGTCGAACACCACGCCCTCGAAAGTAAAGCCCCACGACTCCCCTTCTTCGCGCTCCAATTCCACTTCGCCTGTTTCTCCATCAAGATCCCGGTAGCCCACGCAAACGACGTCTTCAGAGCTGAACCAGCGCCAATCGATGAGGTCGCGCAGGGGATGACCGTCAACGGATGCAATTATGCAACCCGGCTCGAACCCAGCATCGTCGGCGGGAGATAGCGGGTCAACTGCAGAAATGCGCGCGCCGCCCACGTAGGGCAACGCCGAATCTTTGGGAGGGTATATCGTCATGTCTCAGCCTTGCTTTACCGTGCAGAGGGATCACGTGATTTCGTATCGAGCCGGTCTATAGTAAACGGAAACAGCGAGAACGTCCACTTTCTCACCCAACAGGACCCCACGTGCCATCGGGGTAGCGAGCAGCCAGACCCGCCGCCTCGGCTTCTGCCAGGTGCTGAGCGAGCCAGCTGCGCGGATCCTGCCCATTGCACTCCTCTTTCGCGAGCACCAGCAGCGCATCCATGGAAAGCGGCTCCACCGAAACGGCGGTGACAAGACGCCTGGCTCCCGCCTCGCGCGCGCCCGAGCATTCGCCATCCTTCCGCGCTCCTCTCTCGACAGCAGGCGAAGAGTCGCCCTTGACATGCCCCTGCTGCTTGAGGCAGCCAAAAAACATAAGCAGCGCATCTTCAAACGACTCGTCGTCAACGATTGGCACCGCACCCTGCACCAGCAAACGATTTGCTCCGCGAGACGAAGGCGCGGTAATGGCGCCCGGCACCACCATAACGTCGCGCGACGCGGCAAGCGCCTCGTCTGCCGTGGAGAACGTTCCCGAAGGAAGCCCCGCCTCAACAATGAGCGTCGCGCGCGCCAACGACGCAATCAGCCGGTTGCGCGCGCGAAACATCCACGGCTGAGGGTGGGTTCCCCAAGGATGCTCCGACACCAGGGCGCCACCTGCTTCCAGTACCCGACGAAACAGCCCTGCATGGCTTGCCGGGTACACGTAGTCGGATCCGCCCCCCAAGAACACAACGGTCTTTCCTCCTGCCTCCATCGCTCCTTTATGCGCCGCCGCATCGCAGCCCCGCGCCCCTCCCGAAATGACGACGACGCCATGGCGTGCAGCGGCTGCGGCAAAGCGATGCGCGCACCCCGCGCCATAAGGCGTCGCCTTCCGGGCGCCCACGATGGCCAGCCCCTCCTGAAGCGCATGCGGATCCCCAATCACATAGAGCTGCTCTGGTGGTTTGGCGGTGCGAAGCAACGCCTGAGGATAGGCGGAGTCTTTTTGGTCGATCTCCACATACGAATCGCAGGGCAAGCCCGACAGCAGCATTATCGCTCTCCTTCCCTCACCCTGAACGCCAGCGCCTCACATAAATGAGCGCGCTGAACGGTGTTTGCTTCTTCCATATCAGCCACTGTGCGCGCAACGGCAAGCGTTCTAATGATCGCTCTGCCGCTCATATGCATGCGCAAGGCAGCTTGCTCGAAAAAGTCCTCGTCTTCAGGAGCAAGGCCGCATGCCTTCACAACGCTTGACGCGCCGCGCGTTTGATCGGCGTGGTGCCTGACCTCGCGTCGCCACGAAGCGAACTCGCGGGCAAGCAGCACCTGCTCTCGCAACGCCTCAGAGCTCGTACCGCCCCCGGTAGCAAGCACGTCGCCCGGCGGAATGCGCTTCACGTCTATGTGCAAATCTATACGATCGAGCAAAGGGCCTCCAATCCGGCTTCTATACGAGCGGATCTGCCCCGCCCCGCAGCTGCACTCCCGCTCGGCATCGCCGAGATAGCCGCACGGACACGGGTTCGTTGCCGCCACCAACATGAATCTGGCGGGAAACACGACGTTGCCGTCCGCCCTCGTTATAACAACCCGTCCCGACTCCAGGGGTTGACGCAAACCCTGCAGAACCGACGGACGAAACTCGGCAAGCTCGTCGAGAAACAGCACCCCGTTATGGGCAAGGGATATCTCACCTGGCCGGGGAGGAGAGCCTCCCCCGATAAGCCCAGCTGCACTCGCGCTGTGATGGGGGCTGCGAAACGGCCGCACCCCTGCGAAGGCGAAGGAGGGATCCTCGCCTGCAACCGAATGGATGAGCGCGGTCAGCAAGCTTTCTTCGGGTGTAAGCTCGGGGAGGATGGAAGCCAGCCGCGAGGCGAGCATGGTCTTTCCCGAGCCGGGAGGACCCATCATCAGCACGCCATGGCTTCCTGCCGCCGCAATCTGCAACGCGCGTTTTGCCATCTCGTGCCCCGCGACATCGGAGAAGTCAGGCGACGAGCGTTCGCGGCGGTAGGCCGTGACCTTGCCCTCGGAAAACGCTCCCGCCCGAAACGAGGAAAGCGACATAGCAACAAGCTGACGCACGCCGTCCACGTGCACGTAGCCCGTAGCGCAGGGAGCCGTAAGAACATCGCATCCCGCCTCTTTGGCGCAGAGCGCGTATGCCAAAGCCCCCGTCACAGGACGCACTGCGCCCTCAAGCGACAGCTCCCCCACCACGAGCCGTCCTTCCGTGCAGCGAGCATCAATCTGTCCTGTAGCCGTTAAGATACCCACGGCAATGGGCAGATCGAACCCAGAACCGCTCTTTCGCAACGATCCCGGCGCCAGATTCACCACTACGCGCTCGTTGGGCATCGAAAAACCGCTTGCGCGAATGGCGGCTCGAATCCGTTCGCGCGACTCCTGAATGGCGGCATCGGGCATTCCCACAATGAACATCCCCGGCATGCCGTTTCCCACAACCACTTCCACGTCTACCGGAAGAGCTTCAACACCGCGTACCGTAGCGCTGCGCACAACGCACTGTCCGGTCATGGCGCTCACCCTTCCGCAAAGGCGTTAATATGATGACGCACCAAGGCGCGATCGCTGTCTATTACCAGCAGCGACACGACGTCGAAGCGCACCGGCACGTCAACCGCATCGTATTGAGACAAAAACATTGCGGCGATTTTTTCGTATTTGCTGCGCTTCGCCTGGTTGACCGCTTCCGAAGGAAGCCCCTTCTCTATGCTCGTACGCGTTTTCACCTCGACGAACACCACCGCCTCGCCGTCGCGGGCAATGATATCCGCCTCCCCTGCCGCACACGTCCAGTTGCGCTCAACGATGTCATAGCCACGACGATACAAAAACCGCGCCGCTGCGTCCTCGCCGCGCCTGCCAAGCTCGGCGTTGGCTTTGCCTCTCGGCTTCTTCTGCCTTGCAATGCGCGGAGCCTCTTCGTGCAAAGGCGCGCTTGCGCCTGCGTCGCCATCGAGCTCGCAAGTATGTCCCTCAAACCGTGCGTTATCGGTAGCTCCCATACCAACCACCCCTTTCTTAGGTGGAGGCATGATAGTGCCGTCGCCTTTCGTCTCTGTCGTAGAAGCGTCTTCTATTCGCCCGCGAATCGGCCCTGAACTTCGACACGGCAATAACGGCTATCTCGCAGGAATCCAACGCGTCTCTTATGCGCTTTCCATGCGCAGCGAGCAAAATCTCCTACAAATTGAACACTTTAGAACAGGGTTTGCTGAGCAAACGCCGTGCAGAAGCTCTTCCGATGAACCGGAGAGAGCCCGAACCGCTTAATAGCCTCAATGTGCTGAGCGCTGGCATATCCCTTATTCGAGGAAAAATCGTAGGCGGGATACATCGGAGAGATCTTATCCATGTAGGCGTCCCGCTCCACTTTCGCAACGAGCGAGGCTGCCGCAATAGAGGCGCACCGCGCGTCGCCTTTCACCAGATTGCATTCTCTCTCATCGAGATGCAATGGGTTCCCGTCGAGCAGAATCAGCCCCACGGAAACCCCCTGCGCTTCGACGCTTTGAAGAGCCCGCAAAAACGTTCGACGCAAACAGGCAGACATTCCGTAGGTATCTATATCATGCGGAGAAGCGTATTCCACGCTCCAGGCAAGAGCGCACTCCTTGATACGCTCGGCAAGGCGAGCTCGCTGTGCAGGAGGAACCTGCTTGGAGTCGTTTAGGCCTTCGATGCGCGGCGTACGTGGCAGAACCACCGCCCCTACCGCCAACGGCCCGGCAACCGGGCCTCTTCCCACCTCGTCAAGCCCCACGCACAAGGTCGCGCCGCGGCTTTCCATCAACTCGTCCTCAAGGGCGTAGAGTCCCTCCAAGCGTTTTGCTTCGGCCTCCTCGGCAGCCAACCTGCGGCGGGCGACCTCCACTGCCGTGCGCACCCCTTTGCGCGCGTCGGCCACCAGCGAGCGCTCCAGAACGGCAAACTCTTGCGCGTCGGCTTCTTGCAAACGCCGCTTTATCTCTGCAACGGTGGTGCCCACAATGCACGCCTCCCTTACCCGATTGAACCGACAGCGTCTCAAGGCGCCTTTCACAGTGGCGCACGTTGAGTCCAAAAACGCAAAACCCCTCGCTTGCAGTATGGCAAACGAGGGGTGATTCCACCATAGACCCGCACTGCGGATATATTGCTGAAAGATCCTAGCGGAAAGACTTCTCTTTGATCTTGGCGGCCTTACCCACCTTGTCGCGCAGGTAGTAGAGCTTCGCGCGACGGACGTCGCCCTGGCGAACAACCTCGATCTTTTCAATCTTGGGAGAATGCACGGGGAACGTACGCTCAACGCCAACGGAGAAGCTGACCTTGCGAACGGTGAAGGTCTCGCGGCTCGACTCGCCATGGCGGCGGATCACGTCGCCCTGGAACACCTGGATGCGCTCGCGGTTACCTTCCGTAATGCGATAGTGCACCTTTACATTGTCTCCCACGTGAAACTCGGGGATGTCATTTTTGAACTGCTGCTGCTCGATGGCGCGAATGATATCCATGGTTTTTCGATCCTTCTATCCTTACATCAACGCATACGTTGTTTGCTTAAAGACGCGATTGGTTAGTATATCGCCCTTTTTCCCGCAGCGCAAGACAAATCTACGCAGATATGTAATAAATTGCAGGAAAACGAAGCAGGCTTCACGCAATGCGCAAACTTCGCTGCCCCGCGCGCTTCCCAACGCGCCCTTTTCCGCGGTTACAAAAGCGTCAGCAGCGCATACGCCGCAACACCGGTCACCGCGCTCCATAAAAGAGACTTCGACTTAACCGCCACCACAACCACCGCCAGCGAGGCTATGAGCGGAGCCGCCGCAGGCCACAAGCCCGCATCGAACATCCCGGGCGTGAGCAGATCGTTTGCCACCAATGCGGCAAACGCAGCAGGGGGAATGTAGCCAAGCGCCCGCTCAATCCCCTCAGGAAGGCTTCTTCCCTTAAGCGCAAACAGGGGAATAACGCGGCAAGCGAGCATCGTGAGCGCGCAACACGCGAACACGATCAGAAAATCGGTCCAGCTCACGCGCCACCGCCCTTTGCCCTCCGCCTCGCGCCGCCTACAAGCATCGCGGCAACAACGCCTACGACGGCGCCAACAAGAATGGCCGGGCCGGTAAGCCCTATCGCTTTGCACGCGAACACGCCCGCCATGGCCGTCAACGCCGCCACGACGTTTTCAAACGTGATTTTCTGCGTAACGAGAAGACAGATGAAAATTGAGGTCATGGCAAACGACGCAATGGCAAGCGGAATGCCGATAGCGCCGCCCACCAACACGCCCACCACATTGGAAAGCGTCCAGGAGCTCTGAGAGAAAACGTTGACGAGAAACGCGCGGTCGACGCTCCATCCCCCCTCCTCGAAGCACGCCGTGTTCACGCCGTAGCTCTCATCGGTCACCGTTGCGGCAAACAGAAACGCCAACCGCTTGCTCACTCCCGCGCACTGGGGGGCAAACGATGCGGAGTAGAGCATCTGACGCGTGTTCACCAGCGACACGCTCAAAATGATGGAAGCAAGCGGCGACCCGGCAAGCCACATGTTCGGAATCATGAACTGGCCGGCACCTGAATAAAAAAGAACCGACATCATAACAACCTCCAAAGGGCCAAGCCCAATGGAGTCGCACAGGATGCCGCAGGGAATGCCAATGGCAACGTAGCCCAGCATGATGGGCACCGCCGCTTGGAACGCTTCACGTATGTGCAGTTTGGTAGGCATAGCCTGCTGATTATAGCGGTTTACCCATGCAAGGAAAACCGTGTATCCGCCACTTCTCGCGCCGACAGGCAGGCATTGACGCCGCAGTTGTGTCAGTAGTGGATGGCGGAAGGGACGAACAACGCCTTGAACCGGCTTTTCGCGTAGCGGTCGGTCATGCCGGCAATATAGTCGCACACCGCCGTCAGCGAATCGCCTTCAGAAATCGCCCGGTACTCCTCCGGGATCTCATCGAGATGTCCAACGTAGTAGTCGAACAACGCCTCGATAAGGCGAGAGGCCTTCGCCGTTTCCTCCAAAACAACCGGCGCCGTGTAGACCTTCTTGAACAGAAACGCACGCAATTCCATCATGGCATCCCACACCGCATCGCTCATGCGAATATCGTCGCAGGCGTCAGACGTCTGCACCATGTCGACCACAAGCGTTTCGATGCGCGCGGAATGATCCACCCCTAAAACCTCATGCGTCGAAGAAGGCAGATCGCTTTCATGCAGAATTCCCGCGCGAATGGCGTCGTCTATGTCATGGTTTACGTATGCAATACGATCTGCGGTGGCAACGACGCGCCCTTCGAGAGTTTCCGCACGAACGCCGCCGGTATGGTGCAAGATGCCGTCGCGCACCTCGGGAGTGAGGTTGAGCCCCCTGCCTCCGTTTTCGATGCGCTCCACCACGCGCAGGCTCTGCTCGTTATGCCGATACAGCAAAAGCGGCTTTTCCTCGTATGCCTCGCTTGCAGGTGCCGATCTGCCATAGCGCGACAAACAGCGCGAGAGCGCCTGCTCCCCCGCATGGCCGAACGGCGTGTGTCCAAGGTCGTGCCCTAAAGAAATGGCTTCCGTAAGATCCTCGTTAAGCCCCAGCGCACGAGAAATCGTCCGCGCTATCTGTGCAACCTCAAGCGTGTGCGTGAGCCGCGTGCGGTAATGATCGCCCTCAGCAGCAAGGAATACCTGCGTTTTGTGAGATAGGCGCCTGAACGACTTCGAGTGAAGAATCTTGTCGCGGTCGCGCTGGTAATCGTTACGCAGGACATCGGGAGCAGCGGAGCGGTCGCGCCCCTCGCTGTCGGCAGAGCAGGAAGCGTCGTCTGACAGCAACGCGCGCTCTCGCTGCTCCTGATCCTCACGGTAAATAATGCGCATGGTGGCCCCTTTTCCCAAAACCTCGCTGTCCAAAGTGTAGCAGAAGCGCACGTGGCCTCAGTGACCCTCTTGCAGGCACCCGCGTAAAATGAGGCTCGCTTCCGCAGAACCCAGGCGCGTTTTGCTCAATGCCCCATTATGGCAACCTTACACAACCCTTACCAAAAGAAACCCCTTGGCAACGAATGCTCTTCGTGCATCGAATCTCCCCAAATTCGCACTATCATGAGTATCGGTTTCATTGTATGCAGTTTCGGGGCTGCAATACCGCTTTCGGCATCTGCTCGCAAACGAGCATCCAACAGATCACACATCTTAAAAGGGAGGGAACCATGGCATATCTGAAGAATCATCTGCTGTACTACAAGAAAGCATGTCCCTACTGCCAGAAAGTATTGCGTTTCATGGAAGACAACAAGATCACTATGGACACGCGCGATACCACCCAGCCCGGCAACCAGAACGATCTCGTTCGCATCGGAGGGAAAAAGCAGGTTCCCTGCCTTGTAATCGCCGGAAAGGCGCTCTACGAATCGGACGATATAATCGCCTACCTCAAAGACACCCTCGCAAACTCCCACGATGAATAGCGTCAATGTCGCACTCAGCGCAAGAGAGAGAGTCTCTGCCTTTGCGGTGTAATTCAACCGTCTCTGCAACACAAACCGACCCGAAACGCAACCGACCCGAAACGCAGCCGGCTCGGTAACGCAAAAGGCGCCTGCACCCTTCGCATACCACGCAAGAGTGCAGGCGCTTTTCGTTGAAGCGACTTCGAAAGCCTACCGGCTTTCGCCGAAGACAGAGTCTCTAGAATCTTCCGAAGCGCTCATGGCGCTTTTCGACAAGCTCGTCAACGTTACAGTCCGCAAGCTCATCGAGCGCAGTGCGCACGTAGTCGGCAACGTTGTCCACCGCCTGGCGAGGGTTCTCATGCGCCGGGCCGTCGCCCTCGGAGAGAACCTCGTCAATAATTCCCATGCGCGCAACATCGGCAGCGCCCATGCGCATGACCGCCGCAGCCTCAGGAGCACGCGTGCGATCCTTCCAAAGAATCGACGCGAAGCCTTCAGGCGACAACACCGAATAGACCGCATGCTCCTGCATCGCAACCTTGTCGGCAAGCGCAAGCGCCAAAGCGCCGCCGGAGCCGCCCTCGCCCAAAAGCACGCTTACCACCGGCACGCGCAAACCTGCCAGGGTGAACAGGTTGTCGGCGATGGCGTTGCCTTGCCCGCGCTCCTCTGCCTCGGTTCCACAGAATGCGCCTTGGGTGTCTACCAGGCACACCACCGGACGATGGAACTTCTCCGCCTGACGCATCAGGCGAATCGTCTTTCGGTATCCCTCCGGCTGCGGGCAGCCGAAGTTACGACGAATGCGCTCCTTGAGATCGACGCCCTTCTCCTGAGCAAGAACGGTTACCGGCCGTCCGGCAATCCACCCGATGCCCCCTACAATAGCGCCGTCGTCTCCAAACGCGCGATCTCCGTGGAGCTCAATGAAGCCGTCCACCATGCCGTCGATATACGTAAGCGACGTTGGCCGATGGGTATTTCGCGCAAGCTGCACATGGTTCCACGCCTCCTCCGCCGCGTCGGAGGTAGGGCATTGCGCTTGATCGGAGAAAGCCGTCTCTCCCAACAAGGATCCGTCTTCCGCATTGAAGCCGCCTGCCGCCACCGCACGCTCAATCCGCTTCTCTGCGGAGGATCCTCCCGAAAACAGCGGGAAGCTAAAACGCGGCTTCTCCTGCGGTTCTGCGGGGAGCTCAACGGGGAACATGCCGTAGGTGATGGAATTGTAGGTATCGGCGCCGCCTTCCAAGTTTGCGCACACCGAATCGTAGTCGACGATGAGCGCCCGGTCGCCCGGTTTCGGGTTGTCGGGGAGGCAGGCAGACGCATGCAGGGCAAGAAGATGGGCCAACCGCTCGCGAAGCTCTCCGCGCGCAACCACACCGTCGATCAAGCCGTGCTGCAATGCGAATTCCGCCGTTTGGAACCCTTCGGGAAGCTCTTGCTTGATAGTGTCGCGAATAACGCGTTGGCCGGCAAAGCCGATAAGAGCCTTGGGTTCGGCAAGTATGATATCGCCCTGCATGGCAAACGACGCAGTGACGCCGCCGGTGGTGGGATCGGTGTGCACCACGATATACAAAAGGCCCGCGGCGCTGTGACGTTCGACGGCGCATGACACCTTCGCCATCTGCATCAGTGACATCAAGCCCTCTTGCATGCGCGCGCCTCCCGAGGCGGTGAACATCACAACGGGCAGGCGTTCTTCAGTCGCGCGGTCGAACAGACGAGAGACACGCTCGCCCACCACGGTGCCCATAGACCCCATCAGAAACGTGGAGTCCATCACGCCGAGCGCAAGCTTTAGGCCGGCAATGGACCCCGCCCCTGTTCGAACGGCTTCCTCGAGGCCGGTTTTTTCTCGAAGCCCCTCGATTTTGTCGAGATAGCCGGGGAAAGAAAGCGGGTCGCGCTCTTCAAGCCCAACGTCCCACTCCTCAAACGTGCCCGCATCCAGCAGGTCGGCAATGCGCTCGTTAGAGCTCATGCGGAAGTAGCCCCCGCACTGCGGGCAGATGTAATGACCGGCTGCCAAGCCCGCCGCGTCGAACGTCAGGCCGCAGTGTCGGCACGTGCGCCATTCCTCCTCGTCGGCAACGGTGCGCTCTGTCGTGCAAAGGACCCAGCCGAAGCCGATTGCGTTGTCCGTCATAGGTTTGAACACGCGCACCTTGCGCTGCGCCGCCCGCGCCAAGAAGATGTCGACATCGGCAAGCGGAAGCGACTCTCCCGCCAGCAAGATGGTAGAAGCCCCGCATTCGCGCGCCGCCTCCAACACCGCATACCCATTGCAGAACAGGGCGTCAGAGTAGCGCTCCCCCAGCACAACCGTGCCGTCGGCCTCGCGCAGGTTCAGGTCGAAGCGTCGCTCTTGGGTCAGGGGCGCCCAGGCGGAAAACCCGGCGTCTTTGGCCTCTTGGATAAGCTGGCGGGCGGTCTTTCCGCGCGCCATCACCAGCACGCGCGGGCGAAGCTCGGAAAGCTCCTCGTTTTCGTCTTCGGGAATCGGCGCCGCTTCGACCTGCTTTTCAAGATACTCGGTTACGTTCGAGGCGCCCACGGCATTGGGGGCAACCTCGCTGCGAACGGCTTCTTCGGCAACTCGCGTTAAGCGGTAGGCCACATCGGAGGAATCCTTCTCCTTTGAAGGCTGCTGGGATTCTTGCTCCGAGCGACGAGTTTCCTCCTCGCTGACCAGGCGACCCTCCGAAGAAAAGGTGATGTAGTTTTGCGCTTTGGTTTTCATTGCAGTCTCACTTACCCTCTTGCGCCAGCAATGCGCCTACTGTTCATCGGCAGCATGCGCAAGCACGTACTTCTGCGTTGCGGAGGCGCACAGCTGCCCGTCAACGCTCGCCTCGACCTCGGCTACGCACAAGCGAGAAGAGGCCTTAACGATAGTTGCTTTTAAGTCAAGCGTTTCGCCCGGCGCAACTTGGCGACGGAACTTTGCCTTGTCGATACCGGTCAAAAAGCCAAGAGCGCCCTGTGCCCCTCGATCTACCAGAATGCAGAACGACGCCGTCTGGGCGAGAGCCTCCATTATGATAACGCCCGGCAAAACCGGATGGCCGGGAAAATGCCCCTTGAACAGCGGCAGATCAGGGTCGACATCGAGCTGAGCGTGAATCGTCGAACCGGCATCGCATGTCAGAACGCGCGTCACCCACACAAAAGGATCTCGATGAGGCAAAACCGCCTCAACCGCTTCCTTCCCGCAAGGATACTGAAACTCCATCAAGGTCTCCCTTCACCCTAGAACGGCGAAATTGCCAAGCAGGCGTTGTGGCCGCCGAACCCGAGGCTGTTCGACAGAGCCACCTTCTGCGGGTAATCCGTCATAGCCTCCCGAACCACTGAAACGGGGCAGTCGGGGTCAGGCTCGGCAAAGCCATGCGTAGGAGGCACGCAGTCGTTGGCAACCGAAAGGGCGGTGACAATGGCCTCAAGCGCTCCCGCTGCGCCAAGGGTGTGTCCAATGGACCCCTTCACCGAGGTGACGGGGATGTTCGAGCCGGCGTCCTCGCCGCACAGCGCAAGCAGCGCATGGGACTCAGTTGCGTCATTTGCCGGAGTACCCGTTCCATGTGCGTTCAGATGACCCAGATCGGCGGGCGTGAAACCGCCTTCAGCCAGCGCCTGCTCCATGGCGCGGCGAATACCTTCGCCATCGGGAGACGGCGCGGTCATGTGGTAGGCGTCACCCGTTACGCCATACCCCGTGACTTCGGCAACGATCTTGGCTCCGCGCGCAAGCGCATGCTCGAGCGACTCAAGCACAATCGCTCCAGCCCCCTCGCCCGCCACAAACCCAGCACGACGCACGTCGAACGGCAGCGAGGCCTCGTGCGGATTTTCCGCTTTGGTGAGTGCGCTCAAATTCGTAAAGCCCGCGATGCAGATAGGCGAGATGCTCTCCTCGGTGCCGCCCGTCAACGCCACGTCGGTGTAGCCGTGGCGGATATCGCGCAACGCGGTTCCAATGCTGTTGGCACCCGTTGCGCAAGCGGTTACGATGTCGAGGCACTCGCCTTTCATCCCGTAGCGGATAGCCAACGTGCCGGCTGCAATGTTGCCAATCATCGTGGGAACGAACAGCGGGTTCACGCGCTTGGGGCCTTTCTCCAGAAGCGTGGTGAAACCGCTTTGCAGCTCGTCGATGCCGCCAATCCCCGAGCCAAACAGGATAGACACGCGAGAGGGGTCCTCATCCTCCATAGTGAGGCCAGACATAGCCAGCGCCTCGTCGGAAGCGACGATGGCGTACTGCACGAAGCGTTCGAATCGGCGCGCTTCTTTCTTCGTCAGGCCATGCTCGGTGGGCTCGAAGCCGCGCACCTCTGCAGCATTATGAACTTCGTAGTCGGTTGTATCGAACCGCTCTATCGGCGCGATACAGCACTGTTTGCCGAACACGGCATCCCACAATGCCGAAACGCCAACTCCCGCCGGCGAGACGGCGCCCATGCCCGTGATGACCACGCGATGCGTGCCGTCCGGGCGGCGCGTCTGGATGGCATCGGGATCCGCAGGAGCTGCGCCCGTCAGTTTGAATGCGGTCTTCTCACTCATAGCGACATACCTCCGTCGATGCAAATTACCTGGCCGGTGATATAGCCCGAACCCTCGCTCGCCAAGAAGCGCACCAGCGCAGCAACTTCCTCGGCAGTTCCGAAACGCTTGGCGGCAATGCGCTCGCCGATAGCCGCGCGCTGCTTTTCAGACAGCGCGTCTGTCATGTCGGTCTCGATGAACCCGGGAGCTACGGCATTGCAGGTGATGTTCCTACCGGCAAGCTCGCGGGCGATGGATTTCGTCAAGCCGATCACGCCCGCCTTTGATGCCGCATAGTTTGCCTGGCCGGCATTGCCGGCAACGCCCACCACGCTGCTCATGTTGACGATGCGGCCATAGCGCTGCTTCATCATGCGCTGGGCAGCTGCGCGGCAGCAGTTAAACGTTCCTTTCAGGTTGACGTCGATCACCGCGTCGAAATCCTCGTCTTTCATGCGCGCCAAAAGGCCGTCGCGCGTTATGCCGGCGTTGTTCACCAGCACGTCAATGCGCCCGAACTCTTCAAAGGCGGCCTCGATCAGCCCCTTGGCCTGGTCGGGATCGGCGACATTGGCAACGCGAGCAATTGCCCCCACTCCGTAAGCGCCGCGCAAATGCTCGGCAAGCTCCCGAATCGCCTCGAGCCCCGATTCGCTCGAGCAATTGACGCACACGTCATACCCCGCGTCTGCCAATTTCTCGGCAATGGCGCGGCCGATTCCGCGGCTCGAGCCGGTAACCACCGCAGCGCGGCGCACGTCCTGGATGTTTTCCTGAGCGGCCATCGCCTACTCCTTCCCAACTTCGCCATGCAATTCGACACATGAATCGAAGCTCGACCTGTCTTGAACGCATGAGCGCTTGAGTTCTTTGTTGATGCGCTTGACCAGATTCGTCAGTACGCCGCCAAAGCCAACTTCGATACATTCCCGAGCATGTGCGGCCTCTAGCGCGCGCACGCACTGCACGAACCGCACCGGGTGGGTCATCTGAAGAGCCAGATGCTCGCGTGCGGTTTCCGCAGTGAGCGGCGCAGCGTCCACGTTGCAAATAAGAGGAATGCGCGGCTGAGAGAACGAGACCGCTTCCATGTAGGAGTACAGCTCTTCAGCCGCCTCCGCCATGAGAGGGCTGTGGAACGCGCCCGAGGTTTTCAGGCGCGATGCGCGCTTGCCCAAAGCGCTCCAGCGCTCCTCGGCTCGCGCAACCGCCTCCAGCTCGCCGGAAATAACCACTTGCCCTGGACTGTTGTAGTTGGCGGGCACCAGCACCTGGCCTTGCGCGCACTCCTCGCACAGCTGCTCGACTTCTTCGTCGGTGCCCTTGAGCAGAGCGCTCATCGCTCCCGGATGCCTGTCGGCGGCACGCGCCATGGCGTCAGTGCGACAGCGAACCAACGCAAAGGTCTCCGTATCGGAAAGCATGCCGGAAACCGCCAATGCCCCAATCTGCCCAAGCGAGAAGCCAAGCACCGCCGACGGAGCAACCCCGCGCGCCTCCAGCGCACGGGCGATGCCCACCGACAGCGCGCACAGGGCAGGCTGAGCATAACGCGTGTCGTTGATGCGCTCCGCATCGTCGGAACAGACCAAATCGGCGACGTCGAAGCCAAACGCGTCCGAAGCGCAGGCAAAGGTTGCCGCCACCTCGGGAACGTCAAGCAAGTCGGCGCCCATGCCGGGTTTTTGGGAGCCCTGACCAGAAAGCATAAACACCAATCCGGGCTCGTCGAGCGACTCGAGACTGGAAGAGTGCACAGCAGTTTCGCTCATTTCTGCTCCCTACTCCGCGCTCGACGCAACCAGCCGCTCGCCCCGAGCGTTCAAGGCGGCAACCTCTTCGATATTCAAGCCGCACAGCGCTTGCGCCTCAGAGACGATCTCGTTAAGAACCTGAGCAGCCGTCTTGCGCTCGCGCACCAAAGCCGCAACCTGGCCGGCCATCATAGATCCGTTGTCCACATCGCCTTCCACCGCACGGCGCAGGCTTCCCAAATACATCTGCTCGAGCTCATCGCCGTTTTTCGCCATGTCGCCCTCAAGGGAACGGACCTTGCGGGAGAACTTGTTCTTCAAGCAACGAGCCGGATGGCCGCTGCCGCGGCCGGTGACGATGGTGTCGGAGTCTTTCGCCGCCAGCACGCGCTGCTTATACGCATCGGCAACGGTGCACTCCTCAACGGTAAGAAAGCGCGTTCCCATCTGCACGCCTTCCGCACCCAGCATGAATGCGGCGGCAAAGCCGCGGCCATCCGCCACGCCGCCGGCACCGATAACGGGAATGGAAACCGCCTCGCGCACCGAAGGAAGAAGCGCCATCGTAGTGAGCTCGCCAATGTGGCCGCCCGACTCCGTGCCTTCCGCAACCACCGCGTCAGCTCCCAAGCGCTCCATGCGAACAGCCAAAGCGGTGGACGCCACCACGGGGATGACCTTGATGCCCGCCTCTTTCCACATGTCCATATAGTTGGCAGGGCTTCCCGCGCCCGTGGTAACAACATCCACCTTCAGCTCGCACAAAAGCTTTGCAAGCTCTCCGGCGTTAGGGTCCATAAGCATGACATTCGCACCAATGGGTTTTTGGGTGATCTCGCGCGCCTGGCGCACTTGGTCTTCCACCCAATCCAGCGGCGCGCCGCCACAGGCGATGATGCCCAGTCCGCCCGCTTCGCTTACCGCACCCGCCAAGCTCGCGTTTGCGATACGCGCCATGGCACCCTGAATGATGGGCACCTCGATGCCCAAAAGCTCCGTGACCCGCGTCTTCATACTCGATAATCCTTTCGATGCTTCCCCCTGCTGCGAATCCATCGTCCGCAGAAATGTGTGTACTATAGGCTCAATTACCCAAAAAGCCGAAAGGGGGCCGCTTTCGCAGCCCCCTGCACGTAGCAATCGATTGTTATTTGAGAGAATCGATATGGGCAACCAGCTGACCGATGGTCTCGATGCCCTCGGGCTCACCAAACTCGATCTCGCACTTTTCCTCCAGATCGCAGATGAGCTCCATCATGTCCAAAGAGTCGATGCCCAAAGCCTCCATGGTGGCGTCCTCGGTGATCTGATCGGTGTCGATGTCGAGATTCTCGGACAGTACCTCTTTAACGGTGTCGATCGTTGCCATAATCGTTCCTTTCCGACATTCAAATTAGTTTGATTGTCTAAGTAATAACTGTTCCTAGTATGGTATGGGGCAATTCCCGTGAATGCAATACCCCACAACGCCCCTCCATTATTTCTTCGGTGTTTTCATCCTCAAGCGCGCTCGTCGAAAAACGCCTTCACTTTCACCAGGGCAGTGGTAAGCACCCGCTCCTCTTCGTCAGTGAGCCCCGAGAGCGCGTCGTCGATCATCTGCTTATGGAAAAGGCTGTGAGCGCGGTATACCAACCGTCCTTTTTTCGTGAGAGAGAGCATGACCTTGCGCCTGTCTTCCACGTCTCGCTCTCGGCGAATGAACCCGCGTTTCTCAAGCTTGTTCACCGCCGTCGTCAACGTCGCCGTGGTGACGCACAGCCGCGCCGCAATCACATTCATGGGATTCTGCTCGTAAAGCCCGATAGCCACAATGGTGTGAACCTCTGTAATTGTGAGCCCTTCAGTGAGCCTATTGTCCAGCGAACGCTCTTCAATGCGTAAGATCGAGTTGAACGTCCCTGAAAGCAGATCGTCTATATCGGCTCGAGAACCCATGACCACCTCCTAACGCACCGTATCGCCTGCTAAGCGGAATTCGAGTATACGCCTCCTGGCATCGGCTGCGCTCAGCACTACCGCAACCCGCTGACCAAGCCGCCAAACCCTGCCGCTGTCCTGTCCCACCAGTCGATGCAGATCCGCATCGAACGAATAGTACTCGCATCCCAGCTTGCGTACGGGCAAAAGCCCTTCTGCCGTAGAGTCCAACCGAACGTAGAGCCCATAGGCGGCTACCCCTGAGACCACGCCGGAAAACGCCTCTCCCACGTGCTGTTCTAGAAGCTCGATAAGCTTGAGCTCTTGCGACTCGCGCGCCGCCTCGTCTGCTTCTCGCTCCTTCTCCGAGCAATGCCGCCCAAGCCACCGTAGCGCAGAGACCTCCTGATCGTAGAGCTCAGGCCGTCCGTAGAGGCAGGCTTTCAGCATACGATGAACCACGAGATCGGGATATCGCCTGATAGGCGACGTAAAGTGAACATAAGCACTTAGCGCCAAACCGTAGTGCCCGTCGCACGTTGGGCGATAGTCGGCCCTCTTCATGGAGCGGAGCAGAAGCGAGCCCACCAGATCCGCCTCGCTGCGCCCCTTGCTTGCCGCAAGACACTCCTGCAACGCGAACGGATCGCCCGCCGCAAACTTCGTCGTGTCAACACGCTCGAACCAGGAAAACTCCTCGAAAAGGGGGATAAGCCCGGCGAGCGCATCGGCGGCAGGACGTTCATGAACGCGAAAGAGCCCGGGGCATTCAGCCGAAACAAGATAGCATGCAACTGCCTCATTTGCCAGAATCATTGTCTGCTCAACCAAAGACGTCGCAAGGGTCTTCTTCCTCAGCACCACCTCAACAGGGCTCCCTTGCGCGTCAAGGCTCACCTTCGCTTCCACCGAAGGGAAGTCAAGCGCGCCTGCGTTGCGGCGAATCGCATCGCGAAGGCGCGCAATCCGAGAAAGCCCGGCGAGGCGCTGCGCGATCGGCGCAGGCACCCCCTCTTCTTCCGCGCTGCCCTCTAGCGCCGCCTGCGCCTGATCGTAGGTCAGCCGCGCATCGGAGCAAATCACCGCAGGATAGACCCGATAGCTTGCTACGCGCGCGCAGTCATCCAAAAAAAGATCAACCGTCAGAGAAAGGCGCGGCTCGTTGGGCCGAAGAGAGCACAAATCGCACGAGAGCTTTTCGGGCAGCATGGGCACCACCCGGTCGGCAAGATAAACGCTCGTCGCCCTGCTGCGCGCGTCGACATCCACCGAGCTGCCCCACGGCACGTAGGCAGAGACGTCGGCGATGTGCACGCCTAAACGCCACACAGGAGAAGCGGCGCCCTCCCAGCCCTTTCCCTGTAGTGCAGGTAGGTCTTCCGAACCGCGCAACACAGCCGTCTTAAGCGCAGTTTCGTCCTCTCCCACATAATCAAGCGACAACGCGTCGTCGAAATCGCGCGCATCGGTCGGGTCGATGGTGCAAACGCAACGCTGCCGTAAATCTGCATACCCCTTTAAAAGAGCCTTGTCCACCTCAAGCGTAAGCCCTTCCGCCTCTTCGCTGCATGCGCGGGAAAAGCGCGTCTCGATCTTGTGCCGAGCGATAATCGACTCTATTCCCACCCGAGGCTTTCCCGCTTCTCCCAAAACCTCTTCCACCACACCGGTAGCTGCCGTATTGCGCGAAGGATAGGTGGTGATGCGGACACGCACAAGCGCACCGTCAGGCACGTCGGGAGACGCGCTGCGCTGAGTGAAAACGTCATAGGGAATGCGCGGGTCTTCCGGAACGACCACGCCGAAAGGATCGGCAACCTCATAGCGACCGACAAGCAACTCGTGAGCGCGCTCAATCACGCGAACAACTCGAGCCGCCGGCCGCCCTCCCGAGCGAGAGGCCCCACCCGCTGTTTTTCTATAGGATTTAGAAGAGGTTGCGGGAAGAGGGCTTATTTCCACGGTATCGCCGTCGAAGGCTCCGCCCAACTTAGCTGCAGGGATGAAGTATTCGCCCTCCGCCGTGCGAACGAAGCCATACCCCTCGGCGTGAACAATCAACGTCCCCGCAGGGTAGCTATGGGGCGCACGGCGCGTTTTAGAACGCGACCTTGCCATGGCTACACCGAAATGGCGGACTGCGCAGTCTCCTCCGCCAAAGCCAGCTGGTTGTCGTAGCCTCCGTCCTCGGCGCCCACCACGAAATCAGGCACAACGCCCAAACCGTCTATCGAACGCCCCTGAGGGCTTAAATAATACGCCGCCGTATAGCGCAACGCCCCGCCAAAGGAAAGCTCGCGAACCACCTGAACCGAACCTTTCCCCATGGTAGTCTGTCCAACCAACGAGGCGCGCTGATTGTCTTGAACTGCCGCCGCAAGCACCTCGGCAGCAGCGGAGGTGTTCTCGTTGACAAGAACGACCAAGGGCTTGTCGGTAATTACCTCTCCCGTCGCCTGACGCGTGGTAACGCCTGAGTTCGTCTCGATCTGAACGATGATGCCGTTGCGCACGAACAAGTTGGCAATTTCCACCGCTTGCGACAGATATCCGCCCGGAACATCGCGGATATCCAGTACGTAGGCTTGCGCTCCCTGAGACTCGAGATCTTCTACTGCAGAACGGATAAGATCAGCCGAGTTGCCAGATATCTGGCGCAAAGTGATAACTCCCACGCCGGCGTCGGTGAGCGTAGACTCGACGTTCACCGTCGTAGATTTGGTGCACGTCAGCGCAGTAGTGAACTCCTCGCCGCCTTCAGATCCCGAGGTTTCCGGTCGGCGCCACGTCACCACAACCGACGCGCCTTCCTCCCGATCGAGCGCGGCAAGCACTTCGGTCTGGGACCACTGACGGCCACGATCTCCGTCTATCGCCACGACGAAGTCGCCCTCCTGCACGCCGGCGGCCTGAGCAGGCGATCCGTCAAACACATCCACCACATAGGCATTGCCGTTCGATTCCCCGAACAAAACCCCGATGCCTTCGTAGTCATCGCCGCCGTCCTGTTCGAGCTGGGCGTATTCCGAAGGAGAATAATAGCGAAGGTAAGGGTCTTCGGTCGCGTCCGCCACCGAAGCAAGCACGCCGGCGGTCGTTTGATCTAAATCGTAGGAGTCAAGGCTCTCCTCTGAGAGCAGGTCTTCAACCTCCTCCACGCGTTTAGACAGAGAATTGAAGACGTTGACCTGCTCTGCGGCACCAGGGGCGGTGTCGTCCCCCACAAGCGCGGTGAATCCCAATGCCGAAAGCATCGACTGGTCTCCACGGACGAAGAAGCCAAGGCAAAAGGCGCCCGCCACCACAATGACGGAAACAAACACCCTGATAAGACGCAGGTTGCGAGCCCGTGCCTTGCGCGCGGACGCCGCAACCTGCTTACTGTCGCTATGTTTTGCCATACAGCGCTAAACGCCTGCCTACACCTTAAGGTAGCGGCGCATGGCCAGGGCAGATCCAATAAGGCCGATGAGAAGGCCGGCAATGACAAGAATCACATACACGAAGATAAACGCATTCAAGCTGAGGTCGAAGGGCAGAAACGCCAGAGCGCCTTGCACCTGGGGCAGAACGAAACTGCGCAGAAGCTCAAGGCAGCCTACCGCCAGAAGCGAGCCGATAACAGCGTGAAGCGCGCCCTCCATGAGAAACGGCCCGCGAATAAAGCCGTTGCTCGCACCAACCAAACGCATGATGGCGATCTCTTTGCGGCGAGCCAGAATCGCCAGACGAATCGTGTTGTTGATAAACACCATCGCAATGAAGATCAGCAAGACGATGAGAGCCAGGCCGATGTAGCGCACGTAGTTGGTAAGCGAGAACAGGCGCTCAACCGACTTCTCGCCATAGCGGACATCTTCGGAGGGGTTTCCTTCGGTGTCGCAGATCTTCTGATAGTCTTCGTTGGCAATAAGGTCTTCTGCAACCTGCTGCACCATCTGAGGATCAGACAGCTCAACGTCGATAGAAGCCGGCAGTGGGTTGGATCCGTCGAGGGCATCGACGATGTCCGAGCTGGTGGACTGGAAATTCTCCAACGCCTGCTCTTTGGTGGTAAAGCCAACAGACGCCACCGACTCCTGCGAGGAGAGGTAGTTCATCACCGTGTCGATATCCTGCTGCGAGGCATCGTCCGACACGTAGGCGGTAATGGAGACTTCGCTTTCTACAGAAGAGATGATGTTTTCCACCATGCGGCCGCCCACCAAGAAAATACCGATGATGAGCAGCGACAAGAAAATAGTGATGATAGACCCTAAAGCGGTGGACAGGTGACGCGTGAAGCCGGTAAGCGACTCGCGGAAAAAGTAAAACAGACTAGACATCGAACCCGTACACCCCCCTGTCTTGGTCGCGCGTAAGGCAGCCGCGATCCAAAGCGATGACGCGACGGCGCATGTTGTCTACCATTTCGCGGTCATGGGTTGCCACCAAAACCGTGGTGCCCGTGCGATTGATGCGCTCGAGAAGGTCCATGATTCCGCGAGAGGTTTGCGGATCAAGGTTGCCCGTAGGCTCATCGCACACCAGCATAGGAGGTCGGTTCACAATGGCGCGCGCAATGGAGACGCGCTGCTGCTCGCCACCAGAAAGCTGGTCGGGCATTTTGTTGAGTTTGTCCTGCAAGCCAACCAAGCGCAGCACCTCGGGAACCTGCGTCTTGATAACGTGGCGGCTCTTGCCGATTACCTCAAGGGCAAACGCCACATTCTCGAATACCGTTTTGTTCGGCAACAGCTTGAAGTCCTGAAACACGCAGCCGATGTTGCGGCGCAAGTAGGGCACGCGCCAATTGCGCATCGTGCCCAGATCCTCGCCCGCAACGTAGATGTGGCCTTCGGTTGGCTTGATTTCGCGAATGAGCATGCGGATGAAAGTCGACTTACCCGAGCCCGAGTGACCCACCAAAAAGATGAACTCGCCTGCATAGATTTGCAGCGAGATGTCCGAGAGGGCCGGACGGTTTGGCTGAGCGGGGTACACCTTCGTCACATGGTCAAACGTAATTACCGGCGTGCCAGTCTGCTGGGGAATGTCTTCTACCTCCAGCACAGGCAACGACTGCGACAGCTGAGCGCTCATCTGAGCCTGACGAGAATGCGCTCCTCGCGCTGCGCGAGCGCGACGGGGCGTCGCCGGCTGAGCGGCTGTCGCCTGATCAATATCGTTCGTCACAGAATGCTCCGTTCATATAGCGATGTACTGAGACTTCAACGCATTTTATCAGATGGCTTACCGTTGACGTACCTTTTTCACAGCTTCGACAATAGAGGGAGCGTCTAAGTTGAAATACTCAAGAAGCTCCTCGAACTCGCCAGACTTTCCGAACCTGTCCTGCACGCCGACGAACTCCACGGGCGCAGGATGACGGCGTGCAAGCGTCTCGGCAACCGCCGAACCCAAACCGCCAACGACGCTGTGCTCCTCGGCAACAACGGCGCAGCCGGTCTTTTCCACCGACGCAACAATGGCGTCTTCGTCTAGGGGCTTTACGCTGAATACGTCAATCACTTCGGCATCGATTCCTTGTTCGGCAAGGATGTCCGCCGCCTTTAAAGCCTGCTCGACCTCAACGCCGCAGGCAAAAATCGAAACATCGGAGCCTTCTCGCAAAACGTACGCGCGTCCTACTTCCAGCTCCACCCCATCGGCATAGACGGAAGGAACCGACGCCCTGCCCATGCGCACGTAAACCGGGCCTTCGGTCTGAGCCGCAGCGCGAATGGCCGCGCGCGCCGCCGCGTAGTCCGCGGGAACCAAAACGCGCATGCCCGGCAGGCCGCGCATAAGCGAAATGTCCTCGAGCATCTGATGGCTGCCTCCGTCAGGGCCAACCGACACGCCGGCATGCGTGGGAGCCACCTTGACGTTGAGCTTGCTATAGGCAACCGTATTGCGTATCTGGTCGTAGGCTCGACCCGTGCCAAACACCGCAAACGAACCGGTAAAGGCAATATGGCCGGTAACCGCCAAACCCGCTGCGACGTCGATCATGTTCTGTTCGGCGATTCCGCAGTTGAACAGACGCTTCTCATATGCAGGGTCGGCATCTGCGAACTTTTTCGTCGTCGTAGAGCCCGACAGATCCGCGTCAACCGCAACGACCGGCAGACCCTCTGCCGCAAGCTCGGCCAACGTCACGCCGTACGCCGCACGCGTGGCGCGCTTTACCTGCTTTTCCTCGGCGCTCGCCAGCTTAACCACGGCAGGCCTCCTCTCCTTCAGTGCAGCCAAGATCAGCCAAAGCCAAGGCAAGCTGATCGGCATTGGGAGCCTTGCCGTGCCAGCCGGCTTGTCCTTCCATGAACGAGACGCCCTTGCCCTTGACGGTGCGGGCGACAAATACATGAGGCTTGCCCTCGCGCGATGCTTTCGCAGAAGCAAGCGCCTCAATCAGCGCAGGAATGTCGTGCCCGTCAACTTCTGCGGCATCCCAGCCAAACGCCGCGAACTTCGCCGCAATATCGCCCGGATCGCATACCTCTTCGGTTGAGCCGTCGATCTGCAGTCCGTTGCGGTCAACGATGGCGACAAGGTTGTCGAGCTTGTGGTGCGCCGCAAACATGGCAGCTTCCCACACCTGGCCTTCCTGGCACTCTCCGTCGCCAAGCAAAGCGAACACCGTCTGGGACGTGCCGTCAAGCTTCAAGCCGGCAGCAGCGCCGCAGGCAATCGAAAGGCCTTGACCCAAAGAGCCCGTAGAGACCTCCACTCCGGGCACCTGGTTAGAATCGGGATGACCCTGAAGGCGGCTGCCCAACTTGCGAAGCGTCGCAAGCTCTTCTTCGGGGAAATAGCCCGCCTGCGCCAATGCCGCATACAAGGCAGGCGCCGCATGGCCTTTTGCCAGAATGAAGCGATCTCTTCCCTCCCACGACGGCTCGTCAGGTCGATGCTCGAGCACACCGCCAAAATACAGCGCGGTGAGAATGTCGGCGCAAGATAGCGAACCGCCCGGATGTCCGCTACCTGCTTCGGCAATCATGCGCACGATGTTAACGCGCATATGCCGTGCCTGTTCGGCCAATTGCTGTGCCTGCATGGGCATGTCATCCTTTCTGTGCATCTTGGCGCAGCCCTATCATGCGGCGCCAAAGCGGTACCGCACCATTCTACACGCCTTTTCCCCTGATAAAAGTTAAAAGCTGAATCACCACGGCGTTTATTCGAAACGACGGACCGGCGAGCGCGCCGGTTGGCTACTGCGCCGCCTTCCAGCGGTGATACCCAATCACGAACTCGTCGAGATCGCCACCGAGCACGGCGTCAACGTTGCCCGTCTCAATACCGCTGCGCAGGTCTTTTACCATCTGGTAGGGATACAGCACGTAATTGCGGATCTGGCTGCCGAACGTGTTTTCCATGCGCTCGCCGCGCAGCTCGGCAAGCTCCTCTTCCCTTTTCTGCCGCTCAAGCTCGTAGAGCTTGGCGCGTAGCACCTTGAAGGCGGCTTCCTTGTTCTGCAGCTGGCTTTTCTCGTTTTGACACGTCACCACAATGCCGGTGGGAATATGGGTGAGGCGCACGGCGGAATCGGTGGTGTTTACGCACTGCCCGCCCGGACCGCTCGAGCGATACACGTCAACGCGAACATCCGCCACGTTGAGATCAACTTCGATATCGTCAGGCAAAACGGGGAGCACCTCCACACCGGCAAACGTGGTATGGCGGCGTTTCTTGTCATCGGTGGGGCTAATACGCACCAGACGGTGAACGCCCGACTCGCTGGTGAGCATGCCGTAGGCGTTGCGACCCTCAATTTGAATGGTCGCCTTGTCAAGGCCAACCGCATCAGAGCCAGCAACCACGTCCAAATCGCGCACCTTCCACCCCTTGCTCTCCGCATAGCGGGTGTACATGCGGTAGAGCATCTCGGTCCAGTCCTGGGCTTCAAGGCCTCCCTGCCCGGGATTGACCGTGAGAATGGCGTCGCCCGCATCAAAACGCCCCGAAAACCACGAGGCAACCTCCAGCCCGTCAAGCATGGCGTCCAGGCGGCTTAAGCCTTCTTGCGCCTCGGCCGCAAACAGATCGTCTTCCGAAGCCAGCTCAAATGCGGTTCGCACGTCCTCAAGCAAAGCGCGCGCGTCGAGATACTCCTGGATGGTGGCGCGCACATTGCTCGCCTGCTTCGAGACGACCTGGGCGTGGGTGGTATCGTCCCAAAACCCAGGGCTCGCAATCTGCTCGTCGAGCCGAGCAAGCTCGGCTTCCTTTTCTTCTATATGCAAGTAGGCATGCGCATCGTCCACGCGTCGCGCAGCCTCTTTGAGCTCTTTGATTTCCTTGTCAGCCATATCGTTTCTCGCAACAAAAACCTAAGGGGAACTAAAAGATGGCGCCAGCAAAAAACGGCGAAACGCCCTTCTTCTCGCGCGACGCCAAGGCGCTTCATGGCCATGGCACATAAGTCTCTGGGGGTTGCGCGAGGCAGAAAGCGAACCGCCGCATCGCCGCATCGGCAGACCCCGACTGCCGGCAGGCGGTCGGGGCCCTAGACTCAAAAGTCTTTTCCGTGGCACTTCTTGAACTTCAAGCCGCTCCCACAAGGGCAAGGATCGTTTCTTCCGACGTTTGCGAAGGGATCGTCTTTATCCTTGACATAGGTTTGGGGCTTCCGTATCTCTTGGGGCGGTTTTTTCGCCGCGCCAGCAGAAGGCGAAGCCGCCTGGGGAACCTGGGCGCGCGCGTTGCGAACGGCTGAACCCACCCCCGTGGAGTCCAACGCCGCCTCGGGCGAAGAGTAGCTGACCTTCCCGGAAAGGACGTCTTTCTGCTCCGGCATATCGGGAACGTCCTTCTTTACCGCAACCTGGAGGCGCAGCAACGTGCGCAGGTAATCGGTATACATAGTGGAAGTCAGATTCTCAAACGCACGATACGCTTCGTTCTTGTATTCAACGAGAGGATCCCTCTGACCGAATGCGCGCAACCCGATACCGGTTTTGAGGTAGTCCATCTCCGAAAGATGGGCCATCCAGCGGGTGTCGATGATGCGCAGCATCACCTGGCGCTCCAGAGCCTTCATGGCGGGCGCGCCCAGCTGCTGGGTCTTTTCGTCGTAGACCGATTGCAGATACTCCTGCAGCGCCTCGGCAAGAAGCTCTGGGTCGTCCTCGTGATCAACTTCGTTGCAGGTAAAATCGGTTCGGCCGGTCATTTCCGCCGCCCATGCGTCAACCGCCTTGGTGTCCCAGTCGTCGCTAGGGTCTTTCGCGGAGCAGTTTTCGCCCACAATCGCCTCTACCGCGTCTTCAATGATGGAGGGAATGCGCTCGTCCAGGTCTTTGCCGTCAAGGATGGCATTGCGCTCACCGTAAATAGCCTCGCGCTGCAGGTTCATAACGTCGTCGTATTCAAGCACGTTTTTACGAGCGGCGAAATGTATCGTTTCCACCTGACGCTGCGCGCCCTCAATCGCTTTGGAAACCATGCCCGCCTGGATGGGCACATCGTCAGGCATCTTCATCTTTGCCATCATGCGGTCGATGGAGTCCATGCGGTCCCCGCCGAACAGGCGCATCAGATCGTCTTCCAGCGAGAGATAGAACTGCGTGACGCCAGGATCTCCCTGACGACCCGACCTGCCGCGAAGCTGGTTGTCGATACGCCTGCTCTCATGACGCTCGGTGCCAATGACCGCCAAACCGCCTGCCGAGCGCACCTGCTCGCGCTCGACAGCGCACAACTCCTCCGCCTGATGCAGCGCTTGCTCGCGCTGCTCTTCTGAAGGAGCCGGCATCAGCTTCTCGGACAGCTTCTTTGCCACCTCGTCTCCCGCCGCCACCGCTGCAGCCAGCCGCTCATCGTCTTCGGGCGTGCGGACGGGGTCGAGTCCCTTCTCGCGCAGAAAATCCTCTGCGAGCACTTCAGGATTGCCTCCCAGCAGGATGTCGGTGCCGCGGCCTGCCATATTGGTTGCGATGGTCACTGCCCCCACACGACCTGCCTGGGCGATGATGTGGGCTTCGCGTTCATGGTTTTTCGCGTTCAGCGTCTCGTGCTTAATGCCGCGCTTGTCAAGCAAGCGAGAGAGGCGCTCTGAGCTCTCAACCGAAACCGTGCCGATCAGACACGGCTGCCCCGCCTCATGGCGAAGCGCAACCTCGTCGGCAACTGCGTTGAACTTGGCGTCGATGGTGCGATACACCAGGTCGTCTTCGTCTTTGCGGATGACCGGCTTGTTGGGAGGAATGGCGACGACGGGAAGCTTGTAGATCTGGCGGAACTCGGCGTCTTCGGTCATGGCCGTGCCGGTCATGCCCGAAAGCTTGTCGTAAAGACGGAAGTAGTTTTGCAGCGTTATGGTTGCAAGCGTCTGGTTCTCTTCGCGCACCAGCACTTTCTCTTTTGCCTCAAGAGCCTGATGCAGACCCTCAGAATAGCGGCGACCTTCCATGATGCGGCCGGTGAACTCGTCTACGATTTTCACCTCGCCGTCAACCACGACGTAGTCAACGTCGCGATGGAACAAAAACTGAGCCTTCAAAGCCTGCTGAAGGTGGTTGGGAAGCTGTCCGGAGGGATCCGCATAGATATCGTCGATGCCAAGCATGGCTTCGATTTTCTCCAGACCGCTCTCGGTTGCCGTTATGGTCCGCTTTGCCTCGTCCATCTCGAAATCGACGCCTTCCGTCAAGCCAGGCATCACGCGGGCGAATTTGTTGTAGGTTTCCGCCGCCTGCGTGCCTGCGCCGGAAATAATCAGCGGTGTGCGCGCTTCGTCGATGAGGATGGAGTCCACCTCGTCGACGATTGCGAAATGATGCCCGCGCTGAACGCGCGCCTCGGCACGCGTGACCATGTTGTCGCGCAGATAGTCGAAGCCGAACTCCGAGTTGGTGCCATAAGTGACGTCGGCTTGGTAGGCAGGCTTCTTTCTGTCGAAACGCATGCCGTTTTGAATAAGGCCGACGCTCAATCCCATGAAGCGGTAGATAGCGCCCATCCACTCGCTGTCGCGGCGAGCGAGATAGTCGTTAACGGTAACGATATGGACGTTTTTCCCTGGAAGCGCATTCAGGTAGCCGGCGAGGGTGGAAACGAGCGTTTTGCCTTCACCGGTTTTCATTTCAGCGATCTGCCCGTCGTTAAGCGCCATGCCGCCGATAAGCTGCACGTCGAAATGACGCAGCCCCCGCGAGCGCACCGAAGCTTCGCGCACGGCGGCAAACGCCTCGGGAAGAAGCGCAGATAGGTCTTCGCCTGCATCCAGGCGCTCGCGGAACCGCGCGGTGAGGCCGCGCAGCTCGTCGTCGCTGAGAGCCTGCATGTCGGGCTCTAGCGCATTGATTTCGTCCACCATCGCCTGATAGCGTTTCATCTGCTTGCCTTCGCCCAGCGTAAGCAGTTTTGAGAGGAATCCAGCCATAAAAAAGAAATGTCCCTTCTTCAATGGAGAGCAGCGCTTTCGAACGCTGTCGCACCAGGACAGCCTGGCGCCAAAAGCTGCGCACTACTGTATCACAATGAGGATAACGCTTGCGGAATTACACGGATCAGATGGCTTGTCAGAGCCGTTTTGACCTGAAATTCTCCAAACAATTCCCTAGAGGAGACCCTCTTCAGATTCAATGATGCCATGATAGATTGCCATCGTTTCTAAAGAAGGGTCTATGCCCAGCTGCTCGGCGAGAAAACGCCGACATTCGAAATAGGTGTCAAGCGCTGCTGCGCGTTGACCCGCTGCCACCTGAACCCGCATCAAAACGGTGTAGGCGTCCTCTCGCGTCTTGTCGCGCTTTAGCGCCGCCCGGGCAAACCAGAGGCTTTCTTGGATCCGCCCAGCGTCAACGAGCCTTCGCGCCGCTGCAACCAGCGCGTCAACCAGGCGCGTTCTGCATTCCTTTCGCATGCGCTCTATCGTTTCGGTTCCCCGCTCGCCCGGCATGAGGTCGTCAAGGTAATGCTCGTCCACTTCCGTGGACAGGCGCTCCCAGCCATCGGTCTCCATCGATCCGAACATAAGCGTCCGACAAACCTCGTCGAATTCCGTGATGTCGCTTCTCAGCAAGCTGGGCTCTATGCGGCAGACGTTTTGCTGCCGAACAAGATACGGACACGACCCGTCCGGCAACGCCAACGCTGTTCTGAGAAGCGACCAAATGGTGTAGAAGTTCTTTCGCGCCGATTCCAAGTTGGCATCGGGCCACATGATGGCCACCAAACGATCGCGCGAAACATCACGGCCTCGATTGAGCACCAGCAGCGCCAGCAGCGTTTTCACCTTTTGACGCCGAAGAAGCTTGGGATCGACAAGCCGATCCCCAATGCGAACCTCTACGCCGCCAAACAGTTTCACGCAGAGCATCGGTTCGCGCGGATTGCCGGAAGCGTCCGCAGGCGCATAACGACCGTCCAAAAACGAATCGGGATGTGTTGCCGCATACTCTTGCCGTCGGCGACTCTTCTCCCGTCCGCGCCGTTCGAGCTCCCTGCGCTGAGAGAAAACCGATGCCTCGATTTCGCGCGCATGCTGTTGTGCCGCGGGATCCGTCAACGGATCGCAAGCCCCACACAACGCCTCGGCGCGACGCAACCCCGTCCACGCCAAACACGCCATCGAGGCAAACGCATCGGGATGATCGTCACCCGCAAGTTCGAGCCGCTGGGCAACATGCCTGGCAGCAGCGGTCAACAGCAGCGCATCCGCAGCACCGGTTAGCGCTGCCGAGCCAACAACGGCTGCCGCACGTTCGCCCTCTCGCACGTCCCTTCCTTCTGCACGCGCACAGGCATCCTCAAACAGCCACAGCGCGGCTATCGACAGCGCGTCGGGATCCGCCTCGCCACGCGACCAATCGACCCAGCGACGGCGCGCGTCTTCAGCAGGAAGATCAGCCAGGTTGCTCATGCTAGCGAGGGGGCGCGTCCAGCACGCATGACCCAAGCCGCCCTCCTCCTTCTGAGACAGGGGCATGCTTTGCCATCCCTCCAACTGGGTCTGAGCCCTCGACCGCTCACGAGCGGTTCCGTGACGCAAAAGCACAAGAAGCCCCATCACTTGGGGAGATTCGCTTTTCGACGATGCCGCGCGCCGCGCATGGCGCCGCGCCGACTCAAAGTCGCCCAGCGCGGCATAGCGCCAAGCATCGTTGGCATCGAGCAGAGAACTGCTTCCCCGAGAGTCTTTGCCCGAGCAGCGAGAAAGATCGCTCGCCGGAAGAATGCACGCCTGCTTTGCCAGCGCCACGCAGCGCCGCTCAAGCCAAGACGTTTTGTCGGCTCGGGGACACAGAGAGGCAACCACGCCGCATGCCCGTTTTCCTTCAAACCGACCGAGGAGAACGTCGGCGATGCCGCACGCCAAATCAGAACGCGAGGAGAAGTTGGAGCGCTGAGCAACCGAGTCAAGCTTCGGCAAAAAGGCATGCGCGATGTCATCGGGCTCAAACCAGGGAGTCTTGAACACGCCCGCTCGCTCGTCAATCCCCAAAAAGGGGTACTGGTATGCCAAAAGCTCAAGCGTCTCGCTGCCGCATGCGCCAAACGCGCTCACCTCGTCGAGGCACCCCTCCCTCAGCGAAAGCATAATCATAAGGGAAAGCAGCAGCTCGGAAGGAAGATCTTCCCGCGTTATGCCATCGAGAAACGCCCGAGAGGAAAGCCCCGACCCTCGCTGCAAACCCGCAATTCGCGCATGCGGAGCGTCTGCCGCCTCACTGTCGCTTGACGAAGCCGCGTCAGCTGAAGCCAACAGCAGATCTGCGGGGTCGAGCTTGAGCCGATCGCGCTGGAGCGCCGCGAACGCGTCACATGAGGGCGAACAGCACACAAGCACTTCGCACCCGTGCGCCAACAGCGTGTCAATCTGGGCAGAAAGAAGTGCGGCGCGCTCGGGCGCCAAAGGAGGAACGTCGTCCATGACCACCAAGGCGGCTTGAGCGTCAACAGCAGTCACGCCCGAAGCGATGGAGCCCAAATCGAGGTCGCGCAAAAAGCACGGGCTTTTCCCGTTGATCCACAGCACGTGCCGAAACGCAAACACAGTTTCGGCATAGCCTGACGCCAAACTGCTTTTCCCAAATCCGTCGGGAGCAACAACGAAGCGCGCGACATGACGATCCCCCAAAAGACGCGCAATGAGGTCAGACCGAGGGAAGCAGCGAAGGGACGAGAGGTGCTTAGGCCGCCGCCCCTCACAAGCGGCCATTTTAATAAACGATGCCATGCGTGCATCCTTTCAAAGGCGCACGCGACAACCCAGACGAAGCGCATTATATCCTCAAACATACCTTAATACAAGCGCAGAATACCCTGCGGTAGAATGAGAGCGTTACCGAGTTAAAGGAGGCTTCGATGCTTAAAGCCGCAACTCTAGCCGACCTGCCCGCGTTTTCCTGCGCTCATACCCAAGACGAATCAAGGGGAACGGGATGCACGGTCATCGTTGCCCCTTCGGGCGCCACGTGCGGCGTGGCAGTGCGCGGCGGTGGCCCCGCCACGCGCGAAACCGATCTTTTGAAGCCTGAAAACATGGTAGAGAAAGTGCACGCCGTGGTGCTGTCGGGCGGAAGCGCCTTCGGACTCGAAGCGTCCTGCGGCGTCATGGAAGCACTGGCAGAGCAAGGGATCGGATTCGAGCTTGCCGGCGCTCACGTCCCCATTGTTACCGGCGCCTGCCTGTTCGATCTTTTGGTAGGGCAAAACGCGCACCCCGACGCCGCTATGGGAAAGGCTGCCGCTCAAACCGCGCTCGCGCAACAGCCAGGCGCTCGCCTTGCGGAAGGGAACGTAGGTGCCGGCACCGGCGCAAGCGTCGGCAAGCTGCTTGGAGCCGACTACGCCATGAAGTCAGGGTTCGGCACAGCGGGCATGCGCTGGGGCGGCCTGGTGTGCGTTGCGCTCGTCGCGGTAAACGCGCTTGGCCATGTGTTCGACGCGTCCGGCACTCAACTCGCCGGAACGCGCGACGGACACGGCGGCATCCTAGACCCACTCGATGCGTTTGTGCGGGCGGCTGCTTCGGAAGAAACGCATCAGACGAGCTCGGCGCCGGTAACCAACACCACCATCGGGTGCATTCTCACCAACGCCCGCATAACCAAGGCTCAAGCAACAAAGACGGCTTCGTGCGCTCATGACGCCTATGCGCGCGCCATCAAGCCCGTTCACACCCTCAACGACGGGGACACGATCTTCGCCTACGCGTCGGGCGAGATCGCCGCAGACCCCGATGCCGTTTCGATCCTGGCAACCGAGGCGATGCAGCACGCCGTCATTCGCGCCGTAACGCAAGCGGAGAGCGCATACGGCCTGCCCTCCGCCAAGGAATACAACACACGGTAACGCGCTTCTCGCGCACTTCAGCGTGCATTAGCCAAGCATTTGCGAAATGCGTTCGGAGTACTGCACGTCAGTCAAACCGGCCTCTTTAGCGAGGTCGACGGCAGGAGCGTCGTTCCACAGCTCTTCGAGGCGATAGTACTCGCGCGCTTCGGGCATGAACACATGAACCACCACGTCGCCGTAGTCGAGCAGCGACCACGAGCCATCTCGGCTGTCTTCGGTGTGATTGGGCTTGACGTGGGCCTGCTCAAATAAAGCCTCTTCTATCTCGTCGATGATTGCATCAACCTGACGAGAGTTCGCAGCGGTGACAATCACGAAGTAGTCGGTAATGCTCACCAATGCGCGAACGTCTTGAACCAAGATATCCGTTGCCTTTTTCTCATCGGCTGCACGGGCGGCGATAAGCGCACATGAGCGCGCGAACGCCTTCTTGTCGGCAGCTTCGTCCAATTGGCCGGCTTGGGCAACGTCATCAATTTCGGACATACTGTTCCTTTCCTGTTAGCGAGAGCGCTTTTGTCTCATAAGGTAATAATTCCACACTTTAAGCGTCTCGGGGTGTATAAAACGATGCCGATCTACAAGATTCCCAAGAACATGCGCCGACACGTCTACGAACAGCTCCTCGAGGGGCTTTGCCCCCACCAGCTCCCGCAGCTTGTCAACGCCGTCAAAATCCCGATGGGGCTCTATCACATCTGCTATATAAACAATCATGTCCAAATCGGACATGCCCACCGCTCCGGCAGTATGCTTTTCGATCGCGCTTAAAACATCGGCGGGAATCTGAGGGAACTCCAGCGCCAACGCTTGAGCAGCCGTGGGACCGTGAAGAAGCTGCGGCATGTGCTCAAGGAGAAACGGATCGAACCGAAGACCCAATTCCTCAGCGCGCGTCCGAATCTCCTCGTCGTCGTACCCTTTGTCCCAATCGTGAAGAAGCCCGGCGAGGCGCGCTTTTCTCACGTCCGCCCCATAGACCTCCGCCAGCTCCTCGGACTGCTTCGCCACGCCGATGCTGTGGCGAAACCGGCTCTTTTTCGGCAGGCGCTCACGCAACGCCTCGTGCATTTGCTGGTAAAACTCATCTGAAAGCGCGTCAATCGACGCGTCCGAATCGCTCATTTCTCCCATCGAAGCCCCTTTAATACCTGTTGAGTTCGGAAGCCTCAGCATCGCAGCACGCCGCTTTGCCACGAGCAGAAGCCGCCCCGTACAAACCATGCTCGTAAATGTAGTCACGCACGCGCGCCATCGTCAAATAGCGGATCGAAAGCCCGTTTGCCACCCGCGAACGCAAATCGCTCGAAGAAACGGAGAGCGCCGTCGCCTCCAGGTAGCGCACGTCAAACGGACCTGCTGAGGCGATGTCGTCTTTCACCTGCTCCGTCAAAGCGAAGCCCGGGCGCGTGACCGCAATGAGCGTTGCCAGGCCGGCGATGGCGGCGCTTTCACGCCACTTGACGATGCTTGCCACCGCATCGGCGCCCGTTATAAACCAAAGCTCAACGTTTTCAGGGTAATGAGCACGCATCTGGCGAAGGGTTTCTACGGTGTAGGTATTCCCCTTGCGGCGGATCTCTATGTCGCTCACGTCGAACGCAGGGTTGCTCTCAACTGCAAGCCGACACATTTCCAAGCGGTGTTCGGCAGGCGTTACGTCGCGGTCTTTCTTGAACACGGGCTCCCCTGTGGGAACGAACACCACTGCATCAAGCTGCATGGCTTCGCGCGCCTGTTCCGCCACTGCCAAATGCCCAATATGGATAGGATCGAAGGTGCCGCCCATAATCCCCAAGCGAACCGCGGCACCATCGCTTCCAAGAGAATCGAGGCGAGGGCTAATTACCGAGCCGCCCGAGCGCTGAGCGCCGAAAGGAGACGCGCCGAGCTGCCCGACGGCTCGCCCGCCATGGGCAGCGCCCCGCCTCGAACGCCCGCTTTCCTCGGCAAGGGCCATGCTACGCGCGCACCTGCCCATCGCCGCGCAAAACGTATTTGTAGGAAGTAAGAGCCTGCAGCGCGAAAGGCCCGCGTGCGTGAAGCTTCTGCGTGGAAATGCCGATTTCGGCGCCCATGCCGAACTGCCCGCCGTCGGTAAACGCCGTAGAGGCATTCGCGTAGACCGCAGCGGCATCAACCCGCGCCAAGAAGCGCTCGGCTGCCGAAGAGTCTTGTGCCACGATAGCCTCGGAGTGGTGGGTGCCGAAAGCGTTTACGTGATCGATTGCTTCGTCCACGCCAGACACGCACTTCACCGCCAGTTCAGGCGCAAGATACTCGGTTTCCCAATCAGAGGCGTCCGCTCTTTCAAAGGAAAGCTCGCCGCCACCGGCAACCACGCGCTCGGCGATTGCGTAGGACGCCTCGTCGCAGTGCAAGGCTACTCCATGATCTGCGAGCGCCGCGAACACGGGAGGCAAGAACTGTTCTGCAATAGATCTGTCCACCAGCAACGTTTCTGCCGCGTTGCACACCCCGAATCGGCGGCATTTCGCGTTTACCACTATCGCCTTCGCCTTTTCCAAATCGGCAGAGGCGTTCACATACACATGGCAGTTGCCCGTGCCCGTTTCGATGACCGGAACCTTTGAGCATTCCACGCAATGCCGGATAAGCCCTGCACCGCCACGAGGAATAAGCACGTCAACGATGCCGTGCAATTGCATGAGCTCGTCGGTCGCAGCACGATCGGTGGAAGCTATCGACCCGATGCAGCCGGCGGGAAGACCCACCTCCACGGCAGCATCGTGAAGCACGCGCGCGATCGCGGCGTTGGAGGCGGCAGCCATGCTGCCCCCGCGCAGCACGCAGGCGTTGCCGGCCTTCAGGCAGATGCCGGCGGCGTCGGCGGTAACGTTGGGGCGCGCCTCGTACACTACTGCCACCACGCCGAGCGGCACGCTCACGCGCTCAAGCTCGATGCCGTTGTAGAGAGCACGTCTCTCCTGCACCTCGCCGAGCGGATCGGGCAGCGCCACCAGGTCCTCAAGCGCCGCAGCCATTGCCTCGACGCGTCCCTCGTCGAGCATTAGCCGGTCGAGCAGGCTCTCCTTAGTGCCCGCCGCCCGCGCCGCTTCCATGTCGCGCTCGTTTGCCGCGACGATCTCGTCCGCGTGAGCGCGCAGGGCGGCAGCCATCGCACGCAAAGCCCCGTTGCGCGCATCGAGTGACGTTTGCCCCAGTTCGGCGCTTGCGGCTTTCGCCGCCTGCGCGATCTCGATCACTTCCGCTTTGACCTGGTCGTTTTTCATCGGATATTACCTCCCCTTCGCCCTCTGCCAACGGGGTTACAAGAAACCTCGCATCGAAAATCTGCGGCAGCTTCGTCGTCTCCATCGGGTTTCGTCGGCCACAAACCCGGTAAAGCACTTACTCGAATACTACAAGTTCGTCGCGATGCACTAAAGGCCGCTCCGCCAAATGAGCAAGCAAACGGTTTCCGGCAAGCGTTTTTTGGTCGAGACCCTGAGCTAACCTCACCTCGTCCGACTCGGCAGAAACGCGCCCTCTCGCAAACACGTGGCCTCCGACCTCGGTAATATCAACGATATCGCCCGGTTCGAACCGACCTTTCGTATCGCGTACGCCCACCGCGAGCAGCGAAGACCCGCGCTCGATGAGCGCCCGTTTCGCGCCTTCGTCCACAACCAGCGCCCCACGGGCGGCATCGCCCAAAGCAATCCAAAGCTTTTTGGGCGTGATCTCATGCGGGCGGTCTGACGCGGCAAACAGCGTGCCCACCGACTTGCCGCACGCCGCCTGCAAAACGGCGCCTTCGGACCTGCCGTTGCAAATGACAAGCGGGATGCCGGCAACCATCAGCACGCGAGCCGCCTTCACCTTGGTGATCATACCACCCGAACCGGCAGCGGTGCCCGCCTCGCCGCACATTGCCATGACTCGCGCATCGATGGAATCGACCCGCTCGATGAGATGCGCGTCGGGCACGCGACGAGGATTGGCGCTATAGAGCCCGTCGATATCAGACAGGATCACCACAAGCCTTGCCTCCACCAAACAGGCAACCAGCGCCGCAAGGGTATCGTTGTCGCCGAAGCGGATTTGCTCTACCGAAACCGTATCGTTTTCGTTGACGATGGGAACAACGCCAAACTCCAGCAACTTGTCGAACGTGTCACGTGCGTGCAGGTACGCATGGCGATCTGCCGTATCGCGGCGCGTGAGCAAAACCAGCGAGGTGACGATGCCGTAGGGCTTAAACGCCTCGGCATAGGCGGCGGAAAGCGCGCTTTGACCCACCGAAGCAGCCGCCTGCAAGCTCGGCATGTCATCGGGCCGACGCTGCATGCCCATCGCCTCAAGGCCGCACGCAATGGCTCCGGAGGTCACGATGATGGGCGACCAGCCCTGCTCGCGAACTTGAGCAACCTGCTGCGCGATGACGCGCACGTATTCACGGTCGATGCGGTTGTCCGCCGTGGTAAGCGTGGAAGACCCGATCTTTATCACCAGCGGCTTGCAGGCGCCGTGAGACGACCCCGCAGCCGCAGCGTCCAGCGAACTCATAGCTCCAGCTCCCGATACGGATCGGCGCCCGTGGCGGATTCGAAGGCGAAGGCGCGACCCAAGATGCGCACCTCGTCGCCGTCGCACGCACCTGCACTCTCAAGCGCCTTGTCAACACCTAAACGCTTGAAACGATGCTGCAAAAAGGCAAGGGCCTCTTCGTTTTCCCAGTCCGTCTGCACCACCATACGTTCGACCTGCGTGCCCTCCACGCGGAAAATGCCCCCGGAAAGCTTGCGAACGCGGAACGTTTTCTCGCGCGACTGACGCTTAAGCTCCCATACGTGTTCGTATTGAACATCTGCCTCCGACGCCTCCTCGCGCGCCTGCTCGCGCAGTTCGCGCACCTTGGTGCCAATGGCATGTTTGAGGCTTTCTACCCCTTCCCCAGTAAGCGCGCTGATCAAATACAGCTTGGGGTCGATGCGGCTTTGCACGAACTCATCGCCCCCTGCAGCCTCAAGGGAATCGGCCTTCACGCGCTCGGCAAGACGCTTCGCCGCATCCTCGGTTCCCGGAGCGTCGATCTTGTTACCCACAACAATACGCGGACGCGCCTCCAGCTCTTCGGCGTACAACGCCAATTCGCGGTTAATGATCTCGTAGTCTTCAAGCGGGTCGCGCCCCTCAAGACCTCCCGTCAGATCCACCACATGAACAATGAGCGCAGTGCGCTCGATATGGCGCAAAAACTCATGTCCAAGCCCTCTGCCCTCGTGTGCTCCTTCGATAAGCCCGGGAACGTCGGCAACCACAAAGCTGTAATCGTCGGTGCGCGCTACTCCTAGATTTGGAACAAGCGTAGTGAAAGGGTAGTCTGCAATCTTCGGGCGCGCAGCGCTCAGCTTTGCAATGAGCGACGACTTGCCCGCCGAAGGCACTCCCACCAACGCAGCATCGGCCATGAGCTTCATCTCGAGCTCGATCCAACGCTCTTCAGCGGGTTCTCCCAGTTCGGCGAAGGCAGGAGCCCGGCGGGTAGACGTGACGAAATGGATGTTTCCTCTACCGCCCATGCCCCCACTTGCCACCGTTACGCGCTCTTTGTCGTGCGTGAGATCGGCAAGGGTTTCGCCAACCTCTTTACGCTCGTCATCGTAGGCGCGCACGATTGTTCCCACCGGAACACGCAAAACCAAATCTTCCCCCGTGGCACCATGCCTGCGCGCGCCTTTGCCGTGCGTGCCGCGCTCAGCCTTGAAGTGGTGCTTGAAACGATAGTCGATCAGCGACGACACGCTCGCATCCGCTTCCAAGACGACATTGCCGCCATGCCCGCCGTCTCCGCCGTCGGGCCCGCCTTTGGGAACATGGGCTTCGCGGCGAAACGACATGCAGCCTGCGCCGCCGTCTCCACCTTTTACGTTAATGCGTACTTTGTCGATGAACATAGCATCTCTTTCGTTACATATCGCTCAAGCAGCAGTTAAGCCTGCCGCCGTGCCATCTTGCTCCTTTTCTGCCTGTCAAGCCGATTGTATATGAAAATGCCCTCTGGGTTGCAGAGGGCAATCGGTTCAAGTGATATGCAGCCGGCCTGAACAGCCAGTGATACGTCTACGCCTGGGGACGTACGTGAACGCGGCGCTTCACGCCGCGGGTGAACTCAAGCGTGCCGTCGCACTTGGCAAACAGCGTGTCGTCCTTGCCACGACCTACGTTCTCGCCCGGATGGAACTTCGTACCACGCTGACGAACGATGACGTTGCCTGCACGCACCGTCTGACCAGCAAACATCTTCACGCCAAGACGCTGCGCGTGGGAATCGCGACCGTTACGGCTGGAACCGAGACCTTTCTTATGAGCCATGAGACTACCTCCCTCGTTACTCGGCCTTGGCCGAACCCACCGACTCGACCTGAATGCGGGTCAGATACTGACGATGACCGCGCATCTTCTTGTAGTTCTTGCGCTTCTTGAACTTGAACACAAGCTGCTTCTCGCCGCGGAACTGCTCGAGAACCGTTGCGGTTACCTTGGTGTCGGCAGCCTTAGCGGGATCTGCCTCGACCTTTTCGCCATCCACAACGCAAATGGCGGTGAGCTCCACCTGAGAGCCCACTTCAGCGTCGATCTTCTCGACGTTGAGCTTGTCGCCGGGAGCAACCTTATACTGCTTGCCGCCGGTCTTTACGATTGCGTACATGAGTGTCTCCTTGTAATCCTTACGCAAGGCGATAACTTTCTACGTCACCGTCGCAAGCCCCGCAGGGTCGGATGCACGATCGACGTGTATCATCGCACTCTTCCTACGCCGCGCCCCCTTTGGGCGCAACCTCATGCATTATACTCTGATTTCCTCGCTATTCAATAAACCATTTATGGAGTTTTGGAAAATGAAGCCCTGGGGCGTCGGAGGCCGCCCAGAAGCGGTCGGCGCGAACGGTTCCGCGTACCGCAGGAACGCGGAACCTAGTGGGCCTCTGCCCAGTTCGCACCTGTTTGCACGTCCACCACTAACGGCACGCGCAGCTTCGCCACGTTCTCCATCACGTCCCGCACCAAGGCAGACAGCGCATCCACCTCGCCCTCCGGCACGCTGAAGTCGAGTTCGTCGTGCACTTGAACCAAAAGACGCGCCTTCATACCTTCGGCTATGAGCCTCTCCTGAACCTGCCGCATGGCAAGCTTGATGATATCGGCGGCGCTTCCCTGCATGGGATGATTCATCGCCGTGCGCTCCCCAAAACCGCGCTTGGCGGCGTTGGACGACTTCAGCTCGGGAATATGGCGCTTTCTGCCGAACATGGTTTCAGCATAGCCGCGCTCTTTTGCAAGAGCCACCGTGCGATCCAGATAGACACGCACGCCCGGGTACGCCTCGAAGTAGCGGTCGATCATCTCTTTGGCCTCGCCAAAGGGGATCCCAAGGCTCTGCGAAAGCCCGAACGCCTGCTGGCCGTACACGATGCCGAAGTTAACGGCCTTCGCACGGCTGCGAAGTTCAGAAGTAACCTCGTCAACCGACACGCCAAACACTCTCGCCGCCGTTGACGCATGGAAGTCGGCGCCTGAGCAAAACGCGTCAATCAAGTGCTCATCCCCCGACAGATGGGCAAGCAAGCGCAGCTCGATTTGCGAGTAGTCAGCCGACAGGAAGCGCTCGCGCTCGGCGAGGGGAATGAAGCACGTGCGGATCTGCCGACCGAACTCGGTGCGCACGGGGATGTTTTGCAGGTTCGGATCCGACGAAGACAAGCGCCCCGTCGTGGTAACCGTTTCGTTGAAGGTAGTATGCACCCTGCCATCGCCCGCGCGTAGGCGCGGCAGCGTGTCGATATAGGTTGATTTGATCTTTGCGAGCTCGCGGTAGCGCAAAACCAGCCCGGGAACCTCGTGCTCACCCGCGAGCTCTTTGAGCACGCTAGCGTCGGTGGAATAGCCGCGCTGGTTTTTCTTGCGCGGCTTAAGCCCCAGCACCTCGAATAGCACATGCGCAAGCTGCTTGGGAGAATCGAGGTTGAACTGCTCCCCCGCCAGCTCGAATATTCGCGACGACAGCTCATCAAGCTCGAGCTGCGTCGTCTCGCCAAGCTTCTTCAGATGGGCGGTGTCTATTGCGGCACCCGTGCGCTCCATGATGGCAAGCACCGCAACCAAGGGCATGTCAATGGAGCGATACGTCTCAAGCGACGCATCGCGCTCAAGCGCCTTGGTGAGAGGCCCAACCAAACGCCGCGCCGCCGCCGCCTGCGAGGCAGCACGCACCGCGTCGTCTTTCGTTTCGGGCAAAACTCCCCCTACGTAGGCGTCCATGAGCGCATCGAAGGAGTAGGCGGCAACCGAGGAGTTCAAAACATAACCGGCAAGCCCCAAATCGAAAGCGTCCATAGCCATGATGTCAGCGTCTTCGACCAGCGCTCTCAGTGAGGTGTCGGCGGGATAGACCCGATGAAGCTCCGCCTTGACGTCAAGCGCGGCGAACGGAACCGAGCGCACCACCTGGGAAAACGCGCACAGGCCTTCGTCGTCGGTGAGGATCGCCGTGCCTTCATCGGTGTTGATTGCGCAATACACGCCCGAGCTGAAAAGCGACTCCTGCTCCGGCGCAACAAACGCAACGCCAACGCGCGCGGAGCCATCGCAGGCGCGCTCAACCAACTCCTTAGCGGCGTCTCCGGTGAAAACCGGCTCCCACTCAAGCGGAGCCACCTGCTTAACAGGCTCCTCGCCAATCAGCTTAAGCACGCGAGTAAGGTGCGAGTTGAAGCGCACGTCGCGAAACGCCTTTGTCACCGTTTCGACGTCAAACGAAGGGAAGCTCGCCTGCTCGATGTCGAGAGGAAAATCGAGGTCGCACACGATGGTTGCCACGCGTCGGCTAATAAAGGCGGCGTCTTTGTTTTCCTGAAGGTTTTGCAGCTGTTTGCCCTTGAGCTTGTCAAGGTTGTCGTAAATGCCATCAATGCTTCCATACGCCTGAAGCAAGCGAGCGGCGCCCTTGTCGCCGATGCCGGGAACGCCGGGGATATTGTCGGAGCTGTCTCCCTTCAAGCCCAAAAAGTCGGGGAACTGCTCGGGGGTGACCCCGTAGCGCTCCTCAACTTCCTGCGGCCCGTAAATCGCCACGTCGGTAATGCCCTTTTTCGTGGTGACGATATGCGTGAGATCGCTCGCGAGCTGATAGGCGTCCTTGTCTCCCGTAACAAGCAGCGTTTGATATCCCAACCGCTCGTCGCGCGCGGCGATGGTTCCTAAGACGTCGTCGCCCTCCCATCCTTTAACGCGCACAACCGGCACGCTCATCGCCTCAAGCAAGCGCTCGATAATGGGAAACTGCACTTTAAGATCTTCGTCCATGGGCGGACGCTGCGCTTTGTACTGCTTGAGCGCCTCCATGCGGAAAGCCGGACGTCCCGCATCGAAGGCGCAGATTATCGCATCGGGCTGGGAGATCTCAACGAATTTCAAAAGCATCGAGATAAACCCGAACGCCGCATTGGTCGGCGTGCCGTCGGGAGCGTTCATGGTGGGCGGAACAGCATGGTACGCCCGGTGCATGAGCGAATTACCGTCAATAACAGCGATCTTTTTTGGCATAGGAAATCCTCACTCGTTACGCTCGATCACTCGTCACAGCTTTCGAACGCATAGTATAGAGCAATTAATTCCAAAGATAGCCTACGCCACGTACCGTTTCGAGATGCTGGGCAAGCTCAGGCCCAAGCTTGGCGCGAATGCGGCGCACATGCACATCAACTGTGCGCGAGCCTCCATAGTAGTCGAAGCCCCACACATGCCGCAAAAGAGCATCCCTCGAATAGGTGCGCCCAGGATGGGTTGCCAAAAACGCCAGCAAGGCGTATTCCAAATAGGTAAGATCGAGAGGCTTGCCATCGACCTCGACTTGGTATGTGGCAAGGTTGATGGTCATCGCGTCAACCGTCACGCACGATGCGGCCGTCTGCTCGCTGCCCGGCCACAGAAGCTGACGAACGCGCACGCTGCACTCGGCAGGGGTGGCGTTGCGCATCACGAAGTCAGAACGCACGCGAGCCGGTGGCGTGAACTGGCCGAGCTGGTCTTCCGACAGGATAACCAAAAGCGTCCCGTTCCCATCGGCAACAAGCATATCTTCTGCCGCAGACACGCCCGCCGTCACATCGCCTCTAACTTCGTAAATCACCAGATCATAGCCAGGATGTTTAACTAAAAGATTTTTAAACTGCACCGAAGAGCCTGCTGCAACTTCCACATCGAGCGCAGAAAGCACCTGCTGGAACTTGTGGGCGTTATCCAAGCTATCCGCGACGAATATCACCGATTTTTTCATCGCGCACCTCTCCTATTTCCAGTCCGCGCCCTCATTACAACACCGCCAGATACCTGTCGCGTTCCCACTGGGAAACGCAGCTTTGGTACTCGCGCCACTCTTCGCGCTTCGCTTCCACCAAGTAGCCGTGAATGTGTTCGCCAAGCGTCTTCTTCATCAGCTCGGACTCCGCAAACAGCTCGACCGCCTCGCCAAGGGTTTGGGGAAGCGTGCCTGTTTGCCCATCGGAATCATCGGCAGAGGGCATCAGCTGCAGCCCCTCCTCTATTCCCGCCAAACCGGCGGAAAGCATGACGGCAAACGCCAAGTAGGGGTTGGCCGCCGGATCGGGGCTGCGCAGCTCCACACGACAGGTGCGCTCGCAATTCGGGCGATACCCGGGAATCCTGACCAGGCTCGTGCGATCAGAGCGCGCCCACGAAAGGCGAACGGGCGCCTTCGGATCTCCCATGAGACGCTTGTAGGAGTTTACGGTCTGGTTGGTAACCAGGCAGAATTCCGGAGCGTATTTCAGCAGGCCGGCAATATAGCTTTTCGCCACAGTGGACAGGCAGTATCCCTCAGGGTCTTCAGGATCGTAAAATGCGTTGCGGCCATCAAGGTCGAACAGGCTCTGATGAACATGCATCGCGCTTCCCGATGCGTCAGTCATGGGCTTGGGCATAAACGAAGCATGCACCCCGTGTTTAATGGCAATCTCTTTCACTACCATCTTGTAGGTCATGACCGCGTCCGCCATTGCCAGCGCTTCGTCGTAGCGCAAATCGATCTCATGTTGCGAAGGGCCAAGCTCGTGATGGGAGTACTCAACCGGGATGCCCATCTTCTCCAAGGTGAGGACCGTGTCGCGACGCAAGTCGCTCGCATAGTCAAGCGTCGTAAGGTCAAAGTATCCGCCCGTGTCGAGAACCTTCGTGTCCGTGGGATCCTTGAAGTAGTAATACTCCAGCTCAGGGCCAACGTTGAAAACATACCCCCTATCGGCGGCGCGCTCGACCGTCTGCGCAAGCACGTGGCGCGGATCGCCTTCGAACGGGCTGCCGTCGGGTTTTCTGATATCGCAGAACATGCGACCGACCGCATTAGACTCGGGTCGCCAAGGAAGCACCTGGAACGTAGACGCATCGGGGAAGGCCAGCATGTCCGACTCCCGTTCGAGCGCAAACCCTTCGATGCAGCTGCCATCGAAGCCCATACCGTCGGCAAAGGCGTTTTCCAGCTCACTTGGAATCACCGCAAAGGACTTCATCGTGCCCATAACATCGGTGAACCAAAACCGCACGAAATGGACATCGCGGCTTTTGATCGTCTTGAGCACAAAATCCTGCTGCGGATTGGGAGTCATTGTCTGATCCTTTCCTTGAGAGCGTTCTGGGGACAGGCGCACAGCCGTCCCGCGCCAGTGAAGTCCTTGTCACCCGCGCAGACCTCGCCTATGGCCGATCAGTATAGCGCGTAAAGTTTGCCAACTGGTTACATCCAGGCTCGAAAATCAAAACAACGCGATGCGCTACTTGCCAATATCTCGCGCTGCAATGTTCTTACTTCTGCGAACGACCAACGAATTGAACAGTTTTTGAATCTTTTCAAGAATCAGAGGATCAAGCACTGAAGCGATAAGCAGTGCTAGCAGATAAGAAAGCAGTACGAACAGCATCCAAATTGCAAACACCACGGGAAGCGGAAGAAGAGCGACGTCACCGAACACCATTTGCGTATACACCAGATCCGCAATGATCGCAATGGTGGTTCCCTGGAAAAGGTAAACAGAATACGACCTCTTTGCAGCCCAAACGACAATCCTAGACGCCGCCCCCTCCGGAATCCGCACCCTCTCGAAAAGGAAAAACAAACCGAAAGCCGCAATCACCCAAAGTTGATTCGGATCGTCTCTCCCCACGCCGAGCCCCGCAAACACGAAGGTAGCAGCTATCGCAAGCAGCGAAAAGACGGAGATGAGCTTTTTCTTAGACGGGTCCAGTATGCGGGTAAGACGACGATACAAGTACCCGAAGCAAAACACCGGGAAGTAGCTCGAAACCAAAACGGTAGGCACGCAAGCAGTTGCCATGGTAAGCAAATTGCTCAAACCCGGCCGTTCTATAGCAACGGCAACGTAATCGAGCACATGATAGAGAGCGCCCCATACGTAAATGACCGCGAGAATCACTGACAATCTCACAATCCAACGATCATCAAGCCCCTCGAAAGCCTGATGCAGAAACGGCGAAAGCAACAGGCATGGGATCAACGCCGGAATGAACCACCACCATCCGAAAAAGATCAATGCGGCAAACGACACGTAGCCTCCCAGCCCCAAAGACCCCCATGACGTGAAAACATAAAGAATGACCGAATAGAGCAAAATCGGAATCACTATCGATGAGACTTTCTTTAGATAGTATTCCTTGAGGCTGCATTTGAGCGGCGTTAAGGCAAAGTACCCCGACAGCATGAAAAAGACGGGGTTGCAGATAATAGCCGCCTCGGAAACCGCACGCGGAAGTGCGAACGATTCAGAAATCTGGGGAAGGTATGCGGCGGTATGAACGACAACGACCATAAACATACTGAGGGAGCGCAAGAGATCCCAGTTCGTTTGCCGCTTCTTGCTTATCGTTGCACCAGACACGATCCACCCCAACACAACTTGACCGTAATGCGTGAATATAGTACCGCTCGTCTGAAAAACCCGCTCTTGAAGTTTAGCCGAGTATGCATTTTTCATAACCGCACGGATAGACCGCATGTAAAATGCGCCAACAAACTCAAATGCGCCCGGTTTCCCAGGCGCATTTGCTCAAGTATCACCTATGCAGCAGTCGGCCTACTGAAGACCGTCCAGCGACGTGGTCTTGCCGGGATACAGCCCCAAAGGCTCGAAATGGATGCCACCGGCATTGGCCAGATCGGTGCCATTCTGGGCGTTGTAGTCGTCCAAGTAAGTAATGTGCTGGAAGTAATTTGCATCCAGCTCGCCGTCAGTCACGGCAACGTTGGGCTGAATGTAATCGTTGAACTCGGTTACCTCCAGCGTCCATCCCTTAGCAGCCAGGATATCGACGATCTGGGCAAGAATCTCGGCATGGGGAGCCGGAGAGGCGCCCACAGTGATGGTGGTGTCGTCGCCGGTAGCCTCAGGAATGGCGTCCTCGCTCACCACGTCGGCAACCATTACGACGCTGCCGCTATAGGTTGCGTCGATGTAGTCCTTGACGGTCTGGGTCGAAAGGGCGGCCACCAAAGCCTGAATCTTGGGTGAATCCTCGTCTCCCGCACGGCAGGCAACGACGTTTTGGTACATGTCGGCGGCTTCGGAGTCGGTTGCCTCAACTGCCAGGGTGGAGGCAGTGTCGAGCCCGGCGCCAATGGCGTAGTTGCCGTTGATGACCGCCATGTCAAGATCGGGCAGCGACGTCGGCAGCGATGCAGCCTCCATCTCGACGAGCTCGATGTTGTGCGGGTTATCGGCAACGTCGTTTTTAGTCGCTTGCAGGCCTGCGCCCTCTTCCAGCGTCAGCAGACCCTCGTCTTGCAGCAGCAAAAGCGCGCGCGCCTCGTTGGTGGGGTCAGACGGAACGCCAATCTGCACGCTCTGGGCGCTCCCTCCGCACCCTACCAAAGCAACCAGCGCTGCGCCCACTACCGCAGCGGAAGCCACAGCTTTGGCCAGTCTCTTGTTCTTCATACAAATCCCTTCCTTATTCATAAAAACGGATACTCAGCTTATACCATCAAACCAAAATGTAATTTCCAACAGGTTACCAATACGGTAGAGAATAGGCCCGAAGCGGCAGAATGCACCGCATATGGCACCGACCCTTCCACGCGCCCCGCCCTCCAGAGAACGAAGCGGATCAACGGGCGCCGCAAACAAAGAGTCAAGCGCAAGCGACGTGACACGGCGTGAGCCGATCCCGTCTGCCTACAATCGGAACTACCTGTTTCGACGATCGATACGCCGCGCAAGTATGTCGCCAGCGCTTTGGAAAACCTGAACCAAAATAACGCACAGGATAACTGCGGCAATCATGACGTCGTCTTGGTAGCGCTGGTAGCCGTAGCGGATTGCAATGTCGCCCAAACCGCCTGCGCCAACCGTGCCCGCCATCGCAGAATATCCGAACAGGGTGATGAACGTGATAGACACGCCGCGGATGAGCGAGGGCAGGCTCTCGCGCAGAAACACCTTGACCACGATCTGCCACACGCTTGCGCCGAAGCTCTGCGCAGCCTCCACCAGGCCCGCGTCTACTTCGGCCAGGCTCTGCTCCACCATGCGGCCCACGAAAGGTGCAGCGGCAACAATAAGCGGCACGATAGCACCGGGCACGCCAAGCGAAGTTCCCACAACCCAACGCGTAAAGGGTATGAGTGCAACCAACAAGATGATGAACGGAATGGAGCGGCCAATATTGACAATCCAGCCGAGCACCGCGTTAAGCGCCTTATGCGGGCGCAGGCCGCCGGGGGCGGTAACGACGAGCAACACGCCGAGCGGGATGCCGATGATGTAGGCGCCCAGCGTGGCGATCACTGTCATAACGATGGTGTCCCATGTGCCCTGGGCGAGCAGCAGGCCGTATTCGTCGAAGAAGGAAGTCAGGAAATCCATGGCACTACCTCACTTCCCCAGCGAATTCGGCAGAAGAACCGTCGGCGCACGACGCCGTGTCGCGAAGCGGCTTTTCAGAAGAGGAGTCCTTGGACCCGTCGGCCTCCGAAGAGTCGGGCGTCCCCCAGTCGTCGGGAACGCCCGACAGACTGTCGTTCTGGATGAGCTCGCGGGTAATGGGGCTTTGCGGGTTCTGGAACACCTCGGCAGTCGTACCCTCCTCCACAATGCGCCCGGCGTCGATCACGGCGATGCGGTTGCAGATCTTTTGCGCAACGGCAAGCGAGTGCGTGATGACGACCATCGTCACGCCCAGGCTGGCGTTGATCTCTTTGAGGAGCTTGAGAATAGAGACGGTCGTGCGCGTGTCCAGCGCGCTCGTCGCCTCGTCGCACAGCATGATCTTGGGGTTGTTTGCCAACGCGCGCGCAATGGCGACGCGCTGCTGCTGGCCGCCGGAAAGCTGGCTGGGATAGCGGTCTGCCTTGTCGGCGAGCTCCACGACCTCGAGCAGCTCGCGAGCGCGCGCCTCGCGCTCGCCTTTGGCAGCGCGCCGCAGCTCAAGCGGGAACGTCACGTTGCGCATTACCGTTCGCTGCTGGAACAGGCTGAAGTTCTGGAAGATCATGCCGATCGAAGCGCGCAGCTCGAGCAGCTGCTTACCGGAGAAATCGGTAACATCGCGCCCGTCGATGAGGATCTTTCCGGACGTGGGGCGCTCTAGCAGGTTGATGCAGCGCACGAGCGTCGATTTGCCCGCGCCCGATGCACCAATAATGCCGAATATATCGCCGTCGTTGATAGTAAGGTTCACGTCCTCAAGCGCATGATGGGCGGTTTCTGTCGCTTCGTTATACGTTTTACACAAATGTTGAATTTCTATCATGGTTTATCCCAAAACGTTTCTCGTACCGTCACTGAACTTGCGGGCGCACGCGCTGCGCAACCGCGCCGAAACTATGCCCAGGCCCCAGCTTTCTCGCTTGGCAACCCAGGCTTGGGCATGCAGTCCATGATATGTCCGAGCCAAAATTCCATACCGGGTTATGGTACGGCAACTACGTCTCGCTGTCGAGTACGTATTCAGCATGCGCGCCGCTAATTGGGGCAATTCCTTGGTATACTTTCCCTCATGGATACATCGACTCACCAAAACACGCCCCAAGCACGCAAAGACCCCGACGCGCGCTTTCGCGGGCAGCGAAATTTGCGCAAAAAGCGCGTGGGCATCGTCACTATGGGCGTAAAGCTTGGCGACGAAACGCGCGGTTACACCCGCTTTCGTTTTTTATCGGAGCTATTGGTTAAACAGGGGTTCGAAGTGGAGCTTTTCACTTCGTCGTTTCAGCATTGGGAAAAAGCGCAACGAGACACTACGCGCGCTTGCTATCAAAACCAGCCCTACCGCATTACCTTCATTCCCGAGCCGGGCTATCAGAAAAACCTCGATCTCGCCCGCATCAAAAGCCACCGAATAGCAGCTAAAAACCTTCGCGACATGCTGCAGAAACGCTTCGACGAGGATCCGCGCGCGTTCGATCTGCTTTATGCCGAGATCCCCCCTAACGACGTCGCCCGCGTATGCGCAGAAGAGGCTCGGCGATACGGCATTCCGTTTGTCGCCGACATCAACGACCTGTGGCCTGAAGCCATGCGCATGGTGGTAAACATTCCCGTTTTAAGCGACATCGCCTTCTATCCCTTCACGCGCGATGCGCGAAAGGTATACCAGCTCCTTTCTGCCGCTGTGGGCACCTCCGACGAGTATGCGGCACGCCCTGCGGCAGACCGCACCGAACCCTATCCCCATATCACGGTGTACGTTGGAAACGACCTCGCTTCGTTTGACGCTGGCGTTGCCCAGAATGCCGACGCTGTCGAAAAGCCTGCCGATGAGGTTTGGGTTGCCTATGCCGGAACGCTTGGCGCGAGCTACGATCTGTCTACCCTCATCAAGGCGGGCGCCGAGTTACATACGCGACGAGAAGCTCAACTTAGCCAAAGCTCGAGCCGCATAACGCCACCTATCCGCATCAAGATTCTTGGAGATGGGCCAGATCGAACCAAGCTCGAAGAGCTCGCCACGCAACTGAGCGCTCCAGTGGATTTCCTGGGATACCAAAACTATCCCTCTATGGCTGCCTGGCTTTCGAAATCGGACATCGTGGTTAACTCGCTCGTCAAGTCTGCGGCGCAAAGCATCGTTACCAAGATCGGCGATTACCTTGCAAGCCGCAGCGCCCTCGTTAACACAGGCTCAAGCCCCGAGTTTCGCGCTAAAGTGGAATCCGATGGCTTCGGTGTCAACGTAGAAGCCGAGCAAGTTGCACCCTTAGCCGACGCCCTTGAGGAGCTAGCACGCAATTCCTCCCTTCGAAAGATCATGGCGGCAAGGGGACGGCGCATCGCCGAGGAAGAGTTCGATCAACCGCGTTCCTATCTGGAAATCGTGCGTTTGATCCAAACGCTCGCCTAGCTTTCGCCTGTTTACCCGCCTCGCTCCCACGCGGTCTTGAACTGCTTTGGCGGTCTATTCGCAAGCTGAGGATATGGCTATGTCACGTACCGAAACACCCTCCTTGCACGTAGGGCGCAACGCGGCACGCAAAGCGACTCAAATATACCCGCTGTTTTTTTGAAACTTGACGTACGTTTCCCCGCATTCAGCAGGTTAGGTTCATAATGTGATACTTCGAGTGCAGTTACAACCATGCTTCACGCCCGCGCACTGCCCGGACTACCTCTTCAATAGCAGACAGAGAATGACCGAGCTGCAGCGTATGCGCAGAAGCGCCAACTAAGGAGCCTGATCGTGACGGAAGCGTCCGACACGTTACATACCCCGCCACAGCGCGTCATCCCCTTTTCGCCGCCTGACATTACTCAGGCAGAAATCGACGAGGTGGTCGACACGCTGAGAAGCGGCTGGATCACCACTGGGCCGAAAACGAAAGAGCTAGAGCGCCAACTGGCATCGTTCGCCCACGCCGCACGCGTGGCATGCCTGTCTTCCGCCACCTCGGCGCTGGAGTGCGCCCTTCGTGCACTTGGCATCGGCCCGGGCGACGAGGTGATTACGAGCGCCTACACCTACACGGCTTCATGCTCGCCGATATGCCACGTGGGCGCCACGCCCATTCTGGTTGACGTCGCGCCCGGCAGCTACGAAATGGACTACGCCAAGCTCGAACAGGCAATCACTCCCAAAACGCGCGCCGTCATTCCGGTAGACATCGCTGGTCGTTTGTGCGACTACTCTGTTTTGTCGCAGGTTGTGGACAGTCTCGCCCCGTCGTTCATCCCACATAACGAGCGACAAGAGGCGCTGGGACGAATCGCCCTTGTGGCAGACGGCGCCCATGCGCTTGGCGCAACGAGAAACGGTCGGCACGCCGGAGAGATAGCCGACATGACCACGTTTTCCTTCCATGCCGTTAAAAACTTTACTACCGCTGAAGGCGGTGCACTCGCTTGGCGAAGGGGACTTTTCGATGACGAAGAGCTTTATCGAGACGTCATGTTGATGTCTTTGCATGGGCAGACTAAAGACGCCCTTTCCAAAACCAGGGCGGGCGCATGGGAATATGACATCGCCTTCCCCGGCTGGAAATGCAACATGACTGACATTCAAGCCGCTCTGGGCCTAGCTCAGCTTCGTCGCTATCCAGAAATGCTCGCGCGCAGACGAGCCATTGTACACGCTTACCAAAAGGGTCTGGCGGATCTTCCGCTCAGCATTCTTTCCCATTACGAAAACGCAGATCATTCAGATGCCTCTGATTGCGACGACGCCGTGGCGCGTGCCTGCGAGGAAGGTCTCTCTTCAAGCGGCCACCTCTTTTTAGTGCGCATGCCCGGAAAATCGCCTCAATTTCGCAATGCGCTCATCGAGCGCCTTGGCCAAGCCGGCGTTGCCTCTAACGTTCACTACAAACCACTGCCGCTGCTCAGCGCCTACCAATCGCTTGGGTTTCACGCGTGCGACTACCCCTGCGCGATTGCTCAATTCGAAAACGAAATCACGCTGCCGCTCCACACGAAGCTGACAGACGAAGATGTCGCCTATGTAATAAGCGCCTTCCATGCTGCGTGGGACGATTTAGAAAGCAAAGGCATAAGCTAAATGTACCTTCGGTTCGGGAAACGCATATGCGACCTCGTCGTAAGCATCCTGGCGCTGCCCTTTGTTCTGCTCATTGTTGCCATTTTGGCTCCCTTTATCCACTTCGAAGACAAAGGGCCGGTGTTTTACAATGCACCACGTGTTGGCAAAGACGGACGCGATTTCAAGATGTACAAACTTCGTTCAATGCGCGTCAACGCCCCGGATTTAGTCATGGAAGATGGCTCGACTTACAACGGCGCAGACGATCCGCGAATGACCCGCATCGGTGCGTTCATGCGTCGCACGAGCCTTGACGAGATTCCTCAGTTTCTCAATGTCTTAAAAGGCGACATGAGCGTAATTGGACCGCGTCCGGATCTTCGCCGCGAAACAGAGCTCTATGAAGGCAACGAAGGCGAGAAGCTGAGTGTAAAACCGGGTATCACCGGATACGCCGCCGTCTACGGAAGAAACTCGCTACCGTGGCACGACCGCCTTGCACTTGACGTCTACTACGTTCACAACGTATCGTTTCTGCTTGATCTGAAAGTGTTTTTCCGAACATTCCTCATCGTGTTCAAACAAGAAGGCGTCTATGTAGAAGAAGGCTCAGAGCAACCGAAATAGGCTCGGAACAACATTGAGGCTCAGGCTCACTAACAAATAGCGCAAGTGAAGCTCGTGCGTTATATAGCGTCTCCAGGCATTTTGACCAGCCGAAACATTACCCAGAAGAAAAACGTTGCCCGATACACGCAATCTCGAAGGATACGCCATCTCAAAAGGTAATTAACTTCAATACAAAACGAGTACGCGGTATTCGCAATGGGCTTCAAGGTCAACTGTTGCATGCTTCCGAAAACAACACACAAGGCCAAGGCAATGTGTCGATTTACTTAGCAAGATCCAGTAAGAAAGAAGCATCGTTCTAAATCGAATGTAATTGCCTCGAAAATGAAAATTGATTCAATTTAGAACGATGCTACGCTCATTTCAGTAGCAATTCTATTCTGATATGTAACTATTCTCTTTATGGCTTCTTGTCTACCAGGACTGATGCAGCGTTCAACTCATTCTTCGAATACGCGTCACTAAAACGTCGTTCTAAATCGTAATTACTTGTATAAGTAAAAGGCTAGACATGATATAGAACGATCCAGAAGCAAACAAAGCCCTGGCAAAAATCTGAATACGAAGCGCGTACTTCAAGAGCAAAAAGCTACAGATGGAAAAGACCAGCAGTGAGGTGAAAAGAAACCAGCAGAAAATACGCGAAGGATTTAAACGAAACATAAAAAAGGCGGGCCTAATGCCCGCCCCCCGGAAAGCAAAAAGCAACCCCTGCGGGCGCGACTCCCTACCCTCCCACGGACTACACCGCAGTACTCTCGGCGACGGCGGGCTTAACTGCCGGGTTCGGAATGGGACCGGGTGATCCCCGCCTCCATGGTCGCGCCCGCGGGGGATGC
>DVKR01000031.1 GCA_018715935.1 Candidatus Aphodovivens excrementavium
GGCGTGCCACGTACTGCCACGGCCGACGAGATAAAGAAAGCGTTTCGTAAGCTGGCGCGCAAGCATCATCCCGATGCCGGCGGCGACGAAGCGAAGTTCAAGGAGATAAACGAAGCCTACGAGGTTCTTTCCGACGAGAAGAAGCGCAAGCTCTACGACCAGTACGGAACTGCGAGCGAGAACCAGATTCCCCATGGATGGGGAGGAGGCTCGGTAAACGTCGACGACATTTTCGGCAACGGTGGTGCTGGCTTCGGCAGTTGGGCCGAAATCCTCGAAAGCATTCGCAGGGGCGAAGGCGCCTTTGGAACCAATTGGGACTTCGGCAACATTTCGGGCTTTGGCGGGAATCGCGGGCCTCAGCCACGTAAAGGCCAAGACATGAACGTCACCTTGAACGTGACGTTCGACGAGGCGTTTCGCGGCGCGCAAAAACGCGTGACGGTGCGCGTTCCCGGAAAACAAGAGGCCGAAACGCTGGATGTGAAAATACCGGCCGGTGCCGTTGACGGAGGCCGCCTGCGCTTTCGCGGCAAGGGCGGCGCGGGTCAGTCGGGCGGCGAGGCGGGCGACTTGCTCATCACCACGCATATCGAGCCGCATCCCTACTACACCCGCGAGGGCGCCGATGTGGTGATGGACGTGCCGGTAAGCATTGCCGAAGCCGCCTTGGGGGCAAGCGTTGTGGTGCCTGCGCCCGACGGTACGAAGGTGAGGGTGAAAATCCCCGCAGGCACGCAGGATGGCACCAAGATGACCATCCGCGGCAAGGGCGCGCCCAAGGTTAAGGGCGACGGAACGGGCGATTTGCGCATTGTGGTGAAGGTGCACGTCCCCCGCTCGCTGAATGAAAAGCAAAAGCAGGCTATGGAAGATTACCTGGCTGCATCAACCGAGGAAGTGAGGGTATGGTGAAAGACGACCGCACCGATCGCAACCGACCTCTGTACATGATCAGCGTTGCGGCTCAGCTTGCCGGTGTGCACCCTCAGACGTTGCGCGCCTACGAGCAGAAAGGCTTGGTAACGCCGCAGCGTACAAGCGGGAACACGCGTATGTACTCGCAGGCCGATATCGAACGGCTCGAACTCATCAACGAGCTTACCAACGAGGGCATCAACCTCGCGGGAGTTATTCGCATTCTCGATCTGAAGGGGCGCCTTGACGAGCGCGATTCCGAAATTGACGACCTCCACAAACGCGTGCGCAGGTTGGCCGATCGCGTGCACGAGCTCGAAACGCGTGCCGACGTCACCGCGCTGGTTCGCGTGTCTGACATTCCGCGGTTGATGTAAGAAGAGGCGTCGGTCTATAGCGCAGGCGGCCGTCGACGAAGCAGACGGCTGTCGACAAAAGAGACGGCCGCCGGTAGAGCAGGCGGCGATCGACAAAGCCACGCAAGACTTCAAAACATTAGTCATCCGGAAAAGGAGGAATGGCTATGAACATGGGAAACTTGAACAAACTGGCGCTTACCGCGCAGGAGGCCTTGCAGCAAACGCTGTCTATCGCCTCCGATGCGCAGGCGTCGCAAGCAGAGCCCATCCACATGCTGAAGGCGCTGCTTGATTCCAAAGAAAACAACCTGGCGGCCATCATCAAGCGCATCGGCGCCGATCCGGCCGCTATGCGCGCGAATGTGGAAGCGCATATCGAGAGCATGCCAAAGGTGAGCGGCAGCAACGCGCCGTTTGGCATGAGCGGCATCCCCAGCCAGGCGCTTATGAGCCTGCTCGACAATGCCGTGAAAATTGCTGAAAAGCTGGGCGACAGCTACGCCACGAGCGAGCATTTGCTCATCGCCCTGTCGGAAGACAAGGGCGAGGCGGGCCGCATTCTGAATTCCGCCGGCGTAACGCGCAAGAACATTGAAGCAGCCTACGAAGAGCTGCGCGGCGACACGCGCGTCACCGATCCGCAGGAGAAAGCCCAGTTTGAGGCGCTGGAGCGCTACGGGCAAAACCTCACCCAGCAGGCGCGCGAAGGCAAGCTGGATCCGGTTATCGGCCGCTCTGAGGAAATCCGCCGCACCGTTCAAGTGCTCTCTCGCCGCACCAAGAACAACCCGGTACTCATTGGCGAGCCCGGCGTCGGCAAAACGGCAATCGTGGAGGGCTTGGCGCAGCGTATTGTTGCCGGCGACGTTCCCTCCAGCTTGAAAGATCGCGAGCTGGTTTCGTTGGACATGGCGTCGATGCTGGCGGGCGCTAAGTATCGCGGCGAGTTCGAAGACCGCCTGAAGGCCGTATTGCGCGAAGTGAAGGAAAGCGACGGTCGCATCATCTTGTTCATCGACGAGCTGCACACTATCGTGGGCGCAGGCTCGTCGGGCGATAGCTCCATTGATGCGGGCAATATGCTCAAGCCGGCGCTTGCCCGCGGCGAGCTGCATGCTATTGGCGCTACCACGTTGGACGAGTACCGCAAGTACATAGAGAAGGACGCGGCGCTCGAACGTCGTTTCCAGCCGGTGCTGGTGGGCGAGCCGACGGTGGAAGACACCATCGCCATCTTGCGCGGCCTGAAGGAGAAGTACGAGATCCATCACGGCGTGCGCATCACTGATGCCGCCATCGTTGCCGCCGCCGAGCTTTCGAACCGCTATATATCCGACCGCTTCCTGCCCGACAAGGCAATTGACCTGATGGACGAGGCGGCAAGTCGCCTGCGCATCGAAATAGACTCGATGCCGGAAGAGGTTGACGCGGCCGAGCGCAAGCTTACTCAGATGCAGATTGAAGAGCAGGCGCTCATGAAGGAAAGCGACGACGTGAGCAAAGAGCGCCTCGAGGCGCTGCGCCGCGATATCGCCGCCGCCAAAGAGCAGCTCGATGCTCGCAAGGCCGAGTGGAAAAACGAAAAGGACGTCATTCAAAACGTCCAGAGCTTAAAGGCGGATATTGAGGCAGCTCAAACGGAAGAGGAGCGCGCCACGCGTGAAGGCGATCTGTCGCTGGCATCCGAGATCCGCTATGCGCGCATTCCCGACCTCAAGAAGAAGCTGGAAGAGGCCGAGCGCGTGCTCAACGAAAAGCAAGACGACGGCGCCATTTTGAAAGAGGAGGTGTCGGAAGATGAAATTGCCGAGGTCGTGAGCACCTGGACGGGCATTCCCGTGAGCAAGATGATGCAGGGCGAGATGGAGAAGCTTGTGGATCTTGAGGACAAGCTGCACGAGCGCGTTGTGGGCCAGGATGAAGCGGTAAAGGCCGTTGCGGGAGCCATTCGCCGCAATCGCGCCGGACTTTCCGACCCCAACAGGCCCATTGGCAGCTTCCTGTTCCTTGGCCCTACCGGCGTGGGAAAAACCGAGCTGGCAAAGGCGCTGGCGGAGTATCTGTTCGACACCGAAAAGGCCATGGTGCGCATCGACATGTCCGAGTACATGGAGAAGTTCAGCGTGCAGCGTCTGATTGGGGCGCCTCCGGGATACGTGGGCTACGACGAGGGCGGCCAGCTCACCGAGGCGGTGCGTCGTCGCCCCTACAGCGTTGTGCTGCTTGACGAGATGGAGAAAGCCCATCCGGATGTGTTCAACGTGCTGCTTCAGGTTCTTGACGACGGACGATTGACCGACGGTCAGGGTCGTGTGGTCAGCTTCAAGAACGCCATCATTATCATGACCTCGAACGTTGGAAGCCAGTACATTCGCGAGTTCGCGGCAGAGGAAAGCAACCGCTCGATGGGCGAGATGATGGAAGAAATTGCCTCGGGCGACATCGAGACAGGCGCCAAGCGTCTCGCGGAACTGACGAGCAAGGTTGAGGATGCCCTGCGCGCCACCTTCCGCCCTGAGTTCCTCAATCGCATTGACGATGTGATCACCTTCAACGGCTTGTCCATTGAGGCGATGGAGCCCATTGTGAAGCTTCAGCTGAAAGAGGTGCGCAAGCGCCTGGAGGATCGTCGCGTCACCTTGGACGTGTCTGCTGCGGCGTTGGAGCACTTGGCAATCGATGGTTTCGATCCGGTCTATGGCGCTCGCCCGCTGAAGCGTCTGATTCAGCGAGAAGTGGTGGATCGCGTTGCTCAAAAGATCGTTGAGGGCAAGCTGCCCGATCGCAGCCACGTGCTCATCGACATTAACGAAGAGGGCAACTACGACTGCAAGGTAGAGCCTCCGCTTGATCTTGATGCGAACTGGGACGATCTTCTGAACTAGGAAGACGGCTTCCTGGACTAGGGAGGGTCTTCTGAACCAGGAATCACGGCGGGTTTCGGCGGCATTGTGCCGCTGAAGTCGTGCGGCAGCCGGTGGGCGCTCTGTCTCTTCGGACGAATGGCGGGTTTCGGCGGTGTTTGCGCTGCTGGAGCCCGCCAGTTTATTTCCGGTTCGCAGATTTGTTTTCGCTTGCACCGTGACGGGCCTCTCGACGTGATTTTGCCACCATCGCCTCGAGCGTGTTCTCGCCCGCACCGCTGTGGGCATGATTTGTTTTCCCGCAATGTGTAGTAGACTTAACCCTATGCGGAAAAGCAAGGTGAACATACGACGTAGCGCGCAAAACGCCGGCTCGCCCATAGTGGCCTATGTTGTCGTGCTGCTCTTTTTCGTCTGCTTTCTCATCTTTTTGTGGGTGATCGTTGTGGGAACGCGGTTCCTTGTTGGGTAAGGTGGCTGCGTTGCGCCAACATAGGAAAACAGTCAGGCGGGGCTGAATCATGTGGCAGCGATTCACCCTCGATGATGTGCGTACGATCGGCCACTACCTGGGCGTTCTGATCTTGTTTTTGGCTGCCGCGATGGCGGTCCCCTTCGTTGTGGCGCTGGCGTTTCAGGAGTGGAAGCCCGCCGCGAACTATCTGCTGTCCATTGGCATTTCGCTCATATTGGGTTCTGCCTTGCGCCTTCTTCGCGTTGCCCCGGCGCGACTGAGCAGGCGGCAGGCGCTTGCCGTTACGGGCTTCGCGTGGATTGTGCTGGCGTTTATCGCCGCTATCCCTTTGTACATGTCGGGGCATTTCAACCGCTTTGTCGACGCGTTGTTCGAAGGCGTGTCGGGCCTTACCACAACTGGCGCCAGCTTGGTGGTGGACCTCGACCACCTCTCGCTTGCCGACAACATCTGGCGTTTCATGATGCTGCTGCTTGGCGGCTTGGGCTTGATTGTTGTTGCGTTGGCGTTGGGGTTGTTCGGAAAGCGCTCGGGGGCGAGCTTGTATTCCTCCGAGGGCAGAAGCGACCATCTGGTTCCCAACGTTGTGCAAACCACCCAGTTCATCGCGAAATTCGCCCTGATCTTCATTTTGATTGCAACCTGCATCTTGACGGTTGTGCTGGCGTTTGCGGGCATCGATCCGGTACGCGCCGCCTTCCATTCTATCTGCCTGTCCATTACCGCATTCATGACCGGCGGCTTTACGCCCATGAGCCAAAGCGTCGTGTACTACCATTCGTTCCCGCTGGAATTCATTTTGATGCTTTTGATGCTGGCGGGCTCTATCAGCTTCACCCTCCATGCCGAGTTGCGCAAAGGGCGCGTTGCCGCATTCTTCCGCGACATCGAAGTGCGGACGCTCATTATCTGGGTTGGCGTGGCAACGTGCGTGCTTGCGGCGTCTCTTTCGGTGAGCCTCACCTTCAACGACTTGCCCACCATGCTGCGCCGCGGCGTGTTCATGGTGATCTCATCTTTCTCCACCACAGGCTTGCAGAACATCACCACCAACCAGCTTGCGGGCGTGTTCTCGTCGGGCGCGTTCATTGCCCTGGCAGTATGCATGGCGGTTGGCGGCAGCGCCGGGTCTACCACCGGCGGTCTTAAGCTCTTGCGCATGGGCATTATGGCGAAATCGATTGTGTCCACCATTCGCGAGGCGCTTGCTCCCGACTCTGCGCGTGTTGTCGTTACCTATTACCGGTTGGGGCGTCGTCGCGTTTCTCCCGACATCGTGAAAGAGGCCATGACGGTGTTCGTTCTCTACGTTTCGACCTACACCATTGGTGCGTTGGTGGGTATCGCGCACGGCTATGACGCCATGCAGGCCATCTTCGAATCGGTGGCCATGGCATCGAACGGCGGCATCACATCGGGCTTGGTCGTGCCCGACATGCCCATTACGCTAGAGCTGTTCTACATCTTCGAAATGTGGGCGGGCCGTTTGGAATTTGTCACGCTTCTTGCCATTTTGGTTGAGGTTGTAGTGTCCATTTTGCCCGCAAAGCTGCGTAATCGTCCGCACAAGCAAGAGTCGGTGCTATGAGAGCGACGATGGGGAACAGACGGCTGTGCGGTGCGCGTGCGGCGGCTGTGGCTGTGCACGGGACGGCGGTTGCAGAAACGCGCACGGCGGTTGCGGAAACGCGTGTGGCGGCTGTGGAAACGCGCACGGCGGCTGCGCGCACGGCGGCTGTGGCGGGTGCGCGTGCGGCAGCTGTGGCGGTTTTCGCGGCGTGCGTCGTGCTGCTCGGCGTGCTTGCGCTGCCTCCTGCGGCATGGGCAGATGACGAAAACTTAGTGAACCCGCAGCAGCGTCCTGACAGCTCCTTTATTTACGACACTGCTATTTCAGCCCTGAACAGCGCCGACACCTATTACGACGGTCAGACCGTCCAAGTGGTCGGAGAGGCAGTGGGCGATGTGATCAACGCCGATGTCGGCGGGAGCTCAAAATGGATCAACCTCTCTGCTAAAGAGCAGGGCGTCACCTACAGCATCGCGGTGTTTATGAGCGAAACGGCGGCATCGCGCATCGACACGCTGGGATCCTACGGCAAAGTGGGGACAACGCTTCAAGTGCGCGGAACGTTTCATTTGGTATGCCCGGAACACGACGGCGTCACCGACATCCATGCCAACGTGGTGTCGGTTGTCGATTCTGGGTCAGAGCATCCCGATGCGTTTTCGCTCGAGGCGTTCATTCCGGGCATTGTCGCCGTTGTTGCGGGGCTTGTGCTGATGGGCGTTTTCTACCGCTTGCGCGAGCGTCAGCGATAGGGGAGCAGCTGGGTATGACGAGGAATAGGCGATGAAGGGGCAAGTGGTAAAACTCGATCGCGGGTTTCCGCTCGTGCGCTGCGAAGAGGGCGCGCTCGTGCGCTGCGAGCACGCAACCGCGCTGGTGAAAAGCGATTACTCGCGAGCGGTTATCGGCGACTTCGTGCGTGTTTCCATCCCCGACGGTCATGACAAGGGAATTATCGAAGACATTGAGCCGCGTTCGTGCGAGCTGGTTCGAAAAGATCCAACCGAGCGCGCGTTGCCGCAGGTCTTGGCAGCTAATTTCGATCGGGTGCTGGTTGCGCAGCCTTTGGCGGACGTTAATCTCAAGCGTCTTGAGCGCGAGCTGGTTCTGGCGCACGAAACAGGCGCGGCAGTTACCGTGGTGCTCACCAAGGCGGACCTTGCCGAGAACGAGCAGCAGGTTGGCGCCGTGCGCGATGCGGTTCGGGCTATCGCGGGGGACGTGGACGTGCTGGTGGTGAGCGCGCAAGACCCTCAGAGCGTGGAGGCGGTGCGTGCGCTGATTCCCCGAAACACAACGGCCATCCTGCTTGGAAAAAGTGGTGTAGGAAAGTCGAGCTTGGTGAACTTGCTGGTGGGCGAGCAGCTGCTTGAGACGGGGGACGTGCGTGAGGGCGACGGCAAAGGGCGCCACACAACCGTGAGCCGCGAGATGATAGACCTGCCCGACGGAGGCTGCATCGTTGACATGCCGGGCGTGCGCGGGCTTGGCCTGTGGGACGCCGAAGCGGGCATCGAAGCGGCGTTCCCCGACATAGAGACGCTGTCGGCAACGTGCAAGTTTCGTGACTGCCGGCATGAAGACGAGCCGGGGTGCGCGGTGCGCGCTGCGGTGGAGTCGGGCGGCATCGCTCCTGAGCGGTACGCCTCTTACCAGGCGCTTCGTCAGGAAGTGCGAGAGGTTGAGCGAAGGCGGGAAGAAGCGCGTCGCGCTCGGGGAGAGAAGGCGTCAACGCGCCGTCCCGCGCGTACTGCGTCAAGCACCCGATCGGCCAAGAGGACGAAGGCGCGCTCTGGGCCGGGTGGCAACGCGGGTCGCTCGGGTCGTTCTCGCGGCGGCCGCACGCCAAAGGGCGGAGCGGCTTCAGGCCGCCGCTAGGCGGGGCCTTCTGCCGTCGTCCGGTAAAGTCTCTGATCCGGCGAAGAATCCCCTGGCGCTTTGCAATGTAGTACGTGCGCTCCCTTAGAGCCGTTGTCCAGTAGAAGCTCGGCGCCTTCTTGCGTCGGCCCTTCGTTCTGATATACTTCCCTGCGGTGTTGTGCCGCAGGATGCGTTCTCTTTCGTGCTTCGGAACACATCTTGCGAACAACCCTCGCGTTTGCATCGTTGGGCCCTGCACTCGCGAAATACTAGTTGCCCATTGCCCGCGGCTGTGCCGTGCGGATCTGCGAGACAATCGTTGCGTGGGCGAGCAGTCTGTTCGCTCACATGCTGTTTGCGCGCGTCGCGCTTGATGCGAGCGCAAGCTGTCTCTCCGGCTCCGTCGCACGCTGCGCGGAGAGGAGGATTCATCATGGAACAAAAAGCAACAACGGCTTCGTCTGCCACTCGCGCGATGCGAAACGCCACGCCGAAATCGCTCAGCGTCGCGCGCACCGGCATGATCGCCGCCGTCTACGCAGCGGCAACGCTTGTAGCGCTGCTGGCTTTGCAGGGGCTTGCGTGGGGGCCGGTGCAGTTCCGCATCTCAGAAGCGGTGTGCGTGTTGGCACTGCTGACTCCCCAGGCAATACCCGGTCTTACCATCGGCTGTGCGCTTGCAAACCTCATTGCCTTGGTGGTAAACGGAACCGGCGCGTTGGGGATGCTCGATGTGGTGTTCGGCAGTCTGGCAACCTGCTTGGGTGCTTTGTGGTGCTGGAAGATGCGCGAGCGCCCCAAGGTAGCAGTGCTTGGCCCGGTAATTGCCAACGCGCTTATCGTGCCCGCCTATCTCCCCTTGCTGCTGCAGGGCATGGGTTTTTACACCATTCCGTTCACTTCCATTGCCCTTGATGGCGCCTATCTGCCCATGTATTTGTTCGGGCTGGTGGCAACAGGCATCGGCGAGGCGTTGGTGATGTATGTGCTTGGCTTGCCGCTGCTTGCCGCCCTGAAACGCTCGGGTGTGGCGAAGCGCCTGGCCGTCCAATGCAAGTAGCAGGGTCGGGCGGCAGCCCGCACGCTTTTTGATGGAAGCTCGTGTGGCGGAAGAATCGCGAAGCGCGGCAGCGCGGCAGCCCGCGCGCTTGTTCTTTCAATGGCAGAGTTCTTTCTTCTCTGAATTATCGGTACAATAACGGGTTGCGAATGGGTTTCGCCTTTCTTGCGACGCTGTTTAGCAGGCAGCGCCGCAAGCGGAGCTCTTTTGCGGCATGTCCCCGGATTAAGGAAGCGCATGAACCCCGTTATCATCGTTCCCACGTTCGTTTCCGCTCGTCGCCGACGCGAAGGCGGCAGCTTGCTCTCTACCTACGACCACACGACTCCGCTCTCTAAGCCTGGCGAGCTGCCGCGGCTCTTGCGCTCGTTGGTGGGCGTTCAGGGCGTGGGGCAGATCGTGCTGCTTGTGGTAAGCGAGCCGTCCATTGAGGCTCAGGCTGCCGAGAAAATCCAGCAGACTGCTGCCCAGTTCCCGCAGCTTTCCATTGCGGTTATGGGTGCGCCCGAGCAGGCCCTCGTCCATCAGCGTATCGAGCAGCTAGGGCTTGGCAAGCTGAACAAGGAGATCGGGCTGACCAGCTATGGCGCTATTCGCAACTTCGGCTTGGTGATAGCCAACGTCCTCGGCTTCGATTCCGTGGTGTTTCTTGACGACGACGAGGTCATAGAAGACCCCGCGTTTTTGCGTAAGGCGATGTACGGTTTGGGGAAGCTCACCAAAAAGGGCATTCCTATTCTGGCGAAGACCGGCTACTACTTCAATTCCGAAGGCTCGGTTCTCTCAAAGAGCCAAAACAAATGGTACAACCACTTCTGGCAGCAGGGCAAAGCGTTCAACGAGTGGATAACCAAGGCGCTTCGTGGCCCGCGCCTGTCGCGCAGCAATCACGTTTGCGGCGGATGCCTTGCTCTTCACAAAGAGGCGTTTAAGCGGCTTTCGTTCGATCCGTGGATCGCGCGAGGCGAAGACCTCGACTACCTGCTGAACCTGCGCATGTACGGCTCTGACATCTGGTTTGACAATCAGTGGAATTTGCAGCATCTGCCCCCCGAGACGGAAAGCGAGGGCACGCGTTTCCGCCAGGACATTTTCCGGTGGCTCTACGAATATCGAAAAATGGAGTTCAGCCGCACACAAATCGACTTGCTGCAGGTGAAATCGGCGTCGCTAGAGCCGTATCCCGGGCCGTTCTTGCGCCCGGGCATTCGTCGTCGCATTCGCTTGACGGCGATCTTGCGCAGCTTCGGACGTCCCGACAAAAAGGCCTATCGCAAGGCCGCGAAGGCGGCGGCGGGAGAGGCAGGCACCTACGCCGAGCGCAACTGCTCGAAGTACTTCGAGTTCCAGTTCGTATGGCCGGAGCTCATGGGCAGGCTTGACGGCGACCAAGCGCTCCTTAACGCATTGGTCCAGTCGGTAACGAGGCGGTATGCCGAAGCCGAAGAGCCGCGTCGTGCCGGCAGGATTGCAGCGGCTGAAGGCGGCGGGATCGACCCCGGCGCTACCGGCGAGATTCAACTGAACTTGGCAGAATAGAGGCGCAGGCTCTGTGGATGCATTTGACATCGTTTGCATGATTGGCGTTCCCGCGCTGGTTGGTGTGTGCATCGGCATCTTGTCGGGGCTTCTGGGAATTGGCGGCGGCACGATCATGGTGCCGGTGTTTCGTCTGGCTTTTGGCTTGAGCCCGCTGGTTTCCACGGCAACCTCGCTGTTCACAATCATACCCACGTCCATCTCGGGTGCGATTTCCCACATAAAGGGGAAGACCTGCGTGCCCGCGCTTGGCCTTGCCATGGGCATTGGCGGGGCGTTTACCTCGCCGGTGGGCGTGTGGCTTGCAAGCATTTCTCCCGCGTGGGCGGTGATGCTTGCTGCGGCGCTTATCATCGGATACTCCGCAGTGAACATGCTGCTCAAGGCGTTCAGGGCCTCCCCGAAGAGCGCCTCTTCTGGGAAGGATTCCTCCGGGAAGGCGTCTGCAGAGGGTGCATCTTCCGGGAATGAGTGCTCTGGGAATGCCGTTGGGGGAAAAGCCGCTGGAACGGCCGAGGCTTCCGAAGCGCGCACCGCTGCCGATCAGGGATCTTCTCAAGTTCCCCCTGTGCCCAAGCTGAACCGCAAGCAGCTGCTCATAGGCGCCGCCATCGGTTTGGGGGCTGGCCTTATGTCGGGGTACGTGGGCGTAGGCGGCGGTTTTATCATGGTTCCGCTCATGCTCACGCTTGTTCATATTCCCATGAAGCTTGCATCGGGCACGTCTCTTATCGCCATCTTGATTCTGGCTATTCCGGGAACCATAGAAAACGCTCTTGCGGGCAACATCGATTATGTTGTGGGCTTGGCGGTGGCGGTGGGCTCGATTCCCGGTGCTATTGTGGGAGCGCGGTTGGTCAAGATTGTCCCTGAGCGTATGTTGCGCTTCATTTTCGGCGGCTTCCTGATTATTGCCGCCATTGTGCTGTTCCTTAACGAGTTCGGGATCCTGGGGTAAAATTCAATCGCTGTGCCAAGCGAAGCACAGGCCGTGCGAAAGAAATAGTTAGAGGAACCCCTATGGATGTGGAAGCCAGAACAAACAGCGAGCGTTCGTCGATGCCGCGTTTCTTTAATTTGGAAATGCTCATGTTCACCCTGGTGGTGCTCTCCGGCATGGTGCTGGTGTGGACGCTTGCGACGCCGCAGTACAACATGGTGCTGTTGGCAGTAACCGGCCTGGTGTTCACGCTCTCGCTTGTGGTGGTAATTCGCCTGGTGATGGACCCCGATTCGGTGCGCGCTCGGCAATCGGATGCGATGCTGAGGCTGGCAAGCCAAACGCTCGACTGCATGAAAGACGGCATGACCAGAGATGCCGCGCAAACCATATGCTCGCTGCTGCTTCCTTCGACGGCCGGCATCGCGGTTGCCATTACCGATCGCGACTGCATTTTGGGATACTCCGGCTTTCTCGAGGCGGAAAACCCCTCGGGCAGCATTATTCGCACGCACGCGACGCATGCCACTATCGCCGATGGGAGTATGCGCATCCTGCGCTCTCCCGAAGAGATCGGGTTCCAGCCGGGTTCTACCATTCAAGGCGCCATTATCGTGCCGCTGAAAGTGAGCGGAACCATTGAGGGAACGCTGAAATTCTACTATCGTCACGCGCGCGACATCAGCGAAACGCAAAAGTCCATCGCCGAAGGGTTCGGAAGGCTGCTTTCCACTCAAATGGCGGCGGCGGCGTTAGACGAGCAGACCAAGCTTGCCGCAAGCATGGAGCTCAAGGCGCTTCAAAGCCAGATCAACCCCCATTTCCTGTTCAACACTATCAACACCATCGCCTCGCTGGTGCGCACCGACCCGGCACGAGCCCGCGTGCTGCTGCGCGAATTCGCCGTGTTCTATCGTCGCACGCTAGAGGATTCGGCCGACCTCATCATGTTCGAGCGCGAAATGGAGCAAACGCGCCGCTACTTCACGTTTGAGATCGCACGCTTTGGCGCCGATCGCGTGGAGCTTCGCGAGGACATCGATGGGCGCGTGGGCGAGATGCTGGTGCCGCCCTTCCTGGTTCAGCCGCTTGTCGAAAACGCGGTGCGGCATGCTATGCCGGCGGAGGGAAAGCTGGTTATCACGGTGTTCGGACACATCGACGGCGACGATATCGTCATAGGCGTGGCAGACGACGGAGTGGGCATGACCGAAGAGGCGCGCCAGAACATCTTGCATCCGGCGTCGGGGCAGGGCATGGGCATTGCCGTAAAGAACGTCCACGATCGCGTGCTGGGCTATTTCGGGCAGGGTTCGCGCATGGATGTGGAAAGCCAGCCGGGGCGGGGCACGCGGGTGACCCTGCTCATGAAAGACGGCGTGTCGCGGCAAGAGGCTATGGCCCACGATCTTCTCAAGGCTAACTAGGCATCGCTTGTTTCCGAATCCATCAACTGGCGTAATGCGCGCCTTCGCGCGCGGCGTAATGTGCATCTTCGGGGGAATGGCTGCTTTGGCAACTTCTTTTATTGAGATGAAGTATCATTAGCGACGAAGGCTGTTTTCGTCAAAAGGAGATGCCATGGATGCCAAAGTCTACGAACTGATCAACGATCAAATCAACAAGGAGCTCTATTCCGCCTACCTGTACCTGTCGTTTGCCGACTATTACGAAGAGGAAGGCCTGGAGGGTTTCGCGAACTGGTACGAAATTCAGGCGCAGGAGGAGCGCGACCACGCCCTGATCTTCCGCAACTACCTGCATGACAACGGCTGTCAGGTGAAACTGGGCGCTATTGCCGCGCCCGACAAAACGTTCTCGAATTATCTGGAGCCTCTGGAAGCGGCGCTCGAGCACGAGAAGTACGTTACCAGCCTCATCAACGACATTTACGCCGCTGCGCATGATGCCAAAGATTATCGCGCGATGAAGTTTTTGGACTGGTTCATTGAAGAGCAGATGGAGGAAGAGGACACCGCCGACACGATGGTTACCAAGATGAAGCTCTTCGGCACCGACGCAAAGGCCCTCTACGACCTTGATCAGGAGTGCGCGTCGCGTACCTACACCACCCCGTCGCCCTTGGCAAACGCATAGCGCTCGGAAGAGCCGACAGATCGCAGCGGTTTGGACGCGAGAACAAGGCGGCTGGGCGGCTGGCTGCGAGACTGCCGTAGCGCTTAATTCGGCGCGCATTCAAAATACTTACGCATAAAGAATCGCCCTGCGGGTAATAACCTGCAGGGCGATTCTGTTGTGGCGGGTATGTCGCCGATGCTTGTGCCGCCTTGTCGTTCGGCACAACTGGCGTTATCCAGCGAGCTTTACTGCTGCGAATTGCTCTGATCCGCGCCGTTCGTCGGCTGCTGCAGTTGCTGCTGCGGCGCGGAATAAGGCTGCGGCTGAGGAGCGGCGTAAGGCTGCGGCTGCGGAGCTGCGCCGTAGGGCTGCTGGGGCTGAGGCGCCGCGCCGTAGGGCTGTTGCGGGGCGGCGTAATACGCGTTGGGCTGACCGTAGGGGATAGCCGTTGCCGCCTTGCGGTCCTTGCTTGCAAATACGGCAGCGACGATAAGCAGAACCATCGTGATGAGGTTGCCGTACAAAAACGACAGGATCGCGCCAGCCAAAGACCATCCGAACACCTTGCCGAGCTTGTCGGTATCAGCGGAGTTCTTCATGCAGATAATGCCTGCAATAAGCGCGATGATGGAGCAGATAATGCCCCACACAATGTAGGCGGCGCCCAAGCCGAGGAGGATTCCCATCAGTCCGAAAGCGTCGTCGGTGGTCATGCCGAGCTCTTCCATGGCGCGCGCCGACTCGGGGTCAACGTAGATGGCGCCGCTGGCGGCGTCCCGAATGGAGGGGTCGTTCAGCGCTGCACCGCCCACTCCAACAAATGCGAGGGAGAGCAGAAAGCCCAAGATGCTCAAGGCAGACAGGACGACAACGGCAATGCCCAGTCCGCGAATTGTCTTAGCGTGAGAAGGTTGCATGCGTGCTCCTTTCATAGTGCGTTAATAACGCCGTCAGTAGAGCCATTCTACTACGTATCCGCATTGGCTCTGCGTGCTGCAACCTCGATTTTACTTTCTGCCTGCTGCGGCCTCGCCTCGCGTTTCGGGCAGAGGCAGCGCAAGGGGCTGTATCAACGGTGCGGGGCGGGTAAGTCGCGTATACTGATTCCAGCAATAACGACGTTCGATCGTGCGTGTTCAGGCAAGGCGATGTTGAGAGGGCGCGGTATGGAAAACTTCGAATTCGTATCACCAACCCAGTTTGTCTTCGGCCGAGGTGCCGAGCTTACGGTGGGCAGGAAGCTCGCCGAGCAGGGGGCAAAGCATGTCCTGTTGCATTTTGGCGGTGGCAGTGCGGTAAAAAGCGGGCTTATCGACAGAATAGTTGCTTCGCTTGATGCCGAAGGAATTGCGCACACCAGCCTGGGCGGCGTGCGTCCTAACCCCGAGATCACGCTTGTGCGCGAGGGCGTGTCGCTTTGCAAGACGGAGGGAATCGACTGGGTACTGGCGGTTGGCGGCGGCAGCGTTATCGATTCCGCCAAGGCCATCGCCAACGGGGCATGCATCGAAGAGGACGTATGGGAGCTGTTCGAGACCAAGCGTCCCAACGCCAGCGTGCTGCCCATCGCGGTGGTGCTCACCATTCCCGCTGCGGGAAGCGAAGCTTCGAAAAACACCGTCATCAGCAACGACGAGCTGGGTATGAAAAGCGGTTATGGCAACGACTTCCAGCGTCCCAAGCTGGCGTTTATGAACCCCGAGCTCACCTTTACGCTGCCCGAGTACCAAACTGCGGCGGGGCTAACCGACATGTACGCCCATTTGCTCGAGCGCTTCTTCGACGACGTGGGTGCCGTTCCAGTTACCGACAACCTGAATCTTTCGCTCATGAAGACCATCCGCGCTGAAGCGCCGCGCGTGCTTACCGAGCCGGATAACTACGATGCGCGCGCCAATATCATGTGGGCAGGCATGCTGTGCCATCAGGGCTATGCCGGTTGCGGCAGGCATGAAGACTGGGCGACCCATGGGCTTGAGCACGAGCTTTCGGCTCTGAACCCCGCCATCACCCACGGGGCGGGGTTGGCGGTGATGTTCCCTGCATGGATGGAGTACGTGTACGCAGAAAACCCCGCTCGCTTTGCGTTCTATGGCAGCGAGGTATTCGGGCTTACGCCCACAGGCGATATCGAAGCCGACGCCCTTTCGGCCATCGACGAAACGCGCGCGTTTTTTGCCTCTCTGGGTATGCCCACCACGCTTGAAGAGCTGGATGTTTGCGAGGAAGACATAGAGAAGATGATTCCCACGCTACGCGCCAACAAAGGTGAGGCGTTCGGCAGCTTCAAAAAGCTCACGATGGACGACGCCCGCGCGATCTATCGCTTGGCGCTGTAGGCGTTTAGATAAACATGTGTTTGCGGGTTCCCGCCGGCTTACGGTCGGCGGAGCGCGCCGACGCTAGCGCGTGTCCTCGTTGCCGACCAGGGAGTTTACCAGCGCCGAAACAATGCTTACGACGATGGCGGCAACGAACGCGCTGCCAAACGTTGCGATGTGCAGCTGAACGTCGAAGATGCCCTCTGCCGCCCACGCGGCGAGGTAGAGCATGGCGGTGTTGACCACCAGGTAGAAGATTCCTAAGGTCAAACAGGTGATGGGAAGGCTGAGCACCTGCGCGATGGGCTTGATGCTGATATTGATAAGCGACAAGATCAGGCCTACCAATGCCACGGCAATCCATGCCTCGGTTCCAATAACCTCGATGCCGGGAACAAGCCACACGGCAACGCCCACGGCGATGGCGGTAACCAGCCAGCGGATGATGAAGTTCATGAAAATCCTTTCCTTCTGCCTGCCACGACTCTAGCATGGCGCCGATCTTTCCCGCGCTCGCTGGGCGGCATTGTTTCCAAAGTGTGGAGTGCGGCAGCACAGCATCCTGGGCGCGTATACTGATACTCGATTTGATGTTCGAAAGATTGGTGAGAGATGCCCCCGATACTACACTGCCCCCATGCACGCGAATGCGGCGCCTGCCAGCATGTGAACGAGTCCTACGCCGATCAGCTCGCGCGCAAAGACGAGCGCATGGCGCAGCTGTTTGCAGAGTTTGAGGGCGTCGAGGTTCGTTCCATTCTGGGGATGGAGCATCCCTATTACTATCGCAACAAGGTGATCTCTCCGTATGCGCCGGGTCGCCGCATTGCCGCCGATGGCGACGGAAGGACGCACCGCAAGAGCGGCCGCCGTGCGGCGAGCGATCGCGGCAGAGGGGCGGGGTCGCGCAGACGTGTGGATGGGCCGCGCTACGAGATTCTGTGCGGAATGTATGCGGCAGGCACTCACCGGATAGTCGCTACCGACGAGTGCCTTGTCGAAAACGAGCTGGCGAAGCGGGTTGTGCTCACTATTCGGCAGCTCATGCCCAAATTCGGCATTCAGCCCTATAACGAAGATACGGGCACGGGCTTTTTGCGTCATGCGGTCGTGCGTGTTGGGCATACCAGCGGAGAGGTGTTGGTGACGCTGGTAACCAACGGCCGAGAATTTCCCGCATCGCGTGCGTTCTGCCGCGAGTTGGTGAAGCGCTGCCCGTTTATCACTACCGTGGTGCAAAACGTCAACGAACGTCAAACGAATGTCATTTTAGGAGAGCGCGAGCAGCGCCTCTATGGCCCGGGATTTATCTTGGATAGGCTGTGCGGGCTGAGCTTTCGTATTTCTTCGCAATCGTTTTACCAGGTAAACGCGGTGCAAACCGAGGTGCTCTACAACACCGCCATCGAGCTTGCGCGGTTTGGCGGCACGGAGCGCGTGGTAGACGCCTACTGCGGCACGGGAACCATCGGGCTGGTGGCGGCATCGCGCGGCGCGAGCGAGGTGATTGGCATCGACAGTGTGGAGAGCGCGATTGCCGACGCGCGTCAGAACGCGCGGCACAACGGCATAGAGAATGCGCGGTTCATTGCTGCGGATGCGGGAGACATGATGCGTCGGCTTGCTGCCGATGGGGAGCGCATTGACGTGGTGCTGATGGATCCCCCTCGTGCCGGGTCGAGCGAGGCGTTTCTCGATGCGCTCGCCCAGCTTGCTCCGAAGCGCGTGGCGTACATTTCCTGCAACCCGCAAACCCAGGTGCGCGATTGCCTTCATCTGCGCAAGCGCGGCTACACGCTTGCCGCGGTTCAGCCGGTTGACATGTTCCCGCACACCGATCACGTGGAGACGGTGGCGCTCCTAACCCGAGAATAATCAAGCGCTCGGGCTCCAGCTGTCGGGTACCCCTTCCAGCACCCGCTATCGCTTCTAACTCGAGAATAATCAGATGTGGGCTTTTCGTCCGCTCCCATCGGGTGTGGTCTTCTCTATCCTCTCCCATCAGGCGCGGGCTTCTCCACCCGTCGTACGCGAGAGGGCGTGCGCGGCAGCGGGCGACTCAGTTACTTTGCAGAGTCCATCTCTTCGGCAAGTTCTTCTAAGACATCGGCAGTAAGCAGGACGCTTTGGCGAATGCAGTCGATGCAAATTGGGAGCGGTGTCGTGCCGGTGGTGTCGAGTGCGCGAATCTCTTCGCAAACGGTTGTATTGCGGATCGCGCGAAAGCGACTGACCAGCTTTTTCGAGAGTTCGTAGGTTGCCTCTTTGCTTGTGGGGTTCGCGTAGCCGTTGCTGCGCACGAGCCCTAAAACCATGGCGCCGCCCAAAAGCGCGCCGCATGTTTCGGTGTGGGTTGCCAAGCCTCCGCCAAGCCCTTCTCCCAGACGAAAGCAGAGGTCTTTGTCTACGCCGAGAACCGTGGCGAACGCGCAAGAAACCGCTTGCACGCAATTGAAATTGCGCTCGTGCATTTCGTGAGCCATCTTCGTTAAGGCGTCGCGGTCGTATGTTCGAGGGGCAGCAAAAGCGTCCATGCGAGAGTCCTTTACACTAGGGGCAGCCTTAACGCTGCGACACTGCAACTTGTGCTATAAACAACCTGTTTCAATAATAGCATTGACGTGTCCGCTTCGATGCGGGCGGCGGGCGGATAGGGAAGGGCTGACAGCATGGCTACAACAGATGAAGTTTCACGCATCGTGGGCAAAACGCCGCTTGTGCATCTTGAGGCTTTTTCGAACGAGGTTGGCGCTCGCGTGTATGCGAAATACGAAGCGGCTAATCCCGGCGGCTCGATTAAGGATCGCGCCGCGCGCTGTATGATCGACCGAGCCGAGCAGCGTGGCGACATCGTGCCGGGCAAAACGCTTATCGTTGAGCCAACCAGCGGAAATACGGGCGTTGCTCTGGCGATGATTGGCGCTGCGCGTGGCTATGAAGTGGTGCTTACCATGCCGGAGTCGATGAGCAAAGAGCGGCGCATGCTGCTGGCGGCATACGGCGCGAAGCTGGTGCTTACGCCGGCCGCCGAAGGGATGGCGGGCGCGGTTGCGGAGGCGGAGCGCATCGCAGCCCAATCGGAAAGTGCGTGGATTCCCAATCAGTTCGGAAACCCCGACAATCCGCTGGCTCATGAGCTTTCCACCGGTCCGGAAATCGTAGAGGCGCTCGGCGGCTTTCCCGACGTGGTGGTTGCGGGCGCCGGAACGGGCGGCACCATTTCGGGAACGGCGCACTACTTGAAGAAACAGGGCGCCAGCACGGAGTTCTATGCGGTGGAGCCTGCGGAAAGCCCCATTATCGGCCAGGCTCTTGCCGGACAGCCCCTCGCACCGGCGTCCCATGGCATTCAGGGCATCGGGGCTAACTTCATCCCGGAAGCGCTTGACCTTGAGGTGTTGTCGGGCGTGTTGCCCATACCCACTAACAGCGCCTACGCCGAAGCGCGGCTTTTGGCCCAGCGGGAAGGGCTGCTGGCGGGCATCTCGTCTGGTGCGAACGTCGCGGGCGTGCGCAAGCTGGTGGAGGACCGCCCCGAGTTGCAGGGCAAGACGATAGTGACGTTTGTGGTGGACACCGGCGAGCGCTACCTGTCGACGCCCCTTTTTGCGGAGTAGCGTCGTCGGCGCGGATAACGCGGCGACAAGGTGTTTTTTGCTGCTAGGCGAGGGAGTTGCAAGCAAAAGGCGGCAAGGGGTGTTCCTCTGTTGCGTTTGAGCCAGGGCGTCTTCGCTGCTTTTGGAGGAAGGGTGCGCGTGGAGCTTCTAAAGCATGTGGAAAACTGCATTGTCGAGCGAGAGCTGGCCTCTGCGGAAACTCCGGTGCTGCTGATGGTGTCGGGGGGATCCGATTCGACGGCGCTCGCCTACCTTGCTGCCGACCTGCATGAGCGTGGAGTGTTGGGGCCGCTTGGCATCCTGCACCTAAACCACTGCCTGCGCGGCGCCGATGCCGATGCCGACGAGGCGTTTGTGCGCCGGCTCGCGTCGCTGCTGGATATCCCGCTGTTCGCGCGCTCTGTTGACGTTGGTGCGCTTGCGGCGGCAGAAGGCGGCAACGTGGAGGCCGTGGCGCGCCGCGAGCGCTATCGTGCGGCGGACGATGCGCTGGTGGATCTGTGCCGGCAAGCCGCAGCGCCCATTGCAGACGGACGCATTTTCACGGCGCATACGGCAGACGATCGCGTGGAGAATTTCTATATGCGATCCATCGTGGGCACCGGCCCTGGCGGGTTTCGCGCGATGCGCTATCGCAATGGAGCGGTTTGCCGCCCCCTTTTGGAGGCAGGGCGCGAAGATCTGCGAGCTTATCTGTACGAACGTGCCAAAGCGGGCGTGCCGGTAGCGAGGGACGAGGCGGGAGAGCTCTGGCGCGAAGACGCCACCAATGCCCATACCGACCGATTTCGCGCCTTCGTTCGCCATGAGATCGTTCCGCGCGCGAAAGAGCGCAACCCTCGCCTGCTGGAAACGCTTACGCGCACGATGAACCTTATTGCCGATGAAGACGACATGCTAGAAGAGCAGGCGGCGGGGCTTATCCACCGCTCGGTTGAATGGCTTTCGCCCGGTCGGCCAGAGGAAGGGTGCGTTCTGCGGCCTTCTTTCGGCGAGGCGCCTGTTTCTCTTTCGCGCCGCGCTGTTTCAGCGGTGTTTCAAAGCATGATGGGCGTTGACGCGCGCATTGAGGCCGCGTCGATTGAAGCGGTGCTGGCGGGATTCGACTGCGGCGGTACGCATGCGAAGGGCCCACGAGCAGCGGGCAAGCCGAAAAGCGGCTACGTGACCAACATCCAAGGAAACCTTGCGGTGAGCGCAAACAAACACGGCGTACGCATCGAGCCGATGGAGGCGTTTCGCGCGCGCCGCAAGCGGGGGTAAGCCGCTGCGGCGCGATTGGCGTTTGCCGGCGGAAAGGCTGTCTTTCGGTCGTCTTCGGCTATGGAGTGCAGATGCAGGCCGTGTCCGCCTGAAGGCGGCAAGCGCATCCCGGTTTTTCTTACGAAACGGTAAGGTCTCCGCAGCTGCTTGCGACGCTATACTTGGTCGCAGAAGAATCAGAGAAACGGAGACTCCATGCGCATACTGCTAGTAGAGGACGACGCCTCCATCGTGCGGACGCTTTCCGAGCTGTTGCGTTCCGAGGGCTACGAGGTTGCCGATGCCTCCCGACAGGATGACGCAATCGAGCTGCTTCGCCGCGAAAGGTTTGACCTTGCGCTGCTTGACGTGACGCTTGCGCAGGGGACGGGGTTTGCGGTATGCGCGGCGGCGCGTGATGCCGCGCCTGGAATGCCAGTTATCTTCCTTACCGCATCAGACGACGAGTACAGCACGGTTATGGGGCTTGATATGGGCGCGGTGGATTATGTCGCCAAGCCGTTTAGGGTGCGCGAGCTCCTTTCGCGCATCAAGGCGGCGCTGCGCCGGACGACGGCGGCGACGCAGAAGCTGCAGCTGGGCTCCGTAGAGGTGGATTTGGGCGCGGCGACGGCTCGTAAAGGCGATGTCGAGCTGGACTTGTCGGCGCTGGAGTATCGGTTGCTGCTCTATTTCGCACAGCATGCGGGAAGGCTGGTCACGCGCGACGCGCTCCGCAACGTCATCTGGGACGACGCGGGCGAATACGTCAGCGACAACGCGCTAAACGTCTACATTCGTCGGTTGCGTGAGAAAATCGAGGACGACCCGTCTCATCCTGCCATCATCACGACGGTGCGGGGGATGGGCTACAAGGCTCAATGAGGGCGGTCCCGGTTCGTCGCGTTTCCTGTCGCGTGGAAGAAAGAGGCATGTATGGGAATCGAAGCAATAGCGTCGCCGACTGCCCCCGCCCTGGCGGGGCCTTCGAAGCCAGGCAGCTTGCTGCGCAATCGCACGTTCGCACGCCAGATGGCGGCAATGGCTGCAGTGGCGGCGCTGCTCGCGTTTGCTGCCGGGATGACGGCGGGCAAGGCAAGCGCGGTGTGGGCGGGGGCGGCGGCTGCTGCCTGCTGCGTTTTGTTCGCGGCGTTCTCGCGGTGCCGCTATCGCGAGATTGCCCAGCTTGCCGCCGAGATGGACGAGGTCCTTCACAGCGGCAGGCGCGTATCGTTTTCGGACTGCCGTGAGGGCGACGTTGCGATTCTTCGCAGCGAAGTGTCCAAGATGGTCGCCCAGCTTGCGCGCACATCCGAGCAGCTTCGCGCCGAAAAGACCGCCCTCGCCGACGCCCTTGCCGACATCTCGCATCAAATCCGCACGCCGCTTACTGCCATGTCACTGCTGGTTCCTATAGCCGAGCGCGCCGCCGACGAGAAGGCGCGTTCGCGTGCGCTGCGCGAGCTGGAAGGCATGGTCGAGCGCGTGTCGTGGCTGGTGACGGCGCTGCTTAAGCTTGCACGGCTGGATGCCGGGGTCATGTCGTTTGAAAAGCGCCCGGTGCGGGTGGCGGACGTGGCGGTGCGTGCGATTGCCCCGTTGGAGTTGGTGCTGGACGTGCGAGGAATCAGCTGCTCGGTCAACGTCGGGGGCGCTTCGTTTCAGGGCGATGTTGCGTGGTCTGCCGAGGCGCTAGAGAACATCGTGAAGAATTGCGCCGAGGCGGCGGGGGAGCGAGGCGCGGTTCGCATCGAGGCAACCGAGGACGCGCTCGCCACGCGTATTCGCGTAAGCGACAACGGCCCGGGCATCGCTGAGGAGGATCTGCCCCACGTGTTCGACCGCTTCTATCGCGGTGCGCGTGGCGAGGAAGGAGATCCTGCCAATCCGAAAGGCTTTGGCATCGGGCTCTCGCTTGCCCAGGCCCTAATCAACGCGCAAGGCGGATCGCTGCACGCGCGCAACCTGCCCCAAGGCGGCGCATGTTTCGAGGCGGTCTTCCCCAAGATGAACGTGTAGCGGCGCCGGTTTGAGCGATGCGTGAGGCGGGTGCCGGCTCTCGTGCGGGTCGGGTTGTCTTACTAAACCGTAAGGTGCGCGGCAGGTCTTGGTAAGAGGGGGCTGCCATACTGGGAGCCAGCCGAAAGCGTATGGGCTGAGTTTTTCAGGAAAGGCGGATGCTATGGACATCCTTACGGTAGAGCACCTCACCAAGATTTACGGACAAGGGGATGCGGCCACGCATGCCCTGACCGACGTGTCGTTTTCCATCGCCGACGGAGAGTTTTGCGCCATCGTCGGATCGTCGGGCTCGGGAAAATCGACGCTTCTTCATCTTATGGGCGGCGTGGATCGTCCCACGTCGGGCACTGTTTATCTGAACGGTCAAGACATCTATGCGCGCAGCGATGAGCAGCTGGCGGTGTTTCGCCGCCGCGAGGTAGGGCTGGTGTACCAGTTCTATAATCTCATTCCCGTGCTGAACGTGGTGGAGAACATCACGCTGCCGGTGGCGCTGGATGGCCGGCCAATCAATCAAGAGCGCTTGAGCCGCCTGCTGCACACGCTAGGCCTTGAGGGGCGCGAGACCGCGCTGCCCAACCAGCTTTCCGGCGGCCAGCAGCAGCGCGTCGCCATCGGGCGTGCGCTTATGAACGCGCCGTCGGTGGTGCTGGCCGACGAGCCCACCGGCAACCTCGACTCGCGCAATAGCCGCGAGATTATGGCGCTTCTGCGCGCTTCCAACAAGGAGATGGGCCAGACGCTGGTAGTGATTACCCACGACGAGGACATCGCCGCCACCGCCGACCGCGTTATCGCCATCGAAGACGGCAGAATCGCCCGCGACGAGAGGATCCGCCGATGAGCGTCATGACGTCTTTCACGCGGCGCTCCCTGGCAAAAAACCGCATGCGCACGGTGGTGTCTGTCATTGGCATCGTTTTGTCGGTTGCGCTTATCACGGCAATATGGACAACGGTCTCAAGCTTGCAGCAGGGGATCTACCAGCGCACGATAGCCACCGAAGGCTGGTGGCAGATGTATGCGCAAGGGCTGTCCGACGAAACGCTCGACAAACTCACGCAAAGCGATCAGATCACCGACATTGCGGTGTCTTACGATGGCGGCGTTGCGTTCTTCTCGGAGGAGGAGCAGCAGACATTAGGTTCTGGCATCGTGATAAAAACTCCCCCGCAGGCGCTCAAGGGCAAACGCGAACGCGATGGCTCGTCCATCACCTGTATGCCGGTTTTAACGGAGGGCAGGTATCCGGAAGCCCCGGGTGAAATCATGCTTCCAGAGCGTTTGAAGGAAAACGAGCTGGGCTCCGATGGCAGCGGGGGAGTGCGCTCGGATGGCGCACTGGGCCTCTACGACTCTTTGACCCTTGACGTTTGCCGTTACGTTTCGAGTGATCCGGATCAGCACGAGATTGGCTCCACTGATGACGCCGTGGCGCTCATGAAATCAGGGTGTGAGGTGCGTGACGCTCAGGGCAATACTTTGGAGGGCTACGGTGCTGCACTGGCGCTTGCGGACGGCAAAGCCGCAGAGGGCAGCAGTAGCGAAGCCGCAGGCTACTCCGCAAGCGAGGCAAGTCTGACGCTTTCCGAGCGCAGTATGCGCACCTTTACCGTGGTGGGTTTTTACGATGATGCCGGAGCGCAGTTTGTCGGCAACGACTTTGTTGCGGCAAGCGTGGGCGAGTCGATTGCCATCACGGCGCCGGGCGGTACTGAAATGCTCGCAGGAGTTGCTGCGGATAAGACGTCAGAGGCGGCTGTGGACGAGGCGTCAGACGCGGCTGCCGGCGAGGAGTCGGGTGAGGCTGCCAGCCAGGAGCCGGGTGCGGCTGCCGACCAGCAGGTGGATGCGGTTTCGGGCGCGGCTACGAACCAGGCGCCAGAAGCCGAGTCGGGCATCTATGCCGAAGCGTGGGTGGCTACGCAGGGGTTTGCAAGCGTCGACGAGATGAGCGAGTTTCTCTCGGGTCGAAGCTATGAGGGAAACGGCTTGGACTACGGGAATGCTGAGACGTATTTCCACATCAATCTCATGCGCTATCAGGGGATAGCTACCGACAGCCTCGTGCAAGACTCCCTTACGACAATGGCGGGTGTGCTTGCGATTGTGGTAGTGGTTGCGTCTGTTTCCCTCATCTACAATTCGTTTTCCATTTCGGTGGCGGAACGAACTCGGCAGTTCGGGCTGCTTGCTTCGCTGGGAGCGTCTAGGCGCCAGTTGCGCCTGTCGGTAGTTGCCGAAGCGCTTATGCTTGGGGTCGTTGGCATACCCGTAGGCGTGCTTGTGGGCATAGGGGGAACGGCTGCCGTGCTTCACTTTACGGGTGCGGGGTTCCAAGCGATTCTGGGCGTGTCGCAAGGACTGTCTTTGGCGGTCAGCCCCTTTGCCATTGTTGCGTCGGTGGTGTTTTCGCTGATAACGCTTCTGGTGAGCGCGTGGATTCCCGCTCTGCGTGCGGGACGCGTCTCGGCGGTAGACGCCATTCGCCAGACGCAAGACGTGCGCCTGCCTCGTCGTGCCCGGCGCAAGGCGGCTCGGGTGCATAAGGCTGCTCGCTCCACGGGCGAAGGTGAGCCGATGCCCTTCTCGAAGCGCGCCGGCGGCGGGTTGTGGGGCGCTGTTGCCGGTGTTCCGGGGGTAATTGCCCACCGCAATCTCTCGCGGCAAAGCGCTCGCGGGCGCATCGTGGTCGCTTCGCTTGCGGTGAGCGTGGTCTTGGTAGTGACGGCAGGCGCCGTGTCGCTGGCGATGGAGCCTTTTGCCAGCCGCGCGGGCAGTGCCGGGGGCGTGTCCTCCGATGCCGACGTAATGCTTTCAGCCAGTTCGTCAGGCTCTCAAGATACCGATCTGAGCGAATCTGGCGATCAGCTGAACCGCCTTATCGACGAGGCTTCTTCGCTCGAGGGCGTAGCGCTTAACGGCGTTGTCCGGCAGGGGTCGATGGAAGTTGCCATGCCGGCGGGGATGCTCTCTCATGCCGGCGTGGAAGCGATGCAGAGCATTCATGACAGCAGCGCCTCCGAATGGGTTCCTCGGCCTTGCGACGAAAAGGGCGCCTACTTTGGCAAAGTGGACGTGTTCTATCTGGATGCGGAATCGTTTTCCCAGATGGCGAACGCGCTTGGCGTGGGTGATGAGGATTTTGCCGACCCTGCGCATCCACGCGCCATCGCGCTGAACACCTATCAGGGCGCAACGGCAAACCAGGAGTATCTTGACATCGACCCCTTCGCGCAAACGGGCGTTTTGCAGGCGTACTACGACGCGTCGATCCCCGAGGGGTTTACGAGCATGGGCGTGGTGGAAGGAGAAGACGGCGCGCCGGCGTTGGGGCTGCTGAACCAGACATCAGCCGATGAGCAGGGCAACCCGTTGGTTGAGTGCGCTTCTCTTGCAGGCAATGCCCGAAGCGTTCAGATCGATGTAGTGGCGCTCGCGCCCGAGGCTCCGTCCATTGCGAACATCGTTTCTGCCTCTCGTTGCGTGCCCGTTCTGCTTCTATCTGACGAGCTGCCTGGCGCAGCTGCGGATTCCGCAACAGGGAGCGGCGAAAGCAGCGCGAGCCTCTCTTCGGTCGAGAAGGAGACGCCCTACTCGTATTCGTTTGCCACGGCTTCTTTCCAGGCAGATGATCATGCTGCCGCTGCCGAGAAGATCCAAGACGTGCTTGGCGAGTACTCCGGCATTACGGCAAGCGTTGTCGACCTGGTGGTTGACGCCGAGCAGTCGCGCCTGGTGATGCAGACCATCCAGGTGTTCATGCTCTGCTTCACCGTCATCATGGTGCTTATTGCGGTGGCAAATGTGTTCAACACGCTCACCAACAGCATCATTTTGCGAACGCGAGAGTTCGCCGTGCTGAAATCGGTGGGAATGGGCAATCGCACGTTTGTGAGGATGCTGGCGTGCGAGTGCGGCAGCTATGTGTCGCGGGGTCTGGTTATTGGGTTGGCGTTGGCTGTTTTGGTGGCATGGGCGCTCTATCAGGCGCTGGGCATAGCGTTTGAGGGCGTTGGGTTTACACTTCCGTGGCCCTACGTCGGCGCTGCGATTGCGCTGGTATTGGCGGTGCTGGCAATTAGCGTGCTGTTTGCGGTGCGCAAAAGCCGCACGACCAACGTGGTGGAGGCGCTGCGCGCCGACGCGGTGTAACGCCCGCCGAGGGCGATTAGCGCAGCCGACGGGGGTGCGCTACAATGTCGCCCATGGAAAACGAACAGAACATCACCAACCAAGCGGCTGGCGCGGCGCCCGAGAGCGCTGCCCAGCCGCCTGCATTTGAGGTTATCCTCGCAAGCGGCTCGCCTCGCCGCAAACAGCTGCTTGAGGCGGCCGGAATCCGCTTTACCGTGCACGCTGCTGACGTCGATGAAACGCTTGAGCCCGATCTGCTGGCCGAGCCGTCCGAAGCATGCAAGAAGCTTGCCGAGCGCAAGGCGGGCGCGGTGGTTCAAGAGATCCTTGCCGATCCGGAATTCGCCGGAATGCTCATCATCCTTGGCGCCGACACCATGGTGGTTCATCGGGGCGAGATCTTCGGAAAGCCGCGCAACCTTTCCGACGCAAAGCGCATGTTGCGGGCTTTGTCGGGCGACACGCACCAGGTTGTCACGGCGGTTTCGGTGTGGATGGTGGCCACCTCGTCTGAGGGCAAGGTGTCGTTGGGCTTTCGCACCTTCGCCGACACGGCAGACGTAACCTTCCACGAACTTACCGACGAGCGCATAACCGAGTATTTGCGTCAGGGCGAATCGTTCGACAAGGCGGGCGCGTATGCCGCGCAGGGCGAGGGCGCCAAACTGATCGCGCACATCGAGGGCGATCGCGATACGGTCATCGGCTTGCCGGTAAGCCGCCTTTTGCGCGAATTTCCCGATCTTGCCGCCGCTCAAGGCTAGCCCTTAAATGTAAAAACAGTGTCACTTCCGACGGCGTTGCCGTGTCGTTAGCAAAAATGCAGCAGGCCAATGGTACACTAGCCAAATTCGAGACGAGTTTTGGCTGAGCGTGCGAACAGCGCACGACCTGCCAAAATGCGGTTGAAGTTGCGAGGAAGGCGTTTCGTCGTGCACAACGACATCAGAGAAGTGTTGTTCACCCAAGAAGAGCTTGCCAGCCGGGTGCATGAGATTGGCGCTTCTATCACGCAAGACTACGCAGACGCTGCTCAGCAGGGCATTGTGCTGGTGTCGGTTTTGCGTGGCGCTGCCATCTTCATGGCAGATTTGGCGCGTGCTATCGAGCTTCCTGTCGAGATGGACTATATGGCCATCTCCTCGTACGGCAATGGTGCGAAAAGCTCAGGCGTCGTGCGCATTCTGAAAGACCTCACCTCCGACATCCAAGGGCGTCACGTAATTATTGCGGAAGACATTCTCGATTCCGGCCTTACGCTGAAGTTCCTGATGAAGAACCTTGCGTCGCGCAACCCCGCCTCGCTTGAGGTGGCAACGCTGCTTCGCAAAAAAACAAAGGCACAGGCCGACATCACCTGCAAGTACGTGGGGTTTGAGTGCCCCGACGAATTCATTGTCGGGTATGGTCTCGATTATGCCGAACGGTATCGGAACCTTCCGTACATTGGAGTGTTGAAGCCAGAGATTTACCGGTAAGACCCGCCATGTTTATGGCTTTGCGATAAGCTTGCTTTTCGCAACGGCGTGATCTGGGCCGTAGACGCCAGATCGTGGGAAAGGAAACGACTGAGGTATATGTCACAAAATCAGAACAAAAAGCAAGACCTTCAGCCCAACCCTCGGGTAACCATCATTTCAGTGGTGCTGTTTTTATTGGTTGCATTTTTTGTCGGTCAGCAGTTTTTTGCACTGAACAATAATTCGCAGCAGCCCACCGACAATCTCATCACCTCCGAGTTTGTGCAGGCAGTTGAGCAGGATCGCGTGACCAACGTCGTGTACAGCGCGGGCGACTACACGGTATCGGGTACGTATTACCCCGCCATTACCGCCGGCTCCACCGAGGCCGATGCGTTTAACAGCGCCTTTAGCGCCCTTAATGCACGTGTGGCAACGCTGCGCAACGCCGAGACGGGTTCGGCTCCCGCCGGCATCAACACCACCAACCTCGACGAAACCGAGTTGGGCACCGAGCATCGCTACACGTCGACGTACGTGGGGTCTCTCGATAGCCTGATGGCTCAGCATCCAGATATCCCCTATGAGGTGCAGCTGCCCAGCGGGTGGATGAACATCCTCTCGACGCTTCTTCCCATCATCCTGATTGGCGCGCTTCTGTTCTTCTTCTTCTCGCAGATGATGAAGGCGAACAACTCGCAAATGAGCTTTGGCAAGAACAAGGCGAAAAAGACGCTTGAAGAGCGCCCCGACGTCAAATTCTCCGACGTTGCCGGCGTCGACGAGGCCGTCGAGGAAATGAGGGAGATCAAAGACTTCCTGTCCAACCCGGCGAAGTATCAGAGCATGGGCGCGAAGATCCCGCGCGGCTGTTTGCTGGTTGGCCCTCCGGGTACTGGCAAAACGCTGCTCGCGCGTGCCGTTGCCGGCGAGGCGGGCGTTCCGTTCTTCAGCATTTCCGGCTCCGACTTTGTGGAAATGTTTGTAGGCGTGGGCGCAAGCCGTGTGCGCGATTTGTTTAAAGACGCCAAGGAAGCGGCGCCTTCCATTATCTTCATCGACGAAATCGACGCGGTCGGTCGTCAGCGCGGAACCGGTCTGGGCGGCGGTCATGACGAGCGCGAGCAAACGCTCAACCAGCTGCTGGTTGAAATGGACGGTTTTGAGAACAACGATTCCGTGGTGCTGATTGCGGCCACCAACCGTGCCGACATTTTGGACCCCGCTCTTCTGCGTCCGGGCCGCTTCGACCGCCAGATCGTGGTTGACACGCCTGACGTGAAGGGGCGCGAGAAGATCTTGCAGGTGCACGCCAAAGACAAGCCCATGGGCTCGGACGTCGATCTTGCGGCAATTGCCAAGCTCACCCCCGGCTTTACGGGCGCCGACCTGGCGAACCTCATGAACGAAAGTGCCTTGCTCACCGCGCGCAAGGGCAAAAAGATCATCACGATGCGCGAGGTCAACGAGTCGATGGAGCGCGTTATCGCAGGGCCGGAGCGCAAGGGTCGCGTGCTGGACGAGCACACCAAGCGCACCATCGCCTATCACGAGAGCGGTCATGCACTGGTGGGGCATCTGTTGGAGCATGCCGACCCGGTGCACAAGATTTCTATCATCTCGCGTGGACGCGCGCTGGGCTACACCTTGTCTATCCCCGATGAGGACAAGGTCCTCAATTCGGTGGGAGAGATGCGCGACCAGCTGGCGGTGTTTTTGGGCGGCCGTGTTGCCGAGGAGATCTTCTGCGAAGACATTACCACCGGCGCAAGCAACGACCTCGAGCGTGCCTCGAAGATGGCGCGCGCGATGGTTACGCAGTACGGCATGAGTCCCGAGCTGGGCGCTCAGGTGTTCGGACAGCCTAACCACGAGGTGTTCCTTGGCCGTGATTACGGCAATACGCAAGACTACTCCGAGGAGACCGCGCGGCGCATCGACGACGAGGTTGCGCGCATCATGAAGGAGGCGCACGACCGCGCCTACGAGGTGCTGAGCAACCACCGCGATCAGATGGATCTGATGGCAAGCGTGCTGCTTGAGCGCGAGACCGTTGAGGGCGAGGCGTGCCAGGCGCTTCTCGACAACAAGTGGAACGAGTACCTCGACCATGAAGACGAAATCATCGCCCGCCATGAACGCGAAGAGGCCGAGGCACGTGCTCGCGACGCGCAGCTGGCAGATCCCAACTGGAACGCTCAGCAGGGTCAGCAAAGCATGCTTCCTGCGCAGGCTCAGCCCGCCTCTCCTCAGCCCGTGCAGCAGCCGCAGCAGCAGCCTGCACTACGGGGTTCGATTTTAAGCTCGGGATCGGGTCTGCTTCACGACCTGGAGAGCCGTTTTTCCACGCTGTCTGACGAGCAGGCGAAAAGCGCCCAGCAGGGTGACAACGCAGTTCAGCAGGGTGGTAGCGATGCGGCGCAACAAGGCGTTGCCCAGCAGCCGGGCGCGGGCGCTGCCCAGCAGGGCTCTGGCGAGCCGGCGGCCTTGGATGGTGCTGCTTCGAATGATGCCGCCCCAAGCGACGCTGCCTCGAACGAGGCTGCCCCAGGCGAAGCGCAATCTCAAGGAAAGGACGGGTCCGACGCTCGATGATCTGGCGCTGCTCAAACTTCTCATTCGATACCAAGATGCCCATTATTATGGGCATCTTGAACGTTACGCCCGATTCTTTTTCCGACGGGGGCGCGCATGCGTCGCTTGACGATGCCGTGGCGCACGCCCGGCAGATGGTGGAGGAGGGCGCGCACATTATTGACGTGGGCGGCGAGTCAACGCGTCCCGGTGCCGAGCCCGTTAAGCTCGAAGAGGAGCTTGCACGCGTGCTTGATGTGGTGCGAGCGCTTGTGTCTGAGGGTATGTGCGTCAGCATCGACACGCGTCACGCGCCGGTTGCACGCGCATGCCTGGAAGCAGGCGCCGCTATCGTCAACGACGTTTCGGGGTTGAGCGACCCGGAGATGGTTGATGCGGTTGCGCAGTCCAAGTGCGGCGTGGTGGTTATGCACATGCAGGGCGAGCCGGCCACCATGCAAGACAACCCCGCCTACACCGATGTGGTGGCGGAGGTGAAAGCATGGCTGCAGGATCGCGCCTCTTCGATAGAGAAGGCGGGCATCGCGCGCGACCGCATATGCCTAGATCCTGGTCCGGGGTTTGGAAAGACGCCGCAGCAAACGCTTGACCTGGTGAGGAACTTCCATGAGATTGCGCATCTGGGGTATCCCGTTATGGCGGCGCTTTCTCGGAAGAGCTATATCGGCTATGCCTACGGAATTGAGAAGCCGCTCGAGCGCGATCGCGCCTCTGCCGCCGAAGCCCTGATGGCGTGCGAGCTGGGTGCAAGCGTCGTGCGCACCCATAACGTAGCGCAAACGGCCAAGGCGCTTGCCGATCTGAGGCCGGAAGTTGTTTTAGGTCTCGGGTGCAACGTGCCGCTCGTTGCCGAGCCGGGCGAAGAGCGCGAAGGGAAGATCGCGCTCATCAATCAGGCCATCAGCATGCTGTGCACGCTTCCCGACACTCAGATTATCGACATCTCCGGATTCTATGAGAGCGAACCTGCCTACTACGAAGACCAAGACCCCTTCGTGAACGCAGTTGCCATCCTGCGTACCGGCGTGCCGCCAAAGGAGCTCCTGGATTACCTCCACGCAATAGAAAACAGCCTTGGGCGCGTGCGCGAGATCCCCAACGGCCCGCGTACCTGCGACCTCGATATCATCGATTATCAGCTCTATGTTATAGACAACGATGTGCTCACGCTGCCGCACCCGCGCGCGCTTGAGCGAGACTTCGTGGTAAAGCCGCTGCTTGAGCTGCGACCCGGATTCGTTCTTGCCGACGGCACGGTCGTCACCGACGAACAGGTACGCGTAGGAAAGGCGCATCGGTTCTAATGTTTTCCGTCCGAACGCTCGACGAGGTTGTTTCAACCAACGAAGAGGTGAAGCGTGCGATTGCCGATGACCGGCCTGAAGGGCTGGTAGTGCGCGCGCATCGGCAGAGCGGAGGCTACGGGAGAGACGGAAGGCGTTGGGAAAGCCCCCTCGGCGGCCTGTATTTCAGCATGCTGTTGCGCCCAGACGTGGACGCCTGCCAGCTTTCCACGCTGCCGCTAGTGGTTGGCCTTGCGGTCCGTGAGGCATTGGGCGAGTTTGTGAGCGCCGACATGTTTTCTGCGGTGCAGATAAAATGGCCGAACGATATCGTGCTTGCGCGCGCGGCGACGCAGCCCGAGCGTGAGGAGTGCGCGGCGATGCGTGCCGAACCCGCAGAGCGCGCGAGCGAGCGCGGCGAGCGCCCTCTGGTAAAAAAGCTGTGCGGCATTTCGACAGAAGCCCATGATGGAGCCGTGTGCGTTGGCGTGGGGGTAAACGTAAAGCGGCCTCAAATCATGCCAGCGGTTCAAGGGAAAAATAGCCCGGTGTATCTTGCGGAAATTGCCTCTGAATCTGCGGCGCCTTTTCAGGACGGCGCTTTTCAGGCTCAGGTGCTTGAAGCAATTCTTCGCCATTTCGAGCCCTCTTATCGTCGGTGGAAAGAGGAGGGGTTCGCGCCGTTCGCCCCTCTTTGCAACGCGTGCTTCGCGCTTGCCGGCGTGCGGGTTGCGATCCTTGATCGCGCAGGGCGCGAGCTTGCTTCGGGCAGAGCTTGCGGCATTGACGATCAGGGGTTTCTCTTGCTAGAGGACGCTGCTGGCATAACGCGCGCCATAAGCTCAGGAGAAGCCCACATTCAGCTATAACCCGGTCCGTATTCAGCTATAACCCGAGGACGGCATGCGGGAGGCGCGTTGCTCTCGACAGTCCCTTTCGCGGTGGCGTTATGGAACTTCGTCTAAGTGTATTTTTTCCCTGAGGTTTCGTTGTTACAATACATTGTTTGAGAAGAAGAAAGGCGGCGAAACGTTCATGGAGCAGCAAAACGGCACCGAGATAGCCCATCAAGAGAAGGAGTCCGAAGCGGTGGGCAACGGAGCGGCGCCCAAGACGGCAAGCCCGCGGGCGGCGCGCCAAGGTGGCGACAAGGTGGATCGCATGGGCACGGGATCTATTCCCAAGCTCATCGTAGAGTTTGCCATCCCGTCCATTTTGGGCATGGTGGTCAATGCTGCTTACAACATCATCGATTCCATCTTCATGGGCCAGGCGGTTGGCGAGATCGGTCTGTCCACCGCAACCACCGCCATGCCGTTGATGACGCTGTTCATGGCGCTTGCGATGCTGGTGGGAAATGGCGGCAACGCGCTTGCCGCCTTGCGTATGGGCGAGGGCGACCGCACCGCTGCGCAGCGCTGCCTAGGCAATACCATTACGCTTGGCATCGTTATTTCGGTTTTCGTTTTCATCTTTACGCAGATTCCGCCTCTTATGGATGTGGTGCTGGGCATTTCGGGCGCCACGGCGCTCGACTGGGAATACTCGCGCGTCTTCATTCAGATACTTGGCGCGGGTTTCATATTCCAAATCATTGGCATGGGTGTGAACAACTTCATTCGTACCGCCGGCGCTCCCACGCGCGCCTTGGTTACCATGGTGGTGGGCGCGGTCTTTTGCACCCTTTTCAATTTCTTGTTCGTTATCGTTATGGGCTTAGGCGTTGCGGGCAGCGCATTGGCTACGCTCTGCGGTCAGTTTGCGTCGTGCGTATGCGTGATGTGGTACTTCCTTGTTACCAAAAGCTGCCCCATGCATCTCCACGCGCGTTCGCTGCGCCCCGATGCCGAAACTATCCGCCGTATTTTGGCGCTGGGTCTTGCGAGCTTCGTTATGCAGATCGGCATGACGGTGGTCAACTTGGTGCTCAACAACCTTTTGAACATGTATGGCGCGATGTCGCCAATTGGCGCGGAGGGCGCAAAGGCGTCCATCGGCGTGGTGGGGCGTATTGCCATGTTCACCGTTGTTCCGCTCATTGGCGTCGCTATTGCCATTCAGCCGCTTGAGGGATACAACTACGGCGCTCGTCTCTACAAGCGTGTGCGCAAAACGCTGTGGGATGGCGTTATTGCTGCAACGATTCTGGCGGTGTTCTGCTGGGCTCTCGTGCATCTGTTCCCCGTGCAGATTATCAGCTTCTTCGGCATCACCGATCCCAACCTGCGCGACTTCACCATCTTCGCTTTGCAGGTTCAGCTTATGATGCTGCCGTTCGTTGGCTTCCAGATTGTTGTTTCTAACTACTTCCAGGCAACAGGTCAGCCTATTAAGTCGATCTTCCTTTCGCTTACGCGTCAGATCCTGTTCCTGGTTCCGCTCTACATCGCCTTGCCGCTTCTGTTGCCGGTGTGGTTCCCGCAATACACTGGCTTGGACGCCTTGTATTTCGCTGTTCCCGTTGCCGACTTCCTGGCGATCTTTACCGCGTTGGTGTTCATTCTCGTCGAGCGCAGGCGCCTGCATAAGCTGGAAACGGGCGAGCTTGAAGTAAGCATCTAGGGCGCAAGAGCAAGGCGGGCACCTCAAGCGCGAGAGAGGAGCGGACGTCTCGAGGGCGCAAGAGCAAGGCAAACATCTCGAGTACGCAAGAGCAAGGCAAACACCTAAGGCACGCGAGAGTGGAGCGGTGCCGCAAAAGTGGAATGGAGCTTCTAGCATGAACAATCCGAGCAAGACGCGATCGCTTGTCTATGTTGGCATGACCGTTGCATTGCTGGCGGTGTCTGCCTGGGTGGCAATTCCTTTGGGGCCGGTTCCCTTTACGCTGCAGACCTTCGTTTTGACGTTTGCGCTGCTGGTGTTGCGTCCGGGCGAATGCTTTGCAGCGCTGTGCGCATACCTTGCCCTTGGGGCAATTGGCGTGCCGGTGTTTTCGGGCATGCGTGGCGGCTTGGGAATGCTGGTTGGTCCTACGGGCGGGTTTCTGTGGGGCTTTGTGCTGGGCGCCGTGGTGGCGTTTTTGATGCTGATCCTGGTAAAGCGCAAGATTCTTGTGGCTCGGCAGAGCGGGGCAGTTCATGCTGGCCGCCGCGTTGAGACAGTAGGCGAACTTGCTGCCTGCGTGGCGTTTCTGCTCGTATCGTATCTGTGCGGTTGGGTGCAGCTGATGCTGGTGGCAGGCTTGAGCCCGCTGGCAGCCTTCCTTGCCGCCATTGCGCCGTTCGTCGTTCCCGACATTGTCAAGCTTGTTGCTGCGGTTGCCGTCGCCCGTGCGGTGCGCAAAGCCGTGCCCTCCATCCGGCGTCGAAAAGACTGTTCTAATCCATCCTAATCAGGCCTGTTGCGCTATACTCGACACGCTGGTTTCGACGGCATTTAGTTGGATTAGGTAAGAGCGAAGACGGGGGAGACGTTCCATGGGTTGCGCTATCATCGGATGCGGAAAGGCGTTGCCTGCGCTTGAGGTTGCTAACGACGATTTGACCGCGTTGGTGGATACGAGTGATGAGTGGATTACCACGCGCACGGGCATAAAAACCCGTCGTATTTGCGTGGATGAAACCAACGTCGACCTGGCCGAGGCGGCGGCGCGTCGCGCTTTGGGCTGGGAGTCGGGCGACTACAACGAACGTCGCGTCGAACCTGAAGAGATCGACCTCATTGTGTATTCCACGGCAACGCCCGATGTGATGGTGCCAACATGCGCTGCGCTGTTGCGCCGCCGCCTTGGCCTTGTCAACGCGGCTGCGTTTGACATGAACGCTGCATGCACGGGCTTTATCTACGGGCTTACGGTTGCAGAATCGATGATGGCAGCGTCTGCCGCGGGGGCTTCTGGTGCGCCGGGGCGCAACCCCGTTCGCCGTGCGTTGGTGGTGGGCGCCGAGCGGTTGACGCGCATCACGAATTGGCTCGACCGGAATACGTGCGTGCTGTTTGGCGATGGCGCCGGAGCTGCGGTTGTGGAATGGGATCCTGCGCGAGCGGGCATTCTGAGCACGTATATTCGCAACGACGACGACGATACCAACGCGCTTACCTGTCCAACGGCGTTTGACGCTCCGCAGCCGTTCGACACGCAAGGCGTCAAGGTAGACGCGATGAAGAAAGCAGACCCCGGCTTGGCGCGTATCGACGAAGAGGTGGGGGTAACCGAGGCGGTGCAGGAGGGTCGTCCGCGACAGACGCTCTACATGCATGGTCAGAAGGTGTTCAAGTTCGCAGTCGAGGCGCTCAACCATGCTGTAGAAGAGGTGCTCGATCGCGCGGGGCTTACCATCGACGACGTGTCGTTTATCGTGCCGCACCAGGCCAACGAGCGCATTATCAAATACGCCGCAAAGAAAATGAAGCTTCCCTTGGACAGGTTCCAGGTTTCCATTGCGCACCGGGGCAACTCGTCTTCTGCGTGCATTCCCATGACCCTGTCCGACGCCTATGACGAGGGGCGCATAAAGCCAGGCGACAAGGTTATTCTGGTGGGGTTCGGCGGCGGCTTTACCAGCGGCGCCGTTTTGTTTGAGGCTTGATGTCCCGCTGGCTGTTACGCCGACGGAACGGAGGGGATGGCAACGATAAAGCACGCGCCGCCTTCGGGCAGGTTCACCGCTTCCACCGTGCCGTCATGCGCTTCTACGATTGATTTCACGATTGCCAGACCCAGCCCGGTTCCGCCTGTGCCGCGTGCGCGCGAGGCGTCGGTTCGATAGAAGCGCTCGAATAGAAGCTTCGGATCGATGTCGCCGAATCCCGGCCCGTCGTCTTTTACGGTGATGATTGAGTTGCCGCGCATGCCGAAAAGCTCGATAACAATGTGCCCTCCCGGCTCGACAAAGCGGCTTGCGTTGTCAACCAGGTTCGAGATCACCTGACGCAGCTGGTCGCGGTCGCCCAGCACGTCGGGAGCTTCTCCCTCTATCCACACGTTCGCTTTTCGCTCGTCGAGTATCGGCTTGAGCGTGTCGAGCACGCCCTGCGCCAGGTCGTGCAAGTTGACGCGCCCAAGTTCAAGCGCGCGTGTGCCGTCTTCGATGTGCTGAAGTGCAAGCAGGTCGTTTACCAGGCGGCTCAGACGCTCACTTTCTTCCACGATGATGCCGCAGAACTTGTCGTGCAGGGCGGGCGGGAGGTCGGGGTCGCGCAACAAATCGGCGTTGCCTCTGATGGCGGTAAGCGGCGTGCGCAACTCATGCGCAACATCGCTTACGAACTGCGTCTGGCGTTTTTCGCGAAGGACAAGGTCTTGCTGCTGGCTCGCGGATTTTTTCACCAACGCCGAGATGGTGGCGGCAAGCTCGTCGGCTTCGTAGAGGCGGCCGTCCGAAGCGAAGGACACGTCGCCTCCTGCTGCGAAAGCGCGCACCTTCTTTTCCAAGATATTGAGCGGTTCGGCTAAAAAGTGGCCGATTATCAGGCTCAATATAAACGTGAGAAGCCCCAAAGGCAGAAGAAGCGCAAAAATGTAGGCCGGTGCGTCACTTACCAGGAACCACACGCCCAAGGCGAGCGTTCCGGTAAGCACCGAAAGCAGCGTTGACAGGCAGGCGAAATATGACTGCAGCCGTTTGATGAGATACCTCGCTTTACGAAGGCGGACGAAGGGTTACGGACGAGAAGTAACGGACGAGAGCGGCTCACGAAGGGCAGCTCGCGAAGAGCGACATGCGAAGATCAGCTCACGAAGATCAACTCATGAAGGGCTACTGGCGAAAACGGTATCCGTAGCCACGCACCGTTTCAACCAGGCCGGGGTCGTACCCGGCGCTTTCGATTTTGTCGCGCAAGCGTTTGATGTGCGTGTCAACCGTCTTCGTTTCGGTGAGGTATTCCCATCCCCAGGCCTCGCGCAGCAGATCTTCGCGAGAGACGACCTTGCCTGCGTTACGCATCAGGCATGCCATCAGCTCGAATTCGCGGGGCGTGAGCTCTATGGGGCCTTTGTCGCCCTTGGCGGTGTGAGCGTCTTCGTCGAGCGTGATGCCGCTTGCGGTAATGGCGCGCGTGGCGGAGGGGAAGTCTCCGCCGGAGCCACGGCGCAAGAGCGCGCGCACGCGCGCAATGAGCTCGCGAACGCCAAACGGCTTCGCCAGATAATCGTCGCCGCCAATTTCCAAGCCCACCACTTTGTCTAGTTCCGTATCGCGGGCAGAAAGGAACAGGACGGGCGCGGCGGTTTTAGACCGCAGACGCCGACACAGCTCGTAGCCGTCCATGCCGGGAAGCATGATGTCGAGAACGAACAGGTCGTAGGGTTTTGCGAGCGCCATCTCGTAGGCGGTTTCACCGTTGTCGGCAACGTCGACCGAAAAGCCTTCTTTTTGCAGCGCATACGACACGAATTCGGTGATGGAAGGCTCGTCGTCAACGAGTAGGATACGGGTAGGAGCGTCGGTCATAGCAATCCTCCTTGGCGTTGCCATACGGTGCGGTGAATTGACGCGCATCGTGTGACGGCTTTCGTGCGGCGGGTGCTTCTGCCGACAAAGGCGCACCCTCATCAAAGAGCTTGTTCTCTACCTCTATAATGAGAGGTCGTTCAAACAAACGCATTGAAACCTAGTAGTGATTATAGCCGCCAACCACCCATGCAGAAGGGATGTTGAGAAGATGTTGCTTGCCATCGATGTGGGGAACACGCAAACGGTCATTGGCGTATATGAAGGTCAAACGCTGCAGCATATGTGGCGCATTGCCACGAACAAGCAGCACACGTCCGACGAGCTGCGGTTGAAGCTTATGCCCTTGCTGAGCTCGGAGGGCATCGATTCGTCCGATCTAGCGGGCGCGGTTTTAGCGTCGGTGGTGCCGCAGCTGTCGCATGGGTGGCAGTCTGCGTTGCGTAAGCTGGTGGGCGCCGAGCCTTTGGTGTGCACGGCGGACTCCGCCGGGGAGGAGCTGTTTCCCACCGCCTATGCCAACCCCTCAGAGATTGGCGCTGACCGTGTGGCAGACGCCGTTGCCGCACGTTCGCTCTATGGGCAGCCGGTGGTAGTGGTAGATTTTGGTACGGCGACCAACATCGAGGTTATCGATCGGGAAGGTGTATTCGTGGGGGGCGTGATTGCCCCCGGCGTGGAGACTTCCGCCGCAGCGCTGTTTTCGCACGCCAACCGCCTGTCGGCTATCGAGCTGGAAGACCCCCATACGGCCATCGGGGGAAACACGGCACAGGCTATGCAGGCAGGCATCGTGTATGGCGAAGCGGAACGCGTGGATGGCTTGGTTCAGCGTATTTTCGACCAACTTGGGTATAAAGCTCCGGTTGTGGCAACGGGCGGCTTGGCTGCGCGCGTAGCTCCGCTTTCGCGCACGATCACGATGGTGAACAAAGAGCTTACTCTTGAAGGTCTTCGGCGTTTTTTTGAAGAAAGAGGGGCTTGCGAGCATGGAGGATGTAGAGACTAAATCCGAACCGGAACGAGGGTTTTTCCCTCTTCATTTTGACGGCGACAACAGCTACCCCGAATGCGAGCAGTGCGACAGATGCTGCCACGTCAACGTGTTGGCGATGACGCACGAAGAAGTGCAGAGAATTCGCGACTACGCAGCTGCGCACGACATCCATCCCGTCGACCGCAACAAGGAATGTTGCTGCTTTGAGGATCCCGTGCATGGCGGTTGCATGGTGTGGGAGGCACGCGCCCAGGTGTGCCGACTCTACAATTGCCATGTTCCGCGGCTGGAAATCCTGCGACAAAATCCCAATATCCACGTGCCCGACGATCTCCCTTGGGTCGATATGCACGAGTGCTTCATCAATAACAACGAATTCGACCCGCGCTGGGCAACGGTTTCGTAGAGAAAAACTTCCGTTAGGCAGAGGGCTCTGCCGGACCGAGGCTTTGCCTGAGCGCGAGCCTTGCCGGAGCGACGCCTCTGCTGGAGCGAGAGCCCTGCTGTCAGGTATTTTCACCCCTCGGCATGACTGTGGAAACGCGTGGGCGTCAACCCGGGTACAATGTGACCCAAGACGTTTCCAGGGGAAGGAGCCCATCCATGCTGAGCGATATCGAAATTGCGCAATCGATCACGCCGGAGCCCATTGCCGGCATTGCCAAGAAGGCTGGCATCGACGACAAGTATCTCGAATGCTACGGCAACTACAAGGCGAAGGTCGACTACAACTTGCTGCGCAACGAGAAGCATGAGCCGGGCAAGCTGATCTTGGTTACCGCCATCAACCCCACGCCAGCCGGCGAGGGAAAAACCACCACGACGGTTGGGTTGGCCGACGCTCTTTCCAAGCGCGGCAAAAACGTCATGGTTGCCTTGCGCGAGCCCTCGCTCGGCCCGGTGTTTGGCATCAAGGGCGGCGCAGCAGGCGGCGGGTATGCCCAGGTAGTTCCTATGGAAGACATCAACCTGCATTTCACGGGCGACTTTCATGCCATCGGCGCTGCCAACAACCTGCTGGCAGCGCTCCTGGATGCCCATATCCACAACGGCAACGAGCTTGGCATCGACGTGCGCAAGATAACGTGGAAGCGCGTGGTTGACATGAACGATCGCCAACTGCGCTTTATCGTCGACGGCTTGGGCGGCAAGGCGAACGGGGTCCCGCGCGAAGACGGCTTCGACATCACCGTTGCGTCCGAAGTGATGGCGATTTTCTGTCTGGCAACCTCCATCACCGACCTCAAAGAGCGTTTGGGACGTATTGTGGTTGGCTATACCTTCGACGACAAGCCCGTTACGGCTCACGACCTGCATGCCGAAGGCGCTATGACTGCGCTTCTGAAAGACGCGCTCAAGCCCAACCTGGTGCAGACGCTTGAGGGCACGCCGGCGTTCGTGCACGGTGGGCCGTTCGCTAACATCGCTCACGGCTGCAATTCCATCATGGCTACCCGCATGGCGATGGCCTTGGGCGACTATTGCGTTACCGAGGCGGGATTCGGTGCCGACCTCGGCGCCGAGAAGTTCCTCGACATCAAGTGCCGTCTTGCGGGGCTTGCGCCCGATGCCGTAGTGGTGGTTGCTACCGTGCGTGCGTTGAAGAATCACGGCGGCGTTGCCAAGGCGGATCTCAACGAAGAGAACTTGGAGGCTTTGGAGGCGGGTCTTCCGAACTTGCTGCAGCATGTGGAAAACATCACCAAGGTCTACAACCTTCCGTGCGTGGTGGCCATTAACGAGTTCCCCACTGACACGAAGGCGGAAGTTGAGCTGGTCGAGCGCAAGTGCAAGGAGCTGGGCGTTAACGTTGCCTTGTCTCAGGTGTGGGCGAAGGGCGGCGACGGCGGCCTGGAGCTGGCCGACGAAGTGGTGCGCCTGTGCGCAGAGGGCGACAGCGAGGGTCGCTGCGCCAACACGTTCCAGTTCGCCTACGAAGACGACCTTTCCTTGGCAGAGAAGATCGAGGCTATCGCGAAGCGCGTGTATCATGCCGATGGCGTGAACTTCGAGCCGAGCGCGCGTAAGGAGCTTGCCAAGCTGGAGAGCTTGGGGTTCGGCGGCATGCCCGTATGCATGGCGAAGACCCAGTACTCCTTCTCGGACGATCAGACCAAGCTGGGCGCTCCGCGCGACTTCACCGTCACGGTGCGCCAGGTGAAGGTGAGTGCCGGCGCCGGGTTCGTGGTGGCGCTTACGGGCTCCATCATGACGATGCCCGGTTTGGGCAAAGCGCCTGCCGCGTTTAAGATCGACGTTGACGAAACGGGCAAGATCAGCGGCTTGTTCTAACGAGTACACCGCTGCTTGACGCTGAGGGAGGCCCTGACGGCTCGCTTTCGCGCGACCCTGCGAAGTCGGAGCGCCAGGGCCTCTCTCGCTGACTTTGACTCGAATCGCGAATTGCACGGAGCTGTTGAAGATGAACCTCGACACCGAATTTCTTGAGAAGCTTGCTTCTGCCGATCCCGCGCCGGGCGGTGGCGGGGCAAGCGCCTATGCAGGAGCGCTTGCCGCCGCATTGGCCGCCATGGTTGGCAACCTGGCAGTTGGAAAACAGAAATACGCCGACGAGCAGGAGGGGATCCTTGCGTCGCTCGAGCGCTTGGCGCAACTGAGAGCCCGCCTGCTTGATTTGGTGTCCGCCGACGCTGGCGCCTACCTGCCGCTCAATCGCGCCTACCGCATGCCGCGCGGCACCGCCAGCGAGGCGGCGGCGCGCCAGGAAGCAATTCAGGAGGCGCTAGGTCCGGCATGCGATGTGCCGCTTGAGATCATGGAGTCGTGTTCCGACATCATCGACGAGGCCGATTACCTGGCACGCCACGGCAGCAAGCTTGCCGTGTCGGACGCCGGGGCGGCGGCAGTGCTCGCGCGCGGCGCGCTGGTCTCTGCGGCCATGAATATATTCCTAAACGTCGACAGCATGACTGATCCTGAGCGGGCTTTGCGCTACCGTGCCCGCGTAAACGAGATGATGATCAGTGCCCAGATGCGATCCGACATCGTTGCATCGCTGGTCATGGGCTATTTGCAATAGGGGCGGGTATGGCAAAACTGCTAAAGGGAAAACCGGTTGCGGATGCGATCATTGCCGATGCGCGCGCCCGCGCCGACGCGCTGCGTGCTCGCGGCGTTGCCCCGACGCTCGCAATCGTGCGTGTTGGGAGCGATCCGGGGGACTTGTCCTATGAGCGAACCCTTCTCAAGCGCACTTCAGATGCGGGCGTTGGCGTGCAGACGGTTTCTCTTGATGCCGATGTTTCGCAAGACGTGCTGGGGGTTGTCATGCGCACGTTGTCCGATGACCCCGCCGTGCATGGATGCCTGATGTTTCGTCCGCTGCCGGCGCATCTTGACGATGTCACAGCATGCGAGCTGATCGCGCCCGCCAAGGATGTTGACGGCGTAACGCGTGCGTCGCTTGCGTATGTGGTGTCGGGCACAGGCGAGGGGTTTGCCCCTTCGACGGCGGAAGCGTGTCTGCGCCTTCTCAGGCACTACGATGTCCCGATCTCTGGGGCGCGGGTGGCGGTGCTGGGACGCAGCCTCGTGGTGGGAAGGCCTTTGGCCTTGCTGCTCACCGCATGCGACGCGACGGTGACGTTGTGCCACTCGCGCACCAAAGATACTGCTTCAATCTGTCGCGACGCCGACATTGTCGTGTGCGCCACCGGCAGTGCGCGGGCATTCGGGCGTGAGTATTTCCGTGATGGGCAGACGGTGCTGGACGTGGGAATCAACTTCACCGACGAGGGCGAAATGTGCGGGGACGTGGATGAATCTGCACTTGACGGCGTCGCGTGCGCGCTCACGCCTGTTCCGGGCGGCATCGGGTCGGTTACCACGGCGGTGACGCTCGACCACGTGGTTGTCGCGGCAGAGCGCGCTGCCCATTCCGTGCGTGGGCGCGCTTAGGGCCTCCTTCGCTCTCTCGATCTTTCGATTCGTTACGCGCTGCCTGCGGCCGCTGTCGCATGCTGCACGGTGGGCATGCCGGGCACGGCGCGAGCTTCTGCAGCGGAGCTGAAGACGGTTTCGCCGTCGGTCGAATCACGTCTTACCGCTTGGTAAAACCCACATCAGATCTCTTGCGTTTGCAATTCTAGCTGTTACCATGCCTTCTTGTGCTTTTGGGCGCGTTGCGAGAAAGTTTGTCGTTTTCGGAGGTTTCGTATGGGACTGACGCGTACGCAAAAGGTTATGGTGGTCGTATTCTTGGCGGGTACGGTGTTCGCGGTGCTCAACCAGACGCTGCTGTCGCCGGCGCTTCCCGCGATCATGGCAGATACGGGCGTTGACGCTACCACGGTGCAGTGGCTTACGTCAGGCTATTCGCTCACCGAGGCAGTCGTCATTCCCTTTGCCGCATACTTTATCGGCCGCTTTTCCACACGTCAGCTATTTCTGGGCGGTATGACGCTCTTTACGCTGGGTAGCCTCTGTGCTGCGCTGGCGCCGTCGTTCCCCGTGTTGCTTTTGGGTCGCGTGCTCCAGGCGGTGGGCACTGGTGCGGTCATGCCGATGGTGTTTACCGTCATCCTGCTGATCTTCCCGCGCGAGAAGCGCGGCAGTGCAATGGGCATCATCAGCCTCGTTATCGGCTTCGCGCCTGCTATTGGTCCTTCGCTCTCGGGTCTGCTTGTTGACTCGGTGGGTTGGCGCGCGCTGTTCATCATCGTGACGGTGCTCTCGGCGCTCATCGTTGTGGTGGGGTTTGCCGTGCTCAAAAACTACGGCGATTTCAAGCGCGTAACGTTCGACCCGCCATCGGTGGCGCTTACCACCATTGGCCTGGTGTGCTTGCTCTACGGCCTGTCGACGTTCTCGTCCAAGAGCAACTTGCCGCTCACTATCGGGCTGATCGTGGTGGGTGCGGCGCTGATGGCTGTCTATGTCCGCCGCCAGCTTAAGCTGGAAACACCCATGCTGCAGGTGGGCATCCTGCGTACGCGTCGCTATGCCACGGCGGTTATCGTGATCGTGATCGTCCAGGCGGCGCTTATGGGCACCGGTGTCATCATTCCGCTGTTCATCCAGGGGACGCTGGGCAATTCCGCCACCGTGTCAGGCGTGGCGATGCTGCCGGGCGCGGTGCTCGGTGCACTCATGTCGTTTATTGCGGGGCGCCTGTTCGACCGCTACGGCGTGCGCAAGCTGGCAATTCCGGGCGGCGTGCTGACGCTGGCGGGCGCGTTCGGCATGGCGGCGCTTGGGATTGATGCCAGCATTCTGTCGGTTGCGGCGGTCTACACTGTGATGGTGGTGGGCCTGCAGACCATGATGACGCCGCTGAACACCTGGGGCGTCAACTCGTTGGACAACAGCGTCATCCAGCATGCGCAGGGCGTGTCCAATACGCTCAACCAGATTGCGGGTGCGTTCGGCACGGCGCTTTTGGTGTCCATATCGGCGCTGTCTCCTATGCTCGCGCCTCAGGCAGGAGCGCTTGAGCAGCAATACCTTGGCCAGCACCTGGCATTTTGCGTAATGACGGCGCTTTTGGTAGTGGCGTTTGTGGTGGTGTGCGCGTTGGTGAGCGATAAGCCCGACAGAAAGGCGTCGAAGGATCGCGCGGGCGCCGCACGCACTGCGTCTGGGGTTGCCGCCGACCCCCTTACGGTTGGGTATGCGATGGATCGAAGCCCGGTAAGCGTGCCGTCTGACGCCCCCATGCGCGAGGTGGTGCGTGTGATGGCGGAGTCGGACACCAGTGGTGTGCCGGTGGTGGACTCCTCTGGGATTCTGGTGGGCTTTGTGTCCGATGGAGACGTGGCCTCGTATCTGGGCAAAAACGAGCTGTCGTTTTTCGACCCTAGTCTCACGCTGGTGCGTTTCTCCGACGAAGGGGATTTTGTTGACCGCTTGGACGACCTGCTCGACCTGGGCGTGATGAACGTTGCCACACGCCGTGTGGTGACGGTGGAGGCAGGCGACTCCATCGACGATGCTTGTCACGTACTGGCAGAGAAGCGCATCAAAAAAGTGCCGGTGGTCCAGGACGGCAAGCTGGTGGGCACGCTGTCGCGCCGCAACATCATCCACGCGATTGCCGACGCGCGCGGTCTTGGGGCGGCTGAGCGAGCGTAGCGTCCGGCACGCGTAACTATGCGCGAAGGACATGCCCGAGCCTGCCGCGCCCGGGCATGAAATAAGGGGCTGCACCCGAATCGCGCAGCATGCGATGATGGGTGCGGCCCCTTTGCGTGAATTGGGACGCTAGTCGATGATCGAGAGCTCGCGCGGATAGGTGTTGAGCACCTCGCAGCCGTCCTCGGTTACGATGACAAGGTCTTCGATGCGCACGCCAAAGCGTCCGGGCAGATAGATGCCCGGTTCGATGGAAAAGCACATCCCCGGCGCTACCTGCTCCTCGTTGACGGACGACACGTCACCAGGCTCGTGAACGTCAAGGCCGATCTGGTGGCCCAAACGATGCGTGAAGTACGGTCCGTAGCCGGCGTCCTCGATGACCTTTCGTGCGGCAGCGTCAATGTCGCAAAAGCGCGCGCCGGGGCGCACTGCCGCTTTGCCTGCCTCGTTTGCCTGGCGCACGACCTCGTAGACGTGCCGCTGCTCGTCGCTTGCCTCCCCGAAGAAGAACGTGCGCGTCATGTCAGAGCAATACTCGTCTTTGCGGCATCCCACATCGAACAGCACCGTGTCACCGCGCTTAAGGCGTGTGCCATCGGGCTCGTGATGGGGGTCGGCGGCGTTAGCGCCAAAGCTTACGATGGGGCTGAACGAATGACCTTGCGCGCCAAGACCCTGGTAGATCTCTTCAAGCTGCGCCGCAACCGCACGCTCGGTGACGCCCTCGTGAACGAGGCTTTTGAACTGAGCCATGCCCGCGTCGTTTGCGGCGGAGGCGGCGCGCATTAGGGCGCATTCTTGCTCGTCTTTGATCGCGCGCGCGTCGTCAACGGCGTCGGAGGCGAGCGCGAACCCCGATGCCACGTTGCGCTCCATCAGGGGAATGAGGAACCGCGCGGGCAGGTTCTTGTCGCAGCCGAGCACGGAGTTGGCATCGCAGCGCGACGCAAGCAACGCAAGCGGGTCCTCGGTATCGTCGAAGGACACCACTTCCGCTTCGATGCCGGCAGGTGCGGTGAACAGCCTGTTCAGAAACAGTGTTGGCTGCTCTGCCCCCGCTCTTAGCAGCAGCCCAAGAAAACGTTCGCCCGGTTCGACGTAGACGTCGGCAAGATATTGAATCGACCGCGGGTCGCATACCAGCAGCTGCGAGATTCCGCGTTCAGAAAGGTTTTCCAGCACGGTTTCGATGCGTTTTTTGCTCACAAGCGCTCCTGTCTTTCGCGATTTCGATGGATCCGCACCGGCGAACAAGCGCGACGTGCTGTTCTTTGGCGGCTAGGGCGGACGTCTCTGCTGCGCTCATGATAACGCATGTGCGTGCTTGCGAGATTGCGAAGTCGCAGCCGTCGTTGCACGGTCGCTGTCGCGAGCGTCAGGAGTGCAGGTACGCTTCCAGCTCGGTGTTGAAGTACCCTTCGGGGATGTTTTGCTTCAGGAACTCTGCGAATCTCCGCGCTTCTTCGGTATGGGGCTGGTTTGCCGGCCAGGTGAGCGTAACGGGATACCACATGGGCTCGGTTTTCACCTTGAAGCGCACGATGCCCGGCTCTTTGCGGTATCTATCGGCGATGCATTCGGGCACGCTTGCCCAGCCGAGGCCTGCCCTGACGCCCTCGACCATCGCCTCGTGCGTGTCGAACAGCCCGACCATGTTGTGCTGTTCCAGCGAGATGCCGTAGCGCTCGCGGAAGTGCCGGTTGCCCACCATGTGCCGGCCCGAGTTCCATTCGTAGATGATCATGGGCCAGGTGAGCAGCGTCTCGACGGAGACGGGGTGGACGCTCTGGTTGTACGGGGGCTTGTCGGGGGCGAGGAAGATGAGCTTGCGGCATCCAAGCACCTCGTTAACGATGCGGGGCTCTACCGGTTGGTTTTCCAAAATGGCGAAATCGAGCCGCCCGTCGTCGAGCTTTTCGATGAGTTCGGGCTCGTAGCCTGCGTCAAGGTGTATGCGCGCGCCGGGATTTTCCTCGGTGAACTTCGCTGCGATGGCGGGCAGCAGCTCCACGCCATCGGCAAAACTCATGCCGATGTTGAGCGTGGCGTCGAAATGCTCGTCGATGGCGGCAAGCTGCGAGGCGAGCGTGCGCTCCATGTTTTCAATGTTGTGTGCAAAGCGCAGCACCGTCTCTCCTGCGCGTGTGAGCGTCACGCCTGTAGACGTGCGGTTGAACAGTTTCGTTCCAAACTTCTTTTCTATGTTGGTGATTTTCTGGGAAAGCCCGGGACGCGACATGTACAGTCTGTCGGCTGCCTGAGAAAGGCTTTTCGATTCGGAAAGCACCAAAAGCACTTCGACTTCATCGAACAGCATGGCCGTTCTCCCCCTTCTCGAATCTTTGCCCGCTCCGCGTTCACGCAAGGCGTGTGCGCGAAATCGCAGGCGGGCATGTGTCTGCTGTCGGGCAGGCGCATGGCGGATAGACACCCCCAACAAGGTACAGATACTTCATCATTCAACACTTTGCGATCAGACGTGTCCAGAGGATCAGCGCAATTCGGTGACGGGATTTCTGACAAGCGCTGCAAAGAACTTCTGCATGCAGATCCTCGTTACGCATGCGGCAGAAAACTGCTTCGGCGAGTCGGTAAGCGACATACATCGTCTCAGTTCAGGGGGACATACTAAGCGCATGGCACAAGGGAGAGCGGTGCGCTGCCGCTTGAAGGGGGACGCCGCGTGCAGGACCGGTAGGGTTTGCGTGGCGGCCAGACGGCGCCGTCGGCCTGCGCAGATACGCTGCTTTCCCGTGCAGTGAAACGAGAGAGGAACGAAAAGGAGGGGCTGATGGACAAACAGGCCATCATCGATGCCAGCCGTGCCCGACGCGAAGGAGAGAGCATCTTCTACACGTCCTGTCCGGCAAACGGCTGCTGGGATTCGGCATGCGTCCTCAAATGCCATGTCAAAGAAGGGAAGATCTTCGCGATCGAGCCCGATGACTCCGTGAACCAGAATGACAGCCGCGAGGATTGCGGCTGGGAGAACATCTGGAAGGGCAACGTCCAGATGCGTCCGTGTGCCATGGGTCATTCCTGGAAAAAGGAGCTCTACGCCGAAACGCGCCTTCTGCATCCTATGAAGCGCGTTGGCAAAAAGGGCGCCGGCAACGGTTACTTCGTTCAGATCAGCTGGGAAGAGGCGCTTGACACCATCGCCGAGAAGATGAAGGAGATCAAGGGCAAGTACGGCCCTTACGGCATCTTCCATTCCCAGTATCCCAGCTTCGAAAAGAACGGCTTCCCGCTGGCTCCGTGGTGGGAAGCAGGCTTCGGCGCGTGGGGAGAGCACTCCACGTCTGGTCACGCCGCCGGCGAGATGCTGCACCTCGGCGTCGATCTGACGCGCTGCGCGCAGGGTCGATCCGACGCGCTGCCGGGCTTCGAGGCGTCCGACATCTTCAATTCGAAGCTGTTCATCATGTGGGGCATGGACCCGGTCGTCGCGTGGTTCGGCCC
>DVKR01000032.1 GCA_018715935.1 Candidatus Aphodovivens excrementavium
AGGGTGCCGGCGCGGTCGCTCACGCGGATGTACGGAGCGGGGTCGTAACCCTGAGCTTCCTTCTGATGCGCAGCGTCGAGGGACGGCAGCCAGATCTCCTTGCAGCGGTCGTAGTCGAGCGCGGTCTTGACTTGCTCGATGTTCATACCGCCAACAGCATAGTTAAGAACCGTGCCGCCGAAGACCTGGACGGGGGTGAAGCTCTCCTCGCCGCGGGCGGTGAGGTCGGCCGCCATGCGGTCCAGGAAATCCTGGATGACCGTCGCCACGTTGTTGGTCATGGTGTGGTGGTCCTTGAAGACCAGGGCCTTCATGCCGGCCTTGGAAGCTTCGATGCAGGTCTCGACCATCGTCGGGCGCCCGGGCAGCCAACCGCCGAGCGGTGCGCCGTGGATGTGGACGTCGATGCCGCCCTTGAGAAGTTCGTCAACCTTAGCGGGGTCGACCGGCTGGCCGGGATTGAAATAGTTGTAAGGCCATGCAGGGTGGGTGCGCCTGTGCATCTCTTCGTCAGTGATAACGCGTCCGAGTGGCATTTTTGCCCAGTCGTCCATTGCCTTCGTCATAGAGCATTCCCCCTTGGAATGAAATGGAGGTTGATGGGAAGGAGTCTGCAGAACCTTCGATGCTTGCAGTATAGAAAGGCAATGCGGCTATGGAGGTCGTGAATGTCCCATTTGATAAGGAACGACAAATGCGTTGATATTGCTTTGTCATCGAAACAACAACGAAATACTCTTAGAATGCATATTTTTACAAGCTGACTTGCATTTTCTGTATGATAACTAGCTCTATTTACAAAACCCAGACACGTCCTTTTGTTTTCGCCCACTAATCGGTCGAAAAGTAAGAAAAAGTTCAAATAAAACCTTGCACTCAAGCGTTGGTAAAGGTATATTAATCGAGCACGTTTTTTCGGGCCCATAGCTCAGTTGGCTAGAGCGCACGACTGATAATCGTGAGGTCACAAGTTCGAATCTTGTTGGGCCCACCATACGTGCTATACTACGTGATGATAAACGCTCCACCGTGAGCCGAGTTTGCCGGTGGAGCGTTTATTGCGTCTACGGGGCATTAGCTCAGCTGGGAGAGCGCGGGCTTTGCAAGCCTGAGGTCAGGGGTTCGATCCCCCTATGCTCCACCATCAATTCAACGCCTGCCTTCTGGCAGGCGTTTTTGCTGCCGCTGCGAAGCCTTGCGGTGGCGAACCTTGTCATTCGGCGGGAACGCGGCGGCTCAAGAAGGCCAGCCATGCACCCGCTTCAAGACAATTTTCGCCACCGCAAGGCTTCTCGCTATCTTTTCGGCGACCTGAGGGATAAAAAACGAGCGGCCTCTATGGAAGTGGCGGCCGTTTTCGTGTACCTTGCAGGGATCGAACCCCGCGAGGGGACGACAGCCCAGTGAGGCTGTCGTCTAACGAATCTAAAGGGCAGTCACGTCTCTGAACTGGATAATCAAGAACGTTTAGAACATCTCAGCACAACAAACGCACTGGCCATGACTATGAGACCTGCCGCATCAAAGGCAATGAATCGCAGGATGCTGCCTGACAATACATTGTGACCGGCAGGAATACTGGCAAGAATCAAGCTTTCGCCCACGAGTCCGATTGTTTGCTGAACAAGAACGACAACGAACAACGTTCGAAATCGCCAGGGATGCACAATCACCGCAGGGTATGTAGCATTCCACATAAGGAATGCTACGCCTAACCCCTGCACTGCCACCCTTCCCGCTAAGCCTGAAAGCTCGTAAGCTGCAGTGAATTGTTCAGGAAACAACACGAACGAAACCGCACAGTGCACGTTTATCAAGAAGACTGCTGCTACCGTCATACGAGCAAACCAAAGGACGCTTGTGGGGTGTTTTATACCTTTGTGTAAAGAACTCTGTCCGAATATCTCCATAGGTCAACCTTTACGCTCGCCGTTACCTGTTGAACACGATGCCTTTACTCTATTCGAAAAGAAAAGGTTCGGTTTTACCGAACGATACAAACGTATTGCATGCGTGCTCATTGCAAGGTAAAGCCTACGCAGGAGGAAGAAATGAAAGGATGGGCGCTCGTTTTGCCTTTGATATGAACGCGCAAAGTCCCCAGGCGATGCCTAGGGACTTTGCTGCTGCCGTTTGGCTACCCTGTCTGCCGTCTGTTCGACAGACTGCGTAGCATATCCTTTTCGTCAGTGGCCGATCGTCATGGAAACGAGATGGCACGCCTACTTCGATGCAATCTCACTCCTGGCTGGAAGGCTTCTTTTTCGTCGTCTTCTTTCTTCCTCCTGAAGATTTCTTGTTCGAATTACTGCGATGCCGATCCTGGCGGTGCGGGGCAAGACGATGGCTGTTGTAATCATCGAACGGTGAACCGCCCCAGGATTTCACGAACTCCGCTTTCCAGCGCACCACGCAGCAAATGGCTTCGAGATTGAACTCTATGCCCATATTCTCGTCCACCAGCTGGTTTCCCAGCAGCATTTTCAACGCGTTCAGACGATACCGCACAGTGTTGTAGTGAACGTAGAGATGTTTTGCCGTCTCTTCAAGCGACATATTGCACATGGCGTATGCTTTGAGCGTCTCGACGTATTCCGTGTCGTTTTCCCGATCGTGCTGATCAAGCGCCATGAACAGGTTGCCGTACAGACGCTCGAGGGCAACGCGGTTGTTTTTCGCCAGCAGAATGCTCATCACGCCCATGCGAGCGAAAGAGGTAACCGAGCTTCCCTGTTTTTGACATACGCCCATGCACAACGCAGCGCGCGCTTCCTCGAAGCTGCGCGAGAGATACGAAAGGGAACGATAGCAACGTCCTATGCCGATAGAGAACGTACCGCCGAACGTGTTTTTCTCCTCTAGATGATCGAGCAGCTCGTGGGCACACTGATACAAGCGCGTGTCGGGCTGCGATTCACCATCAAGCTCCATGAGCGCAACGTAGCGACCGCTGACCGCAAAGCCATACGTAAAAGGAGTGCCTTCGCAAAGCTCAGAGAACGTGTAATCCAAGCGCATAGCGTCATGCTGGATGACCGCTACGCCCAGCATCTTTCGTTCGCTCCATCCAATCATATTAAGACGGTTGCGCAGGACTCTCCAGTCTTCTTCGCCGGTAACCAAATCGCGAAGAAAGTCTTCTTCATAGGAGTAGTGGGGATCGCGCGCTTCGCTCCTGAATATTTCGTACGAAATGCACGTGATAATCTGAGCTGCCGTCAGCTCTTCGGGCAGTACCACGATAGGGAAGTTACGTTCGTTCGCACGACGGACCATCGGCTCGGGAAGCTCTTTAATATACCGGCCGAGCTTGACAGCAAGACCCGCCACTTTTTTGCGAAGGAACACTTCGATAAGCCCTTCAGGAGGGCCCGGCATGTCTCTGATTGGTCGGCCGTTCGTCAGGATGAAATCACCCTCGCGAAGCCACATGGTGCTGTCGGGCGTTTCCATCATCGAGACGCTGTTGACTATCTTTTTGCGTCCTTCCACGCCTGCAATCAGACGTGAGCCTTTCATGGTCTGAAGCGCAAGAATGCGCTCTACGGTTACCCCCATAGTCTCACCCTTATCGCTTTTGTTGTAATCCTCCCATGCGTATTTTCGCACTATCCACTATGATTTTTGAATAGCTTTCGACAACTGTTTGCCATTATTTTTATAGGTAATAACGAATTGTGACCTATTGACTTATTTTAATATTTGCAGATAGGAACATGCTTCAGTCTTTTCTTCCATGGAGTATGATGGCATCAAAGCGAGAGGATTGAGCAGCATGGTCGAAGTGCATGTACAAACATTGGTGGTATCGACGGCGCCAGCTCCGTGCGTCCTTGTTCTCCAGCCGCTTCTGGAGAAGCCAACAGAAACAGACGACCATGTCAGCTCGCGCATCATTCCTATATGGGTGGGCGTCGCCGAAGCGACTCAGCTTGGTGTCGCGCTTGAAAATGCAAAGTTCGCACGGCCGATGACGCATGATCTGATGCTTGATGCTCTTACCAATCTGGACACGCGCGTTGACCATGTACTTATCTCGGACGTGCGAGGCTCTATGTTCTTCGCGCGCCTTATACTGAGGCACCACGACCGCCTTATCGAGCTTGACGCTCGGCCAAGCGACGCTATTTCTCTTGCACTGCGCCAGAATGCCCCGCTTTACGTCGAAGATTCGGTGCTTGATCGCGCAAGCTATCCGTTTGTCTACCGTAAGCGCGCCGACCGTACGACCGAATTCGAAGAATTCAAATCCTTCGTGCAAACGCTCGAGCCCGAAGATTTCGAACAGTAGTATCCCTTGTTTCACGTGAAACAAAAAAACGGGAGGACCTTTCATACGGTCCTCCCGTTTGCGTTACGGTAAGTTCAGAAAAAGAGACTACTCGTCCATCTCGTCAATATCTTCCTCAGCAAGTCCCTCAAGATTCTCGTCCACGTCAACAATCGTATCCGGTTCCTCGACAGACTTATCACGCTTTTTGCGCTGGCCGCTGTTAGTGATGGCCACCGCCGTGACTTTATCCTTTTCCGCAACGTTCATAACGCGAACGCCCTGTGCAGGACGGCCTAGCTGCGAAATGCCCTTGACCGGCGTGCGGACAACGACACCTTCTTCCGAGATGATCATGATTTCGTCGCCCTCGTGAACGACCTTCATGGCTGCAAGCAGGCCCTTCTTCTCTGTCATCGTGATAGTGAAGACGCCCTGGCCACCGCGATGATGCTCAGGATATTCGGAAATCGGCGTGCGCTTGCCATAGCCTTTTTCGGTAATAACAAAGAGCTCGGTACCAGGCTTCGCAATCTCCATGCCTAACACGCGCATGCCCGGTGGGACGGTCATACCACGAACGCCCGTAGTGTCGCGGCCCATAGCGCGCGCTTCCTCTTCATTCCAACGGATAGCTTTGCCCGCAGAGGACACCATGATGACGCGATCGCCCGGTGCGACGCGCTTAACGCTCACCAGTTCGTCGCCGTCTTTCAGGTTGATGGCGATAAGACCGTCACGGCGAGTACGGTCGTAAAGCTTCATGGACGTCTTTTTCACCATGCCGTGCTCGGTCGCGAACATGAGGTATTCGTCCTCAGGGAAATCTTTCGCCGCAATGACTGCCGAGATAGTTTCTCCCTTTTCAAGCGGCAGCAAGTTCACGATAGCCGTACCGCGGGCATGGCGGGACGCTTCAGGAATCTCATAGACCTTCACACGATAGACCTTACCCTTGGTGCTGAAGAACAGCATGTAGGCATGGGTGGACGCCACGAACAGGTGCTCAACGAAGTCGTTGTCCTTCAGGTTCACACCCTGCATGCCTTTGCCGCCGCGCTTCTGCTGGCGATAGGTAGCGACCGGGAGACGCTTGACGTAGCCTGCCTTCGTAACCGTGACGACCATCTGCTCGTCGGCGATCAAATCTTCGACGTCCAGCTCTTTTGCCTCGTTGGCAATACGCGTTTTGCGCGGCGAACCGAACTTCTTCTTGATCTCCAGCATTTCCTCTTTGATGATTTCGTGCACCAGGCTTTCGTCAGAGAGGACGCGACGGTAATAGTCGATGCGCTCGCGCAGCTCAGCCAGCTCTTCTTCGATCTTTTCGCGTTCCAAGCCCGTGAGGCGACGCAGGCGCATCTCAAGAATGGCCTCTGCCTGCTTCTGGGAGAGCGCAAAGGTGCCCATCAAGCGATCGGCTGCCTCTTTGTCCGTTCGAGACGAACGGATGATGTGGATGACCTCGTCGATATGGTCGAGCGCAATGATATAGCCTTCGAGAATATGGGCGCGCGCTTCGGCTTTTGCCAGGTCATAGCGCGTCCTGCGCACGATGACGTCTTCTTGGTGCTTGATGTAATAGTGCAGCGTTTCTTTGAGCGAAAGTACGCGAGGCACGCCGTCGACAAGCGCCAGCATGATAACGCCGAACCCTACCTGCAGCTGCGTGTGCTTGTAAAGCTTGTTCAGCACAACCTGCGGAATAGCGTTCTGCTTGAGCTCGATAACGATGTCGATGCCCGTGCGGTCTGCGCCGTCATGGATGTTAGAAACTTCCGGCAGCTTCTTTTCGCGCACCAACTCCGCAAGCTTTTCAAGCAGCTTCGTGCGGTTGACCTGGTACGGAATTTCCGTGACCACGATGGAGCTCTTGCCGTTCTTGCCTTCGTCCACGCGGCATTTCGCACGCACTGTCAGGCTTCCGCGACCTGTCTCGTACGCATCCACGATACCTTTACGGCCCATGATGATGCCGCCAGTCGGGAAATCAGGACCCGGCATGACGCTCATAAGTTCCTCGGTAGTCACCGCCGGATTATCCAGCATCAAGCATGTTGCATCGATAGCTTCGCCCAGATTATGCGGCGGGATATTCGTTGCCATACCGACGGCGATACCGTTGCTACCATTGACCAGCAGGTTCGGGAATCGCGCGGGAAGAACGACCGGTTCCTCCAAGCTCTCGTCGTAGTTCGGCTGGAAATCAACGGTCTCCTTATCAAGGTCGCGCAGGAGCTCCATGGCCGCTTTGTCCAAGCGAGCTTCGGTGTAGCGCATAGCTGCAGCGGAGTCGCCGTCGATAGATCCAAAGTTGCCATGGCCGTCAATGAGCGGAACACGCATGGAAAACGGCTGCGCGAGGCGCACCATCGTATTGTAGACCGCCAAGTCACCGTGCGGGTGGTATTTGCCGATAACGTCACCGACCGTACGCGCCGATTTCATATGCGGACGGTTCGGCGTATAGCCAGATTCGTTCATCGCATAGAGAATACGACGATGAACCGGCTTCAAACCATCGCGAACGTCCGGAAGCGCACGCGCGACGATAACGCTCATCGAATATTCAAGGAACGAAGTGCGCATCTCGCGTCCAAGCTCAGCGGTGTGCACGGTGCCGATGGCGTTCTCGCCTTCAGCCTCCGCGGCGGTCTGCGCCGTGTGAGCGCCCGATGCCCCTTCCAGCTCTTCTTTGTTATTGTCTTCTGCCACGTACTTCTCCTTCAAGAGAGGTGTTGGTTATAAAATCCAAATCGCTAAAACGTCAAACCCATCCAAGTTGTTTTAAAAAACTCCCAGGTCGCCAAAACGTCAGCGAGGGCAAGCCCGGCGAGTGCAGCCGACGTGAAAGCTCGACGAAGCGGCCTTCAGGCCGCAAGGAGAGCTTAGAGCGCCAGATGTGCCGCCAGGCTTGAGCGGCGTCGGCAGGTTGCGCCATTCGCAGAACGGCGCAACCTTAGAAGTCCAGGAAACGTACGTCTTTAGCGTGTTTCTGGATGAACTCTTTGCGCGGTTCCACCTGGTCGCCCATAAGCTCGGACACCACACGCTCCGCTTCGGCCGCATCGTCGATATTCACACGCAGAAGCGTACGGGTTTCCGGCTCCATCGTAGTCTCCCACAACTGCTCGGGGTCCATCTCTCCCAAGCCCTTGTAGCGCTGGACATCGAATTTCTCGGCACCGCCCATTTCGGCCAACGTGGCGGAAAGCGCGCTTTCGTCGTAGATGTACCGTTCAATCTTGGTGCTGCGCGTGTTCTTCTTCTTGACACCGTAGATAGGCGGCTGCGCAATGTAGATGTAACCGCGGTTAATAAGCTCCGGCATGTAGCGGTAGAAGAACGTGAGCAGCAGGCAACGGATGTGCGCGCCGTCGACGTCAGCATCGGTCATGATGATGATACGATGGTAACGCGCCTGGTCAGCATCGAAGTCGTCACCGATGTTCGTGCCGATAGCCGTAATCAGGCTGCTGATGGTGTCGGAAGACAGCGCACGATGCAGGCCTGCACGTTCGACGTTCAGAATCTTACCGCGCAGCGGCAGGATGGCCTGGTATTTACGATTGCGAGCCTGTTTGGCCGAACCGCCTGCAGAGTCGCCCTCGACGATGAAGATTTCGGACTCGGAAGCATTTTTCGACGAGCAGTCTGCCAGCTTGCCCGGAAGCGCGAAAGAGTCAAGCACGCCCTTACGGCGCGTCATCTCACGCGCTTTACGCGCGGCTTCGCGCGCTTTGAGCGCCTGCGTTGCCTTGCCGATAATGCGCTTTGCCGGAGCCGGGTTTTCTTCCAAATACTCTGCAAGACCCTGCGTGACTGCATTCTGGACAAGCGGGCGAATTTCCGTATTGCCAAGCTTCGTCTTCGTCTGGCCTTCGAACTGAGGATCGTGCAGCTTTACCGAAACGACAGCGGCCAGGCCTTCGCGCGTGTCATCGCCCGAAAGGTTGCTGTCTTTCTCCTTCAAAATGCCCTTGTTGCGCGCATATTCGTTGATCGTGCGCGTGACAGCCTGTTTAAAGCCGTCAAGATGCGTACCACCTTCGTGCGTGTTGATGTTGTTCGCGAAGGACATGACGGAGTTTGTCGAATAGGACGTGGACCACTGCATGGCGACTTCCACCGTGCCGTCCGCGTTCTCCGCCTCGAAATAAATCGGCTTATTGAGCGTTTCCTTGCCTTCGTTGAGATACTTCACGAAGTCTCGAATACCGCCGGAATAGACGAATTCTTCCGTATGGGGCTTGCCTTCGTCATCCAGATCACGCTCGTCATGGAAGACAATGTGCAGACCTTTGTTCAGGAATGCCATCTCACGGAAACGGTTTGCAAGCGTCGTGTAGTCGAACACAGTCGTTTCGGTGAAGACCTCAGGGTCGGGCCAGAACGTGACCTTCGTGCCCGTATGCTTCGCCGTGCCCACTTCGCGCAGCTTTTCGACCGTCTTGCCGCGCTCGAAGGCAATCTCGTAAATCTTGCCATCGCGCGCCACCTGGACTTCCAGGCGCGATGAAAGCGCATTCACGCAGGACACGCCGACGCCATGAAGGCCGCCGGAGACTTTATAGCCTTCACCGCCGAATTTACCGCCTGCATGAAGGATGGTCAGAACGACTTCGACCGTCGGAATCTTCTCTTTCGGATGCTTGTCGACCGGAATACCACGTCCGTTGTCGAGGCACGTGATAGAGTTGTCTTCGTGGAT
>DVKR01000033.1 GCA_018715935.1 Candidatus Aphodovivens excrementavium
AAGGCAAGGAAACCGAGCGGATTGCGAGTGCGACCGGAACCGAGCGGATTGCGAGTGCGACCGGCCGAATAGATTGTGAGTGCAGCCAGACCCGAATGGATTGCCGCCGACTTCGATCCAGCAGAGGGCAACCGATCTAGGGGAGATCGCTCTAAATCGAAAGAAATTGACTTCACGTGGAAAAAACTTTCGTTTTAGAGCGATAGTAATTCGCTGGGATAATTACGAGTTCTCTCGCATAGCGCGTCATCTGCGGAAATAAGCATAGGTAAATCAACGACGAGCGGTAGGCTAAAGAACAATCGCTCTAAACCGCATCTTTTTTCCAAAGAGCAGAAAAAAGATGCGGTAAAGAGCGATTTTCAAGGAGTCGGCAGCCGAAGGGAGGATCGCGTAGCCGAAGGGAGGATCGCGTAGCCGCGCTACTCCCCCATGCCCAGCATGCGGCGGAGGAAACGCCCGGTGTAGCTGCCCTCAACCTGGACGACCTGCTCGGGGGTTCCCTTTGCGACGATCGTGCCGCCGCGCTCTCCGCCTTCTGGGCCTAAGTCCACGATGTGGTCGGCGCTTTTGATGACGTCGAGGTTGTGTTCGATCACCAGCACCGTATTGCCCGCATCCACCAGGCGCTGCAAAACCGCCAAAAGCTGGCGCACGTCCTCGAAGTGAAGTCCGGTGGTGGGCTCGTCGAGAATATAGAAGGTCTTTCCCGTCTGGCGGCGTTGAAGCTCGCTTGCAAGCTTCACGCGCTGAGCCTCGCCGCCCGAAAGCGTGGTTGCGGGCTGACCGAGGCGAATGTAGCCCAATCCCACATCGAACAGTGTTTGCAGCTTGCGCTTGATGCCTGGAATGTTCTCGAAGAACGCAAGCGCGTCTTCGACGGTCATGTCCAACACGTCGGAGATGTTCTTGCCGCGATACGTCACCTGCAGCGTCTCGCGGTTGTAGCGCGCGCCGCCGCACACCTCGCAGGGAACGTAGACATCGGGCAGGAAGTGCATCTCGATCTTGATCTGCCCGTCGCCCTTGCACGCCTCGCAGCGCCCGCCGTTGACATTGAAGCTGAAACGCCCCGGGCTGTAGCCGCGCGCCTTGGCCTCTTGCGTACTGGCGAACAGCGCGCGGATGTCGTCCCAAAGCCCGATGTAGGTTGCTGGGTTGCTGCGCGGCGTGCGCCCGATGGGGCTTTGGTCGATGTTGATGACCTTGTCGACGTTCTCAAGCCCGGTGATCTTTCGATACGCGCCGGTGCGGCGATGCGCATGGTTGACGCGGTTGGCCAGCGCCGGAGCCAGCGTGTCGGTGACCAGCGAGCTTTTGCCCGACCCCGAAACGCCCGTTACAACCGTCAGCGTGCCGAAGGGAACTTCCAGCGTGACGTTTTTGAGATTGTTCTCCTTTGCCCCCGTGAGCTTCAAGCTGCCGCGCTTGGGATGCCGACGCGCTTGGGGAACCTCGATCTTTCGGCGCCCGCTCAGGTAATCTGCGGTAAGAGATCCTGGCGTGGCGGCCACTTCCTCGGGCGTGCCGATGGCAACCACCTCGCCGCCGTGCTCGCCCGCTCCCGGACCCATGTCAACCACGAAGTCGGCGCTGCGGATGGTGTCTTCGTCATGCTCGACAACCACAACGGTGTTTCCCAAATCGCGCAAGTGCTCAAGCGTGGCAATGAGGCGTTCGTTATCGCGCTGATGCAGGCCGATCGAAGGCTCGTCCAGAATATAGAGAACGCCCATCAGACCCGCGCCGATTTGCGTGGCCAAGCGGATGCGCTGCGCCTCTCCGCCGGAGAGCGTTGCCGTAGCGCGCTCGAGCGTCAGGTAATCGAGGCCGACGTCCACCAAGAACTTTAGGCGAGCTTTGATCTCCTTGACGATTGGCCCGGCAATAGTATCCTGCTGGCCTTCAAACGAGAGCCCCTCGAAGAAATGAAGCGAATCCGCTGCGCTCATCTCGCATACGTCGTGGATGGACTTACCGCCCACCGTCACGGCAAGGATCTCGGGCTTCAAGCGCCTGCCGTGGCACGTTTGGCACGGGACGATGGCAAAATAGCTCTGCAGGCGTTCGCGCTGCGTGTCGCTTTGCGCCTCCTGGTAGCGATGCATCACCGCCTCAAGCGCGCCCTCCCACTCGATGTACCAGTAGGTTTCCCTGCCGTCCACCGTCACGTAGTCGACGCGCACCTTCTCCTTGCCCAAACCGTTCAAGATGCCGTCACGCACCTTTTTGGGAAGGTCTTCCCACGGCGTGTCAGGCGAAGCGCCCAGGTGCTTGCAAACCGCGCGAATGACCTGGGGATAGTAGTTTCCCGTCTTAAACGGGGCGAGGGCGCCGTCGGCCAGGGAGAGCGAAGGGTCTGGAACGACGAGGGTGGGGTCAACCTCTTCGCGGCTGCCGATGCCCAGGCAATCGGGGCAGGCGCCGTAAGGCGCGTTGAAGGAGAAGTCGCGCGGCTGAAGCTCGTCCATCGAGTGGCCGTGCTCGGGACAGGCCAGCGCGAGAGAGAAGATGTGCTCGCCCTCCGCAAGCCCTCCGGTAGCGCCCGACGAGGTATGCCCGCCGTCACCCAGCGGCTTTCCGTCGTCGCCAAGGATCTGGACCAGAACGCGCCCCTCGGCCAGCTTGGTGGCAAGCTCAACCGCTTCCGCAATGCGGCTCTGCGCGCTCTCTTTCAGCTGAACGCGGTCCACCACCACGTCAATGAAGTGCTTGATCTTCTTGTTCAAGGTGCGCGGCTCTCCCTCAAGGCGCACCACTTCCCCGTCTATGCGCACGCGGCTGAAGCCCTCGTGCGCGAGATCGGCGAACAGTTTGGTGAACTCGCCTTTGCGTCCGGTTACCACCGGAGCCATAATGATGGCCTTCGCACCGGGCGCCAACGACAGGATCGCGTCGGTCACCTGGTCGGTCGTCTGCTTTTTGATGGGGCGTCCGCACTCAGGACAATGCGGCGTGCCCACGCGCGCGAACAGCAGGCGCAGGTAGTCGTAGATCTCGGTAGTGGTGCCCACGGTGGATCGCGGGTTTCTGCTGGTGGTCTTCTGGTCGATAGAGACCGCCGGGGAAAGGCCGTCGATGCTGTCGAGGTCGGGCTTTTGCATCTGCCCTAAAAACATGCGCGCGTAGCTTGAAAGGCTTTCCACGTAGCGACGCTGCCCTTCGGCATACATCGTGTCGAAGGCCAGGCTCGACTTTCCGCTGCCGGAAAGGCCGGTGATCACCACCAGCTTGTCGCGCGGAATGGCGAGGTCTATGTTTTTGAGATTGTGCTCCCTGGCACCTTTTATGACGATGGCGTCTTGACCCATCGAACGCACCTGCACTTTCAATCGCTCAGCGCTCCATGCGGCGAAGCGCGTGCCTGCTCGACGCTCCATTCAGCGAAGCGCGTGCCTGCTCAGTCTTTCAAATATCCCGCTGCGCGCAGGAATGGTTTTGCACAACCTTGCATTCTAACGTTTTTGAACCGGTAAGGCTGGAATCTGCACCCACCGAACAAACAAGACACGATGACGGAGCGCGCATTCGCTTCGCTGAGACGCGCGCTTCGGGGAGGGGTCGGATGCAGAAAGCCCTTCCGCTCACCCGCGCGGACGCAAAAGCCGGTGAACCCAGCCCGTCGCCCTGGCGCCGGTGGAGGTTACCGTTCACCCGCGCGGATGCGCAAGCCGGTGCACTTCCTTCAGCCGAGCGACGCTCACATGGGTGTAGACCTGCGTGGTAGACAGGCTTACATGTCCGAGCATTTCCTGCACGCTGCGCAAATCGGCGCCGCCGTTGAGCAGGTCGGTGGCGAACGTGTGGCGCATGTCGTGCGGCGAGTACGTTGTGTCGACGCCCGCCTTGAGCAACGTTGCCTTGAACATCTTGCGCATGGCGTCGGTGGAATAGCGCGCCCCCCTGTTCGAAACGAAGAAGTAGGGCTCGCCCGCTTTCTCCACGAGCTTGGGGCGTCCGCAGGTCGCATAGGTCTTCAACGACCTCACGGCCATATCATGGAGCGGTATGATGCGCTCTTTCGAGCCTTTGCCGTAGACCTTCACCTGGCACAGGTCGAAATCGACGTTGGCAAGCAGCAGCCCCGACGCCTCTGAGATTCGAGCGCCGCACGCGTAGAGAAACTCAAGCAGCGCCTGGTCGCGCAGCTCTTCTGCCCACTGCTTCGAACCGACCTCCACAGACGCCTTCTCTGGCTGGGCGGAGGCGCCGTCGCCGCCGGTGCTGCGCGCATGCACTTTCAGGATGCGCGCCATGTCCGCTGCAGAAATGACGCGCGGGAGCTTCCTACCTTGGCGAGGCCCTTGTAGCACGCTAACCGGGTCGGAATCGACCTCCCCTTCCGCCATCAGCCAGCGAAAAAACGTGCGAAGCGCCGAAAGGCGTCGGTTGATGGTGGTGCGCGAATACCGCGCCTGATCGAGTTCGGCCAGATAACGGCGAAGCTGGCGATGTGTTGCGCAGAGGGGGTCTATGCGCAGACGCTGCGCCCATCTCAGATAGTCGGACACGTCAACGTGGTACGCGCGCACGGTATGCTCGGAAAGCCCCCTGTTGCCGGCAAGGTAGTCGCAAAAGCGCACGAGCAGCTTGTCGGGACGCCCGCCCGGCTCTTCCGCTGCGTGGGACTGCTGCGTGCCTGCGCCTGCGCGACGAGGGTCGCTAGGCATGGTCATGAGGCTTTCCGCCATCTTCCAACGCAAGACCGGCGCGTGCGAGCGCCGAAAGGTACGACTCGAGCGCCGCAGCCCCTCGCCGAGCATAAGCGGCATAGCGGTCGCGCTTGTTGCGAACCTTCTGCTCGAGCGGAGCCATGATGCCGAAGTTCACGTGCGAAGGCTGATAGCCAACCGTGGCGGGGCTGGTGGCATAGGCCAGCAAGGCGCCGAACGCCGTCTCGCGCGGAAGCAGGGGCGCTTCGACGCCCTGAAGCTTCGCCGCAACCGACACCGCGACGTGCAGTCCCGAGCGAATTGCCTCGCAATATCCTTCCGTGCCCGCCAGCTGCCCGGCAACGTAGACGGGAGCCGGCAAAGAGCCGGCTTTCAACTGCAGAGAAGCATCGAGAAGACGCGGCGCGTCAATGAACGTGTTGCGGTGCATAACGCCGTAGCGCGCGAATTCGGCTTCCTCCAAACCGGGAATCATGCGGAACACGCGGCGTTGCTCGGGAAAGGTGAGGTTGGTTTGAAAGCCGACGAGGTTGTAGCTTTGCCCTTCGGCGTCCTCGGCGCGAAGCTGCAGCGCGGCCCACGGACGGCGGCCCGTGCGCGGATCGGTCAGGCCGACGGGCTTCAACGTGCCGAAACGCGGGGCGTCGTGGCCTTTTCGAGCAATCTCCTCGATGGGCTGGCACGCCTGAAAAAGCTCTTTGGTCTCGAAATCGCGCATGATGACGCGCTCGGCGCCCACCAGCTCGTCGATGAAGGAGTCGTACTCCTCGCGCGTGAACGGCGCGTTGAGATAGTCGCCGGGCTGATCCTGCGAATCCTCGTAGCGGCTTTGACGGAACAGCTTGGTCATGTCGAGCGAGTCGGCCATAACGATGGGGGCGGCGGCGTCGTAGAACGCAAGGTAGTCGCCGCCCACGAACCGCGAAAGGTCGCTGGCAAGCGCATCGGAAGTCAGAGGCCCTGTCGCAAGCACCACGGCTTGAGCATCCCGCATCTCGACGGCAAGGGAAACCGCCTCGCGGCGCTCCAGCGTGATGAGCGGATGCCCCTCTACCGCCCGGGTGACCTCGTCGGAAAACGCCACGCGATCGACGGCGAGCGCGCCGCCGGCGGGCACCGCGCAGCGAACGGCGGCGGCGTAGAGGCGCGACCCGAGCGCTTCAAGCTCGTGCTTGAGCATGCCCGCGGCGCTGTCGGGCTTGGTGCTTTTGAGGGAGTTCGAGCACACCAGCTCGGCGAGCCCGTCGGTTTTGTGCACGGGCGTGGGACGCACGGGGCGCATTTCAACCAGCCGAACCGCAATGCCCCGGTCGGCGAGCTGAAGCGCCGCCTCGCTGCCCGCCAGGCCCGCTCCTATGATTGTTACGAAACTAGACATGCCAGCAAGGATACCTCACCGCATGCGCCCGCGCATGCGCAAGCTCGCGCATCCACACGAAACCACCGCGCCTTCGCGCGGCTTGCACTAACCTTCAATCATCTGTTGAACGTAAACGTCGTTCCTCAAATCGCGCGCATGGGCATTCGACAGCTCGCCGGCGCGTCGCATTCCCTTTATGCACTCGAGCTCGCGAGAGAGCGCCTGGTCCTGAATATCGATGACGGCCTCGCGCACCCTGTCGAGCGCGAGCATGTGTGCGCCAATTCCCTCGGCGTCTTCGTTCTCGTCGCGCTCAATCTCGCGCAGGGCTTCGGCAAGGGCGTCAGAGGTGTCGAACAGCTCCTCCACGCGCGCAGCAAGGGCGAGCCCGCGCGCGCCGACCTCCGGGCTCGCGTGAGGAGCAAGCTCCGCGATGCGATCGGCATAGCGCTTCATCACGATGGCAGTGGCGGGCTCGTCCACCTCCTCGGGAAGGTAGCTCAAAACGCCGCGCTCGGCAGCAGCCTCCCCTGCAGTCGAAGAGGGCCCGGACGAAACGCCGACAGAAGCCCCCTCGAGCCGTTCGCGCTCGGCCGCCTGCGCCTTCGCCACCCGTTCGCGCGCTTCGTCCAGATAGCGCTCCAGCTCGTCTAGCGACACCGGTCCCGATGACGCGGGCGCGCCCGCCTCGCGCACCGCCCCGGTTGCGGCGCTATCGTGCTGGATGAACGCGATCACCCGCTCGAGCAGGACGATCTCTGCATCCACATAGGGGCGCGAACGCTTCTCGTGCGCCTTGCGCGGCGCCAGCAGCCTGAGCGCGAAGTTCGCCAAAAGCAGCGTGCACAGGATGACCCCCGATGCAAGCGACAACAGCTCGGCACGATACGGAAACGCCGCGCCTCCTTCAACGGCAAGCGGGATGGTGAGAATGAGCGCCAGCGTCACGCCGCCCTTCGAGCCGGCAAACGTCATGGCAAGCGCGCTTTTGATTGCCGGGCGCGTGAAGCACAGGCGCACGCGCCCGCCGCGGCAGCGCATATCGACCACATCCATGCCCAAGATCCAAACGAACCTGACCGCCTCAAGAACAAGCGTCAGGGCAAGAACGACGCCGACGAACCCGGCGGCGTCGAACAGTCCGCCGTCGAGGGCGGACGTCAGAACGCGCGGAAGCTGCATGCCCAGCACGACGAAGATGATGCCGTTAAGGACGAACTCGAGCGTCTTCCACACGCTCGCCGATTGCAGGCGCTGGCGCGCAGTGGACGCCGTCCGCTTCTGGGGGAGCAGCGACAGCATCATGCCCGCCATCACCACGGCGATGACGCCGCCGAGATGCAGCTGCTCGCACGCCAGGTAGATGACGAAGGGCACCAAAAGCTCCAGCACGACGTGAACCGTGGGGTTCTCGAGCCCGAACTTGCGCACGCCCAGCAGCAGCAGCCAGAACAGAAAGCCCAGCACAAGCCCGGCCACCATGCCTCCGAACAAGTCGAGCGCAAACTCCTCTCCGGCATGGGCGAGAGAGAACGACCCCGACACCGCAACACCGATCGCGCAGGTGAACCCCACCGTGCCGGTGACGTCGTTGAGCAGCGCCTCGCCCGTGAGCAGCGCCTCGTGCCGTTTCCCGAAACGAAAGTCCTTAGAAAGAGACGTGATGGCGGTGGCGTCGGAAGACCCCATGGCCGCGCCGACGGCAAGGCAGGCGGCAAGGGGAATTGCCGGAAGCAGCGCATGGAGCGAGAACCCAACCGACACCATGACCAGCAGCACCAGCCCGGTGACAAGAGATGCGATGCCCCAGCGGTTCCGCCACAGCTCCGAAGAATTGGCGTGCCTGGATTCGTTGAAGTGAAGCGGCGCAATGAACAGGACGAACAGCAGCTCGAAGTCTATTCCTTCGGTAAGCGACGTGGGGATGGCGAACGCAACCGCCGCGCCGATCGCAATCTGCACAAGCGGCAGCGAAACCCCGCGCACGATTTGGTCGAGAAGACTAGAGGCGACGATCGCAACCAACAGGAACAAGACGAGTTCAAGCAGCTCCATGATGCTCCTTAGCGAGTGTTGACAGGATGCAAGCACCCTACCACAGTTCGCCACTGAAGCAGCGGGAAACTGCCCGAGCGACGCAAAGAGCCGCTCGTTCAGGCAAGCCGTCGCGGCACGAGTCGTTACGATGCGGGTCGTTACGCCGCCCGCCTACCCCCTACTCGCCCCCGGATCCGGACAAGCGCCGAGAGGCGCATTTCCCGGCTAGGGCGTTAGGCGTATTTCCCAGTTAGAACGTTAGGCGCATCCCGCCCGTGCGGCGCAGCGATAGGCCCATCAGCACAGGCCTGAGAATCCCTGTTGCCGCATAGCCTCATACACCGCAATGGCAACCGTGTTCGACACGTTCAGGCTGTCGAGCCCTGCACGCATGGGAACGCGCACGCAGCTGCGCTCATATGCAGAGAGGATTGCGGGGTCGATTCCCCTGCTCTCGCGACCGAACAGCAAATAACTGTCGGCTCCGTAAGCCACGTCGGTGTAAAGCCTGCTCGCCTGGCCGGTGAACAGATGCAGTTCGTCGGCGCCATGCTCCTGCAGAAACTCCTCCACACACGCCCAGCGGACGATGTCCACCTTGTCCCAGTAGTCGCACCCCGCGCGCTTGAGGTTGCGCGCCGTCGCATGAAAGCCCATGGGCTCAATGAGGTGAAGCCGCGCGCCGACGCACGCGCAGGTGCGCGCGACGTTGCCGGCGTTTTGAGGGATCTCCGGTTCAACAAGAACGATGTTGAGCATGAAAACTCGCTTTCATATAACTCGACAGGCTGCGGCGCACGCACCGCAATGCCTAAGCTTTACGGTTTTATTGGCAGGAAAGGCCTCCTCCAGCGCCCCGACGAAGAAGCAGCGGCAACGGCAGCGGCGCGCCGGCTCGCCCGTCTTCAGGTCGGCGAGCCTACAGAGCTGCCCGACGAGCACGCTCGCCCGTCCTCGGGTCGGCGGACCTACAGAGCGGCCTGGCGAGCCATTTCGGCTTCCAGCTCTTCGGTGAGGGTGAACCATTCCTCTTCCGCCTCCGCAATGCGCTTTTTGAGCGCGGCATGCTCGGCAATCACGTCGGTTGAAGCGTCTTCGTTCAGGTAGAAGTCCGGATCCGCCAAAAGGGCAAGGATCTCTTCCATGCGCGCATTGTCGCGCTCCATCTGGGCATCCAGCTCGGCAATGCGCTTGCGGTGGTTCTTCAGCACGGCATACGCGCGATTGCGCGCTTCGGCTTCTCGCCGCTTTTGCTCTTTGCTCTTCGGCGCGCTTCCGCGCGGAGCCGTGAGCTGCGCGCCAGACTTGGCAGACGCGCTATCCGACGCGCTTCCCTTTGGCGCACCCGTCCCGCGGCTTGCGGCTTTGCCGGACGAGGCGGAAGACGCCGCTTCGGCGGGCCGCTCCGCAGCACGCGCGTTGGCCGCTCCCCCGTCGGTGGATCCGGGAGCCCGACGAGAGCCGTGCGAAGCAGGCTTTGCCCCTCTTCTGCCCGTAACGGCGCCCGTATCTCCCGACCCCTTGCTGCGCGGGATCTCCTCTCCCATCACCTCGTCAACAAGCGAAGCCTCCTCCGGCGCAGGGTTGTCCAGCTGCCCGCTCTTGAACAAGTAGTAGTCGTAGTCGCCGTCGTAGACGGTAACCTTGCCGGCACGCACTTCCACAATGCGGTTAGCCACCCCGCGAATAAGGTGACGGTCGTGGGTGATGAAAAGGATGGTGCCCTCGAAGGCGTTGAGAGCCTGCTCGAGGATGTCGGCGCTGGCGATGTCAAGGTGGTTCGTGGGCTCGTCCAGGCACAGAAGCGGACGCGGCGCCACAAGCATCTTCGCCAACGCCAGGCGGCTCTTCTCCCCGCCTGAAAGCACGCTCACCTTCTTGTCAACCGCATCGCCTTCGAACAAAAACGCCCCCAGCAGCGTTCGCACTTGGCTGATGGTCCTCCCGGGAGCCACGTGGTCGAGCTCTTCGAACACCGTGTTGCCGGGCGAAAGCTCTTCGAGCTGGTGCTGCGCGTAGTAGGTCTTGCTTACATGCACGCCGTATTCGACAGAGCCCGCGTCGGGGGCAAGCACCCCGGCGATCATCTTGAGCAGCGTCGATTTGCCCGCGCCGTTCGGCCCGACCAGAGCGATCTTGTCGCCGCGGTACATGGTGAAGTCCAGCCCGTCGTAGACGACCTTGTCGCCGTAGCGCTTCACCAGCCCACGTGCGCGCACCACTTCGTCGCCCGTGCGGGGCGGCTGCTTGAAGTTGAAGTGAACGGATTTCTTCTCTTCCGGAATAACGATTCGCTCTGCCTTCAGGCGCTCGAGCTTCTTGAGGCGATCCTGCGCCTGACGAGCCTTGGTCGCCTTGTAGCGGAACTTCTCCACGAACGCCTCTAGATGGGCGATTTCCTCGTCCTGCTTCGCCTTGTCCAGGCGCAGCTGCTCGATGCGCGCCGCACGCGCCTTCAAGTAGGTCGAGTAGTTGCCCTTGTAGAGGTTCACCCGGCAGTTGCCCACTTCCGCCACGCGGTCGACCATGTTGTCCATGAACGCGCGGTCGTGGCTGACCACGATGACCGTGCCGGCATACCCGCGCAAAAACCCTTCGAGCCATTTGACGCTTTCGAGGTCGAGATGGTTAGTGGGCTCGTCGAGCAAAAGCACTTCCGGGTTTCTGATAAGCAGCTTGGCAAGCGCGATGCGCATTTGCCAGCCGCCCGAAAAGTGCAGGGTGGACTGAGCGAGGTCGTCGGGCTTGAACCCAAGGCCGAACAGCACGCTTTTCACCTTCGCCTCGATGGTGTAGCCGCCCAGCCTCTCATAGGTGTCGCGCGCCCTGCCGGCAGCGGCAAGCTGCTGTTCGGAGGGATTCTCGCCCAGCTCGGCCTCTAGCTTGCGCAGACGCTGCTCTGCCTCCAGAACTTCCACCTGCGACGACATGACCTCGTCGAAGATAGGGCGATTCTCCATCTCGATGGCCTCTTGCTCCAGGTAGCCGACGCGAGCGCCCCTGGCGAACAGGATACGCCCCTCATCGGCGTCCTCCTGCCCCGAGATGATGTTGAGCAGCGTGGTCTTGCCGGCGCCGTTTGGCCCAACCAGCGCCAAGCGGTCGTACTCCTCGAGACGAAACGTGACGTCAGAAAACAGGGTGCGCCCCCCGAATGACTTAGAGATATGCTCCACTTGCATGATCATACGCGCGCACGCCTTTCAATATTTCAGCCGCCTGGTTTTAGCGGCGGAATCGATAACGACCGACCGCTAATGATAGCCGATATTGCCGCTCAGAGCCAAAAGCCCCACTGAGACGCCACCAGGAATGCGACCGACGTACAATAGGGACGTACTCGAATTGAGCGAGCACTCGAACTGAGCAAGCGCCCGATCGGGCAAGCGCACAACTGGGCAAGCGCTCGTATTGAGCGAGCACTCGATCGGGCAAGCACTCGAATTGAGAGTTAGGGGCACACTATGACCATGAACCCCCACACAACTTCTTCCCAGTTGCGCGCAGAGCGACTCACCACGCAAAACGCCCGCGCGGCCCAACTAGGACCATCAAAAGCGGCGAAGCGCACGCTTGCGCCTGCTGCGCTGATCAGCGCAGGGTTCATCCTTGCCGTAAGCCTGATAGCGAAGGTGTTTTACGACTGAGAGACCTGATGCGGCTTTTGGAAGTGCAGGACGCGCCTGCCACTGACGCGCGGCGAGGCCACCGCTGATGCGAGACGGGTCAACCGGAAACGCGAAAGACATCAACGGCTGACGTGCGGAGGAGCCGCCGAAATGCGAAGCGCGGCAGCGCCCCGATATTTCGAAAAATAATGTTTGACCTACCGACGAGCTTCTACTACAATACTTGCTTGCTGACGCGCAGAAATGCGCATGAGCAAACGTTTGGGCGGTTAGCTCAGGGGGAGAGCACTACCTTGACACGGTAGGGGTCACAAGTTCAAATCTTGTATCGCCCACCATGAAACACTAGGTCATCGGCACAACTTGCCGGTGACCTTTTTCTTTTCCGAGGCACGGCTGTTAAGGTTTGTATCACTACCGGACTACGACTCAGCTGAGAGCTTTGCTTTTGGCGCGCTCATTTCGTTGAGTCGATCAAAAGGGACGGCTTCGAACCTTCCCCACCATTTCACCCGCCGACTTCTTTGACTCCTTCTAAATGGGAATGGCACAAAACAAATCGATTCCGAAATACGCCTCATATCGCTCACTGGAGTTCCTTGCAGAGTTTCAAATAGCAAGCTATAGCCTCTCCAAAATCAATCTTTTCTATCCACGGCGCTGCAGAATCAGAAACGGACTGAACGACTTGACTCACACGTCATGTTTATGTTCATTTTCAAAACGTGGCAGAAATTTGCGGTTGGGGCAATAGTTCTATCGATGCGAAATCGGCTGAGTATACTCGACCTGGCATTTTGCTTGCTGCACGAGCGCGATACGGCGCCATTTCACATCACCATTCGAAATATTTCTGCCCCAACCGTAATTTTGTGCCAGTTTTCAAGATCAATATACTTTGACGCCTCGCAAACAGCAACGACGCCACGCGAGCTTGCAGCGAGGGCTAAAGAGCGACGCAACAAAACAGGCGAACGGAGGGCGCCGCAGGCGGGCAGTCAAAGCCAGAGAGCGACGCAGGCGGGCGTGCAAGGCAGGAGAGCGACGCAGGCGGCGAAGGCGGGAATCGAAGGGCTCCGCAGGCAGGAACCGGAGGATACCGCAGGCGGGCGTGCAAGGCCAGAGATCGGCGCAGGCGGGCAACGAGGACCAGGAGCGCCGCATGCGAAGAGCGAAATAGCGCCGAAAAGCGGCCAGCATGAGATACGGGAGTACCGTAAAACGCCTTCTCGAGGATAATGGAATCCGTCAGACAAGGTGTCTGCCAGGCAAGGCATCTATCAGGCAAAGCACCAGCCAGACACAGCATCCGCCAGGCAAGGCGTCTGCCAGGCAAGGCGTCTGCCGGATTGAACAGAAACTGCCAATCGAGAGAGGGACAAGGTCATGTGCGTGAGATTCTGTCCGCTTACCGCAGAGGAGGCCCAAGCCGCAATCGACTCGCGAGGCACGGGCAGCCACGCCATCCGCCTAATAGAAGACCCCGACCCCGCGCTCGACGCGCGCCCCGGCTCCACCGTCCCGCTTTTCGTGCCTGATAAAACAGGCGAACTTCGCGTCGAGAGCTTTGAATGGGGCTTCCCGCTCGACGGCAAGCCCTACGCCGTATTCAACACGCGCATCGAAACTGCGCTCGATCAGCTCAAAAGCGGCGGACGAGGCATGTGGGGCGAAGCCATCGCGCAAGGACGCTGCCTTGTGCCCGTGCGCGCCTTCTACGAGTCCCATGCCACCGAGCGCACCATCAGCCCGAAAACCGGTAATCCCGTCAAACGCCAATACCGCTTCCGACTTCCCGGAGCCCGCGCGTTTCTCCTCGCCGCCGTCCAGATGGATGGACGCTTCTCGATTGTCACCACTGAGCCCAACGCCAGCGTTGCGCCAGTGCACAACCGCATGCCGCTCGTCCTCGGGAGAGGCGAATCGAGCGTTTGGCTTGGCCCGGACTTTGCGAGCCTGGTCAACCGCAATTCGATCGGGCTCGAGTCCGTTCCGGAACGGTAGACTACCAAAACCGAAAGAGCAAAATGGGATCGTCCGTCAAGCGAGCGCCGATCTGCAGCTAAACCTCCACGCGCAGGCGCAGGTGGCGTCGGAAACGTCGGGATAGCAGCTCTCGCAGGTGCACTCGATGCGCGAGTCCAAGGTACGGGCAAACCCGCCGTATTCAATAAGCCCGACCGGTTTGCAGGGGTGAAACTCCATGCCCTTTCGCGCACGCGCCGTCTGGACGCGGCAGCTCACCACCCGGAACAAAAGATCGTCTCCGTCCCAAACGATCTCAGTCTCGTTGCAGGGCGACGTTAGCTTCAACGGCAGCGCACGCGCAAGCCCCTCCAAGCCGCAGTCGTCTTCAAGTTGCAAGAAACGCTTGAGTCTTTGAGCCTCGCTTACCGTGAAACGCTCCCATGCGCTGGCATCGTAGTGCATGGCGGCATCCATGCCCATTTCAGACTCGAGCGCCTGAAACCATGTCCCGTCAATCGCAAAGAGGTTTTTCGAACACATTTGAACATATTCCAGCAACTCGCTGCGCGAAAGCCGGCTGAGCGCCTCATCCGATGCCGATCCCTCGGTATGCAATCGTTTACTTGCCACTCCCTCGATACTCAATTGTTCACCTGCTGGCTCCTCGGTATGCAATCGTTTACTTGCCGACCTCTCGGTCTGAAATCGTTTATCTGCCGATCCCCTGGTTTGCAATCGTCTACCCGCCAATCCCTCGGTTCGCAATCGTTTACCTGCCTCTGGCCCAAACCGCATCATTCCCTTTAGACGCATTAGTATAATCTTACATGTAAGCGCTCTCGGCGCTTGCGCTTCTTTGGCGAATATGAAGAGGTGGTTGTTACATGTATTGCGCGCATTGCAGAGCTCAACTCCCCGACAACACTCTGATCTGCCCGGATTGCAACAGCTATGCCAAAGGCGAGAGCTGGACCTGCCCCGCTTGCGACGCATCCAATCCGTCGCAAGCACTGTTCTGCCCCAGCTGCGGGTTTAGCCTTACGGCAGCAGAGCAAAGCCGCAACAGCAACACTCCGTCGCAAGGAAGCGAGAACGCGACAACCGAAAAGCAAGCAGCGTCGAAGTGCACAGACCCTGGCGCGCAAGAGCACATGGGCGACGCCTCAGCAAACGCTCAACCAAGCGCCAGCTCCCACGAAACGCCAGGAACCGAACAAAACGCCAGCTCCACTGAGGAAGCTGCCGCCGCGAACGCCAAGCCGTCTGACGCTTCAGCCCAAAAGAAACGCCCGCTCGTCCCTATCGTCGCCGCAGTAGTGGCGGTGGTTGCGCTGGCGGCCGTCTTAGGCACGATGGCCTACCTTAAAATAGGCCCGTTCACACCGCCGGAAACCGTCGTGCTGCAGCTTGACGACGTATCCGACGAGGCGCTTCGCACGTATTTGGAAACCTACGTCGACACCAACAACACCGGCGCTGTCTCCGACGAAGAAGCCCAGGCAGTCACCGAAATCGGAACCCTCGATGCCGGAGAATCGGAAGGTAACGGCCTGTTCGGACTGGGCATCACCGATCTTTCGTGCTTGAGCGTGTTTCCCAACCTGCAAACGCTTGTATGCTCCAACAACTCACTCGCCACGCTTGACATCTCGGCCAACAGCCAGCTGCAGAACCTGCTGTGCTCGGGCAACCAACTCAGCTCGCTTGACGTGTCGAACAACGCGAACCTGCAGCAGCTCGTCTGCTCCAACAACGCCCTTTCGGAGCTTACGGTTGCAGGCAACGCGAACCTGCAAAACATCGCCTGTGCCGGCAACGCCATCCCTTCGCTTGATCTCTCTGTCAACACGCAGCTCGTCTCCATCGACTGCAACGACAACCAAATGGCAGAGCTCGTTGTGCCCGCAACCACTACGCTTACCACGGTGCATGCCACCGGTAACGAGCTGTCGAGCATAGACGTGTCGCAGGCGCCCAACATAACCGACCTCCAGCTCGATTCCGGAATCGCCATCACCGGCGCCGCCTTCGAGGACCAGGCAGCTGCCGCGATGCTGCAGGATATGTTCCTTCCGTACTTCATGACGGTCGTAGGCTCATCCACCACTGTCGATCAGGCGTTTCCCGTTGAAGCCGGCGAAAACCCTAACGTGGACATCCGCCTTTTTAAGAGCATTTTCGCGTCGGAGTTTGTCGAAGAGTACGTGAGCAGCCCCCTGCCCAGCGAGCGCTTTGAAACAAGCGGTTGGGACAGCGACCATTACTATCTGGACATTCCCGAAGCAAGCGTTCGAGCGGTTCTTGCCTCATACTTCGGATCCTGCCCCGAAGACCTGAGCTATCTTTCTGCCGACAATTCGCCCGAGACGAGCGCCAACTACAACGGGGACGGCACGGTGACGGTAGGCGTGAGCAGCGTGGCAATAGGCTTCTCAACCTCCGCCGCGAATTGGTCAAGCTACGGGCCGTATGTTGCCGGCGACATCTCGGTTACGGGCACTTACGGCGTCTACAGCGATCAGTTCCGTCATAACTTCCACGCGGTGTTCAAGGAAGACCCGAACAGCGTTTTCGGATACCACCTCGACTCCGTCACCTTCCTGGGCACCGACACGATCTTCAACCACGAGACGTTCGACTACTACGGTTACATGATCGACCAGATCACCGCAAAGGGTCTGGCGGAAGGCATTGACGGATACGAAGACAGGGAAGAAAACAGCTCGGAGGTCACCGTAAGGGGCGTTTACGACCGTCCTGACCATGTTGGAACCGTGGCTTGGTTCAAGATTGACAAGCTCACGCGTCAGATCTACATCATGGAGCCAGGCGACGAGGACTACTCGCCCATTTAAAGACCCGCGCACGTTAGGCTGTTGCTAACCTCGGGATGCTCATAGGGCTTCGCCCGGACTACTCGCCCATCTGAAACCCCCGCGCACGTTAGATCTGCTCGATCACGCCGCGCACTACCGCGGCAAAACCGCCGGCTGCCTTATAGGCGGCTTCGAACACTTCTTCGTTGCAGGGGTCGGCATCCCCCACACCGCATGCCATATTGGAAACGAGGGAGATTCCCAGCACGCGCATGCCCACGTGGCGCGCGGCGATGACCTCTTCGCATACCGACATGGCAACCGTGTCGGCGCCCCACGCGCGAAACGCGCGTATTTCCGCCGCGGTTTCAAAGCTGGGGCCTTTAAGCCCCAGATACACGCCCTCTTGAACCGGCACGCCCTGCTCGCAGGCAACGCGACGCGCAAGCTCGCGCAACTGAGGGTCGTAGCAGTTGAGCATCGAGAAAAACCGCGGGGCGATCTCGTTCGGCTCAAGCCCGACGATGGGGTTTCTGCCCGTGAAGTTAATGTGGTCGGTCATAAGGCACAGGTCGCCCACCTGATAGCTCTCGTTTATCGCGCCGGCGGCGTTGCTGGTGATAAGCGTTTCCACCCCCAGCCAATGCATGAGCCAAATGGGAAAGGCCACCTCTTGAGAGGTGTTGCCCTCGTAGCCGTGCAAACGCCCCTGCATGCACAGCACCTCTTTGCCGCCAAACGTTCCCGCTACGAAACGCCCTTTGTGTCCCTGCACCGTAGAGCGATTCATATGGGGGACGTCTTCGTAGGGAATGAACAGCGCGTCTTCTATTTGATCGGCAACGACGCCCAATCCAGAACCCAGGGTGATGCCGATCTTAGGGCAGCGCGCGCCAATCTGGGCGCGCACGTAGGCGCAGGCTTCGTCGAGCTGCGCTATCAACCTGTTGCGAGCCTCATTTGTTTGAACTGAGTCTGTTTCGGTTGCCATGGATGCCACCTTTCAACGAACGGTCTGCGCAAATCAAGGATACCGTACGAATGATACCACTAGATCATGTCCACTAATTGAAGCCCATCCGATCAACGAGATAACGGAAGCCCATCCGATTAACGACGGCACACGAGGACGCGCGGGCGTCCCGCAAGGTCGTTGACCGTCTTCGCCGAAGCGAAACCGCATTCCAGCGCGATGGACGCGGCGTCTTCAAGATGCTCCTCGTGAAGCTCGCACACGAAAGAGCCGCCCGCTTTAAGGGCGCGATGCGCCCAAGGAGCCAGCCGGCGGAAGACGTCCAGCCCGTCTGCGCCGCCGTCAAGCGCCAAGGCGGGCTCGAACGCAGAAACCTCTTGCGGAACATCGGCGAGAACGCGCGTGGGGACATACGGAGGGTTGGACACCACCAAAGAAAACCGCCCCAGAAAACGCTTAGGAATAGGCGACCCCAAATCGCCCTGCAGCACCTTGATGCGCTCGTCCAGGTGAAGGTCGGCGACGTTTTGGCGCGCCAGCGCAACCGCCTCGTCCGACACGTCGACGGCTATCACGCGCGTGTCCGGGCGCTCCGAGGCAATCGAGCATGCAATGCAGCCCGACCCCGTGCAAACGTCCGCCACAAGGAAGTATGGCGACATGCCCGCGCCCTCGTCGCTAGACTCCAAAGACGCAGCAGGGCTCGGGTCGCTTGGCTCACCTGCGCCCTCGTTTCCGGACGTCAAAGAAGTATCGGAACTCGGGTCGTCCGGGTCGCTTGGGTCGCTTGGGTCGGCCGCGCCCGAATCGCGCTCGGCGTCATTTCGCGCAGGGTCGCCGTCTTCCGCCTCCGCCTGCGCGAGGTCCTCTTGTTCGGCTTCCGCCATAGCGGCCTCGATGCGCGCCTTCCATGACGCAATGGCCTCGGTCTCCTTAGCAGAAGACTCTTCGCTCCAACGCGCCTCGCGCTTGGCGGCGGCAGGCAGGCATGCAAGCGCCTCGCTCACCAGCACCTCGGTTTCGGGACGGGGAATAAGCACGCCCGGTCGGACTTTGATTGTAAGGTAGCGAAACGGCGCCTCGCCCGTGATGTACTGCAGAGGCTCCCCCGTGCCGCGCCGCGCCACGTAGTCGTGCAAAACGTCCAACTCGCCCCGATCGAGCGGCCGCTCGGGGTTCAGATACAAATCGATTCGCGAAAGCCCGCAGGCTTCAGTAATGAGCCATTCGGCGGAAACGCGCGGGTTTTCGTCTCCTTTTCGCTGCAAGTACCCGATCGTCCAGTCAAGCGCCCGCTTGACCGTCCAGATATCAGAGGTGTTGTCGGCAGAGTTCACAGAAATAGCCCGTCCTTGTCACGATGGCAATAATCGCAGAGGTCGACTCAAAGTCAGCGAAAGGGAATGCAGCGTCGACCGGTTCTGCCGATCGGCAGAACGGCAGAACCTTACACTGCCGCCTCGAGCTTGCGCGCGCGATCGGCGGCCTGGAGCGCCGTGATTACCTCGCCGAGGCCGTCACCCAAAAGAACGCTGTTGTAGGTGGAGTTGAAGCCGATGCGGTGGTCCGTTACGCGGTCTTGCGGGCCGTTGTAGGTGCGAATCTTCTCGGCGCGGTCGCCCGAGCCAATCTGAGCAAGACGCTCGGCGCCCTCTGCTGCCTGCTGTTCGGCGAGCATCTTTTCGTAGAGGCGCGCACGGAGCACTGCCATAGCCGCGATCTTGTTCTGCAGCTGACTTTTTTGATCCTGCGATTGCACGACCAAACCGGAAGGCAGATGCGTGATGCGCACGGCGGAGTCGGTGGTGTTAACGCACTGACCGCCCGGGCCGCCGGCGCGATACACATCGATGCGCAAGTCGTTTTCGTTGATCTCGACGTCGATCTCGTCGGCCTCGGGCAGCACGGCAACCGTCGCCGTGGACGTGTGAATGCGCCCCTGGCTTTCGGTCTTGGGAACGCGCTGCACGCGATGCACTCCCGATTCGAACTTCATAATGGAGTAGACCTTGTCGCCCTTGACCTTGAACTGGATCTCTTTGTAGCCGCCAGCCTCGGAAGGCGAAACGTCCATCGTCTCGGTTTTCCAGCCCTGCGATTGCGCAAAGCGCTCGTACATCTTGTAGAGGTCGCCGGCGAAGATAGCGGCCTCGTCGCCGCCGGCAGCCGCGCGAATCTCCACGATGATGTCCTTCTCGTCGGCGGGATCCGCCGGAATGAGCATGAACTTGATGTCCTCTTCGAGCTGGGGCAGCCGAGCCTCAATTCCCGCGATTTCCTCTTGAGCGAACTCCTTCATGTCGGCATCCGCAAGCATTTCCTTGGCGGCGGCAAGATCGTCTTCAGCCTGCACGAACTCGCGCGCCTTCTTTACCAAAGGCCCTTGGTCGGCATACTCCTTGGCAAGTCGGTTGTATTCTTTCTGGTCTGACAATACCGCCGGATCGCCCATCTTTGCCTGCAGCTCTTCGTAGGCATTGATGATCTTTTCCAGCTTGTCTCGCATGTTGGTTTCCTGCATAGAGGCACGCTTCCTATCTTTACTACGTTGCTATCGATTGATTGAGGGCGCAGTCAAGCGCCGCGAGTTTTCGCAACTTTTAATTATAGCAAAGAATGAAGCTACAAAGACAGGTGTTCTGCCGCCTGCTCTGCGCACACCGCTCCGTCGGACACGGCGGTAACCACCTGTCGGAGCTGCTTGGTGCGAACGTCGCCGGCAGCCCACACGCCCTCAACGCTTGTGGCGCCCGTCTCGTCGGCGACGATATAGCCGGTCTGATCGAGCTTAAGCGCGCCCTGCAGAAACTCGGTATTGGGCAAGGTGCCAACGGCCACGAACAATCCCGACACGTCCAAAGAGCGCTCTTCCCCGCTGTTCTTGTCGCGCACGACAACGCGGGCGAGCGCCCCCGCCTCATTCGCCTCAAGCGCAGATACGGTGGAATTCCACACGAACTCGACGTTGGGCAAGTCCGCCAGACGCTGATGGTACACGGCCGTAGCCCGCAGCTGGTCGCGCCGATGAACGAGGTACACCTTCTCGCAAACGCGCGCCAAGTACAGCGCGTCGGCTACAGCGGTGTTTCCGCCGCCCACCACGGCGACGGTCTTGCCGCGGAAGAAATTGCCGTCGCAGGTGGCGCAGTACGACACGCCTCTGCCCGTGAGCTCCTCCTCGTTGGCAACGCCCAGCTTGCGCGGACGGGCGCCCGTGGCAACAACCACGGTGCGGGCATAGTGCGTACCGAACGGCGTGGTAAGCGCCTTCGGGGTTGCCGTCAAGTCAACGGCGGTTACCTCTTCGCTCAGCGTTTTCACACCGAAGTTGTCGGCCTGTTGCTTCATGGCGTACGCAAGCTGAAACCCCTCCGTTCCTTCGGGGAAGCCCGGGTAGTTCTCCAGCTGGTCGGTTTGCGCAAGCTGGCCGCCCGGAGATAGACGCTCGAACACCACCGCGCTCAGCCCCGCGCGCGCCGCGTACAAGCCCGCGGTCAGACCGGCAGGGCCTGCACCGATTATTGCCATATCGACAACGTCGGGAGCCGTTGCCTTGTCATGAGATTCCGTCATAAGCGCATCCTCTTTCCCAGCATTTTGCCCGCTCACGCCACCCACTTACTGCTGGAAGCAGTATACGCTCTCCCCCGCATCCCATAAGGGAGCTTGAAGGAATACGGTGTCGAAACTCGGCGGGAGATGTGCGAGAGCGCCAAGCCAGTGGAAAGCTGTCGAAAGCCCGCCCTCTGTAGATAGTGCGGTTTGCACAATAACCTACCGCCCGAACGTTTTGTAAAAGGAGCGTAATGGTATCATACGAATGAATTTGGCGATTCTTTCAAGCGCGCATCGCCTGAGCAATGCTTAAGACAACAGAACCGAGGCGCTATGATACTCATAACCGATTCTGCTTCCGACATCCTTGAAGACGAAGCAGCTGATCTTCGGGTTCACCTCGTACCTCTTGACATCATGTTTGCCGGAGAGCATTTCACCAGCAACACGCACGAGACGTTCGACAACTTCTACCGCCTTCTTGCCGAGCGGGACGATTTTCCCGTTACCAGCCAACCTTCGCCCGAGGCGTATCTTGAACTCTACCAGAAAGCCCGGCGCGAGCAGGAAGAGGTGCTGGTCATCTGCCTGTCGGGCGCCCTGTCGGGAACTGTCGAGTCGGCGCGGATTGCGGCAGACCTTTCCGGATGGCAAGACCACATCACCATCGTTGACACGCGCCACGCCATCGCTTCGCAGCGCCTCATGGTGGAAGAGGCGGCGCGCATGAGAGACGAGGGGAAAAGCGTTCAGGAGATTGTCGCCCATCTCGAGTTCCTGCGCGACCACATTCGCATCTGCGGCGTGTTGGACAAGCTCGAATACCTCCGTCGCGGCGGCCGCATCCCCGCAGGCCTCGCGAAAGTCGGAGACCTTCTCAGCATCAAGGCCGTGGTGGCAGTGAACGACGGTGCCGTTTCCCCCGTTGGAAAGGCGCGCGGCAGACACGCCGGCGAAAAGCGGCTGTACCAGGAGTTCGAGAAGCACCCCCACAATCCCGCCTGGCAGATCACCTTCGTCTATTCGCTTGGCCTAAAGATCGTGAAGGAGTTCGCCGACGCATTCTGCGAGCACTACAGCATCGACTGCATGAAAACGCGCATGATTCAGATTGGCCCCACCATCGGAGCGCACCTAGGCCCTGACTGCGTAGGGCTGTGCTTCGTCACCAAAGACCCGGTTCAATAGCCGCGCCTGAGGCGTCGGCACTCGCTGAAAGGATGTTTGATGCCAGCTATCACCGCTCGGAAAGCAGCCATCATCGGCTGCGGGTTCGTGGGCTCCTCCATTGCGTTTACGCTCATGCAAAGCGGCCTGTTCAGCGAAATGGTTCTGCTTGACGTAGACCAGAACCGGGCGGAGGGCGAGGCGCTTGATATCGCTCACGGCATGCCGTTTGCCAGCCCCATGAGCATCTACGCGGGTTCCTACGCAGATGCCGCCGACGCCGACATCGCCATCATTACCGCCGGCGCCGCGCAAAAACCGGGCGAAACGCGCCTCGATCTCGTCAACAAAAACGTAGCTATTTTCAAATCCATCCTCCCCCAGCTCACTCAAGCGGGCTTTGACGGAATCATATTGGTGGTGTCCAACCCGGTTGACATCCTCACCTATGTTGCGCTCAAGCTCTCAGGCCTGCCGGCAAGCCGCGTCATCGGGTCGGGCACGGTGCTAGACACCGCACGGTTCAAATACATCCTTGGGCAGCACTTAGGCGTCGACCCGCGCAACGTGCATGCACGCATCATCGGCGAGCACGGCGACAGCGAGATTGCCATTTGGTCCACGGCAAACGTGTCCGGCATTCCGGTTAACGACTTTTGCGAGCTGCGCGGGCACTTCGACCACGAAGAGTCGATGCAACGCATCGCAAACGACGTGAAGAACTCCGCCTACGAGATCATCGAAAAGAAAAAGGCCACCTATTACGGCATCGCGATGTCGGTAAAACGCATCTGCGAAGCCATCATGCGCGACGAGAAGCCCATTCTCACGGTGTCAAGCTACCAAGACGGCCCCTACGGGCTGCACGACGTGGTTCTGTCGATGCCCTGCGTCGTCGGGCGCGGCGGCGTCGAGTACCAAGTGCCCCACCCTCTCGACGAGCACGAAACAACCCGCTTGCACGAGTCGGCCCAAACGCTGCGCGGGATCATCGAGCAGCTGGAGCTGTAGCGCGCCGCATCCGAGCAGCGCAAGCAATCGAGGCCGCAACGTCTGCGATCGCGGCGCGCAGCCAGACGGAAATGCGGCGGGCGGCGGGCGGCAAGCCGCAAAGGCGCGCGACTACAGCGCGTAGACCCCCGTCGCCATCCAATACGGCACCGACACAAGCAGACCCGCCAGGCAGATGGCCAGGTAAACGGCGCAGTACGCCGCCATAGGGGCGTGGTTGACCATACGGCCGTCCACCGAGTAGAACGCCGCCATGTAGATGGGGTTCTGATACATCATGAACCAGGGGTTCACCATCGCGTAGACGGCAATGCCCACAACCCACGGGTTGATCCCGAGCGAGATGGCCATCGGCGCCATGAACGCCATGAAGATGTTGATGAAGGCCATCTCGGACGCGATGACGAAGCGCAGCGCCACCGTTACCAAGGCGATGCCCGCCACGAACAGAAACGGCGAGAACGCCAGATGCTCGAGCGCAGGTCCTACCAGCTCGACCACCCAGGTGTCGATGCCGGTGTAGGAAAACACCGTCGCAAGTCCCATTGCCGTGCCGATGAAGACGAGGTTCTCCCAGTTGAGAGAAGAGCGGAACTCCTTGAGCGTGCAAACGCGCAGTCCCAAAAACGCGGCGACGCCCGCAATGCCGACGGCGACCGATGGGACGCCGTGCAACGGTTCGAGCACCCACAGCGCCACCGTTGCCAAGATGATGACGAGCATCTTCTTCTCGGCGGCAGACATAGGACCCAGATCGGCCTCATCGATGGGATGGGGCTTTGCGGCGGATCTTTCGGACGAAGCGGCATCGGGCGCTCCGTCTCCGCAGCCGGCGGCGCCGCCGGCTGCGACGGCCGCCTGAGCGCCACCAGCTGCCGCAGCCTCTTGAGCGCTGCGACGCGCATCGCCCCGGCCGCGCTTTCGGCGCCGCTCAGCTTTAGGGCCGTACAGCAGGACGATCACGGCGTAGTTGACCACCGTCACAAACAAAAACCACGGCAGCGCCGCAACGAACCATCCCGCCATATTGAAGCGCGCCTGCACGTCTTCGGGATAGAACGCCAACAGGGCATAGCCGATCACGCACGCGCTGACGAACAGCGGGCCGACCGTGCGCACGCCGGTGAGCGACGCAAGGAACAGGCCGTTCATCTGCCTGCTTTTCGGCTTATAGCCAAGCGACTCGCCGATGCCGAACGCCAGCGGCGTGATGACGGCAAGCTTTGCGGACATGCTGGGGATAAGCGGGCCGATAACCGTGCCCGACGCGATGATGGCAGCCGTTTGAGCCTTGAAAGTTGCAGGGAACCTGCTGAGAACGACATGCGCGATGCGCGTGGTAAGACCGCTCGCCTTCATTCCCACGCCCAGGCCGAATGCCGCGAACAGCAGCCACCACGTTTCGCCCGAAAACGAAGCGAACACCGTTTCCACAGGGACGCCGGCAACGGCAATGAACAGCACCGCCATGATGAGAGCGGTAACCATCTCGGGAAAAACGCGCAGCACCCACCACACGATCGCCCACAACAGAATGCCGAGCGCCTGGGCAGCCTGGGCAGAAAGCCCCGCAGCAGGAAGCGCCAACGCCGCCGCCACGCCCACTGCCACGCCGGCGGCAGCGCCCGCGTAGAGCAGCTTCTTTTTCGTCTTGTCGTTCATCTGCGACGCCATGCGCGACGCCTCCCCTTGAATTGCCCTAACGTGTCGCTCGCTGCGCCGTGCGGGTTACCGACACGACGCGAAGCGGCTCCGCAGCGGGATGCGCGGCTTTCCACTCGTCCAGACAGGCACGCAGCAGCACGTCGGGACGAAGGCTGCCGGTCGGCTTTGCCTCAAGCTCGAACGTCACCACCTTGCCCCGCACCATCGGCTCTTCGGCTAAAAACTCAGAGACAACCAGGGTCTTCTGCTTCTTCTTGCGGACGACCTGCACCGTTTCGGGAAACGCAAGGCCGTCTTCCGGTTCCTCAGACAGTTCCGCCCGATACGTCGCAAACGGATAGGCAACCGAAGCCGCCGCGTCTCTCGATTCGATGTAGCGGCACGCGTGCGGCATCAGGTCGGGCACGCTTGCGTCTTGAAGCGCGGCGAGCGCACGCTCAGGCGCCACGTAGCGCGTCATCTGCAAGTCGAAGATCTCGCATGTGCTGCCCACGCCAACCGGCAAGGCAGACCCGAACGCGATTTTCATATGGGGAGAAAACCCCTGGCTCACCGCAAAGGGCAAGTCTGCGCGACGCACGGCGCGCTCGAGCGCACGGGCGATTTCAAGATGCGAAAGCAGCGACAGCCGCCCAAGCTTCACGTATTCGACTCGCAAACGGAAAAGATTCGGATCAGGCATTACGCTTGCCCTCCTTCCTGGAAGCGGGCACCGGCGGCCACACGCTGCTGTACCACTTCGTTTTCCGCAGCTAGGCTGGGGCAGGCTCCACATGCCGTGCACGACCCAAACGTGCAGTCGGGCGTGGTAACTCCCTTTTGCGCCCGTTTGCGCTCAAGGGCCAAGAACTTGGTGCTCACGCCGGTTGAGATATGCGACCAGGGCATCACGCGCGCAGTGTCGTAGGTCGTTTGCGCGATCGAGGCGGGGTCGAGGCTCAGCTCCGATGCGGCGTCGCGCCATGCCTGCTCGTTAAAGCATTCCGTCCACGCGTCGAAGCGCGCGCCGCGCTTCCAGGCGGCCTCCACCCATTCCGCCGCCTCGCGCCCGCCGCGGCTCATCACCGCTTCGATGAAGCTGGTTTCCGGGTCGTGCCAATGAACGTCAACCGCCCGGTACTTGACAGAGCGGCGCAAAAGACCCACGCGGCGAAGCGCTTCTTCCGGAGAGATCTGCCCATCCCACTGGAACGGCGTTTGCGCCTTAGGCACGAACAGCGCGCATGAAACGCTCACGCGGACGCTGCCCCGCTGCTCGGGCGCAACCGCCGCTTTAGCTCGATCGTAGGCGCGCTGCGCAAGGCTTGCGATGCCTTTGATGTCGTCGTCGGTTTCGGTGGGCAGGCCAATCATGAAATACAGCTTGCAGCGTCGCCATCCGGCGGCAAACGCCGCGTCTATGGCGTCGAACAGGTCCTTTTCGGTGACGTTCTTGTTGATGACGTCGCGCAGACGCTGCGTTCCCGCCTCGGGCGCAAAGGTGAGCCCGCCTTTCTTCTGGCCGGCAACAAGACCGGCCATGTCGACGCCAAAGGAGTCGAGCCTCTGGGAGGGCACGGAAATGCGAACCCCCTTGCCGTCGAGGGCTCGGTTAAGGCGCGTGAGAATCTCGGCGATCTGCGAGTGGTCGGTTGACGACAGAGAGGTGAGGCTCACCTCGTCGTAGCCAGTTTCCGCCAAGCCCTGTAAAACGGAGTCAACGATGTTGTCGGCGGAGCGCTCGCGCACCGGACGATACATCATGCCCGCTTGGCAGAAGCGGCAGCCGCGCGCACATCCGCGCAGGATCTCGACATTGAGGCGGTCGTGCACGACCTCGGAAAAGGGAACGATGCACGGCTCCCATCCGCTGTTTTTGGCAAAGCCCGCATACAGCCGCTTGGAAATAACCGTCGGAAGCCCCTCTTCGCACGGTCGGATCCAGCTTCCTTCGTTTTGCGCCTCGTCCTCGTCAAGCCATGCGTAGAGAGAGGGTACGTACCATCCCTCTACGTGAGCGAGCGCGCGCAATATGTCTTTGCGGGATGCGCCCTCGGCGCGCAGCGCGCGAATGAGCTGCAGCGCTTCGGGAACCACCTCTTCCCCTTCGCCGATGGAGATCGCGTCGAAAAACGGCGCGTAAGGCTCCGGGTTGTAGGCGCACGGGCCTCCGCCCAACACGAGCGGGTCGTGCTCTGCGCGATCTGACGAGCGCAGCGCGATGCCCGCCAAGTCAAGCGTCTCCAGCACATTCGTTGCCGCCAGCTCGTGAGGAAGCGTAATCCCGATGACGTCGAACTCGCTGAGAGGCGCACAGCTCTCGAGGCTAAAAAGCGGAATGCGGCGCTCGCGCATCGCGTCGCAAAAGGAAGGCGCCGGAAGGAACGCGCGCTCGGCGCACAGGTTGTCGGCGGCGTTGACCGCGTTGACCAGAATGCGCAGGGCTTGGTTGGCTTGCCCAAGCTCGTAGGTGTCGGGGTACACCATGCAAAAGGAGAAGTCGGCGTCTGCTTTCTTGGTTCTCCCGAATTCGTGGTCGATATAACGAGAAGGACGCTCGGCCTCAAGCAGCAGCGGCTCGATACGCGGCCAAAGATCGGTAACGGGCAACATAGACACCCCTACCCTTCCTGCGCTGCAGAAGCGCTTGCCGACGCAAAACCCGAATCGGGCGAACCTTGAGCGGTATCCTTCGAAGCTCGCGCGCCCAGCGGTGAAGCTGTTGCCGCGGCATTGCGCGCCGCGCTCGAAACCGATTCGACAACCGCCTGTGCGCAGCTTGCGCCCTGTACCACCGCCTCGCGCGCGCGTCCCACCACATCGGCGAGACCGGCGCACGAGCCGCCCGCCTCGAAGTACTCGATGGCAGCGCGCCCCATCGCCTCGGTTCCCGCATAGCCGATGGCGGCCTTAACCGCCCACCCGAGCGCCGGAACCAGGCCGACCAGCTGGCGCGCTACGCTGCGGCAGGCGAAGGCGCCGCCAACTACACAGGCAAGCTCTTTTACGCGCGCAAGCGACATAGGCTGGCCGTACGCGGCGGCAATCTGCAGCAGCATCTTGGCCTGGTTAAGCGTCATTACGGGCAAATCCGCCCCGGGGAGCAGCACCACCAAGCCGACGCCTGCGTTTTGAACGGAGGTTGCCCCCACCGCCTCCAGCGAGAGCGGACGGCGCACGAAGGGAAACGCCAGGGCGAACGCCAGACGCTTGTCGCGGCATGCGGCAACAACCCATGCCCCCATGCGCTCGAGCAGCTGTTCTTCCAGCTCCTGCGTCAGCACAACAGGCTCCTCGTCCGCCGAGTAAACAAACCCGCTCAAAGGCGTCTTGCCCCGCAGGGTGTCTGAAAGGCGCGCGAGGCCGGAAGCCTGCTTCCCGCCAGCCGAAACGATGTCGCCCTGGGGAATGGCATGCCCGTTCGCGGCGGCGATTTCTGCCACCAAGGCGGGAAGCGTCGTGACGACCATGGCGGGCACGCCCACGGCGCGAAGGGCTGCCGCCGCTTCGCCTACCTGCTCGCCCAAGCCCGCAACGATCACGCCTGCATCGTCTCCCGGGTACGGCGAGCGCAGCGCGTCAGCAAGCGAGCGGTAGGTCACGCGCGCATGGGGGGCGGTTGAGGTGAACGCCCGGTAGACGCAGGCAAGCGCGTCGTCGGTGCATGTGCTGTCGACATACACCGTCACAGACACCGGCGTCTTAGACGCCTCGTCGATATTGGTTGCCTCGTCAACAACCGCTTTTACATCAATGGGTAGCTGCATAACCGTCCTTCTTCCCACTTGCCGCACCGTGCGACCACACCGAGCCGATCAGTCCCAAAAGGGCGAAATTAACAACCATAAACGACGAGCCGTAGCTTACGAAGGGCAGCGGGATGCCTGTGATTGGCATGAGGCCTATGTCCATGCCGATGTTTTCGAGGATCTGGAACATCCACATGCCCACGACGCACATCACAATTACCATGCCGAACAAATCGCCGCACGATCGCGCGATGCGAATGCAGACGATGATGAGAGCGGCGTACAGAATCAGCAGCGCCATTGCGCCCACAAACCCCAGCTCTTCGGCAAGCACGCAGAAGATGAAGTCGGTTGGCGCTTCGGGCAGATAGCCCAACGTGCCCTGCGAGCTTTGCATGAGGCCCTTTCCGAACAGCCCGCCCGAGCCGATGGCGATCATGGCCTGCTGCAAGTTGTAGCCCTCGTCGGACATGTCGGCGCTGTTTTGGTTCATAAACACCAAAAGGCGATTGCGCTGATACTGTTTGAGCAGGCGATATTCCCACGAACCGTCCGCCGTGCGATACTTCAGCAGCTCGTCGATGGCAAACACCGCCACAATCGCGGCGACGAAAAGGCCCAAGGTGACAAGGAGGTACTTCAAGCGCGCGCCGCCCGCAATGAGAGCGACGGCGGCAATGAACAAATACACCAGGCCAGTTCCCAAGTCGGGCTGCGTCATTATGCAGAGGAACGGCACGAGCATGATGCCAAGCGCTTTGCAGTACTCAAGCGGATTATCGAGCTTGCCGCCATAGCGCGCCATCACGCTTGCGTCCAAAAGAATGACCGTGATCTTTGCGAATTCACCGGGCTGCAGCTGCATGCCCAGGCGAATCCACGACTGGGCGCCCATGCCGGCGTCGGTGCCCAGCCCCGGGATGTGCGGCGACAGAATGAGCACGACGTTCACGATAAGGAAGATGCGCGTCATGCCCGCCAAGCGTCGATAGTCCAGCCGCCAAATAGCCGCCATGACGACAATGCCCGCGGCAACGCCGAGCGCCTGGCGGGAAAAGCTGTAATCGGGGTCGTTGGAAACCGCCGACCAAACCACCACCAGCCCATAGGACACCAACAGCGTCACGATAACCAGAAAAGGAAGATTCAAAGCAGGGAACCGCCGTTTTTTCGTAGAGCGCGCAACCGCCTTGTCAGGCGTTGCAAGCGAGTCTATTTGGGGCAACGATGCCATAGCTCCTCCTTTCTCCTATACAGTCCAATGCGGGTTTAGTCGGTCCTGCCGCCCGACGTCACGGAAATCTCTACCGATTCGCCGCCGAAGCCGGCGATGTAGCCCATGTCGGCAAGCGTTCCCGCCTCGTAGGACATAACCGCGCCCATCGCCTGCGCTCCCAACGGCGCCGCCGTGGACGATCCGCCGCCGCCTTGCTCAACCACGCAGGTAACCACGTACCGAGGGTCGTCTTTTGGCCCGTAGCACGCAAACCACGCGTAGTCGTTTTGGCCGGCAACCTCGGCCGTGCCCGTTTTCGAGCAGATGGTGGCAGGATCTACGCCGTTTTCCCTGAACGCTTCGGCGATGCCGGCGTTTTCGGTCGTAACGCCGTTGAGCGCGTTGCGCACAAGCTCGAGGTCGGCCTGCGACGCCTCGGGGGTCGCAACCACCTCGGACTGGTAGGTGACAACCACTTCGCCGTCGGCGTTTCGCACCTCTTTCAGCAGGTGGGGCTTCATGATGTTGCCGGTGGCGATGGCGCCGTAGGCAACCGCCAGCTCTATAGGCGTAACGAGCACATAGCCCTGCCCGATGCTCATGTTGGTGCTGTCGCCGCCTTGCCATTGCGCCTCTTCGGGGCGGTTGCGGAAATACTCCGCCTTCCACTCCGGCCCGGGGATTCTGCCCGCCGACTCGCCGCTGATGTCGATGCCGGTGAGCTGGTCGAGCCTGAACTTCGCCAGATAGTCCTGCATGGCGGTAGAGCTGATCTGGCCCGACTGCCCCCTGTCGTAGAACTCCTTGGCAATGCTGTAGAACACGACGTCGCAGGAGTTGACGATGCCGCCGTAGAGGTCGAGTTCGCCGTGGCCGCTATGGTTCCAGCAGCGCTGCGGCTGCCCGGTGTTCCAGCCATCCCAAGAGCCGGTGCAGTTCCACGTGGTCGTGGTCGTGCAGATCCCGTTTTCCAAAGCCGCCAGGCTCGTGAACGCCTTGTAGGTTGAGGCCGCAGGGTATTGGCCCGAAATCGCCCGGTTCAGCATCGGGTTGTAGGACTCGGACGACGAGTAGACGTCCCACACGTCCTGGGTGATGCCGCCCACGAACAGAGACGGGTCGAACGTCGGATAGTTGGCCATGGCGATAATGCCGCCGTCGCGCACGTCCATGACCACGATGGCGCCGCCCGTTCCCGTGCCCTCGCCGATAACGCCGTTCGGGGCTATGGTCTGGGCAAGCATGCGGTCGCACGCGTATTGCACCGGTCCTCTGATGCACAGGTAGAGGTCGGACCCGCGCGTGGGCTGCGTTTCGCTCACCACCTCCACCACGTTGCCGTGCGCGTCGGCTATCACGCGGCGCACGCCGTGGTCGCCGGCAAGCAGGTCGTCGTAGGCCTGCTCGATGCCGGTTTGGCCAACGTCGTCTCCCAGCTCGACGTCGCGCCCCTCCGACAGAGTCTCTAGCTGTTCCTCTGCAACCGAGCCGGTGTAGCCAAGCGTCTGGGCGGCAAGCGCCCCGTACGGGTAGTCGCGCACCGTGCGGGTTTGCACGGTCACCCCCGGAAACGCCTCGGCGTGCTCTGAAATGAACGCGATGTCGCGCAGCCGCACGTCGCTTGCAACTACGCGCTGGCTTTGCGCGCCGCTGGTGGAATCCTGGATGCGCTGGCGGACCACGTTGTAGGGAACGCCCAGAACCGAGGAAAGCCTCAGCAGGATGTCGCGATCGTCGGCAACCTCCGGGTCGGAAAGCACCGTATAGGACGATTTATTGGTAACCAGCGCCACTCCGTCGGCGTCGTAGATGATGCCGCGGGGCGCAGGCGTGGACACGTTGGCGTACATGTTCTCCGCAGCCTCGCGCGCATAGGAGCCGCCGGAAAGAACCTGCAGGCCCCAAAGACGCACCGACAAGGCGCCGAAAATGGCCGCGCCCAGCACGCTGATTGCCGTGAAGCGCGGCTTCAGCGAATCGGCAGGGTTTGCGGCGGCGGTGGTGGTCTGGGCGGCGGAGGCGGTGCTTTTCGCCGATTCCGCATGAGAAAGCGAAGAGGACACCCCTACCGAGTCGATAGAGCGAACCGTCTTTTTTACCGACGCGTAAGACCCCTTCGAGCGGTTCCTCACGGCGAAGACAACCAAAATGATGGCCACCACCACCAGGAGGGCCAGCACGGCAGCAACAATGGCGACGACCATGATGCCGCCCTACAGATGCGCCGGCGTGCCTGGCCCCATCGGAGACGGAGGAGCCAGCAAGCGCGAAACGAGGGGGAACAAGATCAGCCCAATCACGCAATCGTAGAGACCGCAAGGAAGCACGCGGTAGATCAAGGCGCTCACGATGTCGGCTCCGGCGCCGAACGAAAGCGCGAACAGGCCCATGACAAGCTCGAGGAGAAACGAGGCGACTGCCATCACCACAAGCGGAATCAAAACGGTGTCGTTGTTGAGGGCCGCAAACACGCGCGAGGCGATAAAGCACACGATCACCAGCGTGAGCGAAGAGGACCCCACCGGCGTCCCCACGCACAAATCGGCAACGAGCCCCAGCACAAAGGGCAGCACCGGACCAGAAAACGTCGGGCGAACAATTGCCACCAGCAGGCAGTACACCGCAATGAAGTTAGGCATGGCGGAAAACAGCGCTATCGCCGGAGCAACTATCAGCTGCAGCAAAACGGCGACCACTGCCCCTACAACAACCGGGAGCGTATCGCGAAGGTCTGTCATTGTTCGCCGCCCCCTTCCGTTGAAGACTCGTCTGTGGTGGAAGATGCGCCGACGGAGCGAACCACCGTCACCTCTTCGAGCGACGAGGCGTCTGCGTTGGGAGACACCACCACCGTTGCCGGCGAGCCGCCCTCTCCCTCGTCAACGCGCACAACCGTGCCGATGATCAAGCCGCTGGTATAGCTGCCGCCCAAGCCGGAGGTAACCACCACGTCACCCACCGCAGCCTGAGCTTCCTCGTCGAGGTCTTCCAAATACAGCAGGCCTTCGAGAGACCCTCTCACAATTCCCTCGGCGCGGCTCGACTGCACCATGGCCGCCGCGCCCGACTGAGAGTCGGTAAGCAGGCGAACCTCGCTCGTGGTGGCGCCCACCGAGGCAACCTGCCCCAGCACGCCCGTAGAGCCCATTACCGTCATGCCGGCCTCGACGCCGTCTTCTCTGCCGGCGTCGATGCTTATGGTCTGGTTCCACGCCGTGGCGCTTCTGCCTACGACTCGCGCGGAAATGCCGTCGATGTTGAAGCGGTCGGTCATATCCAACAGCTCTTGAAGACGGGCTGCCTCCTGACGGTATTCTTCCGTCTGGGCGACAAGCGCGCGCAGCTGCTGGTTGCTCTCGCGCAGCGCCGAAAGCGTATCCTCGTCTGCCGTGGCATCCGCCACGGCATCCTGAGCCTGCTCCGTCCCCGACTGAACATACGCGCCCGCCAGGCTCAACGGGGCAACGACGTCCCCCGCAACAGCCTGCGCGGTATGCAGCGGGCCGCTCTCGCCTTCCCGGGAATAGACCGTGACAAGCACGATGGATACCACCAAAAGCACGACAAGGAGGATGCGCGACGCAAAGCCTCCAGCATTGTTTTGCCTATGAAGCGCCATACAGAAGAATTCCGGCCTTTATTTGGTTCGCATGAGCGTCTGTTTCAGGGCGGTGGGAGTCTCCAGAACCTTCAGGCAGCCAGACACCACGTTGGTAAGAGCCGTCTCGCTCACCCAGACAGGAATTTCAAGCTTGTCGGTGAGATAGCGGTCCAAGCCCGAAAGCAACCCGCCGCCGCCAGTAAGCAGAATACCGTTTTGGATGATATCGCTTGCCAGGTCGGGGTTGGTCTTTTTGAACGTCTCTTTGATATGGATGACCATTTCCTCGATGGGCGCCTGCAATGCGGCACGCACGTCCTCCGACTGAATGGTCACCTCTTTTGGCTGCTCGGTAATCATGTCCTGGCCGGAAATGATCATGTCGCGCTCGCGGCCGTCTTCGAACGGCAAAATGGAGCCGATCTTGATCTTAATGACCTCTGCGGTGCGCTCGCCAATCTTAATGCCCAAAAGCTCGCGCAGATGCATCGCAATCGCCTCGTCCAAGCGATTGCCCGCCAAGCGCAGCGACGACGACGCGACGATGCCGCCCAACGAGATGACGGCGACCTCGGTGGTGCCGCCGCCGATGTCCACCACCATGGAGCCGGTCGGCTCGGTAACGGGCAGATCGGCGCCCATAGCCGCTGCCATGGGCTCCTCGATGAGGTAGGCCTGGCGCGCGCCCGCCTGAATGGCGGCTTCGAACACGGCGCGCTTCTCGACCGACGTCGCCCCGCAGGGAATGCAGATAACGATGCGCGGCTTTGCCTGCCACGGGTACTTTCGCTGGATGGCCTTGTTGATGAAGGCGGAAAGCATCGCCTCGGTAACGTCGTAGTCGGCGATAACGCCGTCTTTCAAAGGGTGCTCGGCAGAGAAGGCTTCGGGCGTATGGTTGATCATGTTTTTCGCTTCATGACCAACGGCGAGCACGCGATGGGTGCTCTTCTCAATTGCCACTACGGAAGGCTCGTTGATGACGATGCCCTCGCCCTTGATGGCAACCAGCGTATTCGCAGTTCCCAGGTCGATGGCCATGTCGGTTGACATCTGGCCAGGCAGCTGAGAAAAGATATCAAAAATGGACATAAAGGCTAACCCCTTGTGAGCGTTTTCATACAAACTCGGATTCTAACACAGCCTTTTTTAGTGGAAAGCCCGCCTATCCCAAATTCACGAAGGACGCAAAGCTGCACCTTTTCAGCTGCGTAAAGCGCAGCCGGCGCATACGAGACATAGGAACAGAAAAAAGTACCGGACAATCTGCCATTGTCCGGCACCTTGCATGGTGGGTTATCGCCCGGGCGTTACGCCAGGCTCCAACGTAAACCTCAGCGCACGCCTTAGTGCACGCTGCAGCTTAGGCACGGGTCGTAGGCGCGCACGAGCTTCTCTACCTCCAAGCGAATCTCGTCTTCGCCCGCACCCTCGGCAACCAGCTTCTCGGCGAGCACGCGCATATCGGCTTCCAGATTCGCCACGTTTTGCGCGGTTGGCGTGATGATGGAGGCGTGGAGCACCCTCCCCTGCTCGTCGAGCTCCAGCTGATGGAACAGCGCGCCGCGCGGAGCCTCCGTGAAGCCGACCCCAACCCCTGCGGCAACCTCGAAGGGCGCCGGAGCGCTGGACCCTTCGAACTCGTCGTTTGCCAAACGGCGGCACAGCGCCGCACAGCGCTCCAGCGCATCCACCAGCTCGACCGCCTGGGCGACGTTGTTCTGGAAGGGGTTGCGCTCGGGGGGACGCAGCCCCACCTTCGCCGCTGCAAGCTTCGCTTCGCGCCCCAAGAACTGCCACGATTGGTTGATGCGCGCCAAAGCGCCCGTGAAATAGGGCTTCTGCGTGGTGCGCACGCGGGCGAACAGCGCAGCGGAATGCGCGACGCCGTACTCCTCGATGGCGCGCTCCACCTCATCGCAGTCGAACGAAAGCGCCGCGTCGATAAACCGCGCCATGCGGGAGTCGGAGACGGCGTAGCGGTCGGGCGCGCCCATCGCCAGCATGTCGCCGGCGGTCTGAATGCTGGGAGCTTTGAACGAGTGGAACAGATCGACCGCATGCACGGCAAACTCCACGCTCGCCTCAAGCTTGTCGGCCAGCTGGAGGTATTCCTCACGGCCAATCTCGTGGGTGAAGCCGCCCACAACCGCCGTGATGGGATGAACAGAACGCCCGCCGACCTTGGTGCACAGCTCGTTGCCAAGCGCCTTCAGCTCCAAAGCGCGGTCGAAAAGCTCCGGCGACTGATCGGCAAGGGGGAACACGCTTTTGTGTCCCAGGAAGTCGGGCGCGGCGAACACGAACAGGTGCGTTGCGTGATTCTGCAGATACGACCCATAGACCAACAGGTCGCGCAGGGCGCGCGTGCGGTCGGAGACCTGAACGCCGAAAATGCGCTCGATGGCCAAAAGATCGGTTACCACATGGCTTGCCGAGCAGATGCCGCAGATGCGCGAGGCGATGTAGGGCACCTCGTCAAAGCGCCGGCCGCGAACCATGCTTTCGAACAGGCGCGCAGGCTCGACGACGTTCATCTCGACCGTCTTGACCTCGTTATCCTCAATGACCACGCGCACGTTGCCATGGCCCTCGATGCGGGCGATGTGATCTACTTGAATCGCGGTTTTCGTCATGCGATCATCCTCACTAGGCATCCCGCAGCGCGGGGTCTGTCTGGTTGAACATCTCAAGAGCCTTGTCGAAGCGCTCCACCGCCACGCCCGCCGTCTTGCACGCTTCGCGCGCGGCGGGCAGGTTCGCGTCGGGGGAAAGCCCCGCACAGCCGTTGCAGGGACGCCCCAGGTTCACGCACCGGGCACCGCAGCCCGCGCGCGTCACCAGGCCAAGGCACATTACGCCCTGTTGGTAGAAACAGCCGGTTTCGTTTCGCTTGCACGAGCCGCACAGGGTGGCGGTGCTGATGGTTTTGTTGGAGCCGTAGAGCGCGCGCTGCAGCACGTCGATGAAGTCGTAGCTGTCGATAGGGCAGCAGCGCACCTCGAAATCAACCGGAACCACCGAGCCCACCGACCGCGGGGAGATCATCTCGCCGCACGCGTCGGGCACGTCCTCATACACGCTTACCGGACGCTCGATGAAGTCTTCGGCGGCCATGCCGGGAATGCCCGCCGTTGTGGCGCACGCGCCAATCGCAATGAGCACAGAGGCCTTCTTGCGCAGCTCGAGCACGGTGCGCTCGGATTCCTCGGTGGTAACCGCCCCTTCGATTACCGCAACGTCGAAGCTCTCCGGCATCGGATCGCTGGAAGCGAGCTGCCAGTATTTCAAGTCTATCTGCCCCAGCACGTCCATCAGGTGCGCTTCGGCGTTGGTGATCTGCAGCTGGCAGCCAAAGCAGCTGGCCAGGCCCACCACGACAACGCGCAAAGCGTCGGAGCGATCTTGGATGGCGTTAGATTGTGTGTTCATGGTATCGCGCTCCATCCTACATCGATCCCTGAATGTTCTTGGCTTCCCAGTAGTTGAACACCGGGCCGTCGATGCACACGTACTGGTGGCCAATCTGGCAATGGCCGCACTTGCCCATGCCGCACTTCATATGGCGCTCGAAGCTGCAGTAGATGTGGTCGTAGTCGATGCCCTTCTTGCTCATCTCGTCGATGACGAACCGGTACATCACCGGCGGGCCGCACACCGCGCCAAACGTATTGCCCGGATCGATCTCCAACTGGGCGAACGGCACGGTGACCACGCCCACTTCCCCATCCCACGTGGGGTCGGGATGGTCTACCGTCAAATGCAGCTCGAAGTCTTTGCGGTGCTTCCACATCTCGAACTGGTTACGGAACATCACCTCCGATGGCGAGCGCGAGCCGTAGATAATGGTGACCTTGCCGAAGTCGCTGCGCTCGTCGTGAATGTTGTTGATGAGCGAGCGCAAAGGCGCGATGCCAAGGCCTCCCGCCACAAGCAGGATGTCGTGCCCGCGCATGTCGTCGATGGGAAAGCCCCTTCCAAACGGGCCGCGGATGCCCACGATGTCGCCGCACTGCATCTTGTGAAGCGCCTCGGTGAACGTTCCCGCGCGGCGGATGCAAAGCTCGATAAAGCCCTGCTTGGTAGGCGAGCTCGAAATGGAGATGGGGGCCTCGCCCACACCGAACAGAGACAGCTCGACGAATTGACCGGGCTGGTGGTGAAACGCCTCGCGAATGCGGTCGTCAACCAGGCGGAACTCGAACAGCTTCTCGTGCTCGGTGAGGTCGGTGATGGAGGTAATGCGCGCCGGCCAGGGGCGATAGGGGTTCGCCGCCATCAGCTGGGCGCCGCTCCTGCGCTCGGGCGACTCCTCGAACGGACGGACCCTCACCGTGGAAACCGCACAGCTACTGGGCATCGGCGGCCCCCTTCCTCTCGAAGAACTTCAGCACCTCGATGGGGTTGATGTTGGCCTTGCACGCCTTCACGCAGCGTCCGCACCCAACGCACAGCATGCGGTCGTGCGTGGCCAAAAACCCGTTGAGCTTGTGATACATGCGATGACGCACGCGCGTTGCCGCATCGGAACGGAAGTTGTGCCCGCCTGCAACCTCGGCAAACTGAGGCGCCGTGCAGGCGTCCCACACCCGCTCGCGCCTCCCGGTCTTTCCGTCGGGCTCCAGGGTGTCGCGAATGTCGAAGCAAAAGCAGGTGGGGCACACCGACGAACAGGCCGTGCAGGAAAGGCATTTGCTGCCGAACTCGTCCCAGAATGAATCCTCGTGGAAGGCGTCCATCAGCATGGCGACTTCCTGGATCTTGGGAATGTCGGGGTTGAACGCCGCCTGGCGCTTGCGCGTGGCGTGACGGAACTCAACGCGCTCCTCGTCGGTAGCCTCGCGCGGGTTGCAGGCCGACTCCAGGATGTTTGCGGCCTCGACGCTGGAAATGCTTACCAGGTACTTCCCGCCGATGTCCTGAAGGAACAAATCGTAGCCGAAGCGCGCCTCGTCCGAGCTCCACAGATGGCAGAAGCACGTCTCGGTGGGCATGCAGCTGATGCCCACTATCAAAGTGGCGGCGCGACGCGCCTGGTAGTAGGGGTCGGGGTAGCGCCCGTCTTTGAACACGACGTCAAGGCGGTTGAGCGCGTTGATGTCGCAGGCGTGGGCGCCGAAGATGACGCGCGGCGTGATCTCGGCGGTGAAGTCGGTCACCTGGTTTTCGCGCGAATCGAACGTCATCAGGGTTTCCTTCGGCGGAAGGAAGTACTTCTTGGGAGAGGTTATCGTGCGATCGTAGTTGAGCTCGATTTGATCGGGAGAGGTGATGACGTCGAAGGCGTACACTTTGCCTTTTCTCACCGGCGCCACTACCTCGTAGGCCTCCATGAACGCCGACACCAACGCCGGCACTTCGGAGGCTTCAATAACTCGGTACAGCATGTTCTCGTCCGTTCTCGTCTGGATGATTTCAAGCCGTATGGACCAAACTCCCGCGCTCGCAGGCGCTGCCGCATAAAGAAAGCCCCCGGTTCCCCCTGCCCACGAAGTGGGAGGATCGGGAACCGGGGGCTTACCAAGCTTGAGCTAAGCGCGCTTTGGGCTATTCAGCCGGGAAGAACACGCCGATCTCGCGTTCGGCGGACTCGGGGGAATCCGATCCATGGATGACATTTTCGTCCATCACGAGACCGAAATCGCCGCGAATCGTGCCGGGGGCCGCTTCAGCCGGATTAGTGGCGCCCATGAGAGAGCGGCATTTTGCCACAGCGCCTTCGCCGGAAACGACCATCTTCACAACCGGGCCGCTGGTGATGTAGGAGATCAGACCCTCGTAGAAGGGCTTGCCCTCGTGCTCGGCGTAGTTGGCCTTTGCCTGCTCGGGGGTAACCATGCCCAGCTCCATGCGCTCGATGGTCAGGCCGGCGCGCTCGAAGCGGTTGATGATCTCGCCGATGTGGCCGTTGCGCACGCCGTCGGGTTTAATCATGCTGTAGGTTTTTTGGATTGCCATTGAATCCTGCCTTTCGATGTCTTTCGTTTCGCTCTTACCTAGTATCGTGCCAGTCGAATGCGCTCGGCTCGGCCTTTACGCCGCCGAGCAGGCGCCGTACTGCGTCATACGATGCACTACGGCGCCATTCGACCAAATGCCCTGTTGAGGCCTAGCCCGCAGGCTGTGCGGACGACCTTTGCCCCGAATACTGAAACGCTAGTTTCTGCTGGGGAAATACAGCTCGACGTCGGATACCTTCCACCCAATAAGATCGCGCACCAACGACACGCGGTAGTCGATCTGACCGCCTTCGGGAGCGTCGGCGGTGACGTAGAGCGTCGAGGTGCTCATCGATTGCTCGGTGCCGTTGACGGTGACGTCGGCATCCTCCACCAAGATGTCGCCAATGGAGCTGGCGGTGGCTTCGTCAACGCTGGAAGCCAGAACCGACTGCGCATCCGAGGGGTTCGCGAACAGCTGCTTGGTCACCGTTTCCTGAGAGGGAAAGCCGTAGCCCTGGGTGTAGAGGAAGGCGCATGCCCCCACTGCCACCAGCAGCAACACGATGATGACGATGAAGATCTTCAGACCCACCCCGCGGCGCTTGCGGTCCTGCTTCATCATGCCGCGCGACCACTGCTCAAGCTCCTCGTCGGAAGCGGTAAAGAAGCGGTCGTCGCCTTCGCCCAAGTAGGGCTGGTCGGCGGAGTAGGCGTCGGCATAATAGTAGGGGTCCTGGTTCGCGTAGGGGTCTCCCGCGTCTTCGGGGTAGATTGTGGAGCCGTCAGCGGCAACGTCAAGCCCCGACATGTCTGCAACCGGAGCAATCGCCTGCGTTACCTCGGAATTGCCCTGCGCGATTGCGGCGATCGCGCGCTGATAGTCGACGCTCGCGGAGTCGCTGAGGTAGTAGGTCTTGTCGGCGATGGCCTGCTCGAAGGCGTGAACCGCCTTTTGCATCTGGCCGCTTGCCACATAGGCCTGCCCCAGGTTCGCGTTCAGCTTGTTGCGCGTGTCGGGACGCATGTCGAACTGCAACGCGCTCTCGTAGGAAGCAACTGCGTCGCCGGGACGCCCCAGCGCCATAAAGCAGATGCCCAGATTCAACAACGCCTTCGTGGGATCGGGGTTCGTCTCGTCAAGCGCGGCTTCGCGGAAGGCGACGCCGGCCTCGGCCGACTTGCCCAGCTTCAAAAGCGCGCTGCCCATCCCGCTGTAGGCCTTGTAGGGCGTCTCGTACCGCTCGTCGGCAACGGCAGCCTGGAAATGCTGGACGGCGTCCTCGTAGTCGTGCAAAGACGCATACGCCATGCCGAGGTTGTAGTTAACCGCGCCCAACGCAGCGTAGGCGGTATCCGCCGTGGCCTGCGTGTAGGCGTGGATGGCCTCGTTAGGGTCTTTCAGCCTTATAAGGCAGTTGCCGATCTGGTGGTACAGAAGGCCAGCTTCGCCCGGAGCCAAAGGCGACGATGCGTCTTGAAGGCACTGGGTGAACAAGTCAAGCGCCTGGCGGAAATCTTTCGCCGCACTCGCGGTGCGCGCCTGTTGAAATAGCTCGTTGTTCATCTGGTTCCTTTGATTGCAGTAACAGTGGAACGGTTTCTAACCAAATGCGGGAAACAGCCTATTCCGAAGCGTTCTCGATCTCGATGCCTTCGATAACGTCGCCAACGCGGAGCTGGCCGATAACGTCCATACCGTCGATGGTCTGGCCGAACACCGTATAGCCAGAGTCGAGCATGGGCTGAGGGCCAAGGCAGAAGTAGAACTGAGAGCCGGCGGAGTTGGGGTTCTGGGAACGCGCCATCGCCAGTGCTCCGTCCTTATGCTCGTTGTGCGGGTTAGTGGTGAACTCCTCTTGAATGGAATAGCCCGGTCCGCCCGTGCCAAGACCTGCGAAGGGGTTGCCTGCCTTCTCCACTACCTCCTCGGGAGTGAGGTCGCGCGTATTGGGGCAGCCGCCCTGGATAACGAACCCGGGGACGTAGCGATGGAACTTCAGATTGTCGTAATAGCCCTTGCGTGCCAGCTCGACGAAATTGCCCACGTGGATGGGGGCGTCGTTGCCCGCAAGCTGCACGCGGATCGTGCCCTTGGAGGTCTTGATAACAGCGATCTCGTCGCCTGTCGGCTGATACTCTGGGGTGTACATGGCCATACTGGCTCCTTTTGTCCGGTTACCTATTTCTTTGCACTCGTTCGTTTGCAAAGCGCGGCGTCAGGCTTGCCGGAAACCGGCAGTCGCCCCGTGTGCGCACAGCCAAACAACCGCATACGAAATCTGATTCTAGCAGTAGGTTGCCCCTATCAGGCCGAAAACCTTACAACATCCATGTAGGAATGCACCCGCGAACTGCCAAAGGAAGAAAACGCATGAAAGAAAACGAGCCAGAAGCATACGCTTCTGGCCCGGTACGTGTGGTGCCCCCAACGAGAATCGAACTCGTGTCTCAGCCTTGAAAGGGCCGCGTCCTGACCTCTAGACTATGGGGACGAACATGCTTTCTCTGGCGAAAGCTCGACTATTATACACTAGCGGGTTGGGAGCGCAAGAGCTAATTTTCTCCGCGCTGCCTCAAATCTGCATAAGTTTGAATAACCTGCACCTCGTACTGTTTGCGCGTCCCCTTCACCACCGTGTCGAGGATCAACCCGCACGTCAGGGAAATTGCGCCGCAGAACACCAGCGAAACGGCAAGCAGCGCGCTGGGAAGACGCGGAACCAGCCCTGTGTAGGCGTACTCGACGATTACCGGAATGCCGGCGATAAGACCCAGGATGCAGAATATCAGCGCCAGCCATCCAAAGAGCGCAAGCGGGCGGTAGTCTTTGAACAGCGACATAATGGTGAAAATCACCTTGATGCCGTCCGAGAACGTGGAGAGCTTCGACTCGCTGCCTTCGGGGCGGTCGCGGTAGTCGATAGGCACCTCGGAAATGCGCCAGCGCTTGTCGACCGCGTGAATGGAAAGCTCGGTCTCGATTTCAAACCCCGGCGACAAAACGGGCATGGTTTTTGCAAAGACGTCGTTGAACGCGCGGTACCCGGTCATCACGTCGGAGAATTTGAACCCGTAGATCAGCTTGATGAGGAATCTAACGAGGTTGTTGCCGAAACCATGGAAGGCGCGGTCGTTCTCTTCCCCGTAGGTGCCGTTCGACAAGCGATCCCCCACGACCATGTCGGCTTCGTCGGCGGCCAGAGGGGCAATGAGGTCGCGCGCGGCTTCTGCCGGATAGGTGTCGTCGCCGTCAACCATGACGTAGTAACGAGCGTCGATATCGCGCAGCATCTGGCGAACGACGTTGCCCTTGCCCTGGCGACGCTCGGTTCGAACAATGGCCCCGTGCTCCGCCGCGATGCGGCCCGTCCCGTCCGAGGAGTTGTTGTCGTAGACGTAGATGCGCGCACCAGGCAGCTCGCGCTTGAAGTCGTCAACCACCTTGGCGATGGTGACCGCCTCGTTGTAGCAAGGAATCAAAACGGCTACGTCACCGTAGGAATAAGACTGAAAGCTATTGTTCACCTGATCTGCCTTCCACGATACACATGCCGTAAAAGTGTAGCTCAATTCTGGTTAAAAGTTGATCTTGCGTGCCAAATTCATCATGAACGCAAGATCCAGGTTTTCAGGCAACGGTCATACCGCTGCAGCCTTTTCTGCCGTAGCCTTCGAGTTGAAAGCCGATCCCCGCCCAAACGAGCCGGCAGCCTGCTTATCGCCTGCGGCGCCGGGAGTCGTATGAGTACGGGACGCACCGAGCGCCTGAGCGGGAATGCCCAAGATGACCGAAGCAAGATTCATGCGCATCGGTATAGCAGCCCTGTGCAGATGGAGATACGCACTGCGAGTCCGATGATTTTGCTGGTATTCTATATTGATGCACGAAATTGCAGGTCGCGTTGGAAAAGCCGGCGCCAGGTGAAATACGAGGTGTACAGTGAGTACAGATTTCGGCCAAGGAAACCGCAGCAGCTACAAAACCCATCGCAGCGGAGGCCGCGACGACCGTCGCGGCGGCGGAAGCTTCTCGAAGGGACAGCGCCAGGGCGGCGGGTTCCGCGGAAAGGGAGAGCATCGCGAGGGTGGCCTCCCCGGGAAAGGCGACCGGCGCGATCCCAAGCGCTTCGGCGATCGCGGCGAGCACAAGCCCTACGGCCAGCGCGCCGGCAAGCCGTTCGGCGACCGCCAATCCAACGGGCGCTTCGACGGGCCTCCGCGCGAGCGCCAAAATTTCAACCGGGGCGGCCGCCCCGGTGTTCGGCGCGACAGGAACGCGCCCTTCACACCCAACAACGGCGACAGCGAGCTGCTGAAGGGCATCCTCGAGCGCATCGGCGGAAAGAGCTTCGGCGCCTACCGTGATGTCGAGGGCACCTATGCGTTCGACGGCTACGAACTGCACATCGACCGTGTGCAGCGCGACCCCTTCGCACCGCCGTCGAAGATCGTCGTCCGCGTCCCGCAGGACACGGCGGGATTCGACCCCGAGCTCTTCGCGCAGCCTTGGCGCCGGACGGCCGTCGAAGACCACATCCTACGTGCATTCGGCCAGGCGATTGCAAAGAACTCCTTCGATTTCGCCGATTTCATCAAGGGCGGCGCGTTCAACACAAGCCGCCCCACGCCTGAAATCATCGCCCGCTCCGCCTGCACGCTTGATAAGGAGGCGCTGACGGTGAGGTTCGAGGCGACGTTCCCCGCACGCGAGCGCTCCATTGCCGCACGCGAGTTCGAGACTATGTTCTTCGATGCCCTGCCGCGCATCGTGCGCGATTCCCTTCTATCGGTAAGCTACGCGGAAGGCGCGCTTGAAGCCGTCGCCAACCTTGCCGACGATCAGCATGCCCTGCGCAGGGCGCTCGCCGAGCGAGACCTGGTCGCGTTCGTCGCCGACGGGGCCATCTTGCCCCGCGAGACGGGCATCTCGCAGCGTCCGATGAAGGACGCGAAGCCCTTCGCGTCCCCCGAATCCTTGCGCATCGGCATCGAGACGCCGCACTCCGGCACCGTGTTCGGCATGGGCGTCCCCGCAGGCGTCACGCTGATCGTGGGGGGCGGATACCACGGCAAGTCCACTCTGCTCAAAGCTATCCAAAACGGCGTGTACGACCATATCGCCGGCGACGGGCGCGAGTTCGTCGTATGCGATCCCACCGCCACCAAGCAGCGCGCCGAAGACGGGCGCAGCGTGCGCGGCACGGATATCTCGCTGTTCATCAACAACCTGCCCAGCGGCATCTCCACCGAAAGCTTTTGGACCGACAACGCGAGCGGCTCCACCTCCCAAGCCGCCTCCACCGCCGAAGCACTCGAAGCACGCTGCAAGCTGTTCCTCATCGACGAGGACACCTCAGCCACCAACTTCATGGTGCGCGAACCGCTCATGCAGGCAGTCATCGCACGCGACGTGGAACCTATCACCCCCTTCGTCGAACGGCTGCGCGACCTCTACGAGCAGACAGGCGTCTCCACCATCATCGTCGCCGGATCCTCCGGAGCGTTCTTCGGCGTGGCGGACACGATCATCCAGATGGAAAACTACGAGCCCAAAGACATCGCGGACATCGTTGAGAAGGCATGCGCCGAGCAAGGCGGCCTGAGCGTGCCGAGGGCCGCCGGCTTCAGCCGCCCGAATGCTGACCGCCTGATCGCGCCGCCTCAGCACCCCTTGGTGGTGAAGACCGCCTCCGATGCCCGCAAAGCCGATAAGGAGCGTCGAGAAGGCCATGCCCGCAAGGAGCCGGAGCGGTTGAGCGCCAAAGTTCTCGGCGGCGTGGACGTGCGCGTGGGCTCCGTCGGGTCGGATCTGCGCTTTGTCGAGCAGATGATCGATGCCGAACAGGCGAAGACGCTTTCCCTCATCGTGAAGCGCTGCATGGAAGGCGACCTGATGTCGCGCATGAGCGTCGTCGAGATCGTCGACGAGCTCTGGCGAAAGCTCGAGAATGAGGGCTTCGAGGCGGTGAGCGACACACGCCGTCTTGAAGGCGGAATGGCGATGCCGCGCCGCGAGGAGATCTTCTGCTGCCTCAATCGCCTGCGCCCGCGCGACTAAACGCCTGCAACCTGCAATCGCAAACATATCATCGCCTAGCCTTTGGACATGGCGTCCCTACCTGAAAAATGAATGAACGATCATATTGGATTAGACAGAGCGAAGTTTTATGACAAAATACAGGTGCAAACGGGCTTTTCACGGCAAAACGAATAGAAACCTGCCCGGAAAACCAGCGCAAGGCAAACCTTAAGCATCGCAGGCGCAACAAGATGTGCAAAGCACGAAAGGACGCTCGGTGAAAAAGCTCATAGCCCAGTTCATGAAATTCGGCGTGGTGGGAGCCATCGCCTTCGTGATCGACTACGGCCTGCTTGCGCTGCTCACTGAGGCGTTCGGAGTCAACTACCTCGTGAGCGCCACCATATCGTTCACCGCGTCGGTCGTGTTCAACTACGTTGCCTCGATGCGCTATGTGTTCACGCACAAAGAGGACATGAGCCGGCGGCGCGAGTTTGTGATCTTCGTGGTGCTGTCGGTTATCGGGCTCGGCATCAACAATGCGTGCATGTGGGCAGGCGTCGAGCTTTTGGGCGTCCATTACCTCATTACGAAGATAGCCGCAACGTTCATCGTGATGATCTGGAATTTCGTCACGCGAAAGATCTTTCTCGACGCCGGAGAGTAGCCCTGCCCCGCCGCCCTGTTCCGGCAGAAGGGCTATCCGCGCCGGAAGATGCTTGCAACCTCGACATGGGGTGTCTGAGGGAACAGGTCTACCGGCGTTGCGCGCGTCAGCGTGTAACCCTGCTCCTCGAAACGAGCTACGTCGCGAGCCCACGTAGCAGGGTTGCAACTTACATAGGCAACCCGTTCCGGCGCGGCGCACGCGATGCTTTCCACCACCCCGTCGGCAAGCCCCGCCCGAGGCGGATCTACCACCAACGCATCCAAACCCCCCAGCTCGGGAAGCTCCCGGGCGGCATCTCCGCCTATCACTTCCACTTCCGCACGGTTTTCCTCTGCGTTGCGGCGCAGGTCTCGCACCGACGAGCCGGCAGCCTCAACGGCAAGCACGTCTGCCCCGGCGCGCGCCAGCGGAATGGAGAACGTTCCGCCGCCGGCATACAAATCGGCCACGAGCATTCCCTCCAAAGACGAAGACCCGCCACCCAAGCCTTCCACCACCAAGTTCACTAGCTTTTCCGCTTGCGCGGTGTTCACCTGGAAAAACGACGGAGCGCTTGTGCGGTACCGGTAGCCGCACAGCTCCTCTTCCCAGCATCCCTTGCCCTGCAGCACCTCGACCTTTTTCACCTTGCGCGCTTTGCCGGGGTCGGCAAGCACGCGCACGATCGACGTCGCACGCAACGCGCTCGAAAGCGTTTTGGCCACGGCAGCGCGCGGAAACGCGCCGGGCGTGGTCCACAGCGCCACCTCGACCTCGCGCGTGCGCACGCTGCCGCGCACGCCAACACGGAATAGCCCCAAATCGGAGGATCCCAGCACATAGCGAAGCGCCCCGCGAAGTGCTTTGGGGGCTTTTTGGATGGGCGATACCGCAATCGGGCAGGTGGCGGGAACGACGGGCTCGTGCGACCCCTCACGCGTGAAACCGAGAGCGAGCGACCCATCGCTGCCTTGGCGCGCGGTAAGCTCGAGCTTGTTGCGATACCCCGTTTGCCGCTTGCTGGGAACGCACGCCTCAACGCGCTGTCTCGCCGTCTCGGCATCGAAGTGCGCCGTTCGCTCGAGCGCGGCAATTACGTTGTCGCGCTTGGCCTCAAGCTGGGCCTCATATGCCAAATGCTGCCAGGAACAGCCTCCGCACGCGCCCCCCATCTCGCAAAACGGCATGGCTCGAGCCTCGGAGGGCTGCTCAAGACGAACGATCTTGGCGCGCGCGAACGACGGCTTCTCCTCCACTATCTCAACAACCGCCACATCGCCCGGAGCGCCCTGCTCAACGAACACCGCCTTGCCCGAGTCGAGATGAGCTACCGCTTCAGACCCGTATCCCATGCGCTCAATGCGAACTGTTTGCTCCATAGTTTCGTGGATTCCCCTTCGATCTAATTTCGTTTTAGACCATCATAGCGTATAATTCTGAAGGCTTGCCCTCGTAGCCCAGTGGATAGGGCGTCTGCCTCCGGAGCAGAAGACCGCAGGTTCGAATCCTGTCGAGGGCACCATTTCGAACTGTAGGCCGGCGTATGTGTCGGCCTTATTTTCATAGATACGAACCGCCTTACCCGATGTGGAGTAGATGGATAGCACGAACACGCATACGACTGAGCCGACTGACGGCAGCGCCGCGCCGCAAGAGACCTTAGAGCCAACGGCTTGCTCCGAGCAAGAGCAGCCGCCGGTAGTGCTCATCATGCATGCCTCGGTGGGCTCTGGGCATCGCAGCGCCGCCAAGGCCATCGCGCAAGCGTTCGACATCCTTACCGCCTCCCACCAGGAAGGCATTCCCGAAAACCTCGAAACCGAAGTGCTTGACATTCTCGACTGGGGTCGCATCAAGTTCGACGGCGACAAAACCGCCTCGCTGTTCACCGGGTTCACGCGGCCAATCTACGATCTCACGTGGCGCTACACGTTCACCGGGCGCCTGCTTTGGGGTGGCGGCACCATCTGGTCGCGCATCATGTTTCCCGCCCTTACCGAGCATGTGCGCAAGCGTCCCCCGCTCGCGGTGATATGCACCCACATCACCGCCGCCAACGCCGCAGTGGGCGCGCGAATGCTTTCCGGCCAGAACTTCCCCATCGTATGCGTGCCCACCGACTATGAAACAGAAGGCCTGTGGCCCCACCTGCATTCAGACTTGTTCTGCGTTGCGAGCGAGTCCATGGCAGAAACGCTGCGACCGCGCAAGGTGCCCGAAGAGCGCATCCTCATCACCGGAATTCCCACCCGCGAGGACTTCCGCAAAAGCTACGACAAAACCCTCGTTCGCGCCGAATTGGGACTGCCTGAAGACAAGCAGATCGTCCTGGCTTTGGCAGGCGCCTACCTACCACGCCCCTACATACGCTTCAGGGAGACTCTCGACGAGATCCTGCCCTACCTTCACACGCTTAGCGGCATGCACGTAGCCATTGTCGCAGGCAACGACGAAGAGTATGCGCGCCATCTGCGCGCGGCAGTTTCCGACCTTGGCCTTGGCAACGTCACCGTGTTCGACTACGTTGAACAGATGGCGGCTCTGATGGCCGCGAGCGACTTGGTGATCTGCAAATCGGGCGGGCTGACGGTAACCGAGTGCCTCTGCGCGCGCGTTCCCATGATTTTGCTCGGCAAGGCCTACGGCCAGGAGAACATCAACGTGCGGACGCTCACTGCGCTGGGCGCCGCAATGCACGTTACTACCGCCCGCGAGCTTGTTGACGCGCTGCGCCACATCTCACGCAACCCGCAAAGCGTCGACGCAATGCTCATCAACGGAAGCTTTCTGCGACGACCGGACGCCGCACGCGATATTGCCAAAGCGGCCATCGCCTTGGCGCAAAAGCCTCCGGCCGCCAACGACCCCACGCGAAAAAAGCGCTTCATGCACTTCTACTGGGGAAAGAAACCCGCGCATATTCGCTAACCGACAAAAGACCGAAAGGATCTTACGTATATGACTTCATTTGAATCGCTCGGATTGTCCGAGCGCGCGCTCAAAGCCGTGGAACTTCTGGGGTACCGCGAGCCCACCCCCGTGCAACAACGCGCCATCCCCGTGGTTGCCGAAGGCCGCGACATCATTGCCGCCGCAAAGACGGGCACCGGCAAAACGGCGGCGTTCTCTTTGCCCTTGCTCGACCGCGTTGAGTTCTCGCAACGCAACCAAGGCCCTAAGGTTCTGGTGGTAACGCCCACGCGCGAGTTGGCCGAGCAAATCGCACAGGTGTGCTCCACCATCGCGCAGGCGACGCACCACCGCATCGCCTGCGTAGTTGGAGGCCTGTCCTACAAGCCCCAGATCGCCGCGCTTAAACGAGGCGTGGACGTTCTTATCGCAACCCCCGGGCGCCTCATAGACCTCATGGACCAAAAGGCCGTTCGCCTTGGAAATTTAGAGGCGTTGGTACTCGACGAGGCAGACAGAATGCTGGACATGGGCTTTTGGCCTTCCATCAAGCGCATCGTGGCGGCGTCGCCCGCCTCGCGCCAAACGCTTTTATTCTCGGCGACAATCGACGATGCCGTGAACAGACACGCGGCCTCGCTTCTCACCAAACCGAAGCGAATTGAAGTTGCCCATCGCGGCGACGTAGCCGACACCATCGACCAGTACCTCGTTCGCCTCCCGAAGCTCGCACGCCCCGAGGCGCTCTATGCCCTGCTCAACGAGAAGGGGGCTCACCGCGTGATGGTTTTCACGCGCACTAAGCGCGGCGCCGACACCGTATGCCGTCGCCTTCGCAAGGCAGGTTACTCCGCCGAGCCCATTCATGCCGACAGGTCCCAGAACGCGCGAAAGCGCACGCTCGAGCGCTTCAGCAACGACGAGATCGACATCGTAGTTGCCACCGACGTGCTTGCCCGCGGCATCGACGTAAGCCAAGTGGCCTATGTGGTGAACTACGACCTGCCCTCCCCTGCCGAAAGCTACGTCCATCGCATAGGCAGAACCGGCCGTGCAGGCGAAACCGGTTTTGCGGTGTCGTTTGTCACTCCGGAGACCGAAAGCGAGCTCGCAGCAATAGAGAAGCTGATCAAGCAGCAGATCCCCCTTATGGAGCTGAAGGGCTTTACCGAGCAGGACGCCCAGCTCAAGGCGGCAGAAAAGCAGGCGAAGCAAGAAGCCAAGACGGACCCCGAAATCGTGCAGGTAAGAAAAGAGCTTGCGTCGAAGGCGCGCAAGAAGCGCAAGAAGGCCGCTCGCAACGAACCGGCGCCGTCGAACCGCAGCAGCGCGAAGCCCTCAACATCCAAGCGCGCGAAGGCAAAACGGCGCGAGCAGATCGACGCCGCAGAAACCGCCGCGCAGCAAACCGGCCAACGCACCGAAGCTGCGAAGAAGCGCTCGAAACGCGCCCCGCAAGCGGCGCAGGCGCGGCATCGCACGCCGAAACGCGCTACCGCGAAGAAGGGCGATTTTCGCCCCGGGCGTGCGCATCGGGCAGACGTCGCGCGCAAGCGCACGGGAAAGAAGAACTAGCTGCGCGGCCACGATAAGCGTACGGGAAGGAATAACTAGCTGCGCGGCCACGATAAGCGCACACCCCTCTCTGAACTCGCCCAATGGCGCATCGCATAGGCAGTTTGCCTGAGAAAGCAGCGGTGCGCCATCCGCTTTTTGCTGCGCCTTCGTTGTAAAACATTGTTTGTCGCTGCAAGAAAACATGCGCCTTATGCCGTCCAATCCCCCCGTTTGTCGGATGCCCGAACAGGCAAACACCCTCGAGCCGTTAAGGTAAATGTCGATAAGCGAACAGGAGGGTTTAATGAGGATTGCCGTAGCAAGCGAAGGGCTCGAGGTCTCACCGTACTTTGGAAGCGCAACAAGCTTCATGTGCTATACCGTGCAACGCGGGATCATCACCGAATGCCAGAATATGCCCAATCCCGAGCTACCGTTCGACAAGCTGGTGGAGCTGTTCCTTGAGCTTGGTATCGACGTGCTCATTACCGGCCGCATCGAGTACGCCATCGCGAACAAACTGTGCCACTCGGGCATTGAAGTGGTTGCCGGCGCCAATGGTAACGCCGCAGACGTGGCTCGTGGCTATTTGAGCAAAACGCTTACCGGGGTTGAAGAGGTGTGCCACATCTCCGATCCTACGTTCACCATCGGCGCTCCTCACGAAGCCGCACATTTCGCATAGGCTTTGCAGCAATTCCCCGCACGAGTCGCACGGGCGGGACCCCGCGAAGCCGCACATTTCGCATTGCAGATTGCGAATGCAACAAAAAAAGGCTCCCGCAAATTGCGGGAGCCTTTTTTAGCAGTATGTCGTAAACCGCTGAGGGCCTACAGAGCCTTCTTGGCAACCTCGGCGATAGCGGCGAACGCGGCGGGGTCGTTGACGGCCATGTCGGCCAGAACCTTGCGGTCGAGCTCGACGCCTGCCTTCTTCAGACCGTTCATGAACACGGAATAAGACAGGCCGTTGATGCGGGCGGCGGCGTTAATGCGGGTGATCCACAGACGACGGATCTCGCGCTTCTTGTTGCGACGGTCGCGATACTGGTACTGCAGCGAATGCTGTACCTGCTCTTTAGCCGCCTTGTAGCTGCGGGACTTTGCGCCATAGTAGCCCTTGGCGCGATTCATGATAGTGCGGCGCTTCTTATGAGCGTTCAGTGCACGCTTTACACGAGCCATTCTGTATCTCTCCTTCTAACTAACGCAGGCCGATGTTACGAGCGACGTTCTTTGCGTCGGCTGCGGAAACAGCAGACTCGTGACGGAAATTACGCTTGCGCTTGGGGCTTTTCTTGGTGAGGATGTGGCTTTTGTAGGCCTTGCCGCGCATGATCTTACCGGAACCCGTTACGCGGAAGCGCTTCTTGGATCCGCTGTGGGTCTTCATCTTAGGCATTGGTGTCCTTCCCTTCTTCTTCCTTCTTGTCGTCGGTCTTCTTCTTTTTCTTTGCCGCCACAGCCGAGGGCAGCGGAGCAATGAGCATATGCATGTTGCGACCTTCCATCTTCGGCTGGCTTTCGATTACCGCCACGTCTTTCAGGTCGTCGGCCAGACGCTCCAAAATGGTCAGGCCTTGTTCGGGATGCGCCATCTCGCGTCCGCGGAACATGATGGTGATTTTCACCTTGTTCCCCGCGTCCAAGAAGCGCAGCACGTGCTTTTTCTTGGTGGTGTAGTCGCCAACGTCGATCTTCGGACGAAACTTCATTTCCTTCGTCTCGATCTTCGACTGGTTCTTACGCGCCTGCTTCGCCTTGATTGCCTGGTCATACTTGAATTTGCCGTAGTCCATGATGCGGCATACCGGCGGGTTGGCGTTAGGAGCAATCTCCACAAGATCCAGCCCTTCATCATCGGCGATTCGCTGAGCTTGCGCCAGCGAATAGATGCCCATCTGCTCACCATCGAAGTTGATCAGACGGCACTCACGTAACGTGATCTGGTCGTTGAGCCGAGGCTCCTGAGCAGCTATTGCGCTCACCTTCCTTTCCGTGCGGCATGGCCGCAAACAAAAAACCCGCAGCTTCAGGCTGCGGGTTCGCGTACACAAGAAACCGAATGCGGTTAATATCTAGGCGACCCATCAGCAGCCGAAGCGCCGAACCAGGTGGGAGGCGTTGCGCCCCCTCTTGTTTGAACAGCTCGCATAGTCTAGCACATCTTGCCGCGCGCGCAAGAGATCTTCACATATCCGCTTGGATCAGCGTGTCCGAACCCTACGCGTCAACAAACACGTAGATCAAGCGAATCGTGTCCGCCAGATTGTCCGACGCATTTGCGGTAGTGTAGTCGTACGAAAGCGTCGACGACCACGCATGCGAAGCGCCGTCGATATCGACAGTGCCCTCGAAGGTGTAGTTCTCACGCACCAAGGTGGTTCCGTCGCTGTCGTAGGTGGAATACTCCGCCTTGTCGTCGGGAAGAACAGCTGCGCCCTCCTCTACGGGGATGCCTGCTTCGGCAAGGGTTTTCTCTACAACGTGCTCGTTGGTTACCGCGTCGGCAAAGCTCAGCGAGCCAAACCCCAAAGAAGACGTCGGCGCGGAATAGCCCGCCTGCACCACGGCTCCCGCTTCGTCGAGCCCCAGATACACCGTCGGCGTGCCCGAGCGCGTATCTGCGGGCTCCTCCGTCAAAGCGACGGTGACGCTGGTCCTCACCGGATTGCCCTCTTCGTTGACCTCGGTGGTGGCGGTGACGGTCGCACCGTGGCCAACCGCCGAGATGGCGTCTTCCTGCGTGAGCCCCAAAAGGCTCGTGAGATCCGGGGCGGTAACAATCTTTTCCGCCTGCTCGTTGGCGTCCTCAACGCCTTCCTGCAACTCGTCGTCGGTTTGGTTCTGCGTGCTTGCGGCCATCTGCACAGCCGTTTCGGAAGCGGTGCGGACAAGCATCACGCCTGCAACGACGGCGGCAACCAGCAGCACCACCAAAACGACGATGACGCCAATGAGCACACTACGCATACGGCGCGATTTGTGCTGATAGGCCGGAACGGGCTCCTCTTTCCCATGGCGTCCCGATACGCGCTCCTTGTCGGAATCGCGCAAAGCGGCGTCGTCGGCAACGAGCAAAGGAGGCAGCTCGGGAGGCTCAAGGCTTTGGAGCGCGTCAGGATACTCGTCTTCCTTGTCGCCTTGGTAGCTGAAAGACCCTGCGTGAGAGCCCTCGCCCACCGGCGCGAACGCCTCGGTTAGTCCGATGTGCTCATCTCCGGCGGCCTCGGCCTGGAGAAACGCTTCGCCATCCACCGGCGCGAACGCCTCGGTCAGCCCGATGCGGTCTTTCTCGTCGTCGGAAGATACGCCAAGCGCCGTTTCGGGAGCCTGATCCTCAACCGAGCGAGAGCGGTTGCCGGCGCGCCTTGCGCCTTTGCCGCCTTCGGAGTCGATCTGATTGCCGTCTAGTTTGTTTTTGGCATGTTTGGCCATGATCGCGCCTCCCCTTTCCTGTTTATACGCCCGCATCCTGCTCTATCCCCTGCGCCGACAGCGCTCCGACGCGGGAAATGCAAGACGACAGGCTACATGAAGAATAAATAGTATACCGCGAAGGCCAAAAGCCCAATGGCGGCAAGCACGATCACCGCTTTTTGAACGGCGCCCATCTTGAAGCTCTCAAGGTCGTCCAGGCTGGTGGGCGCTGCGTCTTTTTCGGCCTTTCGCTGCCGTTTCTCCTCTTGTTCAACTGCTGGTTGAACCTTCTCGGCACGTCCCTCGGGGTTCGTTTCGCCGCTCTCGTCGCAACGCTGCTCAAGGCTTTCCCCGACAAGCTCCTCGGGGCGTTTATCCCTGCGCTCTTCTACGCGCGGTCTTTCCCTATCGCCTGCAGCCCTACCGTCTTCACCAAAGACGTCGTTCTGCGCGCCGGCGTGAATGACCACCTCGTCTTCGGCCTCGTCGCTCACCGTGATGCGGGAAAACCCCAAGTTGTCAGAAACCACGTGTTACCGCTCCTGTCTTGTATCGCCTGCAAGTTTCGGAAACCGCCGATGAGGCGCCGGAGCATGGCGGACGGAAACCGAAAGCCCAAAGCAAGCATCGAAGTCGCAGCGCGGCAACGTCTAGCGCTGGCGAAAACCTACGCCGACGAAGGCCTGCGGAGGCACAGGCCGCTGCGCTCAAATCATTGGTACCTATTATCTACTATCGACAGATCGGCATCGCCTTTCGGATGCAAAACGACCCCTTCGGCAGATTAAAATCATATTAACAATGTATTCATCTTTCCTCCACATCCTTTATTACGGTAAAGTATGCAAATACGTTTGACGCGCTCCCACCTGGGGTCGCGTCTGCGGAATGGACGCCAAGCGTCCTGATCAGTGCCCCACGAAGAGGGGCGGAGGGAAGGAGATCATCCGATGGAAGAGAAGTATTCGTTTAGCAGGCGCCGTTTCCTCGGTCTGCTGGGTGCTTCCGCAGCAAGCTTTGGCCTGGTAAGCATGGCCGGCTGCAGCGGCGGCGAGCAGTCCGGTGGCGAGAGCGGTGGCGGAGATGCCGGCGCAGGTGTCGCCGACTCCATCACCTACGCTCAAAGCGCCGACCCGCGCGCCCTTGACCCGGCGTTCTTTGACGACGGCGAGTCTGCCAAGGTTGCAGCGAACATCTTTGAGGGTCTGTATCGCTTCGGCGACACCGACACCACGGTTGTTCCGTGCCTGGCAACCGACCTGCCCGAAATCAGCGATGACGGCCTTGAGTACACCATTGCGCTGCGCGAAGGCGTCAAGTTCCACGACGGCACCGACTTCAACGCCGCCGCTGTGGTGACCTCCATCGAGCGTCAGCTTGAGCCCAACCGCACGTCCGACATGCCCTACGCTTCCTTCGTATTCGGCGAAGAGGCTGCAGGCACCGGCGTCGCCTCCGTTGAGGCCGTTGACGACTACACCGTAAAGATCACGCTGCGTGCCGCCAACACCGCGTTCGAAAAGAACCTGGCCATGGCTTTGGCAGCACCGATCGTGTCCCCCGCTTGCCTGGAAGCAGCAAACGGCAACGTCGGCGAGGATCCCACCGGCGCCGGCACCGGCCCCTACAAGTTCGTCAGCTGGACCAAGCAGTCCAACGTCACGCTTGAAGCCAACGAGGAGTACTGGGATACCGAGAATGCGCCCAAGACGAAAAACGTCGTGTTCCGCATCATCCCCGAGAACAACACGCGCGTGACCGCTCTGACCAACGGCGAAGTCGACATCATCGACGGCGTCGACCTGGCATCTGTTGATCAGATCACCAACAACGGCTACGAGCTGTTCGCCGAGGACGGCATGACCATCAACTACATGGCGTTCAACACCGACTCCGGCGTATGCACCGACAAGGAAGTCCGCAAGGCAATCGCTCAGGCCGTCAACGTGCCCGAGCTCGTCGAGACGGTCTACGGCGACTACGCCACCGTGGCAACCTCCGTTATGCCGTTCTTCATGGCTCCTTACGTCGAGGACATCAAGCAGACCGAATACGATCCCGATGCCGCCCGCGAGACGCTGGCAGCCAAGGGCGTAACCGAGCTCGCCTGCATGACCTACACCAACTCCCGCCCCTACAACACCAAGGGCGGCTCCGAGCTCGCTCGTCTGATTCAGGGCTACCTGCAGGAGGTCGGCGTGACGGTGAACATCACCGAGTACGACTGGACCACCTACAAGACCAAGTGCCAGACCGATCCCTACGACATCTGCTTCTACGGCTGGACCGGCGACAACGGCGACCCCGACAACTTCATGAACCTGCTGGCCGACTCCAACTGGTCCATCAACGTCGCCCGCTGGAGCAACCAGGAATACCAAGACCTCATCGCTCAGGGCATTTCGCTGCCCGACGGCGAGGAGCGCAACGCCATCTACCACCAGTGCGAGGAAATGGTGGCCGAGGAGCAGCCGTGGCTGCTGATCTCCCACTCCCAGAACCTGTGCGGCTACAGCCCGAAGGTTCACGACTTCTACTATCATCCCACGGGAGTCGTATTCATGAAGGGCGTTTCGAAGGACGCGTAAGGCATTCCGAGAACGCTTTTCTGTCGCGACCGCGCTACGTATCTAGCAAAGCTGGCTGCGAAGCAACCGGGCCCGGTACACCACCGGGCTCGGTTGCGTTTAGAAAGATACGCTTAAGCGCAGCCACGGCGGGACGCTGCATGCAAAAGACGGCACCTGCCGCGCAGCAGATTCGCTGCGCGGCGTTTTGTGGGATTTGCGCCGTTTTTTTCATGGAGCGCACCGCTTGTTGCGTTTTTCTCGCATATCGGCACAGGTTGCGATACACTTTCCCCTTGGCTTTTACACGGGAAAGCTGATCATGCGCTTCGCTAGACGGGGGCGAAGCGTTGGGAACAATGGCGCCGGCCTACGTTCCCCCCTGTCTCACAACAGGAAAGGCAAGAAGGGGGCTTTTGTGCTTCAATACATCATCAAACGCATTCTTTTGGTGATTCCTGTCTTGCTTGGCGTTACCGTCATCATCTTTCTGATCACCCGCGTTCTCGCGGCGGACCCGGCACCGGTCGTGTTGGGCGAGCACGCGACGGCTGATCAGATGGCTGCATGGCGCGCCGACAACGGACTGGATGATCCTATCTGGCTGCAGTACATCAACTTTATCGTGGGCGCCGTGCAAGGCGACCTCGGTACGTCGTACTACACCCACACGTCCATCACTAAAGAAATCGCCGCACGCTTCCCGGCAACCGCAGAGCTTGCTGTCTGCGCCATCATCGTTGCCGCCGTGCTGGGCATCACGCTGGGCGTCATCGCCGCAGTGAAGAAGAACAAACTCGCCGACAACATCAGTATGGTCATCGCCTTGATCGGCGTTTCCATGCCGGTGTTCTGGTCCGGTATTTTGCTCATTCTTCTGTTCTCCGGCATTTTGGGATGGCTGCCCTCGAGCGGTCGAATCGACCCGCTCATGCAGCCCACAGGAGGCACCGGCTTCTACATCATCGACACCATCGCCCGCGGCGACTGGGAGGCGTTAGGAGATGCGCTTTACCATCTCGTCCTTCCCACCATCACGCTGTCGCTGTACTCCATGGCCATCATCACGCGCATGACGCGCTCCGCCATGCTTGACACGCTCAAGGCCGATTACGTGCGCACCGCCCGCGCGAAGGGCCTCTCCAAGCGCTCGGTCTACATCAAGCATGCTCTGCGCAACGCGATGCTTCCGGTCACGACCGTTATCGGACTGCAGTTCGGCAGCCTGCTTGGCGGCGCACTGCTTACCGAAACGGTGTTCAGCTGGCCGGGAATCGGCAAATACGCCGTCGACTGCGTGCTGAAAAGCGACTTCCCCGCCGTTCAGGGCATCGTAATTTTGGTGGCGGTGATCTTCGTGTTCATGAACCTTATCGTCGACATTATTTACGCTTACCTTGATCCGCGCATTAAATACGGCGCAAAGGAAGAGGGGTGATCTGCATGAGCCAGAACAAACAGCTCGCTACCGAGCCCGCCTCTGCCGTAGAAGCCCCCGCGGCTCCCGTGCGCGAGAAGCGCGAAGGCATTTGGCGCGACGTGATTGCCGGCATCGTCTCGAACAAGGCATCGCTGGTAAGCGGCATCTTCATCCTTATCTTGGCGGTTATCGCGATTGTTACGGCGGTTGCCCCCGGCATCCTGCCCTACGATCCCTACGCCCAAGATCTCGGCCAATCGCTTTTGCCCCCCTCGGCTGAGCATTGGTTCGGAACCGACCTTCAAGGACGCGACATCTTCTGCCGCGTCATGGTGGGCACCCAGATTTCGCTCTCTGTAGGCCTGATTGCTGTTGCCTTCTCGCTTACCATCGGCGTCATCCTGGGCTCCATTGCCGGTTACAAGGGCGGCTGGGTAGACACCGTCATCATGCGCATCATGGACATGATGCTAGCCATTCCGTCCATCCTTTTGGCAATTGCCATCATGGCGGCGCTCGGTCCTGGCATTGAGAAGGCCGTTGTCGCAATCGGTTTGGTATCCATCCCCGAATACGCGCGTATCGTCCGTTCGGAAATACTTGCCATCAAGGAAAACGACTACGTTGCCGCCGCACGCGTTATCGGCGATTCTAACTTCAAGATCGTCTTCCGCCATGTTCTGCCTAACGCCTTGCCGTCCATCATCGTTCGCGCAACGCTGGGCATCTCGTCTGCGATCCTCGACTGCGCCGCCTTGGGCTTCTTGGGTCTGGGCGTGCAGCCGCCTGCCGCAGAGTGGGGCGACATGCTTGGTCGCGGACGCAACGAGCTGTTCCGTGCTCCGTGGCTGATGATTTTCCCTGGTCTTGCCATCACGCTTGCCGTGCTTGCGTTCAACTTGCTTGGCGACGGCATCCGCGACGGTCTTGATCCTAAGTCGAGGAAGAGGTAATTCCATGCTGTTATCCGTGAAGAACCTCTGCACCGAGTTTCCGGTTAAAAAGGGTGTCGTAAAAGCCGTTGAGGACGTCAGTTTCGAAATGGACGAAGGCGAGATCCTTGCCATCGTGGGCGAATCTGGCTCTGGCAAGTCGGTAACCAGCCTGTCGGTAATGGGGCTTTTGGCCGAGCCCGGCCACGTTGCAGGCGGCTCTATGGAGTTCATGGGCAAAGACCTGGTGAACTTGCCGGAAAAGGAATACCGCGAGATTCGCGGCAACGACATCGCCATGATCTTCCAAGAGCCCATGACGTCGCTCAATCCGGTATATCGCGTTGGCAACCAGATTGTGGAAGCCATTCGCACCCATGAGAAGATCGACAAAAAAGAAGCGCTTGAGCGTGCGGTTGACCTGCTGCGCAAGGTTGGCATCCCCAGCCCCGAGAAGCGCATCTACGACTACCCACATCAGATGTCGGGCGGCATGCGCCAACGCGTGATGATTGCTATGGCGCTGGCGTGCAACCCGAAGCTTCTTATCGCCGACGAGCCAACTACCGCGCTTGACGTTACCATCCAGGCACAGATCCTGGACCTGTTGCGTCGTCTGCGCGAAGAGACGGGCATGGCAGTGCTGTTGATCACCCACGACCTTGGCGTCGTGTCTGAGACCGCCGATCACGTGGTGGTTATGTACTGCGGACAGGTCGTCGAAGAAGCCGAGGTGCGTTCGCTGTTCGACCATCCCATGCATCCGTACACCCTCGGCTTGCTGAAGTCCATCCCGCGCCTGTCTGACGACGACTCCAAGCGCCTCTACACCATCAAGGGCATGGTTCCCAACCCGCTTGAGATGCCCCCGGGATGTCACTTCTCCGACCGTTGCGAGCAGTGCATGGACATCTGCCGTCAGAAGATGCCCGAGCTCGTGCAGGCGGGCGACCACAAGGTTCGCTGCTTCCTCTACGAAGACGCCCAGGGCAACGTCGCAAGCGACACTTTGTTAGAGAAGGCCGTGGCCGCCGCTGCAGAGGCCGCGCGCGACACCGATCCCGACCTTGATGCGCTAGACGCCTTCACCCCTGCGGTGGAGCAATCCGATACCGATTCCAAAGAGGAGGTGGCGAAATAATGAGCGTTGAAGAGCGTAACGCAGCCGCCGCTGCTGCGAGCGGCCGCAAAAGTGCCGACGACGACATCCTTATCGACGTCCAGCACCTAACCAAGCGATTCGCCGCCGACCGCAACTTCTTCGGCAGGGCGAAGTCGTATGTGCATGCCGTTGAAGATGTCAGCTTCTTTATTCGCCGCGGCGAGGCGTTTGGCCTCGTAGGCGAGTCGGGCTGCGGCAAGACAACCATCGGCAAGATGATCGCCAACCTGCTTACCCCGACTTCCGGAAAAATCATCTTCGAAGGCCAAGACCTCGTTCAGATGTCTCCGGCCGAGCGCAATAAGCACTGCAAAGACATTCAGCTTATCTTCCAGGATCCCTACGCCTCGCTCAATCCGCGCATGCGCATTGGCGACATCATTGCAGAGCCTATTCTGACGAACAAGCTTATGCCGCGCGATCAGGTTGACGACCGCGTATGCGAGCTGCTTGAGCACGTAGGCCTGGCAAGCTACATGCGCAACCGCTACCCGCACGAGTTTTCTGGCGGACAGCGTCAGCGTGTGGGTATTGCGCGCGCCCTGGCGGTACGTCCTAAGCTGATCATCTGCGACGAGCCCGTTTCGGCACTCGACGTGTCCATTCAGGCGCAGGTGCTCAACCTTCTGGACGACCTGAAAGAGAAGTTCGGCCTGACGTATCTGTTCATCGCGCACGGCCTCAACGTCGTCAAGCACGTATCCGACCGCGTTGGCGTGATGTATTTGGGCAAGATGATGGAGATTGCCCCGAAGCAGAGTCTCTACAACGACCCTCTGTCGCCTTACACCCAGGCCCTGCTTTCTGCAATCCCGTCGGTCGACCCCAACGACAAGCGCGAGCGCATCATTTTGGAAGGCGACGTCCCCAGCCCCATCGATCCGCCTCCGGGATGCCGCTTCTCCAGCCGCTGCTTCGCCAAAGTTGAAGGCTGCGAGGAGTCGGCACCGCCTCTTGACGAGGTCAAGCCGAACCATTGGTGCGCCTGCCATCGCTATGATGCGTGCCGCAAGGCACCGGCTGCCGCAACCGACTAACTGCTTCGCAGCTACGCTTCGTAGCACGCCGAAATCAGCTGCCGATGACATACGCGCCCAGAAAGACCCGCTTCGGCGGGTCTTTCTTTATCCTGCGTCAGCGCTCCCCTTGCCAGTTCCCAGGCCCGCTGATGGCGCCTTGCGCATCAAACACTGCGATAACGCAGCACCCCCTCGCCGGTTCCTAGGCGTACTGAAGCAATTTGGAACGCCTGACCACGAATCAAGCCAGTTCCTAGGCGTACTGAAGAGATTATGAGAAAATACACTCGAACATGTATCGGGGTGCATAGCCCTCAGCCAGCATAAGGAAAGGTCACGTTATGGAGGAATTGATACCAGGATCTACCGTGCACGGCTTTTCGGTTCTACGTTGCGAAAAGCTTCCTGAAATCGACGGAAAGGCGTATCTGCTCAAGCATGATAAAAGCGGCGCTCGCCTGCTGTACTTGAAAAACTCAGACTCGAACAAAGCCTTCTCCATTTCATTTAGAACCCCTCCCCAAGACAGCACCGGAGTCTTTCACATCCTCGAGCATTCCGTGCTTAACGGCTCGGAAAAGTTCCCAGTAAAAGAGCCTTTCGTGAACCTGCTCAAAAGCTCTATGCAGACGTTCCTCAACGCTCTCACGTTTTCCGACAAGACGATGTATCCGGTAGCCAGCACCAACGAGCAAGACCTGATCAACCTCATGGACGTCTATCTTGACGCGGTTTTTCACCCAACCATCTACCGAAAGCGCGAGGTGTTTGAGCAAGAAGGCTGGCACTACGAGCTTGCCGACGAAAGCGAGTCCGCTTCAGGTCGCCTGCGCTACAACGGCGTGGTCTACAACGAGATGAAAGGCGCCCTTTCCGATCCGAGCTCAGTGCTCTTCGACGAGCTGCAGGCAGCGCTTTTCCCCGACAACGCCTATCGATTCGAAAGCGGCGGCGAGCCCAGCGTAATCCCAACTCTCACCTACGAGGGCTATTTGGACGAGCATCGGCGGCATTACCGGCTCGACAACAGCTACCTCACGCTCTACGGCGATGTATCCATCGACTCCATGCTCGAGTTCTTAGATACGCAGTACCTGTCCCCCGTCGCCGACGAACAGGCTGCCGATCGCGCACGACGAATCGAAGAGTCGGAGCTGACGGAAGCCGACCTTGCGCCCCGCACGCTCAAGATGCAGGCGCCGGTTCGCTCCCTCGGCAATGTGCGCACCATGGACACCGCTCCGGAAAACGCCTGCATGGGCGCGGCGTTCGTAATTGGAACCTCGTCCGACCGAACCCGCGTTATGGCGGTAGACGTGCTCTTAGACGCCATCATGGGCAGTAACGAAGCCCCTCTCAAGCGTGCGCTGCTTGATGCGGAGCTTGCAGGGGATGCCATCGGATCCCTTGCAGAAGCCACCTTGCAGCCTTTCGTCGTGCTGGAGCTCAAGGGCCTGAAAGACGGTGTTTCGGCGCGTTTTCGCCAAACGGTGCGCAACGAGCTGGAACGCCTCGCAAGCGGCGGGCTCGATCATGCGCTTATCGAGGCGTCGCTTTCTCGCTACGAGTTCCTCATGCGCGAAAGCGCATATGGCATGGCAGACGGCGTAGCCCTTGCCATCTCCGCATTGAGCGGATGGCTCTACGACGACGAGCAGCCCACGCGCTACCTGAAATACGAAGACGACTTCGCTCTTTTGCGCGCGGCGCTCGACACGACCTACTTTGAGGATTTGATTCGAGAGGTCTTCCTCGACAACCCGCATGAGGCCGAAGTTGAGGTTCGCCCCGAACCGGCAGAGGGGCCAACCGACGAGCAGCAGCGCTTGGCCGACGTTGAAGCACGCATGACGCGCGACGATTTTGCCCGCATCGAGGCGGACGTGGAGTCGCTGCGTGCGCTTCAGGCTCAGCCGGATACCCCGGAAGCGCTTGCCACCCTGCCCCGCCTGCTTCGCAGCGACGTGCAGGATGCGCCCGCCGAGCCGTCGTATTATCTCGATGAGCGCAAGCCTGTTCCCTGCCTTCGCCATGACGTGCCCACGCATGGCATCGCCTACGTTTACGGCTATTTCAACTTAGACTCAGTGGACTTCGAAGAGCTGCCCTACGTTAGCATCCTGTGCAGCGTACTAGGCAAGCTGGGCACGCAGAGGCACAACGCATCCGAGCTCGACACGCTCATCAACGGCAAGCTGGGCAACCTCTCGTTTTTCACGGAGCTCTATGAAAGCGACTCCCACGCCGATCTCGTTCGGCCAAAGCTCGTAGTGGGCGCGAGCGCCCTGTCAAAACAGCTGGCACACCTTGCCGCCCTTCCTCAGGAAGTGATGCTCGCTACCGATTTTTCCGACACCGAAAAAATCAGAGACATTCTCGCCCAGCGAAAGATCGGCATGGAGCAAAGCTTCGCGCAGGCGGGGCATTCGGCGGCAATGAGCCGTGTGTCCTCCTACTATCAGCCATCGGGCGTGCTGCGTCAGCAGCTTGGCGGAGTGGAGTTCTACCGCTTCCTGAAAGACCTTCTGGCTCATTTCGAAGAGCACGCAGAAACGCTGTCGCAGAAGTTGACCGACCTTGCTCGGAGACTGTTTACCCGCAACGGACTTACGCTCAGCTTTGCCGGCTCTTCGGAAGACTACGATGCCTACTGGAACGCAGCCGAAACGCTGCCCGCATCGTTGGACGCAACGCGCCATTCGCTCGTTATCCCCAAGCCGCGTATTCTCAACGAGGCGTTTATCGTGCCAACCGACGTAAGCTACACATCGCTAGGCTACGACCGCAGGCAGCTAGACGCCGCGCTTCCCTACACCGCGTCATGGCAGGTGGGAGTGCGTGCGCTCACCTACGACTACCTCTGGAACGAAGTGCGCGTTCGCGGCGGCGCCTATGGCGTTGGTTTCCAGGCAACCCGCACAGGCGCCCTCCGCTTCTACTCCTACCGCGACCCTCACGTAGACGAAACGCTTGAGCGCTTCAAGGCGGCTCCCTCGTGGCTGCGCGACTTCCGTCCGACCGAGGCAGATTTTGACGGGTATGTGGTAAGCAGCGTTGCAGGGTTCGACAACCCACTTAAGGCGCGCGCCCTGCTTCGCCGTCAGGACACTCAACACTTCATGGGACGCACCGCCGCAGACCGCCTCAAAACCCGCTCAGAGATCCTTGAGGCCGACCATGCGGCTTTGTTGCAGCTAGCTGACGTCATCGACCTCGCGTGCGAGAAGAACGCTTGCTGCACGTTTGGCAATAAGGAAATCGTTGCAAACGCGAAAGCAGGATTTGACGTTGTTGATCTGCTGAATGAATAGCTGCAGCGCTACAATATCGTACCGACGGCGAGCTTGCGAAGGGCGAGCCTGCAGAGGGCAGGCTTTCTGACAGCGAGCCTGCGGAGGGCGAGAATGCCGATAGCACACCTGCTGTCAGAACGCCTGCCGACAGCACGCTTTATGACAGCGAGCCTGCAGAGAGCGAGCCGATCGGCAGCGCGCCCGAGAATAGCGAGCCTGCCGACTGCGCGCCCGTTTCGGGGGGAACGGGCATTGATGCTTGACAGGGAATTCACTAAATGTTACTAAGTTAGTAGTAAATAGACGAGAGACGAAAGGCATACGATATGCTTGAACTGAGGAACATCACCTTTGACGTTCCCGTACAGGAGAACTCAAAGGAAACAAAGCGCATCATCGACAATCTGTCACTCACCATTCCCGACGATCGCTTCACGGTCATCACCGGCCCAAATGGTGGCGGTAAGTCAACTCTGGCAAAGCTGATCATGGGCATCGAGAAGCCCACGAGCGGCTCCATCGTTTTCGACGGACAGGACATCACGCAGCTGTCCATTACCGAGCGAGCCAAGCTCGGGATTGGATACGGCTTCCAGCAGCCTGCCCGATTCAAAGGCATGAAGGTAAAGAAGCTGCTTGATATCGCGGCGGGTAAAAAGCTTCCCATGCTTGCCTGCAACGAGTACCTGGCAAAGGTGGGCCTGTGCTCTGCCGCCTACCTTACCCGCGAGGTAGACAAGTCGCTGTCCGGCGGCGAAGTCAAACGCATCGAAATCGCCACCATTTTGGCGCGCGACCCGAAGCTCGCCATCTACGACGAGCCCGAGGCCGGCATCGACCTGTGGAGCTTCGACAGGCTCACCGAAACGTTCCGCGACATCCATGAAGCGCGCGACGGGCGCTCTATCGTGATCATCTCGCATCAAGAGCGCATCATTCAACTTGCCGACGAAATAGTTCTGCTTCGCGATGGCAAGGTCGCGCAAACGGGCACCCCTGAAGAGCTTATGCCGCAGCTCGGCTTTGTATCGAAGGGCGTTCCTGGCTGCAAGCTCACCGAGCCCACCGAACTGCACCTTACCGAGATTCCCACCACGTGCTAGCAGTTTCAAAGCGGCCTCCCGTCAAGAGACTCCGCAACACCGTACGACGCGGTTTGCGGAACGGCCGCTATCACAGTAGATAGGAGCCATCATGGCAGTAGATCTTTCCCCCATCGACGAGAGCTTGCTCGCCGAGATCGCAAATATTCACGGCATGCCCAAGGGCGCCTTCAACATCCGCAAAGACGGAGAGCTGGTTGAGCGCCATTCGTCTGCCTTTATCGAGATTTCCACCAAGACTGACGTCCCCGGCATCGATATCCACATCAAGCCCGGCACCAAAGGCGAAACGGTGTTCATTCCCGTTATCGTGACCCAATCCGGCTTGAAAGACGTGGTCTACAACACGTTCTACATTGGCGAAGACTGCGACGTCAAAATTGTGGCAGGATGCGGCATCCACAACTCCAGCCACCAGGCATCCGAGCACGACGGCATCCACAGCTTCTATATTGGCAAAAACAGCCGTGTCTCCTATGTGGAAAAGCACTACGGCGAAGGCGAAGGCACCGGAGAGCGCATTCTCAACCCCACCACCAACGTGTACATGGAAGAGAACTCGTTCTGCGAGATGGAGATGGTGCAGCTGCGCGGCGTCACCTCAACCGAGCGCGACACCAACGCCGAGCTTGCCGCCGGCGCCAAACTGGTGCTTATTGAAAAGCTGCTGACCCACGACAAGCAAGAAGCCATCTCCAATATGAAGATCGAGCTCAAGGGAACCGACTCCAACGTCCAGGTGATCTCCCGATCGGTTGCGCAAGACGACTCCGTCCAGATATTCAACCCCCTGGTAATTGGCGAGGCCGCCTGCCATGGGCATGTGCAATGCGACGCCATCATCATGGGCAATGCAAAGGTGAAGGCAATTCCCGGAATCGAAGCGGCAGACGAAGACGCTCAGCTCATCCACGAAGCCGCCATCGGCAAGATCGCTGGAGACCAGATTGTGAAGCTGATGACCCTCGGCCTCACCGAAGAAGAGGCCGAGCAGGAGATCATCGACGACTTCTTGAACTAGCCCGTCGACACACCCATAAACGAACGCAGGGGCGCCATCGTGCGCCCTGCTTTCGTTTATGGGCAATTCCACCCCGCCATTGCCGGACTCCCCCTAGATGCCCTCATGCGCTCCGCTGTCGTTTATTGACTTCGCCTCAGCAATATTAGATCGAACTCAAGGGCAGCGCCCCAACGCTCCCACAACGCACAATCGTTCTTAATCGAAAGATTGTGCCGCACTCTCGAAAAAAACTTCGATTTAGAACGATGGAAAAGTCGGGAGGAGCGCATGTTTCATGTCAGTAGATTCATTTCCCCAGGCAGAACGACTGATAAGTGAATCATAAAGCCTGAAGTGCGCAGAAAGCCTCAATCAATCGCTCTCAATCGAACTTTTTTGCACTCAGTTGAGAAAAAGTTTTGATGTAGAGCGATTTGAAGAACCCGCGAAGCGAACCGCCCATTCCCAATCCTCAAGCTTTACTAGTTCCAGCGAACGCAGGACGCCATCGTGCGCCCTGCTTTCGTTTAGGCTAAGCTCTTCCTGCTTCGCGCTGTTTAAACTTCCTCAGCGCAACCCGCACGCGCAAAGAAGGACGTCACCCCATTGAAACGAACCGCGGCTCGAAGCGCGCCTTACGCAGCAGCGCACTGGACGCCGCAGCGCGCCCTGCGCCACAGCATGCCTTGCGCAGCCGCGCGCCTTATGCGGCAGCACGCCTTATGCGACAGCGAGCTTTATGCGGCAGCGCGCCTTACGCCGCTGCTGCCTCCTCGGGCGTTACTGCGTTGTTGCCCGCAGTTTCGCTGGAAGCCTCTTCGCTGCCTTCCGCGACGGCATCTTCGGCAGACTCCTCTTCCCCGGTTTGCGAAGTCGCACCGGCGGTAAGCGGAACGCTCGAAAGATCCCAGTCGGAACCGAGCCACTTTCTATCCAAGACGTCAACCATGCCGCCATCCACCAGGTTCGAAAGCGCATCGGCGACAGCCTGCTTAAGCTGCGCGTTGGAGTCCAGAATCGCCGCACAATAGCCCGACGGCTGCTGCATAAGGGCGATTATGGAGGCGCTTGCCCCCGTGCTGCCGCTCGACACGACGTACATGCCGCGAACCGCATCGGAAGCGGCATAGTCGGCCTGACCGGACGAGAGAGCCTCAAACGCCTCAGATAGCCCATTCACGCGCACCAGCGCATCGGAGCCGAACTCGTTTTCCGCCATCCAAGAGCTTGTGGAAGACGTCTGAACGGCAATGGTGGGCGACGACTCATCGGTAGGAACCGCTGCGTTGGGATCCTGGGAAAACAGCGCCACCGCAGTCTGCAGATACGGGTCCGATTCCCAGACGTCGGATTCCATAGAGTCTTGCTCGACGCCCAAAACAACATCGACCGTGCCGTCGGACAGCGCCGAAGCGCCGTCGGTTCCCACGTCGGTGACTTCCACCTTCAAGCCCAGCTCGTCGGCGAGTGCGGCAGCCAGGTCGACGTCGAAGCCGACAAGGTTCCCAGAAGAATTCGCGCCTGCAAGCGGAGCGGCCTGGCCGTTTACGCCAACGCGCAAAACGCCATCTTCGGCTATAGCGGGGCTAGAAACAACCGGAGTCGCCTCAGGAGGCGAATAGGACTCCTGTGAGGCGCATCCCGTAAGCGCAGCCACCGCCGCAACGGCAGCGCAGCACACAGCAAGAGCTTTAAAACGCATTGTGATCCTCCGTCCGCGTTTATAGATCTGCACGCTTCTTCCGGCTGACCTAGTCTTTGCCCCCACACTCGCGCACCGGGGATTGAGCGCCAACCCTTCTCCCTCTCGCCTGTCGCAGCCCAATGCCGCATTGTCAACAGACGGTACGACTTACCTCTAGGACGCGCCATGATCGTCGCACGAAAGCGTGCGGCTTACGTGGATCCTTTCGACCGCGTCTGCCCTGGACTTGGGAATAATCCCGCAACTACAGACCCGAAAGAAGCACCACAAAGTGTAGCAGATACGAGAAAACCCCGAAAGCGCATACGGCCCGACTCTCCATATAAACGCAGATAATTAGCAGGTTAGCGAATGTGCGCAAGAGTCGCGCAAGCTTCGCGTAAGCGCCGAGGAGCATTCCCGGGAACCGCGCATACCTCCATGCTGACAGGATAGCGTCCTGCGCGAAACATGACGGCGCTATGGTTGCTGCATGAACAGCCTCTCTGACAGCATCGCCTTAGCAGGCAACCTCGCGAAGGAGTCGTTCGCAGAAGCGCTTTGGCCTACACGCTGCGCTTTGTGCGACATCCCCCATACGGTGCTGTGCGAGACCTGTAAAATGAACCTGCCCTACATCGACTGGTGGAACGCCTGCCCGCTTTGCGGCTCTCCCTACGGAAGAACCCAATGCTGCGACTGCAACGAGTTCTCTCTTTCCCAGATTGAAAGGAAGCGCCTGCCCTTTCTTTCGTGCGCGAGCGTCGTGAGGTACCAAAGCGAAGCCGCGCGTCTCGTTCGCGTCTTTAAAGACCACGGCGAGCAACGGCTCGCCCGAGAGCTTGCGCGCCTGATGGCGCAAGTGGCGCATCCGGCATGGACGCAAGACAGCCCCACCGTGGTGGGAATCCCCTCAACCACTCGCGCCATTCGCGCGCGCGGCTTCGACCATATGGAACTGATAACGAAAGAGATTTCAGGCTTTCTCGGCCTGCAAAGCGCACAGCCTCTTGCGCGACCACGCGCCATTGATCAGCGAAAGCTTGGAAGAATGGGGCGCTTGGACAACATGAGCAATCGGTTCAAGGTGCTCCCGGGAGCCACCGTTCCTCAAGACGTACTGCTGGTGGACGACGTATACACAACCGGGTCGACGCTTTCCGCAGCAAGCGAGGCGCTTCTAGACGCAGGCGCCGCCCGAGTGAGATGCCTGACGTTCGCACGCGTGCTGTAGCAGGGAATCTGAGGACATAGCGAGACTTCGCTCACGCCGCAGCCGTCCGATGCGCTCTGCGGGCGCTGCGGGGATTCTGCCGCTGCCCGCCGGGCTCCGTCGCAGCGAGGTTGCGCTACTGCTTGCTGTGCTCCGCAGCGGCGGCGGGAGTTTCGGCAAACTCGGAAACGTCCACCGAGATGCTGTGGCGGATCGGCTTCCAGCTGCACTTCCTCACCAAAGCCACCAAAGCGATGGGGATGTAGGTGAGCATGAAAAGCGGGAAGGTGAACATGTAGAGCACCTTCTTGCCCGTAGTGGAGCGAATGGAATCCCACTCGACAAAGGTCGTAAGCACGCCGAACATGAACATGAAGATGACATAGTTCATCAGGCAGAAGCATATCGAGCTAATGGACGAGGCCACCATCACGCCCGTGGAAATGACCCCGGCGGAAGCCATCGCGATAATGATCACGTTGAACAGCACCGAAACGATAGTGAGCAGCATGCCCGGGGCAATGGTCATGAGCATGTCGTAGCACGCGAACCTATAGCCTTTCGGGTTGGCGAAGATGCCCTTCACCAAACGCCAGCCGTACTTGCCGAATACCTGGTAAAAGCCCTTTGCCCAGCGGAAGCGCTGATTCCACGAGTCGCGGAAGGTGATGGGCTGCTCGTCGTAGAGGATGGCCGTAGGCGTATAGGCGATACGCACGCCCTCAAGGATGCTTGCAGCGGAAAACTCGATGTCCTCGGTAAGCAAATGCCATTTCCAGCCGCCCGCTTTCTCAATGATGTCTGCGGCGATGAAAAAGCCCGTGCCGGAGATGGCGCAGCTGGTGTTCAGCGTCAGACGCGCCTGATTCAAAAACTTCGCCTCGCGCAAAAACCAAACGGCATAGCCAGCGGAGATCCAGTTAGACCCGTAGTTTTTGGAATTGCGGTAGCTAGTAGACGCCTTCGCGCCCGCGTCGAAGGTCTTGTTCATCTCGCGGAAGTAATTGACGTCCAAAACGTTGTCGGCATCGAACACGAAATACGCCTCGTAGCCCTTGTCGGCATACTGCGAGCGGATGATGTTGAAGCCGTAGTCGAGCGCATAGCCCTTGCCTACAAGCTCGGTGTTGTTGCGGGTGTAGACGATCGCCCCCGCGTCGCGAGCAACTTGTGCGGTGTTGTCGGTGCAGTTGTCAGCGATAACGAACACGTCGATGAGCTCTTGCGGGTAATTCTGAACTTTGATCGAATGAATCAGATCGCCAATCACGGCGCTTTCGTTGCGCGCAGACACAACCACCGCGTAGCGATGGTTCTTCTTGGCTTCGATCTTTTTAGGCTTGCGCGTAAGCACGACAAGCACGTAGAACAGCTGATAGGTATAACAGACGGTGAACACAGCAAATACGCTGAAATTGAAGATATCGATAAACGATATCTGCGAAAAGAACTGGTCGAGCACCTCTACTCCTTACGCCTTTCACTGTTCGCGGAAGGCTGCCCCCTCCCCGCCGCACGGCGGCGGCACGCGGAACAGCCCTCTCGGGGTTTCGCGCGCGCTCTCTCGTCGCGTGCGCAAAACTTTCGGAATTATAGGCCCGCTGCGGCCGTTTGGGGAGATGGAGCGCGTCACCGTTGCCGAATTGCAGCCGTTTTTCAGCCGATTCTGCGCTTTCGCCAAACCTTCTGCACATCACCTCCACAACTTGCCGCCTTCTACAGGAAAAGGGAAATGCCGTCAAAGCGGCGCAAAATCGAATAAACGCATAGGCAGTTTCGCCAGGCGCGCAGACCAGCGCATGACGAAAAAGCCCGCCGCGATTGGAACACAGTCCATCGCGACGGGCTTGAACACCAACTGCGCCGCCGAAACACCATGCGGCGTCAACCGCTTCGGGCGGTCGGCGGACCGGCTAAACCCTAGAACTTCCAGGAGTTCATGTAGGCAATCTGCTCTTCGGTAAGCTCGTCGATTTCAATATCTAGCGTCTCAAGCTTCACGCGGGCAACGCCGTCGTCGATCTGCGCCGGAACGTCGTAGACCTTGCATTCCAGCGTATCTGCATGTTTGTAGAGGTATTCCGCAGCGAGAGCCTGGTTGGCAAAGCTCATGTCCATAACCGAAGCAGGATGCCCCTCGGCGCAGCTCAAGTTCACCAGACGACCCTGAGCCAGCACGATGACAGTGCGCCCGTCCTCGAGCGTGTACTCCTCAACCAACGGCTTGATCTCTTCCTTTTTGACACAGTGCTCGTCAAGCCATGCCAGATTGATCTCGGAATCGAAATGACCCGAATTGCACAAAATGGCGCCGTCTTTCATGTTCTCGAATGCCGGGCCATCAATAACCTTGCAATTGCCGGTAACCGTCACCCACACGTCGGCATAGCGGGCGGCCTCCTCTGCCTTCATCACGCGATAGCCCTCCATATGGGCCTCGAGCGCCTTCAGCGGATCGACCTCGCAGACGATGACGTTCATGCCCATGCCCTTTGCGCGCAGCGCCAAGCCGCTCCCGCAATAGCCATAGCCCGACACCACCATCGTACGGCCGCACAGCAGGCGATTGGTGGCTCGCACGATGCCGTCAAGCGTGCTTTGACCGGTGCCGTAGTGGTTGTCGAAGCAATGTTTGGTGTTTGCGTCGTTGATATTGAACACCGGATAGCGCAGCGACCCCTCTTTCGCCATGGCGGCAAGGCGCACAACGCCGGTGGTGGTTTCCTCCGTGCCTCCGATGACGTGCTCGAGCTTGTCGGAGAACTTGGTGTGCAAGGCGGTATCAAGGTCGGCGCCATCGTCCATGATAATCTGCGGGTTCGTTTCGCACACGGCGGCGATATGCTTCTCGTAGGTCTCCATGTCTTCGCCCGTAATGGCATGCACCTTGATTCCGAAGTCGCGCACCAGAGAAGCGGCGGTGTCGTCTTGGGTTGAAAGCGGGTTGGAGGCGCACAGCGTCACGTCCGCACCGCCGGCAACCAGCACGCGCATAAGATTGGCGGTCTCGGTGGTCACATGCATGCAAGCCCCGATGCGTACGCCTTCGAGGGGCTTTTCCTCCTCGAAGCGCTCGCGAATCTTCGCCAGCACCGGCATATCGCGATCCGCCCAGAGGATACGCGCCAAGCCGGCATCGGCCAAGGACAGATCCTTGATATCGTAGTGCTCGGGCAAAACGTTTTCAGGCATGAAACCCTTCCTTTCGTTGCGCAGCCGGCGCCATAATCCGCCGGCCTCCCTTTTCAATAACCTGCTATTGCTCAACGGCGTCCAGCCCGGCTCCTGGCGAAAGGCGGGTCGATTACAGCCCTCGGTGCGCCGTCTGCCGCCCGTGAGAAGAGAATGCCCCTGTAAAGACGCATCCTCCTGCTTCCGACATGGCGCCGTCTCGTTTTGCGCGGCTAGCGTACCACACAGAAGATAGGCTATGCCGCCTTACGTATAAGAAACGCCAAAAGCAAACATGACCGGCATGCGCCGGGGAGGAAATCGACGTCAAAAGCATCTTCCCATTTGAAACCGGTTGTCGTAAAATACCACAGCGCAAATGGCTAAGCCAGCGTGACGCAACGGTAGCGTAGCGGTTTTGTAAACCGCCTGTTGCAGGTTCGAATCCTGTCGCTGGCTCCACTTGCTTTATACGCCCGTCAAATCGAACGGCGGTATAAAGCTCTCCTCGGCGGCTCCGCCCTCTTGCCAAAAATAGTCCTGAACCCCCAACTCGTCCGCGTAGTCGAGCAACCGCTCGTAATCGTCATCCGATACGCGCCGCGCAAGCTCCGGCATGCGCGCAAGCAGCCGCTGCGCCCGCGCGTTGCCCGCCCGGGCAGCTTCGGCCAGCACGGGCGTGTACTGGTTCATCAACGAAAGCCTCACCGCACTGCCGAAATGCCCGTGCACAAGGCTCACCACACGCCGAGAGTCTTCAAGCGCACCGGGCAGCAGCAAGTGGCGCACCACCACGCCGCGCAAAAGGCGCGGCTCTCCGTCCACCTCGTCGTACTCAGGCGCTCCCGCACGCGCCACCATCTCTTTTAGTGCGGCCAGCGCTACTTCCGGGTAGTCTGGCGCATGCGAATATCGGGCGGCAAGCTCGGAGGAGGCGTACTTGAAATCAGTCAGGTAGATATCGACCACAGAGGCGTTTTCGCGAATGGCTTCCACCGTTTCGTACCCTGAGGTGTTCCAAACTATCGGCAAGGTCAGCCCTCGCTCTTTGGCGCGCCGCACTGCCTCGCGAATTAAGGAAGCGTAGTGGGTAGGCGTCACGAAGTTGATATTGAGCGCGCCCTGTTCCTGCAGCTCAAGGCACATCTGAGCGATGCGGTCGAGGGAGACCGCACTTCCCGTCGCTCCTGCGGCGATAACCGCATTCTGACAGTAAGCGCAGTGTAGAGGGCAGTGCGAAAAGAAAATCGTGCCGCTTCCGGCCTCGCCGCTTAAAGGAGGCTCCTCCCAAAAATGAAGCGCCGCGCGCGCAACCAGCACGGCGTCGTCGGCGCCACACTCTCCACGCTCGCCGGCTTGTCGATTGACGCCGCAGCGCCGAGGGCACATCTCGCACTCAGTAGGAAGGAAGCTGTCGTCTGCTGTCAGGCTGTCAACTGCTGCCAGGCTGTTGTCTGCTGCCAGGCTATCGTCCCCTGCCAGGTGACCGTCCCCTGCCAGGTGGTCGTTTCCACGGCAGCCGACGACCCCGGCTTCGCCATTGCCGCTGTCAAGCTTTTGAAAGGCTTTCGCGCTCACGCTGAGGCCGCCTTGGCAGATCCGCAGTACCGCGACGCCTAGTTAGGCGAATAGGAGCCGAAACCGCCGTGATACACTCCGTCGTTATCGTAGCCGGTGTAGCCGTCGTAATCGTCGTCGCCGTACTCGTCATAGGAATCGTCGTCGCCGAAGTCGCGCTGCTCGCGCAGCCCGCCGTGGCCCGCTTCGGGCTGGTCGCTGTAGAAATGCTCCGCACGCGTCCAGTCAAGACCCTGCTCGGCGCAATCTTTCTCCTCGCCGTATACCAGCGACAGCGCGGCGGGAGCCTTGTCGGAGCCACCGATAACCGCCAAAAGCTCCAACAAGTGCATGCATGCCTCCGCCTGGGGCAGAATAAGCTCAGAGTCGTCGGCCGCCATGAGCGCGGCGGCAAGCTCGCCCATCATCATTTCGAGCGTATAGGTGCCTGCGAAGCGCTGCTGGAGGATGGCTTCCAAATAGCGCTGAGAAACGTCGGAAATCGGATGGGGCGCATCGGGCGCGAGCGCTGCCGCAGACGCGCTGCGGCGAACCGCATGGCACAGAGCCTGGGCTTCTGCGCTGGACACAAGCGCCGAAACTTGCTGGATGGTGCGGGCGGCGCGTGCGAGCTGGGCAGAGCCCAGAGGCCCTTCCTCTATCACCTCGTGAGCCAACGCCTCGAGAAACGACCTGGCGTCGGCAACGTCGTCTTCCTCCCCTGCCGCAAAGCAGAGCAGGTTTTCCGGACGCGAGAACGCGTCTTCCCACGTGGGGTCGATAACGGCAAGAGGAGCTTCAACAGGGCGCAGGTCGCTCACCAAGGCCACAGCCGAGAGCTCGCGCGAAAACCCAGGGGTGGAAGGCGAAAGGTCGATAAGCAGCGTTTTCGGATGGGCGGACTGCACAAAACCGCCTTCGTCGAAGTAGGCGTCTTCAAGCGCTTGCTGGTTCGTGCAATACGTCACCACAGCGCCCGCGTCTTCCAGCTGATCGACGCGCTGCCAGCCGGCATTTGCCGCCAATCGCTCGACGGCTCCTCCGACGGTGGAATTGCCATAGAACACAAACGTATTTTCCATCCCTGAAAATCCCTTCACGCTACACAATGCACCGCCCGAGAAAAAGCGGCGCTGAACAATGTCGAACGACCTTGCAAACGCAACCGCGCCTCAAGCGCACCGCGTGAGCCCTTGCGAGCGCACACGAAGCCCCGCTCAAAAGATCGCCATGGCTCTATGACTGCTTGACGCGACGCGCGATGCGGTCGGCTACCGAGAGCTCCTCCCGCTTGTCGGAGCCCCAAAACACCACGGCGATCATGCCCGGGCCAACGTGGCTGCCGATGACAGGCCCGATGCTGCTCTCCAAAAACAGGATCGAGTCGTCGATTTTCGTAAGAGCCTCCTTGAGGCGCTCTGCGTCTTTAGGGCAGTCGGCGTTGCCTATCACCACATACTTCACCGTGCCTTCGTCGGCAACGCGCTTGGCGTAGTAATCCGCAAGCTGTTTGATGCCCTTCTTGCGGCCTCGGGCAACGCCGCACAAAGAGAGCTTGCCGTCTGCGCCAATGCTGAGAAGCGGCTTCACATCAAGCTTTGCTCCCGCATAGGCCACAGAACCGGGAATACGGCCGCCGCGGCGCAGCGACTCGAGATCGTCCACCATGAACTCGGCATCAACGAAAAAGCGCGCCTCTTCCGCCCATCGCGCAAGCTCTTTGGCCGACAGCCCCTTTTCGCGCTGGCGCAACGCCTCGTGCACCAGCAAGGCCTCGGCAACCGACGCCAAACGAGTGTCTACCAAGTACAGTTCGGCATCGGGGTGCTCTTCCATGATCTGCGAATGGACGAGCGCCGCAGCATCGTAGCTTCCCGACAGCCCGCTGGAAAACACGAGACAAACCGTAGGAACGCCGCTTTCGACCGCGCGGGTGAACGCATCCTGGTATACCGGCACGGGCACTTGAGCAGTACTTGGCTGAGCGCCGTCGCGCATCGCCTGGAAGAATTCGTGCGCCGTTGTGCTGCGGTACAGGTCGTCGGCATGTTCGCCGTCTTCCATGATATAGGGAAACTCAATGAGCTCTACCCCTTCGCGATCCACCACCTCGTAGGGCAGGTCGCAACACGAATCGATGATGAGATTGCACGAACAAGTCACCGGCGTCTCCTTACGTTGAACTAACCTTAAAACCACGTCGGCAAACGACGTACCAAGCGTAAGCCATCTTACGCGATACCGCGCATGCGCGCCACCAGCGCACGGCGGCGCTCATGCAATCCACGCTCAAGCCCAACAGGATACGTGTGCGGGTTGAGCATGCGCTTCTGGCTCTCGTCGAGCGTGTCGAGCTGAGCCGCCGTGCGGGAGCGTGCAACCATGGCATCGCGCGCCTCGCTCGGCAAAACCGCCTCTCCCTTTCTCGCAAGCGGCTTCAAAAGCGTTTCGAACCGCTTGCCGTGCAGGTTCTTGCGGCGCAGCGAATCGAACGGGTCCACAATGGTTTCGCACCCGTCCATCGGCGCGTGAATGTCGTAGACCATGTCGCCCGCAATGCGCCCGTCGTCGTAGAAATAGCGACGAACGTCCAGCACGCCGGGCACGGTAAGCTTTGCCGCCGTTTCGGAAATCTTGAGCCTGTCCTTCCACGGCTGCCCTTCGCCCTCTCGCGAGGCGGAAAGCTTGTAGACGCCGCCGAGCGTTGGCTGGTCGTAGGCGCACGCCAACTTGGTTCCCACGCCCCACGAGGTGACCTTTGCCCCTTCGTCGCGGATGGACTGAATCGTGTGCTCGTCGAGGTCGTTGGACAAAACGATCCCACAATCGGTAAGCCCCGCCTCGTCGAGCTTGCGCCGCGCCATCTTCGCGAGCCATGCCAGGTCTCCCGAATCGATGCGAATTGCGCTTAGATGCTCGCCGCGCTCGCGCATTTCCAAACCAACCGTGATGGCGTTGTCTATGCCCTGCTCCACATCGTAGGTGTCAACCAGCAGCACGCAGTTCGTGGGGAACTCCTGTGCGTAGGCACGAAAAGCAGTGAGCTCGTCGGGGAAGGCCATGACCCACGAGTGCGCATGGGTTCCCGAGACGGGAACCCCGAAAAGCCTGCCCGCCAAAACGTTAGACGTGGAGGCGCAGCCTCCCACAACCGCCGCGCGCGACGCCCAGATCCCGCCTGCAGGCCCTTGGGCGCGACGCAGCCCGAACTCCGCAACGGGAGCCTGCGCCGCCAAGCAGATGCGCGCCGCCTTCGTGGCGATAAGCGTCTCGAAGCCCACGCAGTTCAAGAGGGCGGTTTCAAGAAGCTGGCATTCCATGATAGGGCCGCACACCCGCACTATCGGCTCATGGGGAAAGACAGCGGTGCCCTCATGCACGGCGTCTATGTCGACCGAAAGCTTGAAATCGCCCAGATAGTCTATGAATTGGTCGCTGAAAAGGCTCCCGCCCCCCGGCGCCGGCAAAGACCTCAAGTACGAAAGATCGTCGCTGGAGAAGCGAAACCCTTCAATGAGCTGCGCCAAATGAGCCATGCCGCTTGCGATGGCGTAGCCTCCCTTGAACGGGTAATCGCGAAACGTCATGTGGAAACACGCCTGGGTAGACTCCTTTCCCTGGTTCAAATACCCCTGCGCCATAGTGAGCTGATACAAGTCGGTGAGCAGTGCGTCATTGCCTTGAAACAGTGGATCGTTTAACTGTGAGGACATTGTCGCTTCAAGACCTTTCTCTTTATTGCGAAATCGCGCAGACCGGCTCTCGTCAGCCTTGCGTCGAGCCCGCAGCGTCTCCTTGGCCGTGCGCTCTATGGCTGCGTCTGCGCGGTTTTCTCCGTGTGGCTTGCTCTTGCTTCGGCGCCGACGACGCGCGATTCGAACCGCGCTCGTCTGTGCCGGGCTGCGTATGCTGGCGCAAAGCGGAAGATTTTCTTCCGGGACGCGCAGGGGTCTGCTTTGCCGCCGACTGGGCGCCCTCGCCGCGCGCATCCTGGGACGTGCGCTTTTTGGGCTTTTGCGAAGCGTTTGCGGGCTTGGGCTTGCGGGCCTGCTGCTTGCGCCCTTGCTGCTTTTGGGAGGACGGCTTTTGCCCCTGGTCCGTCTCTCGCCCGTGGATCTGCACCTGGCCTCGTTTTTTCAAACGCGGCGTCGCCGCCGCTTCCTCAGACGCAGTGGAGACGCGCGAACGGCGGCGCGGCTTGCGCGAGGCGCTCTGAGCTTCCTCGTGAGTGCGCTCGCGTTTCTTTGACGCCCCGCCTGCCTGGGAGCCCTTCTTGGCAGACTTGCGCGACAAGGCGGTATGGCGCACCGCGCCCGGTCGGGCCAAGGCATCGGTTCCGGAAAGCTGCTGAGACGAAGAGAACACCGAAACTGCGCCGAGGTCTATCGGCTCGGGAGCTGTTGCCTCCTGCCAGGCCTCGTCGCCTACGGTCGTGGGTCGGCTGCCTTCCGCCGGAGGGTCGAACGACGCAAGGGGAACCTTTACCGCCTGCCCTTCCTCGGTTTTTAGGGTGACGATCTCGCGCGGCACGTCGAGATCGGCAACTTTGGCAACCCCCTCAGGCGTTGCGATGGGGGCGTTTTTCTTTGGCGCGCGCGCCTTAAACTCCTTATAGGCATCGAACTCGTAGCGCAAGCAGCACATGAGGCGCCCGCACACACCGGAGATCTTTTGCGGATTGAGCGAGAGGTCTTGCTCTTTCGCCATGCGAATTGACACGGGACAGAATTCGCCGCCAAGCCTTTTGCAGCACAGCTCCTGTCCGCAATGGCCCAAACCGCCCACCATGCGCGCCTCGTCGCGAACGCCTATCTGGCGCATGTCGACGCGCACGTGGAAATGAGAGGCGAGCTTGCGAACAAGCTCGCGGAAGTCGATGCGCTCCTCGGCTTCGAAGTAGAACACCGCATGGTCGCCATCGAGGAGATACTGCACCGAAACCGGGTGCATGTCCTCGCTGGTCTCGGCCGCCATCTTCTTGAAAACGGGCAGCGCCTCGGCAGAAAGCCGCTCCATTTCGACGGCCTTCTCCAAATCGCGCTCATCGGCCACGCGCTGAACCGGCTTCAGGGGGCTTTTCAGCTCCTTGATGCGCTCTTCTTCGACGTCGATGACGTCGTCTACCATGTAGCCCAGCTCGGTTCCGCGTGCAGTGCTCACCACTACCGCATCGCCTTTGCAGGCCGAAATATCGCCGGGATCAAACCACAGCGTACGATGATTGTTCTTCAGTTTAACGGGAGCAACCCGCGTCATAATCAAAACCTCGCTTTGTCACTATCTCAGCAAGCCCGCTTGCCTGCGCGACTGCGTGCGCCGCAAAGCGCATCGCGCACTTCAAGCAAAAGCCCGTCTATGCACGTCTCTGGCGACACATTATAAGAGATCGCCTCGTTGCAGCGCCGAACCGCAGCAAGAGCCTCGGCAACGCACGCCTCATCGACCGCAAGCGCGGCGTCCTCCAACGCTCCGCGAACGTCCACGTTGATAACAAGCTCGGGCGTTTCGGCGCAAAGCACCAGCACGTCGCGCAGCCATGAGGCCACGATGGAGGAGAGCTGGCGCAGCGACTCAACAGACCGAGCCGAAAGCGCTCGCTTGTTGCGCGCCTCGATTTGCCGAATAGCCGACTTCGCAAGAAAGTCGGCGTTCTTGGCAAGCTCTTCCTCTTGCTCGGCGCGTACCACATCGAGGGGAGCCTTCGAAAGAAGCACCAGGTCTTTGGCCATGCAGAGCACGTCCCAATCGTCTGCGTTACGCAGACGCTCCATCGCCTCAAGCACCTGCGAGCGAAACGCCAAGCGTTCGTTGGACTTCAAAAACTCCACCGCGCGCGTAATGGACCCGCCGCACGATTCTATAGCAATGCGGCACTTGTCCAGCGAGGCGCCCGTATTCTGCGCCAAAATTCCTGCTGCCTCATGCGCGGGAATGTGGCGGAACGGCACCACTTGGCACCTCGACACAATGGTGGGAAGCACGCCTTCGCGAATGCGCGCCAACAGAATGAACACCACGTCGGAAGGCGGCTCTTCCAGCGTTTTCAGAAACGCATTTGCCGCTTTGGTGCCCAAACGATCGGCCTCGTCGATGATGTAGACCTTTCGCTTTGCCTGAATGGGCGCCAAAGACGCCGACGCCACGAGCTCGCGAACCTGCTCGATAAGGTATCCGCTTGCCCCCTCGGGATGCAGAAGCACGACGTCGGGGTGTTTTCTGCGCAGGATGCGGGAACACGCATCGCAGCTGCCGCACTGCCCGCCTCGGGGGCCTTGCGGCCCTTTTGGGCACATAACCGCCTGTGCAAGCGCATAGGCTGCCGTCATTTTGTTCGAACCCGTAGGCCCGCAGAACAAATAGGCATGGCTCACGCGATCGTGCATCACGCTCGCGCGCAGGAAGTCGCGCACCTTCGGCTGACCGAGAATGTTTTCGAATGCGTCAGCCACGGTTGGCCCCGTTCTGTCTTTTGCCGCGATGCCCGCGCTTGGGAGGCCGGTCGAGACGCGCGAACAGCGCCGGGTTGCTCTTCAAGTCGTCGCTCATCCACGGGAACAGGTCGCAGAGCTGCTCGAACACCGCACGTGCCGTGGCAGAGCGCTTTCCTGCGCTTTCTACCACGCGAATGCGCGCAGGGTCGCGCTGCGCCGCCTCTTTGAAGCCGCAGGCGACGCGCTCGTAGAATTCCTGCCCGCTGCGCTCCATCCTATCGGCTCCGCGACGCGTGGCGCGCTTGATGCTCGTTGAGGAGCCGCCCGCCGTCAACAGCACCGTGCGGTCGGGCGAAAGCCCCTGGCAGGCGAATGCGTTCGCACTCTGAACGAAGTCGAGCGAGAGGCCTCTTCCGTACGCTTGATAGGCAACCGTGGAGTCGGTAAAGCGGTCGCAAAGCACCACCGCCCCACGCGCCAGCGCGGGCTTGACCACCTCGGAAACAAGCTGAGCCCGCGCCGCCTCGAACACCAAAAGCTCGCTTTCGGCGGAAAGTTCCTCGTTTCCGGGATCGAGCACGACGCGGCGGAGCTTTTCCCCAATTCGCGTGCCGCCCGGCTCGCGCAGGCTCAGCACCTCGTAGGAGCGTTTGCGCAAAACGGACGCAAGAAAGCGTATGTGGGTCGACTTGCCCGCGCCGTCTCCGCCCTCGAAGGTAATGAACAGACCGCGGCCGTCCTGCGCGCTTGGCGAATATGCTTGCTCCACGGGTTCACTCCCTTCTTTGTAATGCCGTTCCTTGCGGTGCTTGCAGAAAAACGAATGGCGGGCCAGCCGCTACGCCAGGTCGTATACGTCGTTTCCAGCGGTATCCACGCCCACGAACACCGGAAAATCAACCACCTCGATACGGCGCAGCGCCTCGGTTCCCAAATCGTCGTAGGCAATCGTTTCCGATGATGCCACGCATTGCGCCAGCAGCGCCGCAGCGCCGCCGCACGCCACGAAATAAACGGAACCGGTTTGGACGCACGCTTGGCGCACCTCTTCGCTTCGGTGCCCCTTTCCCACTGTCGCCGCGATGCCCGCCCGATGAAGAGCGGGGGCGGCGAAGTCCATGCGTGAAGCGGTGGTGGGGCCTACCGCCCCGAACGGCCTCCCCGCAGCAGCAGGCGTAGGGCCGGCGTAAAAGATGGCCTGCCCCTCAAGCCCGTAAGGCAAGACGCCCCCGTTGCGCGAAAGCTCTTTCATCAAACGCACGTGCCCCGCGTCGCGCAGGGTGAAAAGAGGGCCTGTCAGCAAGCAGGCCTGACCCGCTTTTAGGCATAGCAGCTGCGCGCGGTCGAGCGGAAGGGAAAGGCGAACGGGTTCGGCGGCGGAAGCGCTTTTTTCCGAAACAGGACAATGGCTCGCCGCGGCATCCCCGCTGGGTCCCGCGCATGGCTCCGAAGAACGGGCGACAAGGTCGATCGTGGCTCTGCGCATCGCGCTGCATCCCATGTTGATGGCAAGCGGGAGCGCGGCGATATGGCACGGCGCGGTTTCTACGCGCACGGCCAAAGCGGCGCACGCACCGCCCAGCCCCCCAGGGCCAACTCCGGTTGCGTTAACGGCGGCGCAGAGCTCTTCTTCCAGCGCCTGCGTCTCGGGGTCTGGGGCGGCAGCGTCGATGGGACGCATCAGAGCGCGTTTGGCAAGGCCGGCAACCTTGTCGAACGTAGCGCCAATGCCCACGCCCACCACCAGCGGCGGGCACGCATTGGCGGCTTTCTCCTTCACGCAGCGAACAACTTCCTCGACAATGCCCGCCCGACCCGCTCCGGGGGGAAGCATGACCACCCTGCTTGCGTTGTCGGATCCGCCCCCTTTAAGCATAAGGTGCAGCCGCGCCGCTCCCGGCTCGTCGACCGGATGGATGTCGCAGAACGCCGGCGTGTTGTCTCCGGTGTTGGTGCGGTCGAGAATGGCGTCGCGCACGACCGACTTGCGCAGGCGGGCGTCGGCATACGCTTGCGCCACCGCGTCGTCAACCCCCGCGAAAACGTCCGCAGGCACCATGACGCCCGGGCCAACCTCAAGGCTCACCCACACCGTTCCGGTGTCCTGGCAGATGGGCACGCGGTCGTTTCTCGCAATTGAAGCGTTCTCCACCAGCTGGGAGAGCACCGCGCGCCCGCGCGGCGCCACTTCGCGCGCAAGCGCAGCTTTAAGCCCTGCAAGTATGTCGGCGGGAAGCTCGCAGGCCAACCGGGGGATTGCGTCTTTGACGGCGGCGGCAACCGCCTCTTTGGTAATCGTAGTATCCATGCACCCCATTGTAGCGCATGAAGCCGACCGCAGCCGTCAGACACGCGACGCTCAACCCCTACACGGAGGCAACGGAGCACATGAAACGACGCCAAGCGCTCAAGCGGACGGCGGGCCTGAGTGCCGTACACGAGCTTCCCGCGCTTCGTCGACCCTACCCTTGGGACAACGTGTAAAGGCGAGCTTGGCGCCCGCGCGGAATCTCTCCTCCCCCGCCGCGTCATCGTCGTATAATAGTGATCCATGATACGGCACGCCTCTAAAACACTCGCAACATCCTCGGCGCTCGACAACGCAGATCAGCACTGCTTCATCGACGCGACATTCTTCAACTTGTTCTGGATCTTTACCATCACCAGCTTCATAGGGCTGATAGGCGAGACAATTGTCGCCGCGTTCATGGACGGCTACGTGAAAAGCCGCGCCGGACTGGTCTGGGGGCCGTTCAGCCCGCTGTACGGCCTAGGCGCCGTGTTGATGACGCTTGCGGCAAACAACCTCAAGGGGCGCAACCCCGTCATCGTCGTCACGGCGTGCTCGTTGGTGGGCGGGCTGCTCGAATACGCGGCGGGCTGGTTTTGGGAAACGTTCTTCGGCATCGTGGCGTGGAGCTACGTCGATCAGCCCCTCAACTTCGGCGGCTACACGTGCGTAAGCACCATGGTCGTCTGGGGTATCGCGGGTGCGGCCTGGGCGTACTTCGGCATTCCGCTTATGAAGCGCTTGATCGGGCTTATTCCCCCTGCTGCGCGCGTGCCCCTCACCGTCATTATGGCAACCTTTATGGCCGCCGACATCGCCATGACGCTTGCGAGCTTCGACTTTTGGTTCCAGCGTCTGTCTGGAGCTCCCGTCGACACCCCTGTCGAACGGTTTTTCAACCAGTGGTACAGCAACGACTGGATGAGCCGCCGCTTCGGCGCGCTGTCGATGTGGACCGACCTGGCAACGGGTCGCTAGACAGCGCGTGACTTGGCGAAAAACAGCCTACGGCGACGCTATACCGCCGCCTCCACCGCATGCGCCACCGCGTCCACCGCGCGCGGGTCGAACGGCTCAGGCATGATGAAGTCTTCCGAGAGCTCCTCGTCGGACACCAGCGCCGCAAGCGCCTCTGCCGCTGCAAGCTTCATCTCCTCGGTAATGCGCGTGGCGCGTGCCGCAAGCGCGCCTTTGAAAATGCCCGGGAATGCAACCACGTTGTTGATCTGGTTCGGGAAATCGGAGCGACCGGTACCCACCACACGCGCGCCCGCGCGCTTGGCGGCATCGGGCAGGATCTCGGGGTCGGGGTTCGCCATTGCAAACAAAATAGCGTCGTCTGCCATAGACTCCACCATCTGCTCTGACACGATATTGGGAGCCGAGACGCCAATGAAGATATCGGCGCCTTTCATGGCGTCGGCAAGCGTGCCGTCGACGTCTTCCCGGTTGGTGGTGGCCAGCATAGCGCGCTGCGCCTCGTTAATGCCCTCGGAGCGAGAGCTGATAATGCCGCAGCGGTCGACCAGCACAAGGTGTTTGAAGCCGTACATCAAAAGAAGCTTCGCAATGGCAATTCCGGCAGATCCCGCTCCGTTCACCACCACGCGGCACTCTTCTTTCGCCTTGCCCGTCAGACGCAGCGCATTGATCACGCCCGACAGCACCACGATGGCCGTGCCGTGCTGGTCGTCGTGAAACACGGGAATGTCAAGCGCCTCAATGAGCCGCCGCTCGATCTCGAAACAGCGCGGCGCAGAGATGTCTTCGAGGTTGATGCCGCCGAACGCAGGGGCGATGCGCACTACCGTGTCTACGATTTCGTCGACATCCTGCGTATCCAAGCAGAGGGGAACCGCATTCACGTCGCCGAACGATTTGAACAGCGCGCACTTGCCCTCCATAACCGGCATAGCCGCCAAAGGGCCGATGTTGCCCAAGCCAAGCACCGCGCTGCCGTCGCTTACCACCGCGATGGTATTGGCCTTTTGCGTATAGGTGTAGGCTTCGGAGGGCGCTTTCGCTATTACCTTGCAGGGCTCTGCGACACCTGGCGTGTAGGCCAACGCAAGGTCCTCACGTGTGGAAATGTCCATTTTGGGAACAGTGTCGAGTTTTCCGTTCCACTGGCGATGCAGCTCTAACGCCTTTTCCTTCAAGTCCATGTTGCGCCTTCCTACCTGTACGGACACTGCAAACTGTCGCTTCGACCGCCGTATTGTATACCCACTTGAAAGCTTTTGTCAGTGCTGTGAGCGGCGGTTTCCAAACAAGTACCAATACACGCCGCCAACCAGGACGCCGCCGACGATGTTTCCCAGAGTCACAACTACGATATTCGCCAGCACGCCAAGCGGATCGACCGCCCCCGCCGCGCCCGCACCAAGCAGGTTTTGCAAAAGCCCCATGGGAAGGAAAAACATATTGGCAACGCAGTGCTCGAATCCGCAGGCGACGAACGCCGTGATGGGAAGCAGCACGCCAACCACCTTGTCGGTAATCGTACGGGCCGAAAAGCCAATGCGCACCGCCAAGCATACAAAGATGTTGCACAGAACGCCCTTGAAGAACAGCCCGACCACGTCAAACGTCGCCTTCCCCGACGCAATGGAAACCATGGCCTCGGCAACCGCACCGCCGTTGAGCGACGCGACGTTGGCCAACGCCGCCAAAACCAACGCAAAAAGTGCTCCAGCCAAGTTCCCCAACCAGACCAGGCCCCAGTTCTTAAGAACGGCGCGCCAGGAGATGCTGCCTGCGCCGAACGCGCCCACCATCATCATGTTGCCGGTGAAAAGCTCGGCGCCGCAGCACACCACCAGCACCAGGCCCAAGCAGAAGCAGACGCCGCCCAACAGCCGCGTCGCAAGGAACGGAATATGAGCATCCGACGAAACGAGGCAGAAAAACAAGGCGCCGAAGGCGATGAAGGCGCCGGCGAGCACCGCCGACGCGAACAGCCTCGGAACGGGCGAATACGTCTTGCCGACAGCAGCCGCCTCAACGGCAGCCTGAGTCTCAGCAGGCGAGAGCGCAACCGGCGAATGGGGATCGGCCATACTGACTAGGCCTTCTTACGAGACGCCGACGCGCCGCTTTGTGAGGATTTACGGCGCGCGGTGCCGCGACGAGCTCTCGAACGTCCCGAAGCCTTCTTCTTGTCGTCTTTTTCCTTTCCCGGACAATCGAAGTTCGGGCACAGCTTCCAAGGGCCTCGGTTGGTGGTGACGATAACCAGGGGCGCGCCGCAGTGCTCGCACACCTCGTCGGTTGCCGTCAGCTTGCCGTACTGAGGCAGCGGATAGCCCGTTCCGCACTCGTCGTAGTTCTCGCACCGAATGAAGCGGTTCAGGGTCTTGGGGTTTTTGCGCGCAACGAGCTTCGCCTGCCTTCCGGCAGCCTTGCACGTCGGGCACTCGCCCACCACCACATCGGGCTCTTTGTTCGAATCGCAGTTCGGATCGATGCAGATCGTGCGCGGCTTGGAGCGGAACGCCGTCACTTTCACCTGCGGCATGCCGCACGTGGGGCACGGGTCGGACAGCGCCTCTATCTTCCCCTTGGGAAGCGGATAGGTGACATCACAGTCAGGCCACCCTGCGCACCCGATAAACATGCCGCGTGTCTTTTGGCTTGCGCGCAGCTGAAGGTCCTTACCGCACTTGGGACAGGTGCCCACGTAGGCGTCTGCCGCAACCGCATCGGCAAGGGCGTCTTTAACCTCCTCGGAGTGCGGCATGAGGTTGGCAAGCTGCTCGGAGAGCAGGTCGCGCGAGTTCATGACAACCTCCGCTTTGGATTTCGCGCCCTCGGCGATAGCGTCCATCTCCTCTTCCAGCTCTGCCGTCATCTGGGGATGGGTGATATGCGGGGCGAACTTGTCCAGCGCATCACACACCGCCATGCCCAGCTGACTGGGCTCGATGGGATCGTTCTGAATGTATTTGACCGTGTAGAGACGCTCGATGATGCTGTGGCGCGTGGACTTGGTGCCCAGCCCCAGCTTCTCCATCTCCTGAATGAGCCTGCCTTGGCTGTAGCGCGCCGGCGGCTCGGTCTGCTTCTTCGTGCACGTGGCGCCGTTGAAGGCGATAGTCTGGCCTTCCTGCATAGCGGGCAGCTGTTCGTCTTTTTTAAGGCCGTAGGGGTAAATCTCACGAAATCCCGGCTCGACCAGCACATCTCCCTTTGCCGCGAAGGGCTCTCCGGCAACGTCGAGCGTCACCTTCGTGCCCTCGACGGTTGCCGCATCCGAGAGCGTGGCAAGGAAGCGGCGTGCCACAAGGTTGTAGAGCTTCCAGTCGGCGGGCGACAGATCGTCGGGAGTGGCAAGCGCCGTAGGATAGATGGGCGGATGGTCGGTGGTTTCCTTCTTGCCGCGCGTTGCCGTGAGCGTGCCCTTCGCGAGCAGCTTTTTACAGTACGGAGCGTAGGCGGGATTCTTCGCGATGGTCTGCACCGTTTCACGCAGGTCAAGCGTGCTCGGATACACCGTGTTGTCGACACGGGGGTAACTGATGTACCCGTCCATGTAGAGGCTCTCGGCAATGCGCATCGTGCGCGCAGGCGAAAGACCCTCCGCCGATGCCGCCGCCATCAAAGAGGTCGTGTTGAAGGGAGCCGGAGCGGAAACGCGGCGACGCTTCTTTTCGATGGAAACCACCTTTGCCGAATTGGCGCCCTCGATGTGAGCCATAGTCGCCTGCGCGGCCGCCTCCTCCTTGAAGCGCGCCGTGGCATGCGGGGCCTCGAAGGCAAGCTCCCCTTCTCCATCGGTAGGGCCGGCAGACGCCCCGGCGTCAAATCGTCCGCGAATGACCCAGTAGTCTTCGGGCACGAACGCCAAGCGCTCCCGCTCGCGCGCAACGATAAGCGCCAGCGTGGGCGTTTGCACGCGGCCAGAGCTGCGCACGTTGCCGTAGCCGGCAAATTTCACCAACGTCAGATAGCGCGTGAGCACCGCGCCCCAGATCAGGTCGATGTCGCGACGCGAGCCGCCCGCCGCCGCCAAATCATCGTCGACCTCCACCAGGTTGGAGAACGCGTGCGTGATCTCCCCCTTGGTGAACGCCGAGTAGCGTGCGCGGCTTACCGGCGCGTTCGGATTGACCTCGCGAATGCACTCCAGCGCGTCAGAGCCGATAAGCTCGCCCTCGCGATCGAAGTCGGTCGCGATGATGACCGAGTCGGCCTTCTTCGCCAGGTTCTTGAGCGAGCGGATGATGTCCTTCTCTTTGGGCAGCTTCTCGACGGGCGCATACACTAGGTACGGCAGCGCGTCCATCTTCCAGCCCTTCAAATCCACACCGTTTTCCGTGAAAGGCTTCTTCTTTTTGAAGGGAGGCTTGGGCAGGCTGGCCGGGATCTCGGCAGGAACGGCTTCGCCTTCGGCGGTGACGCCCTGCCAGCCGCCGCGCTTCTTGTACACGAGCTGCGGCGTGAAATCGGGTTCGAGGATATGGCCACGCAGGCCGATGGTGACCCATTCCTCGCCGTCCACGGTAAAGCGGTAGACGGGGGTGTTGTAGACCTTGTCGGATTTGGGCTTGGTCGCACCCAAAAGGTCGGCGATCTTCTGGGCGGCGTCGTTCTTCTCGGTAACCACCAGCTTCACGGGGTTCCTCCTTCTTGCGCGGCATCCACGGCGCCGGCGCAGTCGTTCACACGGTTGCCCCACCTGATTGTTTAGCGTGTGCGGGGATAGCTTACTGAGCCCGCCCTACGGCATCCCGCATGCGGCGCAATGTGCGTAAGCATACACGATTTGCAAGGAACGGTCGAGGAAACCCAACGCTTGCCGCCATGCATCACGGCGCCGCCGGGGCAGCCGGAACCCTTACGCCCCCTGCAAGCCGCCGCGATCGAGGGCGATGAGGCGACGGTAGTAGGCGCTGTCGCGCTCCAGCTCGGCGGGCGCGCCGTCGAGGGAGACGCCTCCGTCGGCGAGGAACACCACGCGGTCGAGGCGTGAGACGCCCTGCAAATGGTGCGTGATCAGGATAAGCGTGCGGTCGGCGAGCACATCGAGCAGCACATCGAGCAGCTCTCGCTCAGTCGCCGGATCGAGCGCCGCAAACGGCTCGTCAAGGATTACGACAGGGGCGCCCTGCAGCAACACGCGGGCGAGCGCGATGCGATGGCGCTCTCCGCCCGAGAAGCGCATGCCCGCCTCGTCGACCAGCGTGCCAAGCCCCTGCGGCAGCCGTTCGAGCAGACCGCCCAAACCGACGCGAACGAGCGCCTCGCGCACCTCGTCCTCGGAGGCGTCGGGGTTGCCGATGCGCAGGTTCTCAAGCAGCGTGTCGTTGAACAGATAGGTGCGCTGCTGGATGACGCCCAGATAGCGCGCCATGTCGTCGCCGAGCGCCGAGCAAGCGACGCCGCCCAGGGTCGCCTCGCCTTGCTGCAGCGCCAGATCTCCGCGGATCAGGCCGGCGAGCGTGGACTTGCCCGCGCCGCTGCGGCCAAGCACGGCCACCTTCTGGCCGAAGGGTATCTCCAGGTCGAGACCATCCAATACGTCACGATGGGCCCCTTCGTAGCGGAAGCCCACGCCGCTTAGCCGAATGTCGAGCGGCTCGCGCGGGATCGCGCGCTCAGCGGAGCCGAGCCCGTCAGCGACGACTCCCGACGGCGCGGCGTCGGGATCGGGGAGATCGTTCAGGCGCTCAAGGGAATCACGATAGGCTGCCGCCTCTTGAGAGGCCACCGAAAGAGGGGCGAATACCTCTATGAGCGGGAAGAAGCCCAGCGCGAATGCCGCCACCCAGTTCGCCGCGCCGTCGGGCAGCCCGCCGAAGCGCGTTCCCGCCCAGGCGAGAAGTACCACCACGATAAGGCCGAACACCACCTGAAGCGCCAGATCGCGCAACCGATTGAAGCGCTCGATGCGGTGCCGAAGCGCCCGCAGCCTCGCCTCGTCGTTTTCGTGGGAGGCGAGGTAGTCGGCACCCCGCTGCGAGAACACCCAGTCGGCAACGCCGAGCACGTTGTCGGAAAGCTTGTCGTAGAGCCGAGCGCGCGCTTGCTTGCGCTGGGCTTCGCGAGCGGCGTTCGCCAGCACGGAAATCAAGGGCATGGCAACGGCGGCAAGCCCGGTAAGCACAAGCACTGCCAAACCAAGCCAAAGCGACAAAACGCCCGTGCACACCACAAGGGCAAGGTACAAAACCCCGCCAACAACCAGAGGAAAGAGGGTGCGCAAGTACAGATTCTGGATGTGACCCACGTCCTGCGCCAAAAGGCCCAGTATGTCCCCCGTGCTGCGCTTGGAGCGGAACGCCATCGCCTCGCGCTCCACCGAGCGATAGAGGCGCAGGCGCAGCGAGCTTGTCATGCGCAAGACCCAGTCGTGGCTGGCCAAGCGCTCGAAGTAGTTCAGGATGGGCTTGCCCACGCCGAATAATCTCACCAGACCCAACGGCACGTTCAAGATGAGAACCGACACCACCAACGGCGCGCCGCTGATCAAATAGCCAGAGGTGAACATCAAGGCTGCGGCGAAGGAAAACGTCGCCACGCCAAGCGCCAGCGCCAGGCCGAGCGCGCGACGATACTGCTTGAAAAAGGGCTTGATCCACGTGTCTTGCTTCCACAGAGACGACCTCAACGCGCACCCCCCTCCAGCTGATCGAACAGGCGAGTAAGCGCGCCCGGCGAAGACAGCAGCTCATCCGGCGCGCCCCATTGCGCAAGCCTTCCGTCTTCCAGCACCAAAACCACGTCCATGTCGTGAATCCAATGCAGGCGGTGCGTGGCGAAAAACACGAGATGCCCCTCCATCAAAGGCAGCATGCGCTCTTTCAGCTCAAGCTCGGTTTCTATGTCCAGATGGGCGGTAGGCTCGTCGAACAGCAAGATATGCCGCGACGGATCGAGCAGGGCGCGGGCGAGCGCAATGCGCTGCGCCTGGCCGCCCGACAAGGCGCGCGCGCCTTCGCCAATAAGCGTGTCGAGACCCTGCGGGAGACTCTGCACAAGCTCCTCCAGACCCACCGCGCGAACTGCCTGCTCAATCTGGCCTTCGTCGGCATCGGGACGATAAAACGCGATGTTCTCGCGCAGCGACGCATGGAACAAGTACGGGTCTTGCGGGATGTAGACCAGCTGCTTTTGCCACTCGGGGCACGCGAGATCAGCCTGAAACCCGCCCGACGAGGGAGCGGCGAACCCCCCAAGCAGATTGACGAGGGTGCTCTTGCCCGAGCCGCTTGCCCCCACAATGCCGACCTTCGAAAAGCCCCTCGCCTCAAACGACACGTCGCGCAAGGCCTGATGGCCCTCATACGCAAACGAAACGGCACGCGCCCGGAACACGCTCGATTCGCTCCATGCGCGCGGCGCCCGCTTCGCGCTCTGCGGCGTCGGCTCAAGCACCGCCGGCTCCGCAGCCGCCTTGAGCATGCTCGCCAACGCGGTTTTACCGTCAAGGGAGGCATGGTAGTCAGACGCGTATTCCCTGATGGGCTTGAAGTACTCGGGAACCATGATGAGAACAACTAGTGCGGGGAAGAACGCGATCGTACCGTCTACCAGGCGAAATCCCAGCATGATCGCAACTGCGGCAAGTGAAAACGTAGAGAACAGGTCAAGCACCGCTCCGCTCAGAATGGCTGTTCGAAGCGTCTTCATGGTTGCACGGCGTAAGCGCTCGCTTGCCTCGAACACCGTTTTACCCCGGGAACGCGATCTGCCGAACAGCTTGAGCGTGTCTATCCCCCGCAGCGTATCAACGAAATGGTTTGCCAAGCGGTTGAACTCGTCGTGTTGTTTGTCAGCCTCGGCCTTTGCCGTTTTTCCCAGGAGCACCATGTAAAACACGATAAAGGGAAACACGATGAGCATGATGAGACCCGACACCCAGTCGAGGGGAAATGCGAACAGCAAAAGCACCAAAGGAACAATGAGCACGCCGGCGATCTTAGGCAGAACCAAGCGCAGATACGTCTCCACCTGCTCGGCGCCCTCTAGCACCAACGTCACCGCATTCCCTGTGCCCAACTTGCTCACAAGCGCAGGGCCTTCACGAAACAGGCGCGCAAGCACCTGCTGCCGCAAATGCGCAACGCGCGCGAAAGCGTAGGACTCAAGCGCGCGGTCTTGAACGAGCACAACCAGCTGGCGGGCGATAAAGCACGCGAGAAACAGCCCGAGCGAAACGGCTGCGGAAGAGAGGTCGCCCGTCGCCCGCAAAACGTCGATCGCCGTGGCAAGAAACCACGCTTGCCCCACAATAGCGGCAGCGCGCAACAGCGTGAGCAGGCAAAGCCCGACAAGCATCCCGGGAACGCCGGGGAGAGAAAAAAGCTGCCTATCGAGCATGATGCGGTTGACACCCCCTCCGAGCACGCGGCAAACATTCAAAACAGCCTTTAATTGCCATCAATATAATAACATTTATAACGTAATTCCCGTGGGTTTTCCGTCCGGAAGATTTGAGGGACAAGCGAACGTTTCGTGAATTGCCGGGAAATCGATTAGGCTAAAAGAGAAACCTGCCGGAAACCAAAAGCGAAACCCGTCGGAAACGCGTTATTCGTGCAGCGAGCGGTCTTTGCGTGGCGCCCCGCACGGTCATTCACGCATTTGGCGGAAACGCAGACAACGGAGGCCTTCGACGCCGCTCAGGACTCACGCTCGCTGGACGGTATCCGGCATCCGGACAAGGAGTACCTGCAATGGGAAAAATCATCAAAGTGTTTATCGGGCTGATTGCCCTTATGATCGTCGGCATCTTGGCGCTCACGCTCCTTCCCTCCATGGAAGGCGCTGTTGGGGACGCCGCAAGCTCTGCGAAAAACGCCGCGCTCAACGTTGCCCTTGATGCCAGCGGTGCGAAAAATCGCGTGCAGCAGGCGCTGGAATCTCACGTTGACGACATCGCGGCGGCAACCGGGCTCTCTTCAAGCGCCGTGGAGCAAGGCATCGACCAGCTTGCCGTCAGCGATTGGGAAGTTGCAACGCTTCCCGACTCCGCGCAGGAAACCGGCACGTTCAACGGGTCGGCGGCGGGGATCGACGGAACCGTCACCACCTATGACGACCCGTCGTATGTTACCGTCGAGGCGTACGGGCAAAACGTCACGCTCCGCGTGCCCGAAAGCGCTCAGTCCTATCTCGGCTACCTCAGCTACTTGAGCTAAAGCTTCCGGCGTTGCCGCAAAGCAGAAGCGCCGACATTAAGCAGCTGATCCCGTCAATGACAAGATCAGCTGTTTTGCGTTTGCGCCTCCTCGCGCTCAAGGACGCGCTTCATGGCGGCGATGGCGCACTCGAGCATGCCGTCGTCAGGCTCTTTGGTGGTAAGGCGCTGCATTTGCATGCCCGGCCACAAAACCACCTTCACCAAAGGGTTGTCGGGATGGCTTCCCGCCCACTTCACCGTTATCTCATACGAAATGCCCGCAATCAGCGGAATGAAGAGGATGCGCACGACAATGACGAGCAAAAGCTTTGGCGCGCCGTCGGGAACGCCCCATGCGCCGATGAGCGCGTTCAACGGGATGGCGGTGTACACGAAGATCGCGATGATCATAACCATGATGAGAAACGCCGTGCCGCAGCGCACGTGCAAGCGCGGAAAGGTTCGCGCGTTTTCCGGCGTAAGCGGCAAGCCGTGCTCATAGCAGTGAATGGTTTTGTGCTCGGCGCCATGATAGGAAAACATGCGCTTGATTTCGCTCATACGCCCGATAAGCCAGATATAGAAGATAAACACGAGCACGCGCAGTACGCCGTCGGTGATATTCCATACGACGGGGTTGGAGTCGTATTCGCCCACGATGAGGTTGGTGACGGCTGCCGGTGCAACGATAAAAAGCACCACGCCGAGCACAAGCCCCAGAACCATCGAGACTGCCATTTCCTTTTTGCCGAAGCCGTCGTCGTCTGGCGAGGGCTGTTCGGCAGACTCGCTTATGCGAGACGCCTCTTGAGGCGCGGGAGACCCCACCACGTCAAGCGTGCGCTGCGCACCCAGCGCGTCGATCATCTCGTCCGGGTTGCCAAAGTCGTCCTTCCAAGAGAATTGCCTGTCTCCGCCCTCAAGCGAAGACTGCGACGCGCCAGAAAGGCGCTTGCCTTCCCCCTCGACGCCGATACCGGCACCGTCGTCGGCGGCTTCGGCAACGCGAGCGGCACCTTCGCCGGCATCGCCTGCGGCAACGCCGTCGTCATCGTCGTCGGCGAACGCATGCATCGCCGACACCTCCAGGGCTTTGTAGCCCAGCATCAGCGACTCGACAAACGCACGGCACCCGCGAACGACCGGCCAATACATCCACCCGTTTTTCGCCTTGCCACTTGCAAGGTCGTGCTCTTCCACATACATCGATCCGCTGGGCTCGCGCACGGCAACCGCCCAATTGTATTTGCCGCGCATCATAACGCCCTCGATGAGCGCCTGGCCGCCTACGTGCGTTTTGCGCGGGCCGTCTTCGGCAAAAGCGCGGGCCGCCTCGCTTTGCTTTCGCGCCACGGCTTAGTCCCTCGATACTCTCGGGTAAGGGTTTCCGCAGGCCATCTTCCCTTCAGGACACGCGCCGCGCACGCAGCCCGCGCCAGCGTCGGCGAAGATGAAGGGAGCCGTCGGGCGAGCCAGCTCAAGCATCCGGTGAGCCATTTCGCGTATCTCCCACTGCGCGCGGTTGCAGCAGCGCAGGCTGAAGAAGTGGAGCAACTCACGCACGTTCATGGTTACCACAATCTTGCTTTCGGCGGCATTCGGCAACAGATAGCGCGCATCCTCGGCGGGAACCCCTGCGTCCAAAAGCTTTTTGTATGCCGCCACGCAGGCATCAATCGCCTCGTCGAACGCCGCCTCGGTCTCCGGCGACGCCTTCACGCTTTCGGGCTTCACCACCGCCACGCCCTCTTTGAATTTCACGTAGCGCTGGCTTTGCTGGTTGTAGCTTGCCAAACGGTGACGAACCAGCTGATGCGTCAACGCGCGCGAGACTCCGTCTATCGCAAAGGTGTAGCTCGCATGCTCCAAGGTGGAAAAATGCCCGGAACGCATGATCGTGGAAAGCACGCTTCTCACGCGCTCTTCGGGCATGGTCTCCATAAGCTCGGACGCGCCAACCGGCGCGTAGCACAAACGAGCCGCCGTCGCGATGGCGCGCTCGGGGTCTGGCGTATGGTAAAGCAACTCAACCTGCATGAATGGCATCTCCTCGTCTGAACTATAATTTGCACGTGAGGATGATACCTCAGTGCGTCTCCTGGTACGGTAGTATGATACGCAATCGTTGAAATGAGCGAGAAGAGGGTCAACTATGAGCGAAAAGATAACATCTCGCCCCACGGCAGGCGTCATCGGAGAAAACGCAGCCTCCCCAAGCGCCGCCACCGCCGCCGTCGAGACGAATGCGGCCCGAAAAGCTGACGGAGGCTCGGATACCGCCCAATTCGACAAGGCCGCTCAAAGCGACCGTTGCTTTACCCCCCTTTTAAGCACCTACGACTGGAACGAAGAATGGAAAGAGCTCCAAAAACGGAGGAAGTCGCCCGACGACGCCTCGTTTTGGGACAAGCGCTCCGCCACGTTCTCCACTAAAGACGCACCCAACCCCTATGTGGAGCGCTTCTTGGAACTCGCTGCCATCAAGCCAGGCGAGACCGTGTTCGATATGGGATGCGGCACCGGCGCGCTCACCATTCCTTTAGCCCAGTCGGGGCACAGCGTCATCGCTGCCGACTTCTCTTCGGGCATGCTTTCGGTGCTTCGAAGCGAGCTGGATAGCGCGCCGACGCCCGCCCCATCGGGATCTGTCCGCCTGCTTCAGATGAGCTGGAGCGACCCTTGGGACGAACACGGCGTCACGCCCGAAAGCGCCGACGTGGCGCTCGCGTCGCGCTCCATAGCTACGGCAGATATCCGCGATTCCCTTTTGCGCCTCACCGAAGTGGCGCGCCGCCGCATCTGCATCACTTTGTCAACCGGATCTTCTCCGCGTTCGGACGAAACGCTCCTTGCCGAGCTCGGGCTGGTGGGTCAAGCCGGACGCGACTATCTGTACGCTTTCAACATCCTGGCAAACGAGGGGCTGTTTCCCGAGGTTTCCTATATTCAAAGCGTGCGCAAAGACACCTTCGATACAAAAGAAGAGGCATGGGAAAGCTTCTCGCGCATGATTGACAGCGCGCTGCGTCTCTCCCCTGCCGGGTGCGGCTCGCCTGCCAAAGAGCGGCAGCGCCAGGCCGCATACGGACGCTTGCGCGAATGGCTCGAGGCAAACCTCGTCCCCAACCCCGACGCAGGGAAACCCGACCGCAAAGGGATTCCCCAGGGCAAGTTCAAAACCACGCGCCCCCGCATGATCAGCTGGGCGTTTATAGCGTGGAACAAATAAGCGGAAGGAAATAAGCTCGCAGACCGAGCGCAATCAACGCGGCGACAAGGTTCGTCAGAGACGAGAAGGCCCCTTGGCGATTGGACCATGGTCATCGCCAAGGGGCTCGAACCCGAGTGCCGCCCGCGCTGCAGCATGCCTGCGACCGAACCTTGGCTATCGCCAAGGGGTCTAAACGGCACTAAGGCGCACATCGCCGCCGCACGGCGTCTGCCGGAAGGCAGACGAAGCCTCACACCTCTATCTTTTCGAAAACTTCCTTGCCCATGCCGCAAATCGGGCATTCGAAATCGTCCGGGAGCTCGTCAACGTATTCGATATGACCGCAAATGGTGCAGCGCCAGGCAACGCGCGTTCCCCCGGTGGAAGGCTCGAGGGGGACGTCAGACCCAGCAGCATCTTCCGCAACGTAGCTCGAAGCCTTCGGAGGCGTCTTGCCGCCTTTAACCTGATGATAGTAGGCATACGTCATCGGCTCGCCCGCATCGAGGATTTCCGCCTCGTCGACTTCCGCCACGAACAGGATGTGCGTTCCCAGATCGAGCTCGCTTACCACATGCGCGGAGAAGCGGGAAACCGAATGTTCGGTCACATAGGGGATGCCAAAGGAATCGAACGCATGGCTCGTTTGCGCGAATTTGTCCGTGTCGGCACTCGAATGAAAGCCAAAGGTGCCGATGAGCTCCATGGGGGCGTCCTCCGACAGCACCGAGACGGCAAACCTGCCCGCCTTTCGAATGACGTCGGTTGTCACGTTCGCTTTGTTAAGCGCCACAGAGACCTGAACAGGGTCAGACGTAACTTGCTGGAACGTGTTGCACACGCACCCGGCGGCAAGACCGTCTGCCTTCGTCGAAATGATATAGAGCCCGTAGCTCAAGCGGTAAAGCGCCTTTTTGTCCAGCATAGGTATCCTTTCGCTTGGGTTGTACGTACCAAAGCCCGCCGTCTCTTCCAGCCATCACCCGCGCAGAGAGGAAAACGGAGCCTGTCTGCCCATCATACGGACACCTGCTTCACTTTACAAGCGCCCTCCCAGCCAGAAGGATCCTTGCACTCAGCGTCAGCTTATATTTGCATAGAATAATTTGTTATAAGGAATATACTGTAGTAAGCATCATTCCACCCGTTTTGAAGGAGCGCTTATGAGCTGCAAAGACCACTGTCGAGCAGACCATCCCGAAAACGAAACCATCGACTTTCCGGGAACAAACAACAAAACCACGCCATGGAAGTTCTACAACCACCTTATCGGAGGTATCCCCGACGACGTTTTCGTGGTGGACTACTGCCTCGGCACGCATTGGAGCTACGTCGAGGCCGAGTGCGGCATGGGCGTGAGCTTCACCTGCTCGGGAGGGGCGCCACGCAGCTACACCCTCGACATGCGCGGCATGAAGCTGCGGGAAGTGGCAGAACTCGCGAAATCGTGGCACTTCCCCGAAGCGACGCTGGGCGTGGCAGCCCTCAACGCCTGGTACGCCCGCCCCGAGCTGCTCACCCCTCTCGGAGCAACCTACGACGAGCCGGTTGAGCTGCCAGACGGCTCCCTTCGCAAGCTGGACGCTTTCGAAATCTGGAAGCCGCGCGTCATTGAAGCCGAGCAGAAGACTGGGCGCCGTCAGCAGGTAACGGTGGTCGGGCATTTCCCGCATGTTGACCGCATCAAGGAATACGCCGATCTCACGGTGCTCGAGCGCAACTGCACCCAAAAGGACGACACTCCCGACCCGGCCTGCGAATACGTGATGCCCGTCACCGACTTCGCCTTCATCACCGGCGTCACCATCATCAACAAAACGGCGCCGCGCCTGCTGGAGCTTACGACAGACGCCAAAACCATCATGGTGGGGCCAAGCGTTATCATGTCGCCGTTTTTGTTCGAGTGGGGTGTAGACATGCTCGCCGGAAGCGTGGTGGGCGACCCCGAGAAAACCCGCTTCTCCGTGCAAAACGGAGCCGGCAAACTCTTCGGCGAAGCAATACAGATGATGTCTTTGGAAAGGCCCCGCGAATAGCCTACGGTGCAACGATCGCCAAGCGCAGGCAAACCAATACCTGTGAGGCGACGCAGTTGCGCTGTCGGCTTCAAAAGTGGCAGAGGGGTTGACGACTCCCGATAGCCTACCCCTCCGCCAGCCACTTCCCCATCAAATGACCCATCACCGACGCCATCATCAACCCGCGCGTCCATCCGCTCGAATCGCCCAGACAATGCAGACCCGGCATGCTTGTCTCGAACCCGTCTCCGAGTTTGACGCGATTGCTGTAGAACTTGAGCTCGGGGGCATAAAGCAGCGTTTCGCCCGCAGCAAACCCAGGTATTGCTTCGTCAACGGCAAGCATAAAATTGATAATGGAGGTCATGGTGCGGTACGGCAGCGCATTGGTGATGTCGCCGGCGACGGCATCGGGAAGCGTCGGGCGCACGTTCGAGCGATCGAGTTCGTGTGCCCATGTGCGCTTCCCGTCTTGGATATCGCCGAACCGCTGCACGAGCAAATGACCCGACCCCAGCATATTGGCAAGTTCGCCGATCTTTCGCGCGTAGGCTATAGGCTGGTCGAACGGCTCGGTGAATCGATGCGAGCACAGGATGGCAAGATTGGTGTTCTCCGACTTTCGATCTTTGTACGAATGCCCGTTCACCACCGCAAGGCCCTCTGCATAGTTCTCCTGGCTCACGAACCCGCCAGGGTTTTGACAGAAGGTGCGCACCTTGTCGCGAAACGGATTGGGGTACCCAATGAGCTTGCTTTCGTAGAGCACGTTGTTCACGCGCTCCATGATCTCGTTGCGAAGCTCCACGCGAACGCCGATATCAACCACGCCCGGCTCGTGCATGATGCCATGCTGCTCGCACAGCCGCTCAAGCCAGTCGGCGCCACGCCTGCCCGTGGCGAGAACAACCCGCCGGGCAAAAACCTCTTCGACGTCACCCGAGGCGTTTTCGAGCTTCACGCCAACACAGCTGCCGCCCTTCTCGACGATGTCGCGGCACACCGTGCGAAAGCGAAGATCGACGCCAGATTCGCGCAGGTACGACTCGATGCGCCGATAAAGCCTCTGCGCGCATTCCGTCCCCAGATGCCTGATAGGGCAATCGACGAGCTTGAGCCCGGCGCGGATGGCGCGGCGGCGAATCTCTTTTACTTCTTCGTCGACCCCCGCTCCTTCGACATGGGTGTCTGCCCCAAACGAAAGGTAGATCCCGTCGACCTCTTCGATGGCAGCCTGCGCGGCGTCGAAGCCGATAAGTTCGGGGAGGTCTCCCCCCACCTCCGCAGAAAGAGAGAGCTTTCCGTCGGAAAACGCGCCGGCGCCGGAAAACCCAGTGGTGATGCGGCACGGGTCGCACCCCACGCATTGCCCTGTGTGCTCTTTGGGGCAATTCCGCTGTTCAACCGGCAAGCCGGCGTCTACCAAGACGATGCCCTCTCCGCCAGGCGACGCGTTGCCCGCAACACGTCGAGCCTCCAAAAGCCCCAGAGCAGTAAAGATGCCCGAAGGCCCGGCGCCTACAATGACGATATCGGTTTGAGTGGCTGCAGTGGCGTTCATGACTGACCCCCTTTGATCGCGTCCGCTGAGAGCGAGCGCGCAGTTGTCGTTTACAGTAGAATCGTACCATTGCCCAAAGCAGTTGCCCTCAAGTGACAATGAAAGGTTGCCGTGCCGTGACAAAGCAAACGTGGAAACCTGGAAACATGCTCTATCCCGTACCAGCCGTTATGGTGAGCTGCGCAAACGGCGCAAGACATGCGAACATCATCACGGTTGCCTGGGCGGGAACCGTATGCACTAACCCGCCCATGCTGTCGATCTCGGTACGACCCGAGCGATTCAGCTACGGCATGCTGACAGAGACCGGCGAGTTCGTCGTCAACCTGGTAGGGCGCGATCTCGCGCGTGCCTGCGATTGGTGCGGCGTGAAATCAGGCCGTGACGTTGATAAATGGGCGGAAATGCACCTGACGAAACTTCCGTCCGAAACGCTTGAATATGCTCCCTGCATCGCAGAATCGCCCGTCAACATCGAATGCAAGGTGCGCGATGTGCTTGAACTCGGCAGCCACCATATGTTTCTCGCCGAGGTGACGGCAGTGCGCGTGGACGCAGGCCTTATTGACGCGAGCGGCAAGCTGCGCCTCGATCGCGCCAACCTGGTTGCCTACTCTCACGGCGAATACTTCGATTTAGGCCGCCGCCTTGGAACCTTTGGCTACAGCGTCAGGAAAAAGCCCGCAGCGAAAAAGCCCGGCAAGCGCAGCAAAACCGCAAAAGCGGGTTCACGCGGTTAAGAGCCGCCTGCTGGTTGCGACGATGCGGCTGGCAACCGATTCCCCACGCAGCACTTCCAGAGCGTCGAGCGTCTGCGCCAGCACACGGGGGATCTCGCCCAGGCCGAACGCGCCCCCTTCCGAAGGGGGCAAGTCGGTTTCGAGAAGAAGGCGGTCCGCAGGCAGGATGCGGGCATACTCGCGACCGCGCTTGGTTTGCAGCATGCGAGGGTTGATAGAGAAGAAGCACCCGAGCCGCACGGCGCGCTGCAGCTGGTCGGACGAGCCGGAATACCAGTGCAAGATGCAGGCGCACGCAGGCGCACCGCCCGCAACCGGCGCGAGGCAGCCCGTGCGCTCAAGGACATCCAGCACCTCCTGTGCCGCATTGACCGCATGAAGCGAGAGAACCTTGCCGCCGACCTCGCCCGCAACAGCGCAGATACGCTCGAACGCGCTTAGTTGGATGTCGTGTGACGAAACACAGCGCTTCCCTAGATCAAGGCCAACCTCCGCAATGAAACGCTCCTCGCGGACAAGCTCGAGGCACGCCTCCACATCGCTCTTGTCGCAGCGCCCGTCGCTCAGCCACCACGGGTGCAGGCCCACACCAACGCGCACTGCCGCCTCTTCGGCCAAAAGCTCGCGCATTCGCACGTATTCTGCCGGCTCAACCGTCGCAGACAGCGCTCCAACGCCCTGTTGCACAAACGATCGTGCCAGTTCAACGGCGTTGTCGGCAAATCCTAGATGACAGTGCATATCATACGCAGACATCAACTTTCGCCTACCCCACGCCCGCAATCTCGCACAGCACCGCGCCCGCAATCGCCTGACCCATTATCGGCGGCATGAACGACGCCGTCCCCAGGTTGGAGCGCTCGGAGCGCTCGGCGCCCTCGCGCGGCCTCACCTTCACCGGCTCTTCGCATGAATAGAGAACCTTGAGGCGGCGGATGCCGCGCTTTCTGCCCTCCTTGCGCATAATGCGACACAGCGGGCAATTGACGGTGTCGTACAAATCGGCGACGCGTACGCATTCCGGATGCAGCTTGTTTGCTGCCCCCATGCTGCTGATAAGCGGAAATTGACCGGCCTGAGCAAGCTCTGCCAACGCCAGCTTGGCAGACACCGTGTCAATGGCGTCAACAACGTAGTCGAGCCTGCCGCCTTCGGATGCAGCCCACTCTCTGGCTTCGCCAATCAGCTCTTCAAGATTTTCGCGCAGAACGAGCATGTGACGCGTCTCAACGTTCGCCTTGGGGTTGATGTCCGCCACCATCGAGCGCATCGCATCAACCTTGCGCTTGCCCAACGTGCTATGGAAGGCAATGGCCTGTCTGTTGATGTTGCTGGGCTGCACGATGTCTCTGTCCACCAGAAACAGGTTTCCCACTCCGCCGCGCGCCAGCGCCTCGACGCAGTTCGAGCCGACGCCGCCGAGCCCCAAAACAAGCACATGGGCCGAGGTCAGGCGCTTAAGACCTTCTGCGCCCATAATAAGCTCGAGTTTTTCGGTCGCATTCTGAGCGGATAGGCTTGAGGCGTCGACTGGCTCCATGACGTCGGGACGGCCGCCTTCCTTCCAAGTCATCGCAGGAACCCCTCCCACATCTCAACTTCGCGTTGCGCCTGCGCCAGTCCGCGCAAAAAGCTCGCCTCGAGCTTTGCCCGATCGGTTTCTTTATTGGAAACCTCCATCGCCTCAGGATAAAAGACATAGGCAGCGCCCGACGCTTCAAGCCGCTCTATCTCGTCGCACAGTTCGTTATAGGGCTGCCACCGCTCGATAGTGCGCTGCGCAATAACGGGATGAGCGCGAAACATCGACTTCAGCGCAAAGGACGTCGCCTTGCCCAACGGCTTTCTTCGGTAGCCACGCGGTCGCGTGCGGACGATAAAGAACTTTTGGAAGCCGTCTTTGCGCGCTGCATTCAAACAGATTCCCCAGCTCGTGCCCATACCGCCGTCCATGTAGGTACGTCCGTCTATCTCTGTGGGCGGCATGAAAACCGGCATGGTAGACGAAGCGCGCACGCGCAGCCCCATGGCGCGCGGAGTGGGCATGTCGGCTTTCGTCCACGCGACGGTCTCGCCTGTGTCCCAGTCAATCGCTTCGATATGAAGGTCGGCTGGGTTTGCCTGGAACGTCTCCCAATCAAACGCCATAACGTCGTCGGATCCCGCGCAGTCTTCAATGAGGCCTTCGTAAAGATGAGGCGCGTTGAAGTACCCGCGTCCGGCCAGCAAGCTCCCCACGCCGCCGAACTGCGGGTCGTCGACCAAGTCAACAAACGACGCCTTCGTTCGCGCAATGTCGCGCGAAAGGTAATTGACCGAATGGCTCGACCCGGCGGAGATGCCGTAGACCTTGCCAAAAAACAGCTCGTGCTGCAATAGGGTGATAATCGCCCCAGCGGTATAGCTCGCACGCATGCCCCCGCCCTCGATGATAAGGGCAACATCGGGAACGGTAACTTCAAGCCGCTCTGGCACGGGCGGCACAGTAGTTTCTTGCCTTGGATACGCTTCAGGTTGGTTGCTCATCGTGTGTCCCATAAGAGGCTGTCGTGGGCGGTCTTCTCCTTGTTGTTGAGGTAAGTATAGCGATCTAACCGCTACAATGGCGAGTGTGCATAGTTCGATTTCGAAAAGGAAGACAATGGCCTACCCCGCAAACGAGCCAGAGTTGCCGCAGCCGCTCCCCGACGGGCTTTACGACAAGCTCGCCGCCCAATACGGGCATGAGGACCTTGCCCGCATTGTCGAAGGCTACCGAACGGTGCGGCCGGTAACCCTGCGTGCGAACACGCTCAAAGCCGATCATGCATCCATCGCCGCGCAACTGCAAGAGGCTCATATCGAATGGCAGCCGGCTCCTTCGCCCCTCGATTCCGAGGCGTTTGTCATCTGCCAGGCGCGCGAGGACGCCATCCGCGCGCTTTCCGCCTATGAGGCAGGCGAACTCTATCTGCAAAGTCTCTCGGCAATGCTGCCCGCCCATGCGCTCAAGCCCCGAGCAGGTGAAAACGTGCTGGACATGGCGGCCGCTCCCGGAGGCAAAACGTGCCATATGGCAGCGCTTTCGCAGGGGGCGGCGCTCATCACCGCTTGCGAGAAAAACCACGTTCGCGCCGAGCGCCTGCGCTACAACTTGGCAAAGCAGGGCGCCTCACGCGTCAACGTCATGGAATGCGACGCCCGCAAGCTCGACAGCTTCTTCTCTTTTGACAAGGTCTTGCTCGACGCTCCGTGCAGCGGCTCGGGAACCGTCCGCTATGCAGACGGGTCATTCAAAACCGGCTTTTCGCTTGAACTGCTGTCGCGCAGCGTAAAGACGCAGCAGGCACTGCTGCGAAAAGCACTTGACATCGTGAATCCCGGAGGCTTCGTGCTTTATGCCACCTGTTCGATTTTGGCTGAGGAAAACGAGGAGCTCATAAGGCGCGTTCTTCCCAAAGCGAGAGCCGAGCTCGTCCCCTTGCCCGATGGACTGCTTGAGGGCGTGCCGCTTCTTCCCTGCCAGCTTCCGGAGGCGGCGGTTGTTTGCCCGAGCGAGTATTTCGAAGGGTTTTTCCTCGCCCTCATCAAGAAAGGACGGTAGCCATGAGGCAGTGCATGGACTCGGCGAACCTGCATCGCAGGCTGAGAAAAATCATCGGGCAGGTTCAAGCCATCGACCGCATGATCGACGAAGACGTCCCCTGCGAAGACGTCCTTTCGCAAATCAACGCGGCGAAATCTGCGCTTCACCGATGCGGCCAGGTTGTTCTCGAAGGGCATATCAAGCATTGCGTCCGCGACGGCATCGAGCACGGCGACGCAGACAAAACCATAGAAAGCTTCACGAAGGCCGTTGAGCGTTTTTCGAACATGAGCTAGCGAAAGGCCGCCAGCATAGTTCTTTGGCGATTTTGTCGCCTCATTTCCGTCTCTTCATGATAGTATACATATACCCCTATAGGTATATAACCAAAGTTTACTTTCATAAAGGGCACGCTACGCATGAAAGGAATGCTGGCAATGGAACCGGAAACCAAGGCACCCGCCCAAAGCGCGAAGCAAGCGGCTCCCGATTGCGCCGACGCCAACGAAGCCGCACATGACGCCACGCCCCTCCGCGTTCGCGCACTGGAGCCTCTCGAAGCGTTTCTCGAGCTGGGAGGCACACGCAAAGACATTGCGCTTCTGATCGTGTCTGCCGTCGCTTTGGTTCTCAGCTTCTTTTTCCCTCAGGCGCTTCCCTTCGATCCAGCCTGGATCGCCATTATCCTGTGCGGCGTCCCCATCGTCTTGGAAGCGATAATAGGGCTGGTTAAATCGTTCGACATCAAAGCGGACGTGCTGGTCTCGCTCGCGCTGATTGCGTCGGTGATCATCGGAGAGGACTTCGCTGCAGGCGAAGTGGCCGTTATCATGCAGCTGGGCGGACTGCTCGAAGACCTTACGGTTGCCAAGGCGCGTGCCGGCATAGAGCGCCTTGTTCACCTCACGCCTCGAACCGCACGCGTGCTCCAAACAGCGGGAGGCGAAACCACCGAAGCGATCATTCCGGCAGACGACGTCCGCAAAAACGATGTGCTGCGCGTGCTCCCCGGAGAAACTGTCCCGGTTGACGGGGTCATCCTTCAAGGCCTTACCTCAATTGACGAATCCATAATGACCGGAGAGCCGCTTCCCGTCGACAAAACAGTGGGAGACGAAGTCAAAAGCGGCACGGTCAACCAATTCGGCGCCTTTGAAATGCGCGCCGAGCAGGTAGGCAAAGACAGCTCGCTTGCGCGCATGATCGCCCTCGTTCAGTCCGCCGACGCCGGCAAAGCGCAGATCGTCCGCCTGGCCGACAGATGGGCAACGTGGATTGTGGTCATAGCTTTGGCAAGCGCGTTGGGCACGTGGCTGGTTACCGGCGAAATACTGCGCGCCGTTACCATCCTCGTTGTGTTTTGCCCCTGCGCTTTGGTTCTCGCTACGCCCACTGCCATTATGGCGGCCATCGGAAACGTCACCAAATTCGGCGTTTTAGTGCGAGAAGGAGATGCGCTCGAGCGCCTTGCCTCTGTCAAAAGAGTGACCTTCGACAAGACAGGCACGCTCACTCACGGAACGCCCGAGGTGATAGCCGTTGTTCCCTTCTCCCCTGTCCACCGCCATCACGAGGGCTGCTGCGACAAGGAGGCAATCGAGGCGATGGACGAAGCCAGGCTGTTTCGGATTGCTGCCGCAGTAGAGCGGCTCAGCGAGCACCCTCTCGGACGCGCGGTAGTGCAGGGGTGGCAAAAACGGTGCGAAAGCGCGAGGGAGGGCGCAGACCTTCAAAGCAATCCTGGCGGCAACTCGCCCGAAAAGCGGGCGCCCGCCCCTTTGAACCTGCCCGAAGCAGCCGATTTTTCCATGACGCCAGGACGCGGCGTGTCGGCGCTCGTTGAAGGCGACCGCATACTGGCGGGAAACGTCGATTTCATGCTGGAGAATGCCGTTGCGGGATCTCTGGAGATGGACGCTCGGGCTTCAAGCTATGTCGAGCAGGGGTGCACGACCATACTGGTCGCAAAGAACGGGCGCGCCATTGGCTTTTTGGCACTTGCCGATACGCTGCGCTCCACTTCAAAAGAAACCATTGCCGCCATCAAAAGCCTGGGGATCATCCCCGTGCTGCTCACCGGGGACCACGTTCAGGCAGCGCGTCACATATCCGAGCAAATTGGCATTGAAGACGTGAGGGCAGACTGCCTGCCCAAAGACAAGCTGGCCGCAATAGAGGCATTCGAACACGAAGGCAAGCCCGTTGTCATGGTGGGCGACGGAATCAACGACGCGCCCGCGCTCAAGCGCGCAACGGTGGGCATTGCCATGGGCGCCATAGGAAGCGACATCGCGGTCGACGCGGCAGACATCGCGCTGGTTCGCGACGACATAAGCTCCCTGCCGCACCTTATGGCTCTTTCACGCCGCATGATGACCACCATCAAGCTCAACATGACGTTCTCCCTCGCGCTTAATTTCGTCGCCATCATCCTTGCGATGACCGGCATTCTGAACCCGGTAGTAGGCGCACTTGTCCACAACTGCGGCAGCGTAATCGTCATCATCAATTCGGCGTTTTTGCTCAGCTGGAAAAAGAAATAGGCGCTGTCCGTTATTGCGGCGCGCGTGAAACGCAGCGGGGGTGCGCTCTATGCCCAAGCACACCCCCGCCGAAAACCATTTCAATACGCTCTCACTGCATTACGACAGCCGCAAAAACACTAGTCGCCGAATTCGAACAGATCCTCCAGGAAGCTCGTCGGCTTTTTCTTCTTCTTTCTCTTGTAGTCATCGTAATGCTTGTCGTAGTCTTTTTCACGCTTGCGCTCGTAGTCGCGATCGTAGTCTCGACGCTCGTAGCCGCGGTCATAGCCGCGATCGTAGTCGCGCTCGCGGCGCTCTTCACGGACGGGCGTCGGCGCCGGAGACACCGAACGCTCGATGATCTTATCGAGCTCGCCGCGATCAAGCCACACGCCACGACATTGCGGGCAGTAATCGATCTCGATGCCTTGTCGTTCGCTCATTACCAGATCGACGTTGCAAAGGGGGCACTTCATGTTTCCTCCTTCTCTATGGAACGCATTGATCGTACTCCTGTCTAGTTTACCGGATAGCGCTTCATGTGCCTTTGTAAGATTTACGTTAGATTACCGTGAGCATCGCGACAGATTTGCCTTCGATTTCCTTCTCGCGCCTCTTCAAAACACGACGCCAAACAGTGCGTACATCCCGACACGTCTCCGGTCGTAGCGAAAGGCTGCGGCGCTAGGATGCGTGATGCCGGGGGCGCGCGGAACGCCTAGAGTAGCGCGATGCCGCGCCCTACGGCGCCAAGTTCACATATCTCCGCCTTGCCGCGTGCGGCAAGCCTGCAACAGAACCACAGCCGCAACAAGCGGTCGGAACGCTAGGAGACCAGATGAAAGCCTCGGCTCGAAGCAGAACTCGCTCAACAAATGCCCCAAAACACCCTGCTCGCACAAGGGTCGTCCTCATGGGGGCAGCGGCTCTGCTCGCTGCAGGGGCCGCCCTTGCCGCTTGGAGCATGCTCCCCCGGGAAACGGCAACTGCGGGCGCCACCATTAGCACCTTCGAGGAAATCGACCGAGAGGCAATCCAGGCTGAACTGAACCGACAGGTCCAGGAATCCATGATGACGGTTGCGGTGTCTCCCGTATGCACGCTCGAAGAAGGCGGAACGCTGTCCCTCTGCGTGATGAACGACGAAGAGAACTCTATGCCGCAAGCGTTTTCCCTCTCTCAAAACGGCGAGGTTCTCTTCGAATCGGGAACGATTTATCCCGGTGAGGAGATAACCAGCTGCCCTGCTCCCGACATACAAGAAGGGGATGCGCTTATCACCGTGCAAGGGCTCAACCCCACCACTGAGGAGCCCGAAGGAAGCCCCGCTGCCGTAGAGGTGGCCATCAACAAACCGTCAGCCGCAGTCGGCTAGCGGAAAGGGTCTCCTCATTGCCCGGCAAGGCCCTTCCAACAGCAGCGTGTCCGAAGCGTCCAACGGCTCGGAGGCAACGACGTTCGCGTAAAGAAAGGAGCGATCATGTCATATCCCCGTCAAACCCCCATTCCAAAACGCACGCGCGAGGGCATGGCAGCCGTGTGCGCAGGACTGTGCGCAGGAGCGCTTGCGCTTGCCTGCTCACCGCCAATTGCCTGGGCAGCCGACAACGAGGGGACAACCGAAGTCACCGTCGAGGCGGATCCTAACGCCATGCTGCTGTTCAGGGTCCCTACCGTAATCCCCTTCTACGCGGCCCCCGACGGCACGCTCACCGGCCCGTCTGCGGAATATTGCCAAGTGGTGAACGAGAGTGTGTTCGGAATCCATGTAACAAGCGTAGGCGTAGCGGAGCAGGGGGGCTGGACCCTCGCACCAAACGCCGCAGCAGAAGGCGTCGATAACTCGATGGACTTTCAGTTCGGCCCGAGCAGGCAAGTCGACGCGCATCTGGCCTCCGAAAACCCCGTGGACGTGTCAAGCGATCCCGAGTTCAACATGGGATACGCAGGTAGCGGGCTCGAGGCCATCAACATCCAAACCGCCGGGGACGTCGCACGAGTCACCTTCGACCTCTCACGGCCTGTCTCCACCTCCACAATTTCATGGACCGTCGCGCCCGGCTTCGCGACGGAAGCCTAAAGGTGCAATCATGAAAGCGATGGAAAGGCTTGCGGCCACTTTGTGCCTCGTAGCGATCAGTCTTGTTCTACTAGCATCCACGCTCTGCCCTGCCGCATGGGCTGCCGAGAGTGCATCCGAGCAAGGCCCAACGCAAGTTACCGTGATCGGGCCGCATCCCGGCCCGCAGGAAACAGCAGTGTCATGCCCTCCCCTAGCTGACACCGGAGACGATGCACTCTTTCCCCCCGTGAGCGCAATCTGCTTCGCCTCGGCCGGTATAGCCGCAATTGCCGCAGTCGGTTTAGGAAGAAGGTCGTTATCATGAAGGCGCGCGCACATACAAAAGGCCTGGTCGCTGCAATCGCGCTCGCAACTGCGTGTTTGACGCTTTTATGCACTTGCCCGGCAGAGGCGAAAACGCTCAATCGCCAAGGCTTCTCGGAAGTTCCTCCAGAAACGGTGAGCATCAACTACCCGCTCAAGATTTCGGAAGCAAGCTTTCAATCGAGCAACAGCGCTTTTCAAGTAACGAAGACAAACGTATGGGGCGTCAACTGCACCGCCGTGAAGTATCGCCACCCCCTCAGCGCGGGAGAGCGAATTGCCGGGTCGTTTAGCCTTCAATGGCGCAACGCCGGCATCGACGACGACGGCGACGACATCAACCTCACGATCACCGTTTCAGGCATACAGGTAGACGACGCCGCAGACAGCCTCGTCATCCTCGACGACGCCTCGCATCTGTGCATGGACGCCATCACCTCGTCGGAGGATCCGGTCAACGTGCAAATGACCGTACGCATAGAGGTGGACAAAAACACGGCGTCGCCATACCCTGCGCCCGGAACAATGCTCATCGCGTTCACCGACATCGACGTCTCTAAAAGCGTTAACCGCTCCGAGCAGGTCGTCCTCAATTCGGGCTTCGGTAATACCGTCTGGGTGCCGCCCACCAACTTCCTTGACATCAGCAGCGATGCGACGAGGTTCACCGCCGCGCGCATTGACGAAGACACCTACGACAGCGGGTTCGTAACCACCGGCTCCACAAGCGGCTGCGAGCTTACGTGGCAAGGCCACGGGTGCGGAACCTACCTGCTCATGCCCTTTAGGGCATACGACCAGAAAATCAAAGCAAGCGCAGGTGCCGGAGGAAGCATCTCCAATGCGGGAGACACCTATGTTCGCTGGAAGAACGACAAAACCTACACCATTAAGCCAAACGAGCATTACAGCATCAAAGACGTGCTGGTGGACGGCAAAAGCGTTGGCGCCAAGAGCTCCTACACGTTCACAAAGGTCATCAGCAACCACACCATTCATGTCACATTCCAGGAAGACCCTCAGTACAGCGTGACCTTTGTTGACGGCTTTGGCAACGAGATATCAAAGCAAAGCGTCTATAAAGGCGATGCCGCCAAAGCGCCGCCCAACCCCACGCGCGATGAGTGGACCTACGTCGGTTGGGACAAGGACTTTTCGAACATTCAGGGGAATCTCACGGTAACCGCCCAATGGAAGCCCATCATTAAAGTGAAAGTGCCCACCTTAGTGGCATGCACCATCATGCCCGATGGATCGGTTGTTGCGCCCGACGGTTATGCAATAGAAAACCTCTCGCCCGTCGCAGTAGATCTGGAATCGGCAACAACCGCCAACATGCCCCCGTGTGGAAGCTACACCCTCACCGATGCCCAGGGAAGCGTGGTTCACGCCTTCAGCGAAGGCGCCGAGCAACAGGGAGCGCCCGTGCATATAGACGTAGACGGAAAGGCACCGCTTACCTGGAACATAGGAGACCTAGTGGGCGAAGATGCGCAAGACATTCTCTACAAGGCACTTGAAGGCCCCACTTCGCTTTGCAACGTCACCTTTGTTTTCAGGGAGGCGTAGGCTGGAAAGCGCCGGCGCGCGGCGGCTGCCCATGCGCGCTCAAGCTACAGACGCCCTCAGCACATGCTGCGGGCGTCTTGCACTTCTAACGCTTCTATGGGAACGCGCGGCCTCTCAAACCGGCATTACCGCGCACGCATGCGCACGCTCATGTCCAACGGCTTCGCAGAGAAGGGGGCAGTGGTTGCAATGCCGTCTACCCCCGTTGCCGCATATTCGGACACGTTGCCCGGGTTGATGCCGCCTGCGGCTATAAGCGTAAGATGGGGATCGATCCCCTTTAGCTCTTTCACCAAATCGGAAAGGTTTTCAACCGGAACCTTGTCGAACTGAACGCCGTCTACGCCTGCACGCGCCAAAATGCGCGCCTGCTGCTCTGCCGCCTCTACGAACAGCTTCTTTTCCACGCAACGGCTTTTAATGCTGGGGAGCTCCTCCAAAAAGGCATCGAAGCCGCCCATGAACTCGATGTGGTGATCGAACACCAAAACCGTTTCGGAAAGGCCAAGCCGATGAGGCCATGCTCCTCCTGCGCGAACGGCGGCGGTCAGCAGATCTTTAGCTCCTGGCATGCTCTTTCGCGTAGTCAGGATTTCGCAGCGTGGGTTGACCGCGTGCGCCTTTTCGACCATCTGACGCGTTTTCGTGGCAACGGCAGACAGGTGGTCGAAGGTGTTCAAGCCAACCTTCCAAACCTGATGAAGCCCTGCCGCGCTTCCCCTCAGCGTCATAAACGCCTCCCCTGCCTGCACAAGCGACCCTGACGGTTTTGCATCAACCACTTCACAGCCCATATGCTCGGCGATGCGTCTCACTACTTCTGTTCCCGCCAGCGTGCACGCTTCGCGCGTGTAGTACTCCATTTCACCAGGCTGCTGAGATACCCCCAGCACTTCGCTTGTCAAATCGATGTAGGGAACATCTTCCGCAATGAGCTGATCTATTCGAGCTTCGGGAAACCACACCATCGACGTTCTCCTTGTCTTAGCCGTACTGCGCACTCGACGCGTTTTGCGTCAACGCTGTGTATTATAGTCAATTTCGAATAAAGAAGAGCCCGGCGGGACCAGTTTTTCTGCATCGCCGAGCTCAGAGATCCAAGTTATTGCAAAACCGCTCCACGCCGTCGTTTCTACAGCTCGGAAATAATGCGCTTCGTGCGAGCAGAGCACTCTGCCTTAACTCGCTCGACATCAATTCCCGGCCATACGCCATCACGATAGACGACCTCGCCGTCGCACAACGTCAGAACGACGTCGGAGCCGTGGCCTGCATATACAACGTTCATCAGCGGATCGGTCATAGGCCACCAAGAAGGGCCGGTCGTATCCACCACCGTTAGGTCGGCTTTCATGCCAACCTTGATCAAGCCGCAATCTTCGCGACCTTGCGACAAAGCTCCCCCACGCGTTGCGGCAGCAAGCGCCTGCTTGGGGGTTACTGCCGTGGGGTCGCACAGGTTTCCCTTGGACAAAACAGCCATAAGGTACAAGTCTTGGAACATGTCGTGATTGTTGTTGGAGGCCATGCCGTCAGTGCCCAGGCACACGTTCACGCCGCGCTCAAGCATCTTGACGATAGGGGCAAACCCGCTTCCCAGCTTCATATTGGAAGCCGGGTTGTGCGCCACCCACACGCCGTGTTCTTTTAGTATCTCCAAGTCGGCATCGTCGCACCATACGCAGTGTGCCGCCGTCGTGGGCGAGTCGAACACGCCGATGCTGGCGAAGTAGGCAGCGGGGGTCATGCCGTTGTGGCGCTCCTTGCACTCCTCGTGCTCGCTTTTGGTCTCGGACAAGTGCAGGTGCATGCGCAGGCCTGCCGCCTTGGTGACTTCGGCAATGTCGCGGCACGTCTGCTCGTTGGAGGTGTACTCGGCATGGATGTTGTAGTCGACGAGGATGCGGCCGTTCAGCGCACCGTGGTACGTTTTGATGTATTCCTTCATCTTGGCGGCGATGGCGTATTCGGCAAACGGCTTGGTCTCGAAGAACAACTCGCTTTCGCACACGTTCATCTTGATTCCCGCCTCGTCAACCGCGCGAACGCGCTCGTCGGTGGCGTAGTACATATCCGAAAAACTCACGCAACCGTAGCGCGTCATCTCGGCGCATGCCAGAAGGGTTCCCCAGTAGTTGTCCTCGGGCGTCATCTTTGCCTCGAACGGCCAGCACTTGGTTTCAAGCCACGCCTGCAAGGGAAGGTTTTCGGCATAGCCGCGCAGCAGCGTCATGGGAGCATGCGCATGCGCATTGTAGAATGCCGGCAGCATGAGCTTTCCGCCGCCATCGTAAACCTCACCGTAGGATTCAGCATCAGCCGGAGCCTCGGTGCCGATGTAGCCGATGCGCCCGTCTTTTACGCCAACCCATCGAGAGGACTGGTAGTCAAGGTTCTCGTCTAGCAGGTCGATGTTTTTAAACAGCATGCGTCCTCCTATGCACAAAGCCATTGCATTCTTCGCCGAGGCAAAATTCCCAAACGTATAGGATTATATCCAATAATAGCGAACACCGGCAAACGGCAAGACTATTCGCCAGAAAGAAAAACCTTTCCGTACGGCACGGAATAGATGACCTCCTGACACTATCTGTTGTCAACAGGTATGCTATCATCCGCACAGACGAGATATGCGCCATGAGGAGCATGGCGTGTGCAAGGAGGTAATTCATGGCAGAAGAAGAATGCACGCACGAGTGCTCAAGCTGCGGCGTTGCGGGCTGCGGGGATCGCACGGTCGCCGGCCCAACCACCCTTCAAACCGACGCGCACAGCAACATCAAACGCGTCATCGGCGTGGTAAGCGGCAAAGGCGGCGTGGGCAAATCGCTGGTTACCAGCTTGCTTGCCAGCCAAATGCAAAAGCGCGGGTTCAAGGTTGGCATTCTGGACGCCGACGTGACCGGCCCGTCCATTCCTAAAACGTTCGGGATCCACGGCCATGTTGTAGCCGACATCGACGGAATCTTCCCCGCCGAAACCGAAAGCGGCATCAAGGTGATGTCGGTGAACCTGCTGCTTCCCGAAGAAGACGCTCCGGTCGCGTGGCGCGGCCCGGTAGTTTCCGGCATTATCAGCCAGTTCTGGGGAGAGACGCACTGGGGAGACATCGACTACCTGTTCGTTGACATGCCTCCGGGAACCTCCGATGTGTTCCTAACGGTGTTCCAGTCGCTGCCGGTAGACGGCATCGTCACCGTTTCGGCGCCGCAGGAGCTCGTTGCCATGATCGTAGGCAAAGCCGTCAACCTGGCGCACAGCCTTAACGTGCCGGTCATTGGCCTGGTTGAGAACATGGCCTATTTCCCGTGCGACGAGTGCGGCAAGAAACACTACATCTTTGGCGACCCGCAAGGCGAAGACGTTGCCAAAAAGTACGATATCCCCGCCTACGCAACCCTTCCCATCGATCCTCAATTCGCGCGCTTGTGCGACGAAGGCAAGGTGGAGGAATACGAGATCGGCGATGCGCTCGACTGCATTATCGAGCAGGTTGAGGCTGCGAAGCGCGAGGAAAAGTAAGCCGGCTCGGCTCTCGATTCTTTCGGAAAGAAGAGCAGGCCGGCGCCTGACAGCGTGAGGCGTCGGCTCAAAGAAAACGCCCCCTTGATGGACGAAAGTCCAACCGAGGGGGCGTTTCTCGTTTCCCGAACGCCTTTTACGCGCGTGCGCTAAAAGGAGCTTTACGCTTTGAGCATGTCGGCAAAATCTGCCAGCGCCGCGGGGATGTCGATCTGCTGCGGGCACACCGCCGCGCAGCTGCCACAGCCGATGCAAGCCTGGGGACGCTTGTCTTCGGGCATCACGCCAATCGCCATCGGGGCGATAAACCCGCCGCCAGTAACCTTGTGCTCATTGTAGAGCTCGAGTAGACGCGGGATGTCCAACTCAAGAGGACAGTGGCTCGTGCAGTAACGGCACGCAGTGCAGGGAAGCACGTTGCCGTGAGTGATTTCGGCAGCTGCGGCGGAAACGGCAGCCTGCTCTTCATCGGTAAGCGGCTTGGCCTCGTCGAAGACGGCGATGTTCTCCTTCATCTGATCGAGAGAAGATGCGCCGGACAGGATGGTAACGACCTCGGGGCGCGACAGCAGCCAGCGCAACGCCCACGAGACCGGCGCCTCGTCGGGGTTGACAGCGGCGAGCTTCTCGCGCGCCGATTCGGGCAGCCGATTGACCAGCTGACCGCCGCGAACCGGCTCCATCACCCATACGGGAATGCCGTGCTTGGCAAGAAGCTCTACCTTGCCCTTAGCATCCTGGAATTCCCAATCGAGATAGTTAAGCTGAACTTGGCAAAACTCCATATGCTCGCCGTACGCATCAAGGAAGCGCTCGAGCACGTCCATGCCGCCGTGAATGGAAAAGCCCAGATGGCGGATGCGGCCGGCCTTTTTCTGCTCGAGCAGATAGCTGATCGTGCCATACGTGGAGTCGTCCAGGTACTGCTCGATGTTCAGCTCGCACACGTTGTGGGCAAGATAGAAGTCGAAATGGTCGACCTGGCACTTCTCAAGCTGCTTTTCGAAGATCTCGGGCGTTTTGCCGAAATTGGAAACGTCGTAGCCAGGGAACTTGTCCGCCAGGTTGAACGAATCGCGCGGGTGCTTGGCAAGTGCGCGGCCAATCACCAGCTCGGAAGTGCCGGCGTGATAGCCCCAAGCGGTGTCGAAGTAGTTGACGCCATGCGCCAACGCGTAGTCGACCATCTCGGCTGCAGCCGACTCGTCGATCTTTGCGTCGTCGCCGTCGATTACTGGCAGGCGCATGCAGCCCATGGCATAGGCAGACAGCTTCTCGTCTTGGAAATCGCGGTAGATCACGGATGCCTCCTTGAGTATCCCCTCTTGAACGGAACGGTTTAACGGCTCGCAAAAAGAGCACAGCAGCGCGACGCGAGCGCGCTAACGGTATTGAACACCCTGGAGCTTGCTCTAAGTGAAGCGGCAAGGCGAGAATCTGAAAAGAACTCCATATTTCCGCTCGCAAGCACGGTGATGCGTGCAGTCTAGCTTCTGCAGCGCTGCGCCCGCAGCAAAACGTCGGACGCAGAGCGCGCCGCAAAGCGTCAGACGCGGGGCACGCCAAGCTTCGCGATGCCCGCAGCCCGAAACGGCAAGCGAGCCTAGTCGCGCTCTCCCGGCTGGCGCACGGTGATCTCCTGCTCTTTTACCGACACGCGCGAATGAGGCGGAACGGAAAACGTGACGAAAGTAGAACCGGCGATGACCGACCCTTCTCCGATTACGGTCTCTCCGCCCAAGACGGAAGCATTGGAGTAAATCGTTACGTTGTCGCCGATGGTCGGATGGCGCTTGACTCCCGCCAAACGCTGTCCGCCGCGCGTTGAAAGCGCGCCAAGCGTCACGCCCTGATACAGCTTAACGTGATTGCCGATTTCAGTCGTCTCGCCGATGACGACGCCCGTTCCGTGGTCAATGAAGAAGTATTCGCCGATTTTGGCGCCCGCACCGATGTCGATTCCCGTACCCGAGTGCGCCAGCTCGGTCATGATGCGAGGAATGATGGGGACCTTTTGCTCGTACAGCACATGCGCAATGCGGTACACGTAGATCGCATACAGCCCGGGATAGGCGAAGATCACTTCCTCTTTCGAGCCGGCAGCAGGGTCGCCGTCAAACAGCGCCTGCACATCGGTTAGCAGCACGCGTTGGATGTTGGGCAGCTCTTCGAAAAAAGCGACCATGATTTCGTCGGAGCGCTGCTGGATCTCGTCGGGAGCACACCGAGAGTCGGGGTCGTCGGAGGTGTAGGTGAGCGCCAACACGATCTGCTCGCGCAGCTCGCGCTCCACCTCGATAAGCGTGTTGCCGATAAAGTACGAGGGGCTCGCGGCGGCAGAAAGCATTTCTGGGCCAAAATAGCCGGGAAACAGGACACGGCGCAAAGTCTTCAGAACATTCTTCACTGCAAGCCGGCTCGGAAAACGTCTGCCGGGCTTCGTAAAGAAGATCTCGTCAACTTCGTAGTTTTTCTCTATTTCCTTTACGATACGGTCGAGGTTTTCTCCAAACATGACGCCTCTTACATGCACATGCGGTAATGTTTCGGTACTTTCTTATTGAAACACACTTCGCCCGCAGCCGTATTTCGAGTCGGCTAAGAACAGGCAAAATCTCAGACCGAGAAGCGCAGATTCACGCGCACGGCAACGCAATGCCAGTTCACGTTTTGCCGCGAGCGCCCGCACGTTGCGTCAGAGCGCACGAACCCTGCCCAAAAACGCCGCGACATCGGGATCGCAGCGCGCGTCAAACAGCTCTGAGGCTGGCAGGATGCAACGCAAGCGCCCATCCAGCACGATACCCACGCGATCCGCCAACATCGCCGCCTCGTTGAAATCGTGCGTGACGAACACGATTGTGCAGTCGAAGCGCGCATGGATATCGCGCACGGTCTCGTACATGCGCTCCTTGGTAGAAGGGTCGAGCGCGGAAAACGGCTCGTCGAGCAGTAGGATTTCGGGGCGCAGCACCAGCGCGCGCGCCAGGGCCGTTCGCTGAGACTCCCCTCCGCTGATAATGCCGGGGTGTTTGTCGGCAATTCCCTCAATACCGAACAGAGCCAACTGACTGTTGACGCGCCGATCGATCTCTTCCCGCGGATAGCCGTTCATCTTCAGGCCGTACGCGATGTTGTTGCGCACCGTCATATGCGGAAACAAGGCATGATCCTGATACACCACGCCCATATGACGTTGCTGAATGGGGAGGCTTGCCGCATCTTTTCCATCGAGAAGAATGCTTCCGCTGTCAAAGGGAAAAGCGCCTGCTATCGCCTCCATGAGCACCGTCTTGCCCGCACCGGTTCTGCCCAATATCGCAAACACCTCGCGCGGCTTGATTTCAAGCTCGTCAACGTGCAAGGTGAACGTACCGCGCGTGACTACAAGATCGCGTATCGCTATGCTTCCCGCCACAGACCTCGCCTCATTTCGCCTTGTTCCGACGCGCGCGGGCCCCCTTGTGCGAAGCGCCGACGCGCACCTCGCCCACTGGGCGGTTGAGCACGTTTGCCACCACCAGCGTCGCCGCGGACAAGAGCAGCATGATCATCGCCGTGGCCATGGCGGTTTCGTTGTTGCCCGTCGAAATGCTCAGATAAATGCTGCCTGGCAGCGTTTCGGTTTTCATGCGCGTGACGCCAACCAGCATCAACGTAGCGCCGAACTCTCCCATTCCGCGCGCCCACGTAAGCACCAGCGTGCTTATGATGGAATTGCGGCATACGGGAAGTATGACCGTGCGGAACACATCCCAAGGAGACGCCCCCAACGTCTTAGCCACGAACTCCATGCGTGGGTTGACATCGGAAAACGCCGTTCGCACCATGCGTATGGCGAAGGGAAGGTTAACGATAAGCTGGGCAAACACGATACCCGTCGGCTCAAACACCACGGCAAAGCCGACATCGCGCAGCGCCTTGCCAAGAGGTGAAGAGAAAATAAGCAGCAGGGCGAAGCCCAAAAGAATGTAGGGGAGCGAAAGCGTCAGCTCCATCAGCACCTCAGCCACGCGCTTAAACGGCATGTTGGTACGCGAAAGCGCATATGCCGACGGAAGCGCCAAAACAAGGCACAGGGCTGTTGAGATGGTGGAAGTCACTACGCTCATACGCAGCGAAAACAGCACTTCTTCGGAGCGAATTGCATCTCCGAAATGCGTCACTCCCCCTGCGACGATGGCGACGATGGCGCTGCCGACAAACAGCAGCACCACCGTCGCAATTGAAATTGACACACCCGAAAAGACATCGCGTTTGCGCCCGCGATGCTTAACCACGCTCTCATCGGAGCTATTGGAGTGACGCCCAAAGGGCGTCTTCATCGCCTACACCCGCTCGTATCCGTAATTTGCCCAGATCTCCCAAGCGGTGTCGGACTGCAAGAAATCGTTGAAGGCTGCAACCGCGTCGGAATCCGCAGCGCACGTGAGCTGAGCGGCAGGGATCGTCTTGATGAACGAATCGAGATCCGTCGTTTCAACGATAACCGCTCCGTCGTCGGTAACGTTTTCTTTCCACACGATGCCCGCGTCGCCCTCGTTGTTGGCGAGAGCGGTAGAAATCTGCGGCGCCGTAGTGGTGGTGGTAAGCACGTTGTTTGCCACCATCTCGTCCCAAAGACCTAGCTTGGTAAGCGCGTTTTGAGCGATCTTCCCAATAGGCGTAGACTCAGGATCGCCAACCAGCACGCGCTCACAGTTTGCCAGGTCGGCAAGACCGGTAACGTTTTTGGGGTTGTCGGCAGGCACCGCAAGCACCGGGATGTGCTTTACCAGATCGGTTTGCTGCTCAACGTACCCCTCAACCGGCTTTAGCTCGTCGGCAGACCCCGCGATGAAGAAATCCCCTTCTTCGGTAGTGTTGATCTGAGTTTGAATCTGCGCGGCGTTCGCATAGGTGACGTTCATGGTGCAGCCCGTCTCCGTCTCAAAGGCATCGGCGATTTCCTGGAAAGGATCTGTCATGCCGGCGCCGCAGTAGATGTTAAGCTCTTTCCCTTCAAGGCTTACCTGCTCTTCTGCCGCCGGCTCCCCGGATTGATCGGATGCTTCCGTAGCGCTCTGACCAGAGGAGCACCCCGCAAGCCCCAGCATCAGAGTCATAGCGCACGCGGCAACCGCCCCTGCAAACGCGAATTTCTTTCGTGAGGGCTTAGTATTGTTTGAACTGGATAGCATCTCTCCTCCTTTGGAAGAATCCCCTACTGCGCCCAAGCGATCGCAGCTTACTCTTTATATAGTATAGGGAATATTATCCTATTTCTGCAATATATTGACTTGAGCTTATTGTTATTTTTATCTAATTTCAAGTAACAATAAAGTTCGAGAATCCAAAGCAGACGAGTCAGAAGCGGGAAATAGGCCAAAAAGCGCGTCCGCAGCTCAATCGGTGGCAAAACCCCAGAGCGTGGGTTGGCGCGTGGGTTGGCGGCCAGAAATGTTCGCCGGTTCCAGCTCACGACACCCGGGATCCCTGCCTGGCCTTTAAGCTTTTAAACAGTCCGAGCATCTCGGAATATCAGCTTCGCGCGTGGCCGACTCAAAAGACCGCTCTAAATCGAAGGAATGTGCGGCTTTGCGATATGTTTCTTCGGTATAGAGCGATTCTACGGCGTCTTTTGCGTCCCCTTCGCTTCGCTGGAAGCCCCTCCCCTTTTCTCTTGAATACTCACCTGGGGCAACTACGCAGCTCTTGTGGGGGACGGGCCGCCTGGAGTTTGGGCATCGCTCTAAATCGAAGCTACTTGCATCCAAGCGACAAAAAAATTCGATTTAGAGCGATCGGCAGTTCCAGAGGCGCCCCGTCCTCCTCCTGGGCGTTCTTGCGGGAAGCGAGAGCTCGCCTTGAGGTGGCTTTCCCGAAAGCCGCCGGACAAACATCTTGCGCAGCCTGGAGGCCGTATCGTTTCTTCCGTCCGAAGAGCTTTCACGCCCAACGCAGCGCCGCCTCTGTGCGCTCGCCTTGGCGAACCCGCTCTTCTTCATCTTGGAGCCGCAAACGCCGCATTTGGGGTTTGACGCCGCTCGCCTCGTTTTTCGGGCGACTTTTTCTTCCGAAAAGAACGTCCGAGCAGGGGCGTCAAGTGAAAACCAGACACGCTTTCTGGCCTATGGGGAAGCCAGACGGTATCGACTTTTAAACGTCGTTTATATGGTTTGAGCTGGAGAAAGGACACCAAACTAGACACACTTTTTGGCCTTTATCCCTCAGAAGCCGCAAAGATGCCATTGTACGAAAAAGGCCGCCAACCTGAGCTGACGGCCTCGACGTTGATGGTGGAGCATAGGGGGATCGACGATCCGCTCCCTTCGGTCGCGTCTCGGCACGTCGGGCTTCGCCCTCCTCATTCGACAGCCCACTGGGCTGTCGAACCCTCGCGGGGTTCGATCCCCTGCAGGTCAAACGAAAAAGGCCGCCA
>DVKR01000034.1 GCA_018715935.1 Candidatus Aphodovivens excrementavium
CTGAGCCACGTCCGCATGTTTGGAGGCGACGCCCGGATTCGAACCGGGGGTGAAGGCTTTGCAGGCCTCTGCCTTACCACTTGGCCACGTCGCCGTGTTGCTGTCACAAAAGAGGCCGGTCAAATATCTGCCTTGACCGGCCTCGATTCGACAAATGGAGCGGACGACGGGGTTCGAACCCGCGACCCCAACCTTGGCAAGGTTGTGCTCTACCAGCTGAGCCACGTCCGCATCGCGAGGAAATATATTACTCGAACCGAAATACCGATGCAAGGACTTTCTTAATTTTTTTTGCACGGGCATGGTTTGCCCATAGCGTGGATGGTCCTTACGAACAACCTCTCTTGCTTTTCATGAACTATGTTTCAAGTGCGTAACTTTACTGCGCAAATTCTAGGTGGGCGATACCGGTTGCGTTTCTTGGAATAGAATACGTCCCTAGCTGTAATTGGCTTGTATCTATCGTCTGAGATCCGAAGGAGGAATGCGTTCATGGAGCCGAACATCAAAGAGGTCGCGGGGCGTATTCGCGCCCTTCGCGAAGATCTGGACATCACGCAGCAGGAAATGGCTGACGCAACGGGAAGGAGCCTTGCTGAATACGCCGCTCAGGAATCGGGCGAGCAAGACCTCTCCTTTACCTTTCTCTACAAATGCGCCAAGAAACTCGGCGTAGACGTGGTTGAGCTGCTTACCGGCGAAAACCCCCACCTAAGCGGCTATGTGCTTACGCGTGCCGGCCACGGGCTTTCCATCAAGCGTCGCGCCGGCTTCGAGTATCTTCATAAGGCTGCTCGCCTGAAGGACAAGCTTGCAGAACCGTTTGTGGTAACTGCTCCCTATTTGGAAGAAGAGCAGGACAAGCCTATCCATCTGTCCTACCACGCGGGTCAGGAGCTTGACTTCATTCTTTCGGGAAAAATGCGCTTCGCCTATGAAGACCACGTTGAAGAGCTTGAAGCGGGCGACTGCCTGATGTACGACTCTGGAAGAGGCCACGGCATGATTGCCATTGGCGGAGAGCCGTGCGTCTTTCTTGCCGTTGTTTTGAAGCCTCAGGTTGATTCCATTATTTAGGCGTTTGCCTTCCCGCCGAACTGTAGTCGGCACCTGAACTAAGGTAAACGCCGCTCATTGTTTCTAGGAATCGGACATGCGGGCGCTTTGCGCTCTGAACGCAAGCGCCCTGAAAGCAAAGGAATACTACGTCATGAGAAATATCAACCTGCGATTCGTTGAGGAAACCTATTCGGAAGACGGCCAGCTGGAGACGTTCGCCGTGAAGTGCCCCGACACATTCAACTTCGGGTACGACGTTGTTGACGACATAGCGGTGAACGACCCCGACCGTCGTGCCATGGTGTGGTGCAATCCGGAAGGGGAGGAGCATGTTTTCACGTTCGGCGACATGAAGCGCTGGTCGGACAAGACTGCGAACTTCCTGGCAGACCAGGGAATTGGCAAAGGCGATATGGTGATGGTAATCCTTCGCCGCCATTATCAGTTCTGGTTTGTGGCAACCGCTTTGGCAAAGCTGGGGGCAGTGATGGTTCCCGCTACGTTCATGCTCAAAGAGCACGACTTGGAGTACCGCTTAAACGGCGCTTCCATCAAAGCCATCATCTCGACTTCGGTTGGCGAGATCGCCGACATCATCGACAATGTTGCTGACACGTGCCCTTCGGTTGAGACGAAGATCCTCGTGAACGGCGCAGGTGGCGGCCTCACTCCGCTCGATGCTAATAACAATCCCGTTCTTGCTGCGGGCGAACTTGCAGGATCTGCTCTTTCCGGCGCGGATGGAGTTTGCGCTGCGGGCATCGAGCGCGCCGGCTGGCTCGACTTCAATACCGGCGTGCGTGCGGCAAGCGAAGAGTTCGCGCGCCGTGAAACGCGCGCTCTCGACCCGATGCTGATGTACTTCTCTTCGGGCACCTCGGGCAACCCCAAGATGGTGCTTCACGATTCGGAGTATGCCATCGCCCATCTGGTGACGGCCAAGCATTGGCACAACGTTGATCCGGAAGGCCTGCACTTCACTATCGCGGATACCGGTTGGGGAAAAGCGGTGTGGGGGAAGTACTACGGCCAGTGGCTCATGGAGGCATGCGTTCTCACCTATGACTTCGACCGCTTCCATCCTTCCGAGATTCTTTCGCTTATCGGGAAGTATCGCGTCACCTCGCTTTGCTGCCCTCCGACGATGTACCGTATGATGATGCAGGAAAACATCGATCGCTACGACCTGTCTTCGCTGAAGTACTCCACGACGGCCGGCGAGGCGCTGAACCCCGATTTGTTCGAGTTCTGGAAAGAGCATACGGGCCTCACGATTTTCGAGGGTTTCGGCCAGACAGAAACTCCGCTTACCATTGCCAACCTTGTCGGCTCCACGCCTAAGCCCGGCTCGATGGGCAAGCCGGTGCCTCTGTACCATATCGACATCTTGCGCCCCGATGGCACTTCGTGCGACAAGGGCGAAACCGGCGAGGTCTGCATCGATGTTCGCCATAAGATGGCAGGCATCATGATGGAGTACTATCGCGATGAGGCAAAGACGAAGGCGGCCATGCACGACGGCTGGTACCACACCGGTGATACGGCTTGGCGAGACGAAGACGGGTACTATTGGTACGTTGGCCGCAACGACGACGTCATTAAGTCGAGCGGTTACCGCATCGGCCCGTTCGAGGTCGAAAGCGCGCTGCTGGAGCACGATGCAGTTCGCGAATGCGCCGTCACCGGCGTGCCCGATCCGGTTCGCGGTCTTGCGGTCAAGGCAACTGTCGTCCTGGCGGAAGGGTTTACCGGCAGCGACGTGCTTACCGAAGAGCTTCAGCATTGGGTAAAGCACCGTACCGCACCCTACAAGTACCCGCGTATCATCGAATATGTCGAAGCGCTTCCGAAGACCGTCAACGGAAAGATTCGCCGTGCGGCCATTCGCGAGGCAGACGAGGCGAAAGAACGCGAGGTTCCCGAGGGGCTGATCTAACCCATGGAGGACAATCCGCAATCTACTTTTGTGACAGACTTTAGCGGCATTGCGTCATGCTTGGCGCCCGTCACAGTTGTCTGCGGCCACTATGGTGTCGGGAAAACCAGTTTGTCGGTAAGCCTTGCTATCGATGCGGTGCGCGCCGGGTATGACGTCGTTCTTTCGGACATGGACGTCGTCAACCCCTATTTTCGCTCAAGCGACTATAAGGGCGTGCTCGATGAAGCCGGGGTCAAGCTCATTGAACCGGTCTACGCGCGCTCAAACGTCGATGGTCCAAGTATCACAAACGAGACGGCGGGAGCCATAGAATGGGCGCGCGAAACCGCCGATGTTTTTTTCGACGCAGCGGAAAAAGCCGAGCAGGGCGGTGATCGTAAGGTCAGGCCTCGCTTACTGCTTATCGATGCAGGAGGAGACGATTCGGGCGCTACCGTCTTGGGGCGTTTTAGCGCAGCCATCAAGGCTTCGGCTCATGAAATGCTGTATGTGGTAAACCTTCACCGAGGGTTCAACCACACCCCTTCGGAGGCTTCTGCGTTCATGCGCGAAATCGAAGAGGCGTCGCATTTGCAATGCACCGGCGTCGTTGGAAACACTCATTTGAAGGGCGACACAACCCTTGAAACCGTTTCTGGGGGCGTTGAGTTTGCCGCTCGGGTGGCTGCCCAGACGCAACTGCCTTTGAAATTTGCTACCATGCCGCAGAGCCTTGCCGCAGGCATCATCGACCGGCAATCCGATTGCACTCGGCAGATGCACGGCAGCGTACCTGTGTATGCTATGGGAATATATGTACGAGCTCCGTGGGAGTAGAATGCTGTTGCTTCAAGCAACTGCGCAAAGAGGACGAGAGAAGGCGATTATGGCGAGGATCAGCGTAGACGACGGCTTTTGCAAAGGCTGCGGCCTGTGCGTCGATGCATGCCCGTTGGGTATCATCGAGCTTGACCACGACATCATCACGGCTAAGGGCTACCATCCTGCTCGCTGCGTAGACGAGCAGCGTTGCACGGGTTGTTGCTCGTGTGCAACCATGTGCCCCGACGTGGCAATTACGGTTATGAGGTAGATGCTATGGCAGAGAAAGTTTTAATGAAGGGCAACGAGGCTCTTGCGGAAAGCGCCATCCGCGCAGGATGCCGTTTCTTCTTCGGCTACCCGATTACGCCGCAGACAGAGCTTGCCGCCTACATGGCAAAGCGCATGCCCAAGGTGGGGGGAACTTACCTTCAGGCAGAGAGCGAAATTGCGGCTATCAACATGGTTTACGGCGCGGCATCTGCCGGCGCTCGAGCCATGACGTCGTCTTCAAGCCCGGGCATTTCGCTTAAGGGCGAAGGCGTGTCGTACATGACAGGCAGCGACCTGCCGGGCGTCATCATCAACGTTCAGCGCGGAGGCCCTGGTTTGGGCGGCATCCAGCCGTCTCAGTCCGACTATTGGCAGGCTACGCGCGCTATGGGTCATGGCGACCATCGTCTGGTCGTTTTGGCTCCCGCGACCGTGCAAGAGATGGCAGACCTAATCTTTGACGCCTTCGACATCGCAGACAAGTATCGCACGCCTGTCATGATTCTGGCCGATGGCATGCTTGGCCAGATGATGGAGCCCGTTACGCTGCCCGAAGCCTTGTCGCCCGAGGATCTGCCTGCCAAACCGTGGGCTACCGACGGCCATAAAAACAAGCGTCCGCACAACATCACCAACTCGCTGTATCTGACGGCAGAGGATTTGGAGGATCTTAACATCGAGCGCTATAAGCGCTATGAGAAGATCGAGGCAGAAGAGCAGCGTGCGGAAACGTTCCTTACCGAGGACGCCGACATCGTGCTGGTTGCCTTCGGCGCTACCAGCCGAATCTGCCGTTCGGCGGTTCGAGCTGCACGGGACGAGGGCATTAAAGCCGGTCTTATCCGCCCGATTACGCTGTGGCCGTTCCCCAGTGAGGCAATCGTCCAGACGCTCGACACGGCAAAGGCCTACCTGTCGGTTGAGATGAGCATGGGGCAGATGGTCGATGACGTCCGCTTGGTGGTTAACGGCTCTCATCCGGTTGAGTTCTATGGGCGCACGGGCGGGGTTATTCCTACGCCCGACGAAGTGCTTTCGAAGGTTCGCCAGATGGCTTCCGAGTTGGATTCTGCGAAAGGAGGGGAGTAAACATGGCTGAGCAGAAGGAAGAGAAAGTCGTGTTTCAGCGCCCTCATGCGCTTTTGCCCGTGGTAACGAACTACTGCCCGGGATGTACGCACGGTATCGTCAACAGACTTGTTGCCGAGATTCTCGACGAGCTGGACATCGAAGGAAACACCGTAGGCATCGCCCCGGTTGGCTGCTCGGTTATGGCTTACAACTTCTTCGGCTGCGATATGATCGAGGCGGCTCACGGGCGCGCCCCGGCGGTGGCTACCGGCGTCAAACGCGTTCATCCCGAAAACATCGTGTTCGCCTATCAGGGCGACGGCGACCTGGCCAGCATCGGTATGGCGGAAACCGTTCATGCAGCGACGCGCGGCGAGAACATCACCATCATTTTTATCAACAATGCCATCTATGGCATGACGGGCGGCCAGATGGCTCCCACGAGCCTTCCCAACCAGGTGACGCAGACCAGCCCCTACGGCCGCGATGTGTCTACGGCGGGCTACCCCATCCGTGTGTGCGAGCTGCTCAGCTCTCTGGACGGCGTCGCCTACCTGGAGCGCGTTACCGTTGACAGCCCGAAAAACGTGCGTAAAGCCAAAAAAGCCATTAAAAAAGCTTTTGAGACCCAGCGCGACGGCCTTGGGTACTCGCTGGTTGAGGTGGTAGCTACGTGTCCTACCAACTGGGGCATGACTCCTCAGCAGGCATTCGAGTGGATGCGCGAGAACATGCTTCCGTACTATCCGCTTGGCGTGTACAAGGATGTGGTTGCCGAGGGCTATGCTGACGCCGCCGAAGCCGCCGCCGCGCGAGCTGCGGAGTGTCCTATTGCATCCCATTCCGTCGAAGGGGGAGCACAATGAGCAACACGTTGAACGTCGTTTTAGCAGGGTTTGGCGGTCAGGGCCTGCTGTTCGCCGGCAAGCTTCTTGCCTATACCGGCCTGATTGAAGACCGCCATGTCTCATGGTTGCCGTCCTATGGCCCTGAGATGCGCGGTGGCACCGCCAACTGCAGCGTCTGCCTGTCTGACGAGCCTATAGGAAGCCCGCTTGTGCTCAACCCCGATGCGCTTATCGCCATGAACCAACCCTCTATCGATAAGTTCGCTCCGGAGGTTACGCAAGGCGGCGTCATCATCGCGGACATGACCCTTATCGGATCGGTTCCCGATGCCCCTCAGGCAACGATCATCGAGCTTCCGGCAACGCAAATGGCAGAAGACGCCGGCTTCAAGCAGCTTGCTAACATCATTTGCGCTGGCAGACTGTGGGCCGAAACGCATTTCTGCAAAGAAGAAACCCTTTTTAAGGCTATGGAGAAGTGCGTACCGGCACGCAAGGCAAATATGCTTGAACTGAACAAGCAGGCGCTTAAGATCGGTATCGAGTCCTAGGAGGACGTTATGCCAGAAGAAGAGCAGGAGCTGCACGAGATCGGCGAGCGCATCAAGGGGTTGCGCGAGGCCTGTGACGTGTCTGTTGAAGACATGGCTGCCGAGCTTGACGTTCCGGTTGACACCTATGTCAAGTGGGAGGAAACAGGCGCAGACGTGCCTATCTCGGCCATTTATCACATGGCTCGCGAATTTGGCGTAGAATTCACCGAGATACTCACGGGAACTGCGGCCAAGCTTAACACTTATCATGTTGTTCGCCGTGGCGAGGGCAAAGAGGTAGACCGCTATCCCGGTTATCACTACGACGACATGGCGTGGCGTTTTGCCGATAAGATCATGCAGCCTTTGTTGGTAGTGCTTGATCCGTCCGACGAGCCGGCAAAACTTGTTACTCATCGCGGTCAGGAGTTCAACTTCGTTATCGAAGGCTCCATCACGGTGGTCTTCGATGACAAAGAGATTGTCCTAAACCAGTGGGATAGCATCTATTTCAATCCGATGCATCTTCATGGGCAAAGGTGCCATGGCGATAAGGTCGCAAAGTTCATCACTATTATTGCTGAATAGAGACGTTCCGGCGGTCGGCAGACCGCCGGAACCGGCCGACGCTGCGGCCGCCTCTGGCGGGCCAGCTGGCGCTCCAAGGTTTTCTCACGGCCCCAAAGGCCGCTGAGGCTCTGCTCAGGCGAGCTGAGCAGAGCGCGACCGCTCGGTCGCATAGCTTGGAATCCAACAAGCCTTTCGGCTTGTTGGATCACGCCATCTGACTCCGCCAGAGGCATCCTCGCTGACGTTACGAACAACCTGTACTTTCAAAGATACTGAAAAGGGATATCGTGGATTGCATTCTGAAGAAATACTGTCCCCGCATCGAGTTCGATTCTTACGAAGACTTTTACGAGAACTTCCGCATCGATGTGCCTGAGGCGTTTAACTTCGGGTTCGACGTCGTTGACGAATGGGCGCGCGTCGAGCCCGACAAGCGCGCGCTCGTATGGTGCGATGACCACGGCGAGGAACGCACGTTCACGTTCACCGACATCTCCCAGCTTTCCAACAAAGCGGCTAATGCGTTTGCGCGTCTGGGGATCGGCAAAGGCGACGTCGTGATGATGATCCTGCGCCGCCGCTGGGAGTACTGGGTGTGCGCGGTGGCTCTCTGTAAACTGGGCGCGACGATCATCCCGGCGACGCTGCAGCTGACGAAAAAGGACATCGTCTACCGCACCGGAAGCGCGCACGTCAAAATGATGATCTGCGTTGACGACGCCTACGTAGTGGAGCAGACCGAGCTGGCTTTGCCCGAGTCCCCCTCCGTCGAGCGGCGCGTGGTCGTTGCCGGCGAGCGCGAAGGATGGCTGTCGTTCGACGCGCTGATTGCCGACGAGAGCGACGAGTTCGAACGGCCGACAGGTGAAGCGGGCGTCACGAGCAAAGACATCATGCTCATCTACTTCACCAGCGGTACGACCGGCATGGCAAAGGCCGTTGAGCACAACTTCGCGCACCCGCTAGGACACATTCTTACCGCGCGGTATTGGCAGCAGGTTCAGGAAAACAAGCTTCACATGAGCGTCACCGACAGCGGCTGGGCAAAGTTCGGCTGGGGTAAGATCTACGGTCAGTGGATTTGCGGCGCCACCGTGTTCTGCTACGACATGGACAAGTTCGTGCCCACTAAACTGCTGCAGCACATTCAGGACTACCAGCTTACGACGTTCTGCGCGCCTCCTACGATGTATCGCTTCATGCTGCAAGAAGACGTGGCCTCCTACGACCTGTCCAGCATCCAGAACTTTGCCACGGCGGGGGAGCCGCTTAACCCCGAAGTCACGATTTCGTGGGAGAGGCTGACCGGCAAGAAGATCCGCGAGGGCTTTGGCCAGAGCGAAGGTCCGGTGCTTCTGGCAACCTATCCGTGGATCGAGCCGCGCCCGGGTTCCATGGGCAAGCCGTCCCCGTTGCTCAACATCAAGCTGCTCGACGACGCGGGCAACGAGGTTCCCGATGGCGAGGAGGGCGCGATCTGCGTCACCCATCTGAAGGACGCCTATCCTCCCGGGCTGTTCGTGGGGTACTTCGGCGATCCGGAGCGCACCGAGCAGGCGGTCGGGGGCGAGTACTACAACCTGCACGACATGGCATGGCGCGACTCGGACGGCTACTGCTTCTTTGTGGGGCGCGACGATGACGTCATCAAGTGCTCGGGCTACCGCATCGGGCCGTTCGAGGTCGAAAGCGCCCTGATCGAGCACCCGGCAGTGGTCGAGTGCGCGGTCACGGCGGCGCCCGATCCGGTGCGCGGCAAGGTGGTCAAGGCTACCGTTGTGCTTGCGCGCGGGTGGGAGCCCTCAGACGAGCTGGTCAAAGAGCTTCAGAACCACGTTAAGCACACGACCGCCCCCTATAAATACCCGCGCATCGTCGAGTTCGTGGACGAGCTTCCCAAGACCGTCGGCGGCAAAATCAAGCGAAAGCTCATTCGCCAAAACGACGGCATCCACGACTAAGCCTGTTGAAAGGCGCTCGCTTCCCCGTGTTGAAAAAGGCATCGTAACGGTGTCTTTTTTCTTTTATCGCTGGCCAAAACTTAGCTGGCAGCTAATGTATTTGAATGACGGTTCTCCTATCGTAGAAGCAGTTTAATCCACGTTTTAGGAGGCCGATATGACATCGCAAGACCCTTCTCAGCAAAACGGCGCTGCCGCGCCAGCGCCCGAAACGACGTCTGTGCAACCTGGGGCTACGCAGAAGAAACCGTTCTTTAAGAAATGGTGGTTCTGGGTAATTATCGTACTAGTTGTCGTTGCCATTGCGGGCGGCGCCGCCGGATCGGGCAATGGGGGATCCAACGCTGCGCAGCCTCAAGATGCGGTATCTGCCGACTCTGCGGCATCTCCAGATTCTGGCGCCGCTACTGAAGACTCGGCTGCGTCCTCTGATTCGGATGCCGACGATTCGGCGGAGGCTGATTCTGATTACACCATTACCGACGAAGCGTTTGTCGACAACGGGTACGGCTCTTATTCAATTACCGGTACGTTTACCAACGCCACTGGTAGGGAGTTGAGCTATGTTCAGGTCACCTATCGCATGCTCGACGCTGACGGCGCTCAAATTGGAACAGCTTTGGCGAATACCAACAATTTGCCCGATGGCAGTGCATGGAAGTTCGACGCGATGTACTTTGACAGCGACGTGGTCCCAGCTTCCTACGAGTTTGTGGAGGTCACGTACTTCTAATGATAGCGAAAACGTTCTAATCGTATGCTACGATGACTGGCGGTCTGAAGCATAAAAGGAGGAGGAGACGGCGCGTGGAAGAGCCTTTAACGGAGGATCTGCTCTGTGAGCTTCTTGAGTCTGGCGATCCCGCGTCGTTTCTAAAAGAGCACGACATACCGAACCGCTCCTTGTCTGATTATCTTCAGGATCTCCTTGCAATTCATAATAGAGAGCGGGTAGAGGTCATTCGTGCTGCTGAAATCAACGAAACGTATGGCTATCAGCTGTTTGCCGGCCAACGGAAGAACCCATCCCGCAACATCTTGCTGCAGCTTGCGTTCGGGATGGGCCTGTCGTTGCAGGAGGCCAATCGGCTTCTTAAGACTGCAGGTCTAAGCCCCCTGTACTGCAAAAGCCGTCGCGACGCGATCATCATTTTTTGTTTGAACAGGGGCTGCACTCTTCAGACGGTCAACGAAGAGCTCTTCCGCTTCAAAGAAGACACCGTCTCGTAGCGTTTTGCCAGTCGAATCGCTACGGTCGAATTGGCGGCATCTGCTACCATGCATGGTATGGAAGACGAACTCCAGACATATCTGCATACTCTTGCTCACGGTGACAGGTATCGTATAGAAAAGACCCTTAAACAGAGCGCGAACGAGTCCACCGAACTCGTGTGGCTCGTTTGCGCCGACGGTTCCGAGAGAGGACCGTTGGTGCGAAAGAGCTTTCCGCTTGGCCAAGGCTTGGGAGGCGCCTATCAGCGAATCTGGGATGTCCAGCGCGAGGGGAGACGCTTTTTCTATCTTCCTCGCGTGCAAGAGTGCTATCGGACTGACGCTGCGTTTGTTGCCGTAACGGAGTATGTGCAGGGAGAATCTTTAGACGAGATCGTCTATCGGTGCGGTCCGTCCGTGGCGCTGGCGGCTGACATCTTTCCCCGCCTCTGCGATGCGGTCTCCGAATTGCACGAGGGGTTTAACCCGCCCCTCATCCATCGAGATTTAAAACCGAGCAACATCATCGTCAACAGCCAGTCGCTAACGCTTATCGACTTCGGTATCGCGCGTACCTACAACAGCTCTGCGGACGTGGATACCCATCAGTTCGGCACCCGCGCGTATGCTCCGCCCGAGCAGTTCGGATTCAACCAGACCGATGTGCGCTCGGATATTTACGCACTCGGCCTCATTCTCTTTTACTGCCTTACCTACGAAACGCCTTCTGCCGCGAATCGCGCCTGTCGATGGGCGCATCGATCCGTTCCCGAGCCGTTGCGTCAGGTTATAGCTTCCGCCACGTCTCTTGACCCGGCGAGCAGGTACAGCTCTGCCCGACAGCTGAAAGAGGCGTTTTTACAGGCGATGGCAGTGCTCGGCGTTCCCCAACCGCAACAGGGTTGTTCTGTGCAACAAGACGCTACGGCGCCTATGGCAAAACCGACCCTTTCCGCGCGGCTTTCGAATTCGTCTGCCCTTCGCGTCGTGGGGCGGATATGGGATGTGTGCCTTGCGGCGTTTCTTGTCCTCCTGCTTATCGGCTGCGTGCTATCCGTCTTCGCTCCCACTGAGGCGTCGCTTTCTGCTCATGCGCCTATCCAGCTGCGCGCTCTCTACAATTTTTCGCTGTACTTCTTGGTGGTTTTCCCAGCAGTCTTCTTATGTGCGACCGGCGACCGCTCTTTCGCCTGTTTCCCAAGCTGGCGCATGTTCCGCTTTCAAAGCAAGCGCTGCTACTCGTTGCGGTGATTGTCGTTGGCAGTTTGATCTTCTATCAGATCGGCTTGCTGTTGCCCGCTGCTTAGTCCTGTTACAATGAAGCACAGGTTACCTATCAAAGCATTGGAGCAACATGCTGCCTTACTTTAGAAACTATGCATTCCTCGGCTACATTCTCGGCATGGCAATTCCGGTTCTGCTCGTCACGGCGGTTTCATGGGTCGTCGGATTTTACGTCGTGTATACGCTTCCCGGGCTCATTGCCGCTATTGTCCTTTTAGTCGTTGGGCTGCTGACGGCAAAGCGCGTGGTAACCAACATGGCTGACCGCAAGGCCGACGAGATGATCGCCCTGTACAACAACGCCTGCGACCCAGAGGCGTTTCTCTCTTCTGCGGCATCGGTGGCTCGTGAGATCCGTCCGCCCTACGATCCGGCAGGTTCCTGGTTTTTGTCATTCTACGCGTTGGCGCTCGACGATGCCGGGAAACGAAACGAGGCAGTGCAGATTGGGCAGGCGATGCTCTCAAGCGCCCAGATTGCAACCGAGCCGAAGGACAAGGCGGCGCTGCTCGTCAACATCATTCCCCTCGTGCAGCGACTTTTCGGTGCCGAACAGGCTCTTGAAGTTGTTCTTCAAGCACAAGACGTTCTTGCTGGGTCCAGCGACCCCGACGACATGAACCGCATAAGCTACCTCAATTTCGAGCGCACAGTGCTCGAAGCCATTCGCGATGGCGACGGCAAAACGCTGATTGCGCACTTTTCCGGCATACGTAAAACAGAGACGTATCCGATGCGCGTGCGCGTGTCAGACGCCCTTTTGGAAGCGAGCATTCATAAGGCGCAAAAAAACGTTGCTGCTGAACGTGAGTGCTTAACGTTCGTTGTCGAGCACGGAAACAAGCTTCCCGCCGTTGCGTTGGCAAGGCAGCGACTCGCGGAGCTCTAGCGGGGGCGGCGCAGGCTCCACTGCGCCTGTGAAGCAAGAGGTTTCCATTTCGGACGGGTGATTGCTATGGGCATTCTTTCTGCTTACGCTGTTCCTCATCCTCCTCTCATTGTTCCCGCCGTGGGAAGGGGAGAGGAAAGGGCCGTTCAAAGAACCATCGATTCGTACCATGAGATCGCGCGGCGCATTGCCCGCCACAAGCCTGATACCATCGTCGTGTCCACTCCCCATGCGCCCCTGTTTCGCGACTGCTTCTTCGTTGCCTCGGGTGAATCGTCGTATGGGGACATGTCGCGCTTTCGCGTGCGCGATCGCGGCATTCGCGTCGCCCACGACATAGAGCTCGTGAGCATGCTTGTGCGTACCGCGCGGGAGCGCCACGTCCCTCTGGTAAGCGACGAATGGCGTTCGCGAGAGCTCGATCATGCGACGTTCGTTCCTCTCTATTTTGTCAACCAGTACTACACGGATTATCGACTCGTACGCGTGGGCTTGTCTGCCCTGCCGCCGCGAGATCATCACGGGGTGGGGCGGTGCATTTCTTATGCGGTGGAACGTCTCGGCCGCCGGTGCGTGTTTCTTGCAAGCGGGGATCTCTCGCATAAACTGTCCGTCGACGGCCCGTATGGGTTTGCGGAGGAAGGGCCGCAGTTCGACAGCCAAATCACGCGTATTTTTGCAGACGGGAACCTCGACTGCCTGTTCGATTTCGACGAGCGCTTCTGCGAAGAGGCTGCTGAATGCGGCTTGCGTTCGTTTCAGATCATGGCCGGCGCTCTTGAGGGACAAAGATTTTCGTCTGAGTTGTTGAGTTACGAAGGGCCGTTCGGCGTGGGCTACGGCGTTGCCGCTTTCGAAGTTGAAGGGAGCGGGTATGGGGATGCGTAACGGAAATGAAGGCTATCGCTTCGAGCACGCTCCTTTGTTCGACGAGTCGTTGGATCCCGTCGTATGGCTTGCGCGTATGTCGGTGGAGGGGTTTGTATCCTTAGGTCGGCCCATCGGCGTTCCCTCCGGGCTTCCTGAGGAGTTGCTTTCAGCAAGAGCGGGCGTGTTCGTGTCGCTTCATGAGAACGGCGAACTGCGCGGCTGCATTGGAACCATAGCTCCAACGCAGGACAACCTGGCGTTGGAGATTATCCGATGCGGCGTGCTTGCCTGCTCTGACGACCCTCGGTTTCCTCCGGTTGCCGAAGACGAGCTCGCATTCTTAGAGTATTCCGTCGACGTACTAGAGGAGCCCGAGTCAATTGACTCGCTAGACCAACTCGATGTGCTCGAATACGGTGTTATCGTCACTTTGGGTTGGCGCCGCGGCCTGCTGCTTCCGAACCTTGAAGGAGTCGACTCGGTGGAGCAGCAAGTGGCTATCGCGAAGCGCAAAGCGGGCATTCCCCCTGCAGAACCCAATGTGGAACTTCAGCGGTTTCGCGTAGTTAGGCATACGGCGGGAGGAGCGCCGCGCGGTGAGTGACAAAGTGGATACGGTTGCTTGTGAGCTGTGTCCGCACCACTGCCGATTGAGTGAAGGCAGGGTGGGGCTTTGTCGTGCTCGCAAGGCCGTCGATGGTCGGGTGCAATCCCTCAGCTATGGCAAAGTCACGTCGCTTGCGCTCGATCCAATAGAAAAGAAACCGCTTGTTCGCTTTCATCCCGGATCCTCGGTTCTGTCTGTGGGTAGTTTCGGATGCAATCTTTCCTGCCCCTTCTGCCAGAACGCCTCTATCGCCCAGGTTGGTATAGAGCGTGTTGTCTGCGAGGATCTAGCTCCGGAAGAGCTGGTGGATCGTGCGTGCGATTTGCGCTCAATCGGATGCATCGGCATTGCCTATACGTACAACGAGCCGTTGGTGGGATTCGAGTATGTGAAAGATTGCTCCACGCTCGCGCATGAGGCGGGTCTTTTGAATGTGCTCGTGAGCAACGGAATGGTTGAACGGGAACCCCTTGCGGAGCTTTGTGGGCTTATCGACGCAGCAAACATCGATTTGAAGGGGTTTTCTCAGGATAGCTACTCGCGGCTGCGTGGCGACCTTTCCGCAGTGATGCGCACTATAGAGACGTTTGCGCGCGATGGCGCCTGTCATCTTGAGGTTACCACTCTTGTGGTTCCCGGTTTGAACGACCGCGTGGAAGAAATTCGAGAGGCGGCAAGGTGGCTCGCGAGCCTTGATCCGAACATCACGTATCACCTTACCCGCTTTTTCCCTCGTTACCGCATGGCGGACGAGCGTCCCACCTCTTTGGCGGTGTTGCAAGAGCTTGCTGAAGCGGCCTCCGAATATCTAAACGACGTTGTCTTGGGGAATTGCCCCTAGGTATTTCTCCAGCGCGCTTCGTGCGTAAGGATAGAATGTAGATAGGCGAAACTATTGGCTCGCAGTAAGGTTTCGGCTATTATCGGTTACGCCTGAAGAGGAGATGGATGGAGCCTGGTGGCTCCCGCGGCCTTCAAAGCCGTTGTGAGGCGCGCAGAACGTCTCGGGTGCGTTCGATTCGCATGCATCTCCGCCAGTCCATTGTTCGGTCGTGCAGTATCCTGCCGTTGCTGCACGACTGTTTTCGCCTTATCCCAGTTTTCGCACGTCCCCGTCTCTTACGGTTATGCCCTTTGAGTCAAGATACTCCAGCAGCGGAATTGCGTATTTTCGCGACACTCCGAGCGCGTCTTTGAGCGCCGCGGCAGTTGAAGGACCGTTTTCGCTAAGGTAGTGAACGACTATTGTCTCTGCGTCGGTTAGTGCTTTCTGGGAGTAATACCTCTCGTTTACGCGACGCGCTTCGCCGCTATCGCTCAGGGTCGCCAGAACCTTATGGGCTTGCTGCTCGGCTAGATTAAATTGTTCCGCAAGATCCGAAATTGCAGGGGGAGTGAGACCGGCTTCGTCGAGCACACCGCGCATGCCTTTCGCGAGCGCGAGGCCCTTTTCCTTTGCCTGAGCGCCCGCCTCGGGAAGGCAGACGACATTCCCCTCTACGGCAATGTGTCCTTCGTTTTTCAAAAGGGCAAGGACGGCTTCGAAAGAATCAGGGTCTAGTTTTGCTTTGATGCCGCGCAACAGCTCGGCTTTCCCCATTCCCGTTGTCGCAGAGTTAAGCGTATGGAACTTCTGCAGGGCTGAGAGAAGGGAGTTTTGTAGCGAGACAAGCTTTTGCGGCCGCGCGAAATAGCGAGTCGTCCCTTTTGACGAGGGAAGCCCTTTCAGAAGCCCCCGTTCGCAGAGGTCATCTAAATACTGAAGGCACGTTGATAATCCGATATCGCAGCGGGAAGACAGATCGGACGCGTCAATGACATACTCGTAGGCGGTGAGCGCCTCTGAGAGCGCTTTTTGAACGTCTTGACCTTTCAACGCGGTAAGGAGGGCGGTTTCATAGGGCTTGAGAGTGGTCCGACGACGCGGATGGGATAGGAGGACAACGCCGCCTCCTATTACCTCAACAGGCGATACAGACCTCACGATAAAGCGGTCGGTGCGCATAACGGGAAGCGGACGCTCCAGCCTAATTTGGGCAAACCCCGACTCTCCCGCACGGATGTTTTCCTTGCCGTCCATTAGCAGCAGGCGCCCCGGCACTTCTTTGGTGCCATGGGAAACGCGAACGGTAACGCCCGACTTCAGTGGGACAGTGCGCGTCTGCGCACCCACGTAGGTGAACCACGCATCGAAGCGGTCGCTCGGATTTAGGGTATCCGGAGTTGCGAGCATCATGCCGGGTTGAACGTCTGCGGCTGTTGTTGCCGCGAGGTTTAACGCGGTTCGCGAGCCGGGGTGCGCATCGTGGGCGTCTACGCCGTAGTGCTGGATGCCCCTCACGCGCACGCGCGTGCCGCTTGGAAGCACTTCAAGCTCATCATGTAGGTGCACCGTCCCGCTCCAAAGCGTTCCCGTTACTACCGTTCCCGAGCCTTTGACGGTGAACGAGCGGTCGATAGGAAGCCTCGCTATATCGGAAAACTGTCTTTCAGAGAAGACGAGCGATTGCGCGGCGCGGTCGATTTCGCAGACCAAGGCGTCTAGCCCTTCGCCGGTTTTTGCGGAAACCGCCACGATGGGCGATTCGGCATAGGGCGTTGACGAAAGGAGCTCCGCCACTTCGTTTTCGATGAAGTCCCGCCAATCGGCGTCTACCAAATCACATTTCGTAAGGGCAACGACTGCTCTTTTGATTCCGAGAAGCTCCAGCACGTGAAGGTGTTCTCTCGTTTGAGGCATTACTCCGTCGTCTGCGGCGATGCAAAGCAAGGCCAGATCGATTCCGCTTGCGCCTGCAATCATCTGCCTGACGAATTTCTCATGGCCTGGGACATCTACGATGCCAAGCATCGTTCCGCTTGGGAGGGCAAGGTGCGAAAATCCAAGCTCTATCGTAATGCCGCGTCGTTTTTCCTCTTCCAGTCTATCGGGGTCTATTCCGGTGAGGGCCAAAACGAGCGTCGACTTACCGTGGTCTATGTGCCCTGCGGTTCCCATCACCAGGGTGGGGGCATGCGGCGTTTTTGGGGTCATTGCCTTACTCCGATCAAGTACTCGTTGACGGCAGATGCGATGGCGTCGATTTCGGTGTCGTCAACAAGCGTTCTCACGTCAAACAGCAAGGCCTCTTTTTTGATTCTGCCGATAATGGGCGTCTTTCGATGCTGTATGAGAGAGCGTTCGCAATCAAGCGCGCTTCCCTTGGTAAAGCATACGCGCACCGCCCACGTTGGGATGTCATGCATTGGCAGTGCGCCTCCTCCTGCCCGAGAAACCTCTTCGATTACTTCTACGGTGGCGTCTGTTTCGGACACCCTGCTTTTCAAGGCGAGCGCGAGCTTGTCCGCTTGCGGCCGAAGGTCTTCCTGCGCGGCGGTAAGCATTGCGAGGGTGGGTATTTCTTTCAAGGCGCGCGCGGGGTCGAGGTAGATGCGCAGCGTTTCCTCCAATGCGGCAAGCGTCAGCTTGTCGAGGCGCAGTGCGCGTGCGAGCGGATTTGATTTCAGGCGGTCGATGAGGTCTTTTCTGCCAACGATGATGCCTGCCTGCGGTCCGCCTAGGAGTTTGTCTCCGGAAAACGACACCACACCGCACCCGGCTTGAAGAGCCTCGGCGACAGTCGGCTCTCCGTTCACACCAAAGCTCTTTAGAGAAACGAGCGCTCCCGAGCCAAGGTCTTCGTAGACAAGCACTTCATCGGTGCGGTTTTCGGTATGGGATGACGGCTCCTTGCCTGTCGTAACTCTTTTCTTCCTCTGTTCGTTTTCGGTGCGGGCGATAGCACGAAGTTGCTTGACGGAAACGGATTCAGTAAAGCCCTCCATCCGATAGTTGGAGGGGTGTACTTTGAGAAGGAGCGCAGTGCTGTCTGTGATTGCGCGCTGGTAGTCGGAGGGGTGGGTTTTGTTGGTGGTGCCAACTTCCACCATAGTTGCCCCCGAAAGCTCCATTATGTCGGGAATTCGAAACGATCCGCCTATCTCCACGAGCTCCCCTCGCGAGACTACCGCTTCCTTTCCCCTCGCAAGCTCGTTGAGTACGAGCAGCACTGCTGCGGCGTTGTTGTTGACTGCCAGCGCCGCTTCGGCGCCCGTTAAAACGCACAGGAGGCGCTCGCAATGGTCGTGCCGGCTACCACGCGCCATTTCCGTAGTGTTGTACTCGAGGGTGGAGTAGCCTTTCGCCACGTCAAGTACTGCAGAAGCAGCGCGAGAGGAAAGTACGCTTCGGCCAAGATTGGTGTGGATTACCACGCCTGACGCGTTGACGACGCGCCTGAGCGACGGGCGTGCCGTCTGCAGGGCGATACGCGTTGCGTGTACGGCTATCTCCTCTTTGCTTCTGGCGTCCTCACCCGCCAAGATAGCCTGACGCGCTTCGTCTACGGCAGTTCGCGCCGCATTAACGAGGAGAGCGCGGGGGAGAGCATCTGCGAGGTTTTGCAGATACGAAGTGCGAAGAAGCTCTTCGACCTGGGGAAGCGTCCGCAGCGCCTCTTGCAAGAAAGATGATGCCATAACAAAAACCCTTCTGTGGTCGCAGTGGTTACGTGCTAGTATAAGCGTTGTGCATCCATTCGGCTTGCCAAGCTCGTTTTCTGCCTTGCTTGGTATTCTGCGAACGGCCTTTTCGTGATGCTTCTGCACTTCTTCTTGAAAGGGCTGTGATGATTTATTTAGACAATGCTGCCACGACACTGAAAAAGCCCCCGGAGGTGGCACAGGCTATCGTGCGTGCGCTCGATAGCTTCGGCGGAGTTGGACGCGGCGTGCATGCTGCAGCGCTTGCCGCCGATGCTTCGGTCTTCGAAGCAAGGGAGGCGGTTGCCGTCTTGCTGGGCGTTCCTTCGTCTTCGCAGGTGGCCTTTACGTCGAACGCCACCGAAGCGCTGAACACTGCGCTTGCGGGTCTAACCACCCCGGGAGACCACGTGGTCACTACTGCGGCTTCCCACAATTCAATCCTCAGGCCTTTGTATCGCCTTCGCGATGAGGGTAGGATTTCTCTGTCGATAGCGCCCATTGCGCAAGACGGCTCGCTCGATTACGAGGCTTTCGAGGCGCTTTTGGAGCCTCGTGCCTCGTTGGTCGCGGTTACCCACGCGTCGAATCTTACCGGCGATGTCTATGATGTCGGAAGAATAGCTCGAATCGCTCACCGGCATCAGGCGCTTTGCGTCGTCGATGCCGCCCAGACCGCGGGAGCGTGGCCGTTGAGCATGCAGGAGCTTGGCGCAGACGTGGTCTGCTTTACCGGGCATAAGGGGATGTTTGGTCCACAGGGCACCGGTGGTCTCTGCGTGGCGAAAGGCGTTGACGTTCGCCCCCTCAAGGTGGGTGGCTCTGGAACCCATAGCTTTGATGCACGGCATCCAGAACATATGCCCGAACGGCTGGAGGCGGGCACCTTGAACGCTCACGGCATTGCCGGATTGCATGCGGGCGTGTCCTTCGTTTTGAAAACGGGCGTTGACGCGATTTGCAGACACGACGTTTCCTTGGCGGAAGCGTTTCGTGCGGGCGTTCAATCAATCGACGGCGTAAGCGTTTTGGGAGGCGGAGCGGATGCGCACATGGGGATTGTCGCCCTCAACGTCGCGGGGATAGATTCAGGAGAACTCGCATATCGCCTGGATTCCCAGTTCGGGATCTGCACCCGTGCCGGAGCGCACTGCGCCCCGCTTATGCACAAGGCGCTGGGAACCGAGCTGCGAGGCGCGGTGCGCTTTAGCTTCTCGTACTTCAACACAAAAGAGGAAGTCGATCGGGTGATTGACGCCGTTGCGGCTGTCGCCGGCGCTCTGTAGCGGTCGTCGCGGTGCGCTTTAGAAGCGTCGTCGCTACATGAAACATTACATGAAACGTTGCATGAAAGGATCGATATATGGATACGAAAATAATTGACGCATTCGGTATGCAGTGCCCTAAGCCGTTGGTCCTTGCGAAAAAGGAACTCGACGCCGGGTGCAATGACCTTGCGGTTCAAGTTGACAACGAAACGGCGGTTAAAAACCTCACGCGACTTGGCACACGCAAAGGAATGACGGTTGCCGTTGACGTCATCGAGGGAGGGTGGCTTGTGTCTTTCGGCGAGGGTGCAGCAGGCCAGTCGCAAGAGCCGTTGAGCGTGCCCTCTTCGACGGCAGGGCAGGTGTGCGGGTCTTACGGGTGCGGATACGCGGTGTTTGTGAATCACGACTGCGTTGGAGACGGCGACCGCCAACTGGGACGCAACCTCATGAAGATGGCGCTTTACACCCTATCTGAAGCCGACGACGTTCCCGCTTCGCTTCTGTTTATGAACTCAGGCGTGACGCTCATTGCCGGCCCTGGACTCGAGCAGCAGTGCGTGGACAACGTGAAGGCGCTTGAGCGGAAAGGCACCGAGGTTCTTGTTTGCGGCACCTGCCTGAATTTCTACGGAATAGAAGAAGGCCTGCAAGTGGGCGAGGTGTCTAATATGTATGACATCCTTTCCCGCATGCAAGAAGCGTCTAAGGTAATCACGCTGTAGCGGGCGATCGGTATGCCGAACTACGTTGCCGCATTCGACTCCACGCACGTTGCCATGCAGGCAGACGCTGCCTTTCGCGGCCTCGAGCGGCAGCATTCGATTATTCCTACGCCCCGTCGGATCTCCGCCAGCTGCGGCATGGCGTTGCGGTTTGAGGCGAAGTGCAACGACGAGGCTTACCGGCTTTTTTACGAGGCAGGCATAGACCCGACGGATTCGCATCTGTATTGCGAAGTGGCAAGCGATCAGGCTGGCGAAGGGATGCGATACATTTTGATTCGGGGCAAGAGTTCTTAGCGGTCGCTGAAATTGATGGTGCCCGGGTCTCCCTCGGAAACCTTGCCGATGTAAGCCGGCTTTCGTTGCGTACGCCTTTCGAATTCGTCAATAAATGTGGGCGCATCGGCTTCCGAGAGGGCAACCAACAGTCCGCCTGATGTTTGCGGGTCGCACATAATTCCCATGCGGTTGTCGTATTCGGCGTCGTCAAGCCGTCCCTTTGCCACGTAGCTTTCCGCTTCGTCCATGATCGAAAAACTCCGGTTAGGGCGGCAATACGCACAGGAAAGCTCCCACACTTCATCGAAAAGGGGCAGCGCCGAGAAATCTATGACGGCGCTTGTCTTGCTTGCAGCAAGCATCTCGTGCAGGTGCCCTGCAAAGCCAAAGCCGGTAACGTCGGTGCAGGCGTGTGCGTTGCTTGCCAGCATCGCCTCTGAGGCGGCTTTGTTGAGTTCCATCATGCTCTCTATTGCCGGGCGCGCCCCTTCGTTTGAAATCGCGTCGATTTTGAGGGCGGCGCTTATTATCCCAGTGCCAAGGGGCTTCGTAAGGTAGAGGCAGTCTCCAGGCTTGGCGCCAGCGTTTTTTACGATAAGCCTGGGGTCGATGGTGCCGAAAACCGACAATCCGTATTTCGGCTCGTCGTCGTCGATGGTGTGGCCTCCGGCAATTGTTGCCCCCGCTTCGCTCACGGCGTCTGCGCCGCCTTGCAGGATGCGCGCCGCCACAGAAGATCCTAGCGAGCTGTCGAGCGCAAGCAGGTTCAATGCCACTTGAGGGGTAGCGCCCATGGCGAAAATGTCGGACAAGGCGTTTGCCGCCGCAATGCGCCCGAATTCGTAGGGGTCGTCGACGACGGGAGTGAAAAAGTCAACGGTAAGCACAACCGCAAGATCGTCGGTCAGTTGCCACACGGCCGCATCGTCGCTGGTTTCAAAGCCGAGAAGAAGCCTGCTTTCCTCGGACGTCGCGCGCATGCGTTCTTTGGTTATGGTGGAGAGCACCGCTTCGAGGTCGCCCGGACCCCATTTCGCCGCTCAACCGCCCTTGGCTGTGAGCGTGGTGAGCTTGACTTGCTCGATCTTTGCGTCCGTCAACGTTTTCACCTCCTTCGATCAAGTTGAGTATAAGCAACATCCTCCTTACGGTAAACACGGCGTGCTAAATAGGGGGTTATCAGGCGGTATTAAAGCGCGTATACTGGAGCTAGTCTTTAAAAGCGGTACAGAGAGACCGACAAGGCGGATTTCTTTTTGCGTCTACGGAAAAAGGACGCGTGCGAGCTGAGCCTTTGTCTGTCGCAGAGGCTTTTTTTCTGCGCGGACTTCGGTTTGAGGTGCGAAAGCGCGCTGCAATACTTTTCTCAATGCGCAGAAGGGGACTCTGCACCCATTCAGAAAGGGGTGTGTATGGCAGACGGAAACGTAAAGTCTATCTGCATGGATGCGCAGGAGATCGATAGGTCTCTCACGCGAATTGCGCATCAGATTCTTGAAGCCAACAAGGGCGCCGATGGTCTTGCGCTCGTTGGCATTGTTACGCGCGGGGATCTTTTGGCAAAGCGGCTTGCCGAGCGAATTGGCTCCATCGAAGGTACGAGCATCCCGCTTGGCAGACTCGACATCAGCCTCTATCGCGACGATTTCGCTACCTATTTCAGTCCCGAGGTACACGCCACCGACATCCCGTTTGACATCGATGGCAAGACCATTGTGCTTGTTGACGATGTCCTGTTCACCGGGCGCACCATCAGGGCGGCGCTTGATGCGCTGATGGACATCGGTCGCCCGGCGTGCGTTCAGCTTGCCGTTTTGGTCGATCGCGGCCATCGCCAGCTGCCCATTCGTGCAGACTACGTCGGCAAAAACGTTCCCTCCTCTCTCGAGGAAAACGTCCGCCTTTTCCTCGACGAGGTGGACGGAACCTCTGCGGTAGAGATCTTGTCCCTCGCGCCAGGAGATCGTGCAGGCGCGGCTCCTATCGGCAACTGCAAAGGGGAGTAGCTTATGGAATTTAGGCACAAGCATCTTCTCGACATTTCCGAATACTCCGCTGATGAAATTACCCTCCTTCTCGACATCGCCGAGCGTTTTCGTGAGGTAAACGAACGCCGTATAAAAAAGGTTCCCACGCTTAAGGGATATACGGTCGTGAACATGTTCAACGAGCCCTCTACGCGCACGCGCAGCTCCTTTGAAATCGCAGAGAAGCGTCTGTCGTGCGACACGCTAAACTTTGGGGGCTCTTCTACCTCTACCGTCAAGGGAGAAAGCCTTCTCGACACGGTGAGGACCCTTTGCTCTTACAAGATCGATTTGATCGTAGTGCGCGACAAGCACGCCGGCGTTCCCTATCAGGTGGCCCAGGCGTCTGGCTTGCCTGTTATCGACGCGGGCGACGGAAAGCACCAGCATCCAACGCAGGCGCTGCTCGACTTGTACACCATTCGGAAGCATTTCGGCTCCATCGACGGGCTTTCTGTTGGCATTGTGGGTGACATCGGTCATTCCCGCGTGTGCGGCTCTCTCATTCCGGCCCTCAAGATCATGGGGGCTGAGGTGACGGTTATCGGGCCTCCCACCCTTATGCCTGCATGTCCGAAGCTTTTAGGCGCCGATCATGTTACCAGTAGCCTTGACGAAGCCCTTCCCTCGCTCGATGTCGTCTACATGCTGCGTATTCAGCGTGAGCGCCTGGAAGGCGCGCCGTTTCCCAGCTTGCGCGAGTACAACATGCTGTTTGGCTTGACGCGCGAGAGAGAAAAGCTCATGAAGCCGCACGCGATCGTGTGCCATCCCGGGCCATTGAACCGTGGGGTAGAGCTTGATGACTATATGGCCGACCATCTTGAGCGTTCCCGCGTGCTCGATCAGGTCTACGCGGGCGTGCTTGTTCGCATGGCGGCTCTGTACACGTTGTTAGGAGGCAGCGAACATGGCGTTGATGCTTAAGAACGCACGAGTCGTCGATCCTCAGGTGGGAATCGACGAGGTATGTGACGTGCTCATTCGCGACGGTCGCGTTGTGGAGGTTGGCCACAACTTAGAAATGCCCAAAGGGGTGGAGCGCGATCTGACGGGGAAGATTCTTGTTCCGGGACTGGTTGACATCCACGTCCATCTGCGCGATCCCGGGCAGGAGCAGAAAGAGGACATCGCGTCAGGCACGCGCGCTGCTGCCCACGGCGGCTTCACCACGGTTGCCTGCATGCCGAACACCTCTCCCACTATCGACAACGCTCAGGTGGTAGAGTACGTTAAATCCCGCGCCAGCGAGGTGGGAAAGTGCCGCGTGGAAGTAGTGGGAGCCTGCACCCAAGGCCTCAAGGGCGAGACGCTCTCTGAAATGGGGGATATGGTTTCCCATGGAGCATGCGCCTTTACTGACGACGGCCGAGGCGTGCAGGACAGCGGAATGATGCGCCGCGTGATGGACTACGCGAAGCAGTTCGACCGCGTGGTCATGAGCCACTGCCAGGACGAAGGACTGGTAGGGGCCGGGCAGGTCAACGAAGGCGCAGCCTCTACGCGCCTGGGTCTATTGGGGTGGCCGGCAGAAGGCGAGGAGATTCAAATAGCGCGCGATATCGCGGTGTGCCGTCTAACCGGTTGTCCTCTCCATATCCAGCATTTGAGCACCGCGCGCGGCCTTGGCATGGTCCGCGAGGCGAAAGCGGAAGGCTTGCCGGTCACGTGCGAGGTTACCCCGCATCATCTCTTCCTTTCCGACGACGACATCACCGCCGAGTACAACACGAGCTTCAAGGTGAATCCTCCGTTGCGCACGCGCGACGACTGCTGTGCTCTTATCCAGGGCGTCGCCGACGGAACGGTCGATGCCATTGTTACCGACCATGCGCCGCACACCAAGTTTGAAAAGGATCGTGAATTCGAACGTGCCCCGTTCGGCATGATCGGCCTTGAAACGTCGCTCGGTCTGATTGTCACCAATCTTGTTAAGACCGGCATTATCGATTGGAACCGTCTGGTGGACCTTATGGCGGTGAAGCCTCGCGAGATCATTCGGAGCGAGCGAGTCGCGTTCGAGCCGGGCAGCTTGGCCGATTTTACGGTCATCGACCCGTGCGTCGAGTGGACGGTGGACGAAAATGACTTCGAGTCGAAAGCGTCGAACTCGGCCTTTATTGGGAAAGCGTTGGTAGGACGTGCTTGCGATGTGTACGTAGGCGGTTACGCAACTATGGAGGATGGTGTTATCGTTGAGTGAGCTAAGTGAAAAACTTCTTCACAACACCACTAAGCCGGCTTTCAAACCAGCACTTTTGGTTTTAGAAGACGGTGCGGTGTTTCAGGGGAATTCCTGTGCGGCGGAAGGGGAGGCCTTCGGCGAGATCTGCTTCAACACGTCCCTGGAAGGATATCTGGAAGTAATCACCGATCCCTCGTATGCCGGTCAGATCATCACGATGACCTATCCTCAGATTGGAAACTACGGCGTAAACCTCGACGACTGCCAAAGAGAAAGGCCGGCGTGTCGCGGCGTGGTGGTTCGCGACATGTCCCAGACCCCGAGTAATTGGCGCTCTACCATAAGCTTGCCTTCGTTTTTGGCCCAGCATGGCATCATCGCCATCGAGGGGGTAGACACCCGTGCGCTGGTGCGGCATGTTCGCGACAACGGCGCCCAGCGCGCGGTCATTTCCACCATCGACACTAATGTTGAGAGCCTCCTTGAAAAGGTACGCGCTAGCGCATCCATCGTAGGAGAAAACCTTGCGGCTACCGTCTCGTGCGACGAGATCCATTCCTTTGGAGCAAGCGAGCTTCCCGAAACCCAGTCGTTTGCCTTGATGGAGCCGGCGCAGCCGAAGTACAAAGTTGTCGCCTACGATTGCGGCGCTAAGCTTTCCATCCTGCAAAACCTTGTGCGCTGCGGCTGCGACCTTACCGTGGTGCCGTGGGACACGCCGGCTGAAAAGGTTTTGGAGCTTGAGCCCGACGGCGTGTTCTTGTCGAACGGGCCGGGTGACCCCGATGCCGTGAGCGGAACCTACACGCAGGTAGAAAAGCTGTTGGGACGTGTCCCGGTCTTCGGAATTTGCCTTGGGCATCAGATGATCGGCAAGGCGGCAGGCGCAGAGATTGAAAAACTCAAGTTCGGTCATCGTGGCGGCAACCACCCGGTTATGAACCTGTTGACCGGACGCGTTGAGATCACCGCTCAAAACCATGGCTTCGGCATCCTTTTCCCGAGTTTAGGCGACCTTGTCCCTTCGCTTTCCGACGGCGTTGAGAATCACCCTTCAAACGGAGATCTGCGCTACTGGGTTGAACGCGGAGTAGCGCCTGTGGTCGACAACCCCCGTTTCGGCCGCATTCGCCTCACCCACGTCAACCTTAATGACGGCACGGCTGAAGGCATCGCATTTTTGGACATTCCGGCATTTTGCGTTCAATACCATCCGGAAGCATCCCCAGGCCCTACCGATGCCCATTACCTGTTCACTGCCTTTACTCGCCTTATGGACGGGCAGCCCGATTATCTCGATATCGATATTGCGGCAGACCGTCTTGCGGGATGGACTTTTGGTTCCGCCGTTCTGCCGAACGGCGGAAAGGCCGACGCTGCGGACGCGTCGGGCACCCCGCCTTCGCCTTCTGCTGCGGTGGGGCGGACCAAAGTCCAGCCCCACCTTGCATCAGGCGAATCCGTGGTACCGGACGCGCCCTCGCTGACTGATGACCAACAGGGAGATTCTTCTAATCGGGAGGTTCGATAGCATGCCAAAGCGCACCGACATCAAAACCATCCTAGTTATCGGTTCTGGCCCTATCGTTATCGGCCAGGCGTGCGAGTTCGACTATTCGGGCGCACAGGCGTGCAAGGTCCTTAAGGCCGATGGATATCGGGTGATCTTGGTCAACAGCAATCCTGCTACCATCATGACCGACCCGGGTCTGGCGGACAGAACCTATGTAGAGCCTATCACTGCCGAGTTTGTGGAAAAGGTTATTGCCAAGGAGCGGCCTGATGCCTTGCTTCCTACGCTCGGCGGCCAGACCGGTCTCAATACGGCGGTCGAGCTTGCCGAAGCGGGCATTCTCGACAAGTACGGCGTTGAGATGATCGGGTGCGATCTCGAGGCAATTCAGCGTGGCGAAGATCGCAAAATGTTCAACGAATGCATGGCGGAGCTCGGCATCGAAACGGCGCGTTCGGGCTACGCGTATTCGGTAGAGGACGCTCAAAAGATCGTTGCCGATCTGGGTTTTCCGGTTGTGCTTCGCCCCTCGTACACGCTCGGCGGCGCCGGCGGCGGCATAGCCCACACGCCTGAAGAGCTCGTCACCATCGTTTCGCAGGGCCTGGAGCTGTCTCCTGCCGGCGAGGTGCTGGTTGAAGAGAGCATCGAGGGGTGGAAAGAGTACGAGATGGAGGTCATGCGCGACCGTGCCGGCAACGGCATCATCGTGTGCTCCATCGAGAATTTCGATGCAATGGGCGTGCACACGGGCGACTCTATCACCGTGGCGCCTGCTCAGACGCTTTCCGACGTCGAGTATCAGCGTATGCGCGCGGCGTCGCTGGCGATTCTGGAGAAGATCGGCGTTGAGACCGGCGGCTCCAACGTGCAGTTCGCCGTCAACCCCGACAACGGCCGCATGATCGTCATCGAGATGAACCCCCGTGTCTCACGGTCGTCCGCCCTGGCATCCAAGGCGACGGGATTTCCTATCGCTAAGGCAGCGGCGAAACTCGCGGTAGGCTTTACGCTCGACGAGATCGTCAACGACATCACCAAGGCAACCCCTGCCTGCTTCGAACCGTCTATCGACTACTGCGTGGTAAAGGTTCCGCGCTTCGCGTTCGAGAAGTTCCAGGGCACCGACGACACGCTCTCCACCCGGATGAAGGCGGTTGGCGAGATCATGGCTATCGGTCGCACGTTCGAAGAGGCGTTGGGCAAGGCGCTGCGCTCTTTGGAGAATGGACGCGCGGGCTTGGGTGTCGACGGCAAGAAGCCGCTTCCCGACGATAACGACATCGCGTCTCTTCTCATGCGCCCTACGGCCGATCGCGTTTTCTACGTTGGAGAGGCGCTGCGCAGCGGCATGCCGGTCGAAGAGGTGTCGCGCCTGACTCGCATCGACTCGTTCTTCGTTTCCCGTATGGCGGACATGATTGCCGTACAAGAGGCGCTGCGGGGAAGCGCCCTTGAGGACGTCGACGCCGACGCCATGCGCGTATGCAAGCGCTACGGCATGTCGGATGTGCAGATCGGCGTGCTTACCGGCTCAGACGAGCTTGCAGTGCGTGCACACCGCAAGAAGCTGGGCGTATTGCCGGCTTTTAAGACGGTTGATACGTGCGCGGCAGAGTTCCCCAGCAAAACCGCGTATCACTATAAAACCTATGACGCCGACGCAACCGAAACCGAGCATGGCGATAAGAAGCGCGTCATGATCTTAGGCGCAGGTCCTAACCGCATCGGCCAGGGAATCGAATTCGACTATTGCTGCGTCCATGCCTCCTATGCACTGCATGACGAAGGGTATGAGACGATCATGGTCAACTGTAACCCTGAAACGGTCTCTACCGACTATGACACTTCCGACAAGCTCTATTTCGAGCCGCTTACCTACGAAGACGTCATGGACATCGTGGACGCCGAGCAGCCTGACGGGGTTATCGTGACCTTGGGCGGCCAAACGCCGCTTAAGCTTGCCAAGCCGCTTTTGGAGGCGGGCGTTCCTATCATGGGAACACAGCCGGAGGCTATTGACCTCGCCGAAGACCGCGACAGGTTCGCCGCCGTCCTTGACGAGCTCAACATCACCTATCCTGCCGCAGGAGACGCTTCTACGTTTATTGAGGCGTGCCAGGTTGCCGACCATATCGGGTTCCCCCTGCTGGTTCGTCCGAGCTATGTGCTTGGAGGCCGCGGCATGGCAATCGTCTATGACGGAGCCCAGCTCGAAAAGTACATGGAAGAGGCGACCAAGATTTCGCCTGACCACCCGGTCTATCTCGACCGTTTCCTTGAGGGCGCCGTGGAGGTGGACCTCGACGCGCTCTGCGACGGCGAGAGGGTCTATATCGGTGGAGTGCTTGAGCACATCGAGGAAGCCGGCATCCATTCCGGTGACTCTGCCTGCTGCACGCCGCCGTTCGCCCTGTCTGAGGCAATCGTGTCCCAGCTGCGCTCCATCGCACGCCGTCTCGCGCTGCGCTTGGGCGTAGTGGGTCTTATCAACATCCAGTTCGCCATCAAAGACACGGTGATCTACGTTATCGAGGCGAACCCGCGCGCTAGCCGCACCGTCCCCTTCGTCTCTAAGGCCAATGGGGTGCCTCTTGCGAAGATCGCGGCGCGCATCATGGCGGGTGAGAAGCTCGCCGACCTCGATTTGCCCGATGACGAGCGCCGGCTGGAGCATTTCAGCGTGAAAGAAGCGGTTATGCCCTTCGGCAGGTTCCCGGGCGCAGACGTCGTGCTTGGGCCTGAGATGAAATCTACCGGCGAGGTCATGGGCATTGCCCACAATTTCCCGGCGGCATATGCGAAAACTCAGCTAGCAGTGAACTACGATCTTCCCAAAGAGGGAACGGTGTTTATCAGCGTATGCGACCGAGACAAGCGCAGCATCATTCCCATCGCGCGCGATATCGCACGCCTTGGATTCAAGATCATTGCAACTTCCGGCACCGAGCGCGCGCTTAAGGCGGCAGGCATTGAGTGCGAGCTTGTGCGCAAGGTGCGCGAAGGCTCGCCCAACGTCATCGATCGCATCGCGTCTGGCGAGGTGACGCTTATGATCAACACGCCGTTCGGCCACGAGACGCGCTCCGACGGCTACGAGCTGCGCTCTGCCGCCGTTCGCCACGGCCTCACCTACGTTACCACGCTTGCCGCTGCTCAGGCGTTTGTGGCAGGCATGGAAGTGTCGCAGGAGAGCGGCTTCGACGTGATCGCGCTGCAAGATCTGCCCCAATGGGAGCACTAGGTTGCCGGTTGTGGCAGAAAGGGGTGTGCACATGGCTCTCTACAACGAAACCGTGCAGGTTCTTTCCAACGAGAAAGTAGGGCCTCGGCTCTACCTTCTCACGGTAGCGTCACCTCGTATCGCGTCCGACTTAGAGCCAGGACAGTTTGTTCATATGAAAGTTCCTCGCATGGAGGCGCACATACTTAGGCGCCCGTTCTCGGTATACGCATGCGACAGGGAGCGGGGAACGCTTGACATCCTGTATCAGGTAGTTGGGTTCGGGACCGATCATATGACCTCGCTTTTGCCTGGTGAGGAATGCGAGCTTATCGGCCCGGTTGGTGCCGTCTGGAATCCGCCGCTTCAAGGCCGCTGCCTTTTGGTGGGCGGGGGAGTGGGCGCCGCCCCGCTGTTTATGCTGTGCGAGAAGCTCGTTGCCTCTGAGGCGGCGGTAGACGTTGTGCTTGGCGCCCAAACCAACGACGCGCTGGTGTGCCGTTCCCGCTACGCGCAGCTTTTAGGCGAAGAGCCCCGCTGTGCAACCGACGACGGAAGCTACGGCCGCGCCGGCTTTTGCACCTCGCTAGTTGAAGAGGCGCTTGAGGAAGCGGGCGCGGCGGGCGCGCAGTACGACTATGTTGCCGTATGCGGCCCTGAGCCCTTGATGAAGATCGTCGCGGACATTGCCTTTAAATACGACGTCCGCTGCGAGGTGTCTATGGAAAAGCGAATGGCCTGCGGAATTGGCGCATGCCTTTCCTGCGTCGTAGACACTACGGAAGGAAAAAAGCGCGCCTGCGTCGACGGGCCGGTTTTCGATGCGCGGAAGGCGGTGTGGTAAATGGCTGTTGCTATGCAGGTTAACCTGGGCGGACTGACGATGAAGAATCCCGTTACCACCGCTTCGGGAACGTTTGCGGCGGGTAGGGAGTACTCCGCATTCGTTGACGTATCCGCTTTGGGCGCAGTCACAACCAAAGGGGTTTCTTTGCACGGTTGGGAGGGAAACGCATCCCCCCGCATCGCTGAAACCCCCAGTGGCATGTTGAATTCCATCGGCCTTCAAAACCCAGGCGTGGATCATTTGAAAGAGGTTGAGCTTCCTTGGCTCGCGAGCCAGGGCGCCACCACCATCGTTAATGTGTCGGGTCATAGTTTTGGCGAGTACGTCGCGGTTATCGAAGCGCTTGAAGAAGCTCCGGTGGATGCCTACGAGGTGAACATTTCTTGCCCTAATGTGGACGCAGGGGGAATGACTATCGGAACCGACCCCGCAAGCGTAACCGAGGTGGTACAGAGGTGCCGCGAAGCTACGGAGCGTCCCCTTATCGTCAAGCTCACCCCCAACGTTACCGACATAACTGAAATCGCCCGCGCCGCAGAGGCGGCTGGAGCCGACGCGCTTTCGCTCATCAATACCTTGATGGGCATGGCAATTGATGCCGAACGTAGAAAGCCGTTGTTGGCTCGTGTCGTCGGCGGCTTTTCCGGCCCTGCCGTCAAGCCTGTTGCCCTGCGCTTGGTTTGGGAGTGCCATAAGGCGGTAAAGATTCCGCTTTTGGGCATGGGGGGCATCGCCTCTGGCGTGGACGCGGTTGAGTTCATGCTTGCCGGAGCTACGGCGGTTGCGGTAGGTACCGCAAATTTCTACAATCCCACGGCAACGGTAGAGGTGATTGCCGGCATTGCTGATTATTGTGAACGACACGGTGTTTCTGACGTAAACGAGTTGATTGGAGCCCTGGAATGCTAAGCGCCTTTGAGGCTATTCCCGCAAAAGACCGCATCATCGTAGCTTTCGATTGCGATGCGCAAGAAGCCCTTCGTCTGGCGGACCTTCTTAAGGGAAAGGCGCTCTGGGTGAAAGTCGGCATGACGCTTTACTACGCCGAGGGCCCTTCAATCGTGCGTGCTTTAAAGGAAAAGGGATTCAAGGTATTTCTCGATCTGAAGTTTCATGACATCCCGCATCAGGTCAAAGGTGCTGCGGCCTCGGCGGTGCGCAGCGGTGCAGACATGATAACGATGCACGCATGCGGCGGGATTTCGATGATGCAGGCTGGTCTTGCGGGCGCACAAGAGGTAAGCGAGCTGTTAGGCGAAGGCTCTCCCGTTACTTTGGGAATCACCGTTCTTACCAGCATGGACGAGCGAACTCTTGCGCGCGTGGGCGTTTCTCGTCCCATGGAGGAACAGGTTAGCTCCTTGGCTCGCTTGGCTCGCGAGGCGGGTCTTTCTGGCGTTGTCGCCTCACCTCAGGAGGCAGCGATGCTGAGAGAAGCGCTCGGTTCTGAGGCCTACATCGTCACTCCTGGAGTTCGCCCTGCGGGATCCGCCAAGGGCGATCAGAGCAGAGTTGCCACCCCGGCGGCGGCGTTTGCCGCGGGGGCTTCTCATATCGTGGTGGGTCGCCCTATCACGCAGGCGGAAGACCCGGCGGCTGCCTTTGACGCCATAGTTGCATCAATCTAGTGAAGGCACCTTGCGCGATAATGCCTGATGGGCTTTAATGATGAATGCTGAAAAGAGAAGGTTTGATGTGCAGGTGCATTGGATTTTTTCCGAAATGCTGCAAATTGCATTTTTCTGCGATGTGCGGCGTGATAGTATCTCACAATCGCTTTCATTAACAAAAGGAGAGACATACTATGGCAATCCCTCAACTTAGCCCCGAAGAGCGCAAGGCTGCTCTGGAGAAGGCAAAGGCAGCTCGTATTAAGCGTGCGGAAGTTCGCGACGACTTGAAGTCGGGCAAGCTGAGCCTGAAAGATGTTCTCGGCATGAAGGACGATCCCATCGTTGGCCGCATGAAGGTCTCCACGCTTATCGAGACGCTGCCTGGCTATGGCAAGGCTAAGGCTGAAAAGGTTATGAAAGACCTCCAAATCGCCGAAAGCCGTCGTCTTCGTGGCTTGGGCGATCGTCAGCAGGCTGCTCTTCTTGAACGATTGGGCTAAGCTGTTATATGCGTAACGGCAATCTTTTCGTTATCTCTGGGCCATCAGGTGCGGGCAAAGGCACTCTGGTGGCCCGTCTTGCGCAGAGGGTTCCTGATGTATGGGTCTCTCGGTCTGCTACGACGCGCGCTCCGCGCGAGGGCGAGCAAGACGGCGTTCAGTACGATTTTCTTTCCGATGCTCAGTTTCAGAAGCTCGTTGATGAAAAGGGCTTCTTGGAATGGGCTGAATATGCCGGAAATTGCTACGGAACACCACTCAAAAGCATTTTGGAGCAGCTTGAGGCGGGTAAGCAGATCGTCCTTGAGATAGATGTTCAGGGAGCGCTTCAGGTAAGAGACAAGATGCCGCAGGCTCATTTGGTGTTCATCGAGCCGCCGTCGATGGAGGAGCTTGAGCGCAGGTTGCGAGGCAGGGGAACCGAAGAGGACGAGGTCATCTCCAAGCGCATGGAAGCTGCACGATTTGAGCTTTCCCATAAAGAAGATTACGACATGAGGCTGGTTAACGACGATCTCGACCGTGCTACTGACGAGCTGGTTGCCTACATAGATTCATGTGCCAGCGAAACGAGATAGAAAGAAGTCGAACATGAGTATTATCGAACCGAAGATTGACGTGCTGCTCGATCAAACCGACAACGATCGCTTCTTGCTGTGCGCTCTCGCTTCTAAGCGTGCGCATGACATCAACGACATGATGCGTGGCCAACGCGACCGCGCTATCCAGCTCCAGACTGCGGTTGAAATTGCGCGTGCTGCCGATAAAAAGCCGCTTACCATCGCATTCAACGAGGTTTCTCGCGGCGATATATCCTACGATCCCTCTACCATCGACATCCATAATCACTAGAGCTTTTTCGGTCTTTTTGCGAAAGACCGCTTGACGTATCGAAGGGTCTTGGCACTGATGCTCGCTGTTCGCGGGTGCTTGCGGTTTGAACAAGCATCGTTTTTGCGATCTGTATGCGCTTCAGAGTCGAGACCCTTTTTCTGACTGTCCGAAGATGGGGTATGACAATGTCCGACTATCAGCGTATTTGCCTTGTCCATTACCATGAGATTGGGCTTAAGGGGCATAACCGCAAGGCGTTTGAACAGCGTCTTGTTCACAACCTTGAGGCTTTGCTTGCGCCGTTTCCCGTGGTAACGATTCATCGAATTTCTGGACGATTGTGCGTTTTCCTCAAAGAGGGGTGTCCGGCAGAGGTTGCGCTCGATTGCGCCTCCCATATTGCGAATGTCCCTGGCGTCGCTCGTGTTTCGTGCGGCTTTAAATGCGAGCGCGATATCGATCAAATGACCAAGGCGGGCATTGCGGCAATGTCGGAAGCGGGGCATATGGAAAGCTTCAAAGTCCACGCCCGCCGCAGCCACACCGACTTCCCCATCAACTCTCAGGAGATGAACCAGATCATTGGCGGGAACCTTTCCGACGCGTTTCCCGATGTTGCCGTGAAGATGAAAGATCCAGACGTTACCGTCGGCGTGGAAGTGGTGCAGAATGCGTCCTACGTTTACGCTCGAAGCATTGCGGGCATTGGAGGGCTTCCTGTTGGCGTGTCCGGGCGCGTTGTGTCCCTGTTGTCTTCCGGCATCGATTCCCCTGTTGCCTCTTGGAAGCTTGCCCGGCGCGGTGCCGAGGTGGTAGGGGTGCATTTCTCTGGCCGTCCGCAAACCTCCGATGCAAGCGAGTGGCTCGTTGACGATATCGCACACGTGTTGGAGCGAACGGGATGCATAGCAAGAACCTATATCGTTCCTTTTGGCGACTACCAGCGCCAGATCGCTTTGACGGCGCCGCCCGAGCTTCGAGTGATCCTGTACCGTCGTCTGATGTTCAAGGTTGCTGAAGAGATAGCGCGCCGCGAAAAGGCGGGCGCCTTGGTAACTGGAGAGAGTCTCGGGCAGGTGGCATCGCAGACGCTGGACAACATCCGCTGCACTGATGCGGCAGTGTCTTGTCCTGTCTTAAGGCCGCTTATCGGCACTGACAAACTGGAGATTATTCGCGAGGCGCAACGGTTAGGTACGTTTGAAATCTCGTCTCAGGATGCCCCCGATTGCTGCACGTTGTTCATGCCGCGCAATCCGGAGACTCATGCCAAGCTTCCGCGCGTCTTAGAGGCTGAAGCTTTGTTCCCTATCGATCAATGGGTGGCGGAACTGTGCGATTCGGCAGAGGTTCACGATTATCGGTGCCCTTCATATAAAAGAAAGCGGTAAGCCGCCCATAAGCCTTGCAGCTTAGTTAGCGTGGGGTTTGCATAAGCGATACATTAGTTTTGTGTGAGGTCTGGTGGTAGAGCGCATGTAGGTTCAGTTGCATGTTCGCTACTTTCAGGTCTCATTTTCGTGTCGGTATTACGTTCGGAGCGAGAGTTCAGGGAGGTAGCATCCGGTTCACCGTTAAAGGAGGGCAGGATGTCGTTTCAGAAAAGCTCGGATACTCTACGTGCAAAACTTCACCTCAGCAACATGCCGGTAAGCAAAGTTGCAGTATTGGGCGTATCTGTTCTTGCCGTGCTGCTGCTTGCGGTTGGCGCTTCACGCGTCTTTGCTTCTGGCGAAAGCGAGTCGTTTTCCCTTGCCGGCGACGAATTGCAGAATAGCGACCACTCAGACCTAAGCGAAGTAGGCCAAGACGCGCCTTCCGATCAAACTGTAGAGCCTGAGGCAACGGTTGTCGTACATGTGAGCGGCGAAGTGGTAACCCCTGGCGTTTACCGGGTGGTAGAGGGCTCCCGCGTCGACGATGCGATAGAGCTTGCTGGAGGCTTTACGGAGAATGCGGCTCAAGACAGCCTGAATTTGGCACGCGTGGTGGCCGACGGCGAGCAGATCATCGTTTCGTCCGTTGAAGAGTCGCAGTCTGCCGATAGCGCTGCGCGAGGGAGCGCTGCAGGTGGAAAGGTCAACATCAACACGGCATCTTTGGAGGAACTTGACGAGCTTCCGGGGGTAGGGGAATCGACTGCGCAAAAGATCATTGACGACCGGGAACAAAACGGGCCGTTTTTGTCCTGCGAGGATCTCAAACGCGTTTCAGGTATCGGGGATAAGAAGTACGAAGAACTCGCCGAACTGATTAGCGTCGGATAGCGATGTCTTATAGCCGTGCATTCTGCCTAACTTCTGAGGGCACGGATGGGCTGAGCTTGGATGCTGCGCCGGTTCGTCCCGCGCTCCCGCCGTTGCTGGCTATCGGTTTGTCGTTGTGGGTCACTGCCGCGATTCTTTGGTCGTTAACTGAAGGAATAACCGAATCAGCTGCTGGCACGCTGGCTATCGTGTTTTCGGTAGGGGCAGTTGGGCTTCTTGCGGCGACGCTTCGTTTGCGGCGGTTGTCTGGGATTCTGTATGTCTTGGCGGGGGCGTTTCTGGGTATCGCGCTTTGCGGGTTTTCGTCTCTTGCCTTTTCGCAACACCAGAATTCAGCGATAGAGCGCGGGCTGTGTGCGGCAACCGTTCGGGCGCTTGGGGATTTTTCGCCTTCCGATTATGGGTCTGCCGGTGCGGTTTCTGTTACCTACGATGACGGCTTTTCGGTTAAGGCCTACGCGTACTTTGACTCTGACGAACTAGTGCCCAAGTTCGGCGATGTCTTTAGCGCCACGGTGAAGATCGCGCTGCCCAGCGAGAACCAACGTGGCTTCTATCGGGAAAAGAGGCAGGTTGGCGTTGCCCAGCTGAGCGAGATCGTGGATCAAGCAGACGAAACCCCTTTAGGGCTGCTATGCGCAGCGCGGGAGAGTGCGCTTGCAGGCTTTCAAGGAGACGCTAGCGAGTCTCGGGTCCTCCAGGCGCTCGTGTGCGGGTATACCGTACCCTATGAGGGCTCTGATATCGAGCAGGCGTTTACCAGCTGCGGGCTTGCACATATCGTCGCCGTCTCTGGGGCGCACCTGGTGATCGTCGGCTCATATATCGGCTTGATAGCAAGGGCGTTCAGAATCCCTAAGAAGGCCCAAATCGCCATTCAGCTTCTGTTCGTGCTTGCCTATCTTGCATTTTCGGGTTTCCCCCTTTCGGGAGTACGCGCCTTTATCATGATGACGCTAGCGCAGGTCTCGCTCTTTGCTAAACGACGCAGCGCGGGACTTTCGGCATTGGGGTTCTGCATAGCGACGATGATCGCCTTCGACATCACTTGCGCCCTGTCAGCGTCGTTCGCGCTTTCGGCTCTTTCCACCTTGGGCATCGCGTTGTTCAACGATTTGATATCCCGCTGGATATCGCGGTGGGTTCCGCGTCTCCCTCGACTAGGACGAGACGCGCTCTCGCTCACGCTATCCTCGATGATAGCGTGCCAACCGTATTCCTGCGCGCTGTTCTCCCAGATGCCGCTCGTCTCGCCGCTAGCGAATATCGTTGCCGTGCCAATTGTTGCCCCTTTGTGCGGAGTCGGGATTGCGGCGGCAGTGTCTTTGAATCTTTTTCCTGTTGGGGGAGGCACGCTGTGCTCGCTTTCTCTTGCTCTTTGCAAGCTTTTGTGCCATGCGGTGCAGGCGTGTTCTAGCCTTCCCTTAGCCAACGTTCCTCTGTATGTAGAAATGCCCATCGCGCTTGCGGTAACACTGGGTCTTGTTTGTGGGCTGTGGGCGTTATGGCCTCTTCCCCCTTTGAGGAAAACGCACGCGAAGCGGAAGATGGCGTTGGTAGTCTGCGGGCTGCTCGCATGCTTCCTCGTGGTCTTCGCGCTTCAGCACGTTCATCGCGGCGACGAGGTGATCATGCTAGACGTTGGGCAGGGCGACGCCTTTTTGATTAGAAGCGAGGGCGCGGCAGTGCTGGTTGATACAGGGGCAAGCGAATCCCTCCTTCGGCAGGCGCTTGCGCGTAACGGTGTGCAAAGCATCGATGCGGTTCTCGTAACCCATGGCGACGATGACCATTGCGGCGCACTTGCGTCGCTCGGGCAAAGTTTCATCGTGAGCCGCGTGCTCATCGCCGAAGATGGGCTTTCCTGCCCGTGCGATTCGTGCGGGGAATTGCGAAATGACGCGAGCGGCTTAGTGGGCGAGGGCAACGTAGTCGGCGTCGAGCTGGGCGACACCATCACGGTTGGTTCATTTCAGCTTGAGATAGTATGGCCAACACGCTATGAGGCGAAAGGGGGAAACGAGGACAGCGTCTGTTTCGCATTACGTTATCACACGGAAAAACAGCAGCAGCAATCTTGCGTCGTGGGGCTGTTCACCGGAGACGCGGAGGCGCAGCAGCTCGACGAGATAATCTCTGAGCACGGCTTTGCCGACCTTGACATTCTAAAGGTCGGCCATCATGGTTCAAGAAACGCGCTCACCGAAGAGCAGGCGCAATGGCTTTCACCAGCCTTCGCTCTGATTAGCGTTGGGGAGCGGAATCGGTACGGTCATCCTGCACCAGAAATCGTGTCGTTTTTGGAGGATAGCGGCACCCGCGTAATGAGAACGGATACCGATGGCGACGTTTCGTGCAAATTCGATAACGACGATATTGTGGTGGAAACCCTGCGATAGAATACGTCCATGACGAAATCCGCCTCAAAAGACACGCTGCTGTGCGCCTATGCCGCAATTGGCGATGACGCCCTCAAGCGAGACACCGTTGTCAAGCGGCTTCGCGCTCGCATACAAAAACTGGGCGACCTTACCTTTAACTACGAAGAATTTGACGCTGATCAGGTTGATGGAGCTTCCGTTGTTGCTGCCTGCAATACGGTGCCCTTTGCGAGCCCGATGCGCATGGTGGTGCTAAAAAACGCCGGAAAGTTGAGGAAGGCCGACGCGGAGTCGTTGGTTGCCTACCTGCAGAACCCCAGCACTAGCACGGTTCTTTTGATTGAGGCCGAAAAGCTTGCAAAATCGTCGCGGCTTTTCAAGGCCATAGCCGCTTTTGGACCGCAGGCTGTTATAGACTGCTCGGCACCGGCAAAGCGCGATTTGCCTCGTTTGGTGCGATCGATGGCGGTTGGCCATGGGATCACGCTTACCGAAGGAGCAGCCCGTCTTCTCATTGAGCTCGCTGGCGCAGATACCGTTCGCCTTGACGGGGAGCTAAACAAGATTGCCTTAGCCCATAACGGCGCCGATGCCGTAAACGAGCACGAAGTGTCGAGCTTGGTTGCGCGCACCACCGAGGTAAAGCCGTGGGAGTTTCTCGATGCGTTGTCTGCCCGCAACACCAAACGATGTCTTTTGGATCTTACGCGCATGCCTTCAACCTCGCATGTGTATCTGCTCACGCAGTGCGTCGGTCGAATCCGCGAGCTCATATGCGCGAAGTCCCTTCAGCGGCGGGGCGAAATCGCCTCTCTTCCCTCGGTTTTAGGCAAAGAGTCTTGGAAGGTGAAGCATTATGCAGACTGGGCTTCGCGCTTCTCTGAAGATGAGCTTAGGCGGGGGATTGTATCTGCGCGCGATGCCGAACGCGCTATGAAAAGCGGGGCTAAAACCGAGGACGCCTTTAAAGATTGGCTTATCTCCTTTGTCGTGAGAACACGTCCATAAAGCCAACGAACGTAGCGCTTTCGTTTGGGTGCATGCATAAACCCCAGAGTGCCTGGGTGCGGATGTATGGCGTTTGGGTTCTGGCATTTATATCGCCCGTCGGTCTTTAGCGTTGCTGCATGTTCTAAAAATGCGAAACGCCCCTATGCGGGGCGTTTCTCCTTGATATGCAGATGGATCGCTCGGCGATCAACTTGCTCATGCTATTCGGCAGCCTCTTCAGCGGCTTCTGCCTCTGCCTTTGCGGCTTCCTCGGCCTCCTTGGCCTTGCGCTCTGCAGCAGCCTTCTGCTGCTTCTGGGTGGCTTCGCGACGCTTCGCCTTTTCCTTGGCGGCCTCTTCCAGGGCGGCCTTGCGAGCGGCCTTTGCAGCAGCCTTCTTGGAGCCGGTCTTTTGAGCCTTAGGCTCAGGCTTTTGATAGGCAGCGCGGTCTGCGTCCGTCACCACTTTGTTTGCCAGAGCCATGATACCACTTTTGCGGTTGGCAGCCTGGTTCTTGTGGATGACACCCTTGGAGGCGGCCTTGTCCATCAGGCGGCAGGCAGCCAGTGCTGCCGCGTAGGCCTCGGCGCCATTGCCGGCCTCTACGGCATCCTTGACGCGGCGGGTTGCGGTCTTGAGAGCTGCCTTAACGGCGCGGTTGCGCATACGAGACTTCTCGTTGGTTACGATGCGTTTTTTCTGGCTTTTGATATTCGCCATTTCTGCCTTCCTTCCAAACAATACCTTGCAAAACCGAGCGAACGGCGCTACTGCAGCCGGATGAAAGGAACGAGGTATGTTGGTGGGGGGTAGAAAGATCGCAGGGTAGCAACCGTGCGTGAAAGCGGACAGGATTTCCCGCTTGCGGCTTTCAGCCTCCCAACAACACGCTTAAGTTCCTTTGCAGCCACGTCTGCGAACCGGCGGCTCGTGCCGCACGCGCGTATCGCTGAACACAAGCGGATAGAATAGCAGATCTATGGGCGTTTCGCTACTAAAATTCAAAATGCCTCCATGTGGAGGTACGCAGAATTAAAGAATCATACGCTAGAATAGCGTAGGCAATTGAGAATTAGCGGCGCCCCGCTTGGTATTTTGAAAGACAGGTTATGGCAACCACGCAACAAGAACTAACCCACGATCCTAGCCACATCAGAAACTTTTCTATTATTGCCCATATCGACCATGGCAAGTCGACGCTGTCTGACCGCGTGCTTGAGATGACGGGCACGGTAGCAAAGCGCGACATGAAAGACCAGCTTCTCGACAGCATGGACATTGAGCGCGAGCGCGGAATCACCATCAAAAGCCAGGCGGTGCGCGTTGACTACACGGCAGACGATGGGGAAGTGTATCAATTCAACCTCATTGACACCCCTGGTCACGTTGACTTTACCTACGAAGTCAGCCGAAGCCTTGCGGCATGCGAGGGCGCGGTGCTCGTAGTGGACGCAACTCAGGGAGTTGAGGCGCAAACGGTAGCGAATGCCATGATGGCGATGAACGCCAATCTTGAGATCATTCCGCTCATCAATAAGATCGATCTTCCCTCTGCAGAGCCCGACCGCGTGCGCGAAGAGATCGAAGACGGCCTTGCCGTTCCTGCCGATGATGCCGTTTTGGCGAGCGGAAAGACCGGAGAAGGCGTTCACGACCTCTTGGAGGCGGTTGTATACAACATACCCGCTCCGAAGGGAGAGAAGGACGCACCGCTGCGTGCGCTGATCTTCGATTCCTATTTCGACGCCTATCGCGGCGTGGTTGCGCTCGTTCGCGTGATTGACGGGTCCATTCGCAAGGGCGACCGCATTCACATGATAGCCACCGACGTCACCACGCTTGTTGAAGAGGTGGGCGCGCGCCGTCCCGCCGAAGTGCCTATGGACTTTCTCTCAGTGGGCGAGGTGGGCTATCTCGTCACCGGCCTCAAGGACGTAAGCCAAGTAAAAGTAGGCGACACGATTACTAATGCAGAAGGCGGCGTGAGCGAGCCCCTTCCCGGGTACCGCGAAGCCAAACCGATGGTCTACACCGGCCTGTTTCCTATCGACTCGGATCAGTACGAGCCCCTCAAAGAAGCTCTAGAGAAGCTTTCGCTTAACGATCCGGCGTTGATATGGGAGCCTGAGACCTCCCATGCGCTCGGCTTCGGCTTTCGCGTTGGATTCTTGGGTCTTTTGCATATGGAAGTGATAAAAGAACGCCTCGAGCGCGAGTTCGGCTTGGATCTTTTGGCAACCGCCCCCTCTGTTGAGTATCACGTGCACAGGCAGGGCGGAGAGGTGCTATCTATCCGCTCGCCCCAAGAGATGCCCGATCCGGGCGAGATCGAACTGATTGAGGAGCCTTACCTTAAGGCGAAGATCCTTATTCCGCCCGATTACGTTGGTGCCGTGATGGATCTCACCGTACAACGCCGCGGAACGTTTGTGACTATGAGCTACCTCAGCCAGACGACGGTGGAAATGCTTTGGGAGATTCCTCTTTCTGAGCTGATCATGGACTATTTCGATCGGCTCAAGTCGTCGACAAAAGGCTACGCGAGTCTCGACTATGAGTTCATGGGCTACAAACCGTCCTCTTTGGTTAAGCTTGATATCCTGCTTTCTGGCAAGCCCATTGACGCCTTGTCATTTATCGTTCATAAAGACAAGGCTTACGATAGGGGACGCGTCTTGTGCGAGAAGCTAAAGGAGATTATCCCTCGACAAATGTTCGAGGTTCCCATCCAGGCTGCCGTTGGCGGTAGGGTGCTTGCTCGTCAGACCGTTAAGGCAAAGCGCAAAGACGTTTTAGCGAAATGCTATGGCGGTGATATCAGCCGAAAGCGTAAGCTGTTGGAGAAGCAAAAGGCGGGCAAGAAGCGCATGAAGGCAATCGGCAACGTCGAAGTGCCGCAAGAGGCTTTTATGGCGATTTTGAAGGTAGACGAATAGGCGGGAAGTATGTCGAAACAAACAGAAGAATACAACTGGCTCGACGACCCGTTCGACGAGAAGAAGATCGCCAAGGAGCAGCAGCAGGCGCAGATGAGCTCGCGTTCTAAGTTGGCGGTGGGTATAGGCTGCCTGGTGGTGCTCGTTGCGCTTGTCCTTTTTGTGGTTCTTGGGATTGGCGCGCTTGGGTCGCTTTTCGAATAGGTCCGCTCTTTCGAGCATGTTTGATTTTTTCGCTACACACAAAGTGCTTCTTGCGCCTATGGCAGGCGTGTCTGACGAGGCGTTCAGGACGCTTTGCCTTGAGCAGGGTGCCGATCTGACCTATACCGAGATGGTGTCTGCCAAAGGGCTCTCCTACGCGAACGAGAAAACCCGCCATCTGCTCCGGCTGGCGGAAGGGGAGCGTGAAGTGGCCGTTCAGCTTTTTGGCCACGAGCCAGCGGTTATGGCGCAGCAAGCCTTTTGGATAGAGCAGGCCATGGGCGAGTCCTTAAGCTACCTCGATATAAACATGGGATGCCCTGCGCGTAAAATCGTTTCGAAGGGAGACGGCTCGGCGTTGATGAAAACGCCGGATCTTGCCGCCGAGATCGTTTCGTGCGTGGTTCGGGCGGTTGAGCATCCGGTTACGGTTAAGTTTCGTCGCGGATGGGCGGAAGGCGATGAGACCTGCGTCGACTTCGCTCTCCGCATGCAGGACGCCGGCGCCTGCGCGCTTGCCGTTCATGGCAGGTACGCTCAGCAGATGTATCGGGGGAAGGCGAACTGGGAGGCTATCGGGCGCGTCAAAAGAGCGGTGTCTGTTCCCGTCATAGGGAATGGCGACATCGTTTGCGCCCAAGACGCTTGCGCAATGCTTCGTCAAACGGGTTGCGATGCGGTCATGATTGCACGCGGCGCCCAAGGGAACCCGTGGATCTTTGCCGAGGTCAAATCCGCTCTTGCCGGCACACCCGAACCGAGCAGGCCGTCTGCTTTCGAGAGGGTGACTATGGCGCGCCGCCATGCGCGTCTACTTCAGCAGCGAGAGGGGAGAAACATCGTGCGGATGCGTAAGCACGCGATGTGGTACCTCTCCGGCCTTCCCGGCGCCGCAGCTGCGCGTGCGAAGATCAACTCCTGCGTGTCGATTGACGATTTCGATAGGGTGTTCGACGAATTGATGGAGATTCAGGATGCCTCACGATCCGTATAAAGCACTCTATGTGCACATACCGTTCTGCGTGTCTCGGTGCGGCTACTGCGATTTTGCCACCGAGGCGTGCGAGAGGTCTTCTCCAAAGATCGATGCCTACATTGAAGAGGTGTGCCTTGATGTCCGCCGCAAGGCAAAAGAAGGGGAGCTTGCCGCTATTGAGACCGTCTATATCGGCGGTGGAACTCCAAGCCATGTAGGTATGTCACGTTTGTCGATGCTGCTCTATACGCTGTCTCTTTCGATGCGGCTTGAACCCGATGTCGAGTGCAGTATGGAAGCGAATCCCGACAGCCTTGATGAGAGGATGGTTCGAGATATCTGGGCGTTGGGTGTCAACCGGCTCTCGCTGGGCGTCCAGAGCTTTGACGACGACGTGCTGCGGGTCCTTGGTCGCGCGCATTCCGCGCAAGAGGCAATCGACGCCGTCTCACTTGCTAAAACGCGTTTTGGCAACATCAGCATTGACTTGATGTGCGGAATACCCGGGCAAAGCGAAGAGAGTCTCTCTGCCTCAGTTCAATTGGCGATAGAGCTGGAGGTTCCTCACGTAAGCGTGTACCCGCTTACCATAGAGCCCTTCACGCCTTTCGAGCGCATGGTTTTGCATGGACAGATGCCTGAGCCCGATGAAGATGTCGAGGCTGCGCACATGCAGCTCGCTGCCAGATTGCTGGAAAGCGGGGGCTACCATCGCTATGAAGTGGCGAGCTATGCGAAACCAGGGTTTGAGTGCCGCCATAATAAAGCCTACTGGTCAGGGGTTCCGTATCTTGGCATCGGGAGAGGCGCTGCCACGATGACTCAGAACTCTGAGCGTCGTATGCGGGTGCAGGACGGTGAGGTAACCGACGACCTGGATAGAGCTCAAATGTTTGCTGAAGACCTCATGCTTGGAATGCGCATGTCGGAGGGCGTGTCCCGCGTTTTGGTGGATGATGCGTCTCGGACGATCCCTCGCGTTGTACCGGTGCTGTCGGAACTGGCAGACCAAGGATACGTGACGTTTGACGGCGAGCGATACAGGCCGACCGAGCAGGGGTGGCTGTGCGGCAACGACTTGTACTCTGCTTTGCTTGATCTCGCGCCGTAGGTTGGGCTCTATTCATTAGAGTTACTCTAATGGAAGTTTTCATCCTAGGGGCGATACCGGTCGCGCATAACCTTGCGGTTACATTTCTATGCATTTCGCTCAAATCTTTAGCACTCCTTTACACAGGCTGCTAAAATGTCCGTTTGGATGTTGGCGCTACAAACATGGAAAAGGTATCCGACCCTTTAGGAAGAAGGTGGTACGCGTGCTTTCAGATCGTAGGCAGCGAGTGCTTGCGGCGCTTATTGAAGAGTACGTCGCCCGTGCGCTTCCTGTTGGTTCGCGCACCTTGACCGAGCGTTACCACTTGGGCGTGAGCCCTGCTACGGTGAGAAACGAGTTGTCTGTCTTGGAAGACGGCGGATACATTACCCAGCCTCACACCTCGGCCGGCCGTATCCCCACTGATTACGGATACCGCGCGTTTGTAGACGATTTGCTTCGCACCGGTTTCGCGCCCGCCGACGATGAGCGCTACCGCCAGGTTGCTGAGGAGATGCGCGGTTCGGCAAGCGAACTCGACTCCTTGCTCGAACAAACCTCTTCGGCGCTTTCGCGTCTCACCGACTGCCTTTCCATTGTGCTGGCGCCGTCCGTTCTCAATATGCGCATTCGTCAGATCACGCTTGTCTCGCTGACGTCTCGGCGCGCACTGGTGGTGGTAGTTACCGAGGACGGACAGGTGTTCAACCGTCAGATGGAGTTTTCCGAAGACGTGCTCGGTGAAGACCTTGCGGCGGTGCAGCGGCTTTTGAACGACGCCCTCCTCGGCAAAACAATACGCGATGTCGAGGAAGGTCTTGGAAGGGGCATGTATGCCGCTTTCCGTAGCCCGCTTGTCCGCATGGCGCTTGACGAGGTGCTTTCCTGCTTGCAAGAAGGCGATCTTTCGCGCGCCCACCGCCTTGGGGTGAGCTCTCTTCTCACTAAACCGGAGTTCAGCCAGTCCGAGTCGTTGGTTCCTGTTCTTGAGGCGCTGGAAGACAACACGGTACTTCTTCACATTTACGATGACGCGGCCCAGGCTGGCGACATTCCCTATATTCGCATCGGAAGCGAGAACGACGCCGAAGGGCTTTCAGGCGTCTCCGTTGTGGCTAGCAGCTATGGTCGCGGGCCTTCTATGGGCGCAATAGCCGTTATCGGGCCCACGCGCATGGATTATTCAAAAATCATTCAGGCGGTTCGCGTTGCGCGAAGCGCTTTGGACGATATTTAGCGAAAGCGCTCATTGACGCTTCTTCGTTTTGTCGGGTTTACGTTGCTTACCGCGGATGCGGTAAAGGCTGGAAAGGAACTATTTCCCAATGGCGAAAGATCTTTACGAGATCCTCGGCGTGTCGCACGATGCGACCGAAGCTGAGATCAAGAAAGCGTTCCGCAAGCGTGCGCGCGAGCTGCACCCAGACGTTAACAAGGCGCCTGATGCCGAGGACCAGTTTAAAGAGCTCAACGAAGCCTACGACGTGTTGTCCGACCCGCAAAAACGCAGCGCATACGATCGGTTCGGCACTGTCCCGGGCGCCGCAGGGGGCTCAGGCCCATATGGCGGTTCCGGATACGTGGACTTCGACGACCTGTTCGGAGGAATGGGCGATATCTTCAGTACGTTCTTTGGCGGAGCGGCTGGAGGCGGTCGCGCCCAGCAGCGTCGTGAAGGCCGTGATATGGGCGTTGGGTTGCGTCTCACGCTTGAGGAAGTTGCACAGGGCGCCAAGAAGGAAATCGTGTACGACCGACTGGCTCCGTGCCCCGACTGCGGCGGAACAGGCCTTGGCGAAGGCGGGAAAGAAGTCACCTGCCCCGATTGCGGCGGGCGCGGGCGCGTTGTGACAGTGCAGAGAACGTTTTTGGGGGATATGCAGTCCTCCACCACCTGCAAGACGTGCGGAGGTACGGGAAAAAGCATCGAGAATCCCTGCTCCGAATGCGAAGGCCAAGGCCGTGTGCCCGATCGTCAGCGCGTGAGCGTTGAGGTGCCGGTTGGCATCCGCGACGGCCAGCAGCTGCGCCTTTCCGGATTCGGGGAAGCGGGCATCCAGGGAGCGAGCGCGGGAGACCTTATCGTCACCTGTTGCATTCAGCCCCACGAATTCTTCGAACGCGACGGCGACAACCTTCACGCCCGAGCCAACATTACGATGGCGCAAGCCGCACTGGGCGTGGTTGTTTCTATCGACGGCATTTTTGATGACGAGGTAGTTGAGGTTCGCATTCCCGAGGGATGTCAAAACGAGCAGGTCGTTCGCGTCAAGAACCACGGCATGCCTAAATTCAGAAGCGATTCCCGGGGAGATTTGCTGGTGCACATCAACGTCACCATTCCTAAGAAGCTCAATAAAAAGCAGCGTGAGATTTTGGAGAAGTTCGCGCACGAGATGGGCGAAGACGTTGCTGAAGCACGCTCGCCCCTGCAGAAGCTTCGCGACGCGTTCAACTGATTGCTTCGTTGGCAACCAGCGTGAGAGGAAACGATGTCACTTCCGCATTTCTTTTTAGACCAGCAGGTTATCGCGCATGAGAGTCATGATACGTTTATCCTTGATTTGTCGTCTGAAGATGCCAAGCATGCCAAGGTTTTGCGTTTGGGTGCAGGAGAGCATATCGGCATCGTCGACGCGCATCAAGATTATTTCGAGGTCGAGATTGTCTCTTTTGACAACGAAGGGATTCGCGTAAGGATCGCCCAGCATCTCGACGCGCCTTCGCATTTGCCGCACGTCGTGCTGTTTCAGGGGCTCGCGAAAGGCGACAAAATGGATTCGGTCATTCGCCATGCAACCGAGCTGGGCGTTTCCGCGTTCGTTCCCCTTGCTTGCAAGCGATCTGTTTTAAAGCTCGACAAAAAAAGAGCCGCGAACAAGGTGCAACGTTGGCGCGCCATTGCCAAAAGCGCCGCAATGCAGTCGGGTCAGGTGCGTGTGCCCGAAGTGAGCGAGCCGCATTCAATAACGGAAGCTCTCCCGTTGCTGTCTGGGCTTTCCGCAGTCCTCATTTGCTGGGAAGAGGCTCCCGGCACCGCTTCACTCAGTCAGGCTTTAAGAGCCGCATTCGATGCGCCTTGCCATGATGGTGAGCCTATCGCAACGATAGGCGTTGTGGTTGGGCCTGAGGGCGGGCTTGACGCTGGCGAGGTGGAAACGCTGCTTAGTTCCAATCGGGCAGCGTCGCTTGTGTCGCTTGGGCCTTCTATTCTCCGAACGGAAACGGCCGGCATCGTTGCTCCTGCGCTTGTGCTCTACGAGCTTGGCGCCCTTGGCGGTGCGCGCCCGGGGGATAGCGGCGAAAGCGTCTGCCGTCCTTTCAGTTATGACGAGGAGTCTCGGTGAGATTTGCGATCGTAAACTTGGGCTGCAAGGTGAACAGAGTCGAATCCGATTCCTTTGCTGCTTTGCTCCTTAATTCGGGAGCGGAAGAGTCAAGCGTGGAGCATGCCGATGCGGTGGTGGTCAACACCTGCGCGGTTACGGGGGAGGCCGAGAAGAAAACGCGGAAAGCCGTTCGCGGCGTCCTTAGGGAAAACGCTTTTGCCACTGTGTTTGTTACGGGTTGCTCGGCGGCGTTGCGCCCACAGGTCTTTACGGAAATGTCAGAGCGCGTCCGCGTTGTTCCTAAAGCAGACTTGCCTGGAGAGATCAAGCGCCTTGCTGCCTCGTCCACCGAGCCCAAGTCTTGTTCTGGTCAAGACGGCACTATCGGATTTGCTGATGATGGGACTCTTTTACGGATAGGCCAAAGCTTTCCGACGCGCGTGGGCGTGAAAGTGCAAGACGGCTGCAACAACGCATGCACTTATTGCATCGTTCATGTGGCCCGCGGCCCTGCTGTCAGCATGCCGTTCGAGCGGATCGTAGACGAATGTGTGCATTATGCGCGTGCGGGGGTAAAAGAGATAGTTCTCACCGGGATAAACCTCGGCTCGTACTGCGACAATTCAGAGCGAAAGCCCCGCACGCTTGCGCATCTTCTTTCTGAGCTGCTTGAATCCACGTGCAGGTATGCTTCCTCCGATGAGCCGCCGTGTCGATTCCGCATATCGTCAGTCGAGCCGAAAGATGTCGACGAGGGTTTGATAGAGATACTTGCTGCTTCGGAAGGGAGGGTGTGCCGCCACTTGCATCTTCCCTTGCAATCGGGCAGCTCTAACGTATTGCGGGAGATGGCGCGCCCGTACGACGCAGACTACTACACTGACTTGGTTTCAATGCTGCGCAAGCGTGTTCCGCAGCTGTCGTTGTCAACCGATATCATCGTTGCGTTTCCGGGTGAAACAGATGAGGATTTCAACGCAACCCTGAGCGTTGCCAAAGAGTGCGCATTCTCAAAGATTCACGTGTTTCCCTATTCGAAAAGAGAAGGAACGCCTGCCGCTGAGCGAGTCGATCAAGTTCCCGGCACTCAAGCCGCCGCCCGCGCCAAGCAGCTTCGCCATTTGGCAAAACAATTGAGAGCTGCCGACTATCGCGCAAGAACCGGGTCTTGCGAAAGGGTGCTCGTCGAACAGTACGGGCGTGGCATGACGGAAAGCTATTACGAAATCACCGTGCCGAGTAATCTTCCCGTAGGGAGCTTGCCGCTGTTGCCGCTTCCCGCAAACACCTAGGCATGAGCCTCTCCTGCCTGGTTAGCACTGTGTGCTCTACGGTGCCACTGCATGCAGACGCGTTGGCTTGTGTTCTTTCCGCGCGTGCATGCGGGCTTCGTCTTATTCTCTTTTGTTGATCGGATCTAGGATATACGGTGCTGCTTGTATCCTGGCAGTTCTGAACGAGGGTATGCATGCTACAATGGCTGCATGACAGACAATACGCACATCGCGCTTACGGCGCCTGCAACCGTAGACATGGCTCTTCTTACCGGTCCTGCGGACTCCATCCTTCGCATTGTCCAAGCTGCGTTTCACGCGCGCGTGGGCGTGCGCGGAAACATCATCACGCTCGAAGGAGACCCGACGGAGGTTCAGTCGCTCACGGTTCTGTTTTCCGATCTTATCAAGCTTGTTGAAGAGGGCGGCAAGCCCGACACCGATTACGTGCGTCACGCTATCGAGCTTTTGCGTGCCGACGAGTATTCTCCGCAGGCGCTGCGCGAAGACGTGCTTCTCACCTATCGGGGTCGCGCTATTCGTCCCAAAACGGCTGGCCAGAAACGCTATGTCGATGCGATTCGGTCGCATACCATCACGTTCGGCATAGGCCCTGCCGGTACGGGGAAGACGTACCTTGCCATGGCAATGGCCGTTGCGGCCCTTAAGCGAAAAGAGGTCGGCCGCATCATCCTTACCCGTCCGGTTGTCGAAGCGGGGGAGAATCTCGGGTTTTTGCCGGGCACGCTTGAAGAGAAGGTGGATCCCTACATCCGCCCTCTCTATGATGCCCTGTTTGATATGACTGATATGGAGCGCGGGCGCAGTCTCTTAGAGGACGGGGTAATTGAGATCGCTCCTCTTGCCTTTATGCGTGGACGCACCCTCAATGATAGCTTCATTATCCTGGACGAGGCTCAGAACACCACGTCGGAGCAGATGAAGATGTTTTTAACGCGTTTGGGGTTCGGGTCGAAAATGGTGGTTACCGGTGATGCGACTCAAACCGATCTTCCGCACGATAAGAGCGGCTTCGTGAGAGTGCGAAGCATTCTCGAAGGGATAGACGACATCGCCTTTTGCGACTTTACCGGCGCAGACGTCGTCCGTCATTCGCTCGTTGCCGCTATCGTCGCCGCTTACGACAAGGCCTCAGGAAAGGCGTAGCGTTCATGAACGTACTGGTCGATTGGGGCTATGGCGCAGGGACGGTAGATTCGTTTCCTTTGGTTGAGCTTGCCTGCTTTGTGCTTGAACATGAAGACGCCCCTTTAAACTCCGAGGTTTCGTTGGCATTTGTGCAAAACGAGCGCATTGCAGAGCTCAACGAGTCTTATCGGGGGAAAGTCGGGCCTACCGATGTGCTTTCTTTTGAATGCGACGGTTTGGACGACGAATTCGGATTCGATTATTCACTCGACCCCGATATGCCTTTTGAACTAGGCGACGTGATTATCGCTCCTGATGTCGCCCGAAGGCAAAGCGCAGAGTTCGGCCACTCTTTTGAGGCGGAAGTGAGTCTTCTGCTTGTGCATGGGCTGCTTCATCTTTTGGGATACGATCACATCGAAGATGACGAAGCGGAAGAGATGGAGGCCCGGGAGAGGGAGCTTTTGTCTGAATGGGCCGACTTTGGGCACGATGCCGTACGAGGCGTTCGCGATGACGCAATTCGCGTGCGGGGCGAGCATTAGGAGAGTTCCGAAATGGCTTCCACAAAGTGCAATTCCATGCCATCCGAGAAGGACTCTGCCGACTCTCGCGAGCGTTTCGTCCGTCATGCCGACGACAGTAGGGTAGACGATGAACGTTCGTTTTCCCTTGGGCGCGCTTTCTCGTGTGCGTGGTCTGGAATACGCTATGCGTTCACGTCTCAACGCAATCTAAAGATCCACTTCTGCTTCGCAATAGCGGCGGTTGTCCTCGGCTTTATTCTCGGCATCGGCGAGGCCGGATGGCTTGCCGTAGTGCTGTGCATCGTTTTGGTAATGGCGCTAGAAATTGTTAATACTGCGATCGAGTCGGTGGTAGATTTGGCGTCACCCGAGTGGCATCTTCTTGCAAAACGCGCTAAGGATTGCGCAGCGGGAGCAGTCTACTTAGCTGCCTTCGGCTCTCTTGTTGTTGCCGCTATTGTTTATGTTCCAAAGTTATGGCAACTTGTGTTCGGGTGATCTGTCCGATACCCTTTATGTGCCACCTATTCTTTTCGACCGTATTACGTAATCATTTGCCACACGTTTAGAGGGGTTAGCTATGGATCTGGATGCCTTTTTCGCTGAAAACCCAATGGGGGGAAACGGCATGACGAAATCGGAGGGGTTTCGTTCGGGCTTTGTAACGCTTGTCGGAAGACCAAACGCAGGTAAATCGACCCTTTTGAACGCGATCATGGGAAAAAAGATCGCCATAACCTCTAACACGGCTCAGACTACGCGGCATCGTTTCCGAGCAGTGCTGAACCAAGACTCTTTCCAGCTCATCATCGTTGACACGCCAGGCATCCATAAGCCTCACGACGTTCTCGGTGAAGAGCTTAACACTTCGGCTCTTAAGGCGTTGTCGGATGTGGATGTTGTCGCGATGCTCGTTGACGCGTCTCAGCCGGTTGGAACAGGGGATAAGTGGGTTGCGCAGCAACTGACCAAGGTGAAGGCGAAAAAGATTCTCGTGCTTTCCAAGTCGGATCTCGTAGATGACGATCAACTGAGCAAGCAGCGTGACGCGGCATGGGACCTTGGTTCATGGGATGGGTATGCCGCGCTGTCTGCCCAGGAGCATAAAGGCGTGGATCAGTTTGTCGATGCTGTGGTTTCGCTTCTTCCTGAAGGTCCTGCGTGGTTTCCCCAGGACATGGACACCGATCAACCCATCGAGGTTATTGTGGCGGAGTTTATTCGCGAGAAGATATTGCGCTCCTTCCACGATGAGGTGCCCCACGCCATTGGCGTTGCCGTAAACGAACTGTCTTACGACAAAAAGCGCGATCTGCACTACGTCGAAGCAGTCATCTACGTTGAGCGAGACAGCCAAAAGGGCATTATTATCGGGAAAGGCGGTTCTGCCATCAAGCGGATCGGAACCGAAGCGCGCGCCGACCTCGAACAGCTGCTCGGAACGCGCGTCTTCCTGGACCTTAAAGTTAAGGTGCGCAAGAACTGGCGACGCGATGCCACGCAGATTCGTCGGTTCGGATACGGAGAAGGCGCCTAGGCGCTGTCGGTTAAATCGCATTTTTCTTGCACGAATTGTTAGATTGACGTGCTTCATTTTTATAACAGACGTTATATGCGCGCTTTTCGGCTAAAATACCCCTCATCAGGCTGAAATCGAGGAGCATAGCATAGATGATCTGCCCGCACTGCAACGCTGAGAACAGGGACGGCGCGAAGTTTTGCGACGAATGCGGAACGCGCCTGCAACCTGCACCAGACTCCAATGCCACCAGTGAGCTTTCCCCCGCCACTACGGAGGGGAACACGTTAGCTTCGTCTGACGAGCACGCCGATCGCGCGTCTGATTTGGCGACAGGCGACAACGATTCGTGCGCGAGCGCATCTGAAGAGCTGTCGGAGAGCCTTGCCGGGGTTTTCGGGCATTCTGAACAAGCAGATCCCTTTGACATCGTCGATGATGAGGCCCCTTCTAATGACTCATCGTCTTCTTTCGATTTTCAGTCTTGCCATGAGCCCAGTAAAAACGCTGGAGGGGTGTCCACCGAGTCGGCTTCTGATAAAACGGCAGTTCTAGACGCTATCCCTCCTGTATCTGAGGCATCTCAGACTCGCCGCATAGACTTATCGGGCATCGATACGTTTGCCCCCGAAGGAAGCTACATCCCCCCATCGTCGAATTGGCGCGATGGGGGCACGATGCGCATGCCTCGTATCGAAGAGCAGTCCTCTATAAACGATCAGAAATCGTTTAGGGCGCCGGATGCCGAAAAAAGGCCTCATAAAGGGCTAAAGATTGCTCTCGGCATTTTTGCGGCGGTATGCATTTGCGGAGCGCTGGCAGCCTTTGTTACCTACCAAATGGAACTTTGGGGCGGCAAGGTGGTTCCCGACGTAGTGGGCCTCACCCAGGCAGACGCCACCAACACGCTTGAATCCAAAGGTTTTTCTGTCCGTGCGACTCAGGTGAAGTCCGACGAGACAGAGGGCATCGTTCTGCTTATGGATCCTAAACAGGGTTCCCGCGCAAACGAGGGCGGCGAAATTGTTATCCACATCTCAACCGCCCGTCAGATTCCTTCGATAGTTGGCCAGCAAAAAACAGACGCCGAGGCGGCTATGGCTCAGGAGGGGTTCACCAACGTCACCTATGCGACCCAGCGCTCCGATGAGGAAGAGGGCTCGGTTCTTTCCGTCGAGCCCGCTGAAGGGGAGAAGGCTCGCGCCAATACCGCCATCACCGTGACGGTTGCCGAGCCGTACACCGTGCCTGCTATTGCCAACTTGTCGCAATCGGAGGCAGCCTCTGTCTTGGAAGAGGCGGGATACACCTCGCATATCGAATACGTGTACACCGAAGAGGTTGCCGAAGGAACGGTTTTGGGCTCTGACCCTGCTGAAGGCGAGAAAGTTGCCAGCGGTTCCGACATAGCGATAAACGTCGCGCTCTCGCGCGCGTCGGAGCTCGTGAGCGCGACGCAATACGTTCTTGCTGCGGGTAACACCGTTGTCATTGACGGCGTCAATTACGACATCGTTTCCTGCGATAGCGTAACCTATCAGGGAAACGAAACCACCTCATACAGCATAACCGCAACGCCCTTCACGTATTTCCTTGGAGTCAAGCTGCCCCTTGAGGCGCGCAGCGTTTCTGGCACCATCACGTGGAACGCCGATAATTCCATCGCTTCGGGCTCTCCTTCGATCAGCTTGGGATAGGTCGTATGTCGGGCAAGACGCGGCTTGTGCAAGTGGTGGTCCTGCGCAAGACGAAACTTGGCGAGTCCGATCTGATTCTGACGCTGCTTGCCAGCGACGGCTCACAGATACGAGCGGTTGCGAAAGGTGCGCGAAAGCCCCAAAGCTCGTTTTCGGCTCGCCTTGAGCTCTACTGCGTTGCCGAAGTGCTGCTTGCCGAAGGAAAATCGTTATACATCGTAAAAGAGGCTCGCTTGGTGAAACCGCATGCAAAGCTGCATGGCAGTGTCGAGCATGCGGCGGCTGCCGCTCCAGTCGCGGAGCTATTATGTCATATATCACAGGAGAATCTGCCTGTTCCGCGCTTGTTTGAGATGGTGTCTGTCGGACTTACGTGTCTCAACGACGTTGATGCCCAGAAGGCACCCAGCATTTGCGCCGCCTGCCTAGAAAAAGTGCTTGCGTTTAGCGGTTTGAGGCCGAATTTCACGCACTGCGTCATATGCGGCGCTCCGATCACTCCCACGACGTCATCCTCTGTGCTTCTGTCTATCGACGAGGGGGGCGTTGTCTGCGGCGCCTGTCGACACCATGCCGAGTGCGTCAACGTAGGGCAAGGCGTTGTCGCGTGGTCTCAATTCTTGCTGATGTCAACGTTTGCTTGCGTTTCGGACTCTTCCGTTAGCCAAAACGATGTGTTCGAGATCCTTCACTTGCTGCAGCTGCTCATCAAGCGCCATGTCGGGTGCTCGCTCAAATCCCTTAATTTCCTCTTTACCTGCGGTCTGTTTTAGAAGTTATGCAAAGGATGTGGGGGTAAGCGGGATCGTCCTTGTTGTGTAGTGCCAGATCACCTAGAATGACAAGGCTGCAAAAGTATGCAGCGGCTTCTCTCTTGGTTTTCATGCCTCCACTGCTTGATTACCCAGACGGAAGTTTCGACTGCGACGCAACGTCGCCCGTGCGTTTGCACGGAGAAGCAGAAAGGTGGAACGTCATGCCCAGCAAACTTAGCATCACCAAGGAGCGCACCGCAGAGCTCGTAAAGGAGTTCGGTCGCGACGAGAAGGACTGCGGCAACCCCAACGTACAGGTTGCCATTCTTTCCGAGCGCATCCGCAACCTCACCGAGCATCTGAAGATGCATCCGAAAGACCATCACACCCGTCGTGGCCTGATGCAGCTTATCGGTAAGCGCCGTAGCATGCTGAAGTACATCAAGAATCGCGACATCGAGGAGTATCGTTCTCTGATCAAGAAACTCGGCATTCGCGACAACATTTAGGCATGAAGGAAGCCCGCACCTGCGGGCTTCCGCGCGTCAACGCCCGATTCGGGTTTAGTTTGAAGCAGCGGGGTCTCCCCTCTGAATACGCGGTCGAGTGCGCAAGGGTGCATTCGCTCGTGACGACATGAAACATAAGTAACCGTCGTCAAAGAAGCTCGTGAGCAATAGGGCACACGAGGCGAAGAGAAAGAACATTATCATGGAAAAAATCGTCGAGTCGTTCGAGCTGTACGGAAAGCAGTACCGCATCGAAACGGGCGAGCTTGCAAAGCAGGCAACCGGTGCCGTTTTGGTCAGCCAAGGTGACACCACGGTGCTTGTTACCGCCGTCATTTCCAAGGAAGAAAAGGATTACGATTTCTTCCCCCTTACTGTTGACTTCATCGAGAAGATGTATGCGGTTGGCCGCATTCCTGGCGGCTATCTCAAGCGCGAAGCTCGTCCTTCCGAAAAGGGAACTCTTACCGCTCGTATGATCGACCGTCCCATCCGCCCCGGCTTTGCCGACGGCTTCAAGCGCGAGGTGCATATCGTCGCAACGTCGTTTGTGGCCGATCAGATCAACCCGCCCGACACCATTTGCGTAATGGGCGCCAGCGCCGCTTTGATGCTTGGCGCCGCCCCGTTCGACGGGCCGGCTGCTTGCGTTCGCATTGGCCGCAACGTCGAGACGGGCGAGTATATCGTCAACCCCACTTTTGAGGAAGAGAAGCTGTCCGACCTCGAACTTACCATTGCCGGTACCACCGACTACATTTCTATGGTGGAAGCCGGCGCCCATGAGATCTCTGAGCAGGATATGGTAGACGCAATCGCGTTTGGCCAAGAGGCGATAGCCGAATTCTGCAAAGTTCAGCAGCGTTTCTTGGACCGCTGCTCGATCGAGCCGCGCGAATGGCCTGTCCATGTTCCTGATCCCTCTATCGCCGAGCGTGTGGAGCCGCATCTCGCCGAGATGTCTGCTGCTTTGAAGGACGCCGATAAGCAGGCGCGCATGGGCAAGGTTGAGGATCTGAAGGAGCGCATTACCAACGACGAGTTCTCCGAAGAGGAGCGCAGCGCTTGGAAGGCCGATATCGCTGCGGCATGCAAGGCGCTTGAAAAGAAGGCCATGCGCGCGATGGTAATCGAAACCGGCGAGCGCGCTGACGGCCGCACTCCCGAGGAGATTCGCCCGCTCCACATCGTTCCCGGGTATCTGCCGCGCGTACATGGCTCCGGATTGTTCCAGCGCGGGCAGACGCAGGTCTTAAGCATTGTGACGCTTGGCATGCTTAACGAGTGGCAGCGTCTTGACACAATCGATCCGGCTGAAGGAAAGCGCTACATTCATCATTACAACTTCCCGCCGTACTGCACCGGTGAGGTTGGTCGTATGGGCGCACCGAAGCGCCGTGAGCTTGGGCATGGCGCTTTGGCCGAGCGTGCCTTGCTTCCCGTAATACCCGATGAAGACGAATTCCCCTATACGATTCGCGTTGTATCGGAGGTTTTGGAGTCTAACGGCTCTTCCTCCATGGCTTCGACGTGCGGTTCTACGCTCGCACTCATGGATGCAGGCGTGCCTATCAAGCGCCCGGTGTCGGGCATCGCCATGGGTCTCATCAAAGAAGGCGACGACGTCGTCATCTTGTCGGACATTCAAGGCCTAGAGGACTTCTTAGGCGATATGGACTTTAAGGTGTGCGGTACCGAGAAGGGCATTACCGCACTTCAGATGGACAACAAGGCGAAGGGTCTTTCGGTTGATATTCTGGCTCGCGCCCTTAAGCAGGCTCACGAGGGTCGCTCGTTCATTTTGAACGCGATGCTAGACCAGATTGAGGCGCCTCGCGAGAGCCTTCGCGATACGGCACCGCGCATCGAGACCATCCATATCCCCGTTGACAAGATTCGCGATGTCATCGGAAGCGGCGGCAAGGTGGTGCGCGGCATCCAGGAGGAAACGGGTGCCAGCATTGACATTCAAGAAGACGGCACCATCCATATCGCCGCTGTCGAAGGCCCTGCGGGCGAGGCCGCCAAGAAGATGATTCTGGGAATCGTCAAAGAGCCCGAAGTGGGCGAGGAGTTTGATGGCGAAGTGGTAGGCATCAAAGACTTCGGCGCGTTCGTCAAGCTCACGCCTGGCAAGGACGGCTTGCTCCATATCAGCCGCGTCGCAAACGGTCGCGTCGGCAAAGTGGAAGACGTGCTCAACCTTGGCGACATCGTCAAGGTGAAGGTGCTTGAGGTGGATCCTCACACCGGCAAGATCTCCCTCGACCGTCTCGACAAGCCGGATGCCCCCGCCTCTTCCGACAACGCCGGCCAGCGCGAGCATCGCGGTGGCGGCCATGGCGACACGCGTCCGGGTCGTTCGGGCAGAACGCCGCGCCGTAGGCATCACGACGCCTAAAGCCGCCATTTAGCAATTGCATTCCGCCCGAACGCGCCAAACAGCGTTCGGGCGGCTACCGTTTATCCCTTGAGCGTCTTGCTAAGCATGCAACTTGGTTATGATGCCAAGGGATACTTAGTTTGTTGGCACTGCCGTCTCGTTGCCGTGCAAATAGACGGCTCAACCCTCACAGGAAGGGACTACCATGATTAGAGTTGCGGTTTCCGGATGCAGCGGGCGTATGGGTTCTACTGTCGTTGACGCGGTTTCATCTGCCGACGACATGGATGTTGCCTGCGGCATAGACCCTCATGTTCCCGAAAACGCCCCCTTTCCCGTATACGCATCGGTTGAGGAGGCGGTAAGGCAGGGAGGCTTTGATGTGCTGGTTGATTTCACGCAGCCAAGCGTTGTCGCCTCCAACCTTTCTGTGGCGTTGCCGGCGGGAATCGACTGCGTGGTGGGCACCACAGGCCTTTCCAATAACAAGCTTCAAGAGCTTGCTTCGCTCGCGCCCGAAGGAACCTGTTTGTTTTACGCCCCGAACTTCACCACGGGCGCAGTTTTGATGATGGAGTTTGCCAAAGCGGCGGCTCCCTATTTTCCGGAAGCGGAGGTTTTGGAGTTTCATCACTGCAACAAGAAAGACGCGCCTTCAGGCACCGCCGTCCGCACTGCTGAAATCATCGCTGCTGCTCGGGGCGGTAAGCCGAGCAGCGCTCCTGGCAAAGAAACCGAGATAGAGGGTGCGCAGGGGGCGCGTGGCGCCCTTATTGCCGGCGTTCCCGTTCATTCGGTCCGTTCTATGGGCTACGTTGCCAGCCAAGAGGTCGTTTTCGGGTCAATGGGTCAAACGTTAACCATCCGCCACGATTCATGGGATCGTACCTCTTATATGCCCGGCGTTCTTCTGGGAATTAGAAGCGTTGGCGCGCAAAGCGGCCTCGTTGTAGGTTTAGAGAACTTCCTGCACGACTAAGTGCGAGCAGGTTGTTCGTGCGATAATGATGGAAGCGCTCGATTACATTCTTGAAACGTCTTAAGAGCGCTCGGTGAGAGGAGAGAGCATGTCGCAGCCCCGTTTCGGTAGACTTATACCCGCTATGGTTACCCCGTTCGACGATGACCGCAAGCTCGATTTAGACAAAGCCCAAGAGCTTGCCGTTCGCCTGATCGAAGGTGGTTGCGACTCTCTTATTATCAGCGGCACCACTGGCGAGAGCCCGACGGTTTTCTATCCCCAGAAAATGGAGCTCTTTCGGGCGGTCGTAAGCGCAGTAGACGGCAAGGCTCCCGTTATTGCCAACGTGGGCGACAACTGCACCGAAGACTCTATTGAATTTGCGCTTGATGTCCAAAAGCTTGGAGTAGACGGATTCATGACGGTTGTCCCGTATTACAACAAGCCGCCTCAAGAGGGCCTGTACCAGCACTTTAAAGCTATAGCTGAAGCGGTAGAGCTCCCAATTATTCTTTACAACATTCCTGGTAGGTGCGTTATCAACATGACGGCACAGACCACCCTTCGCCTTGCCCACGACTTCGACAACATCGTCGCCGTCAAAGAGGCATCAGGCGATCTCGACCAAGTGAAGGAAATTATAGAGGGGGCGCCAGCCGGTTTCGACGTGTACTCTGGCGACGACGCTGCAACCCTTGACATCATGAAGCTCGGCGGCGTGGGCGTGATATCGACCATTGCCAATGTGGCGCCGGGTAGAATGAAGGAAATCGTGTCGCTATGCGCAGAAGGTCGTTGGGAAGAAGCGGCGGACGCAAACGAAAGGCTCATGCCCCTTATGAAAGGCCTTTTTGAGACCTCTAATCCTATTCTGGTGAAAGAGGCCCTTAAGCTTGCGGGGTTTCCGGTAGGTGGCGTGCGCCTTCCGCTCATTGATGCTACTCCGGAGCAGTCGCAGCGCCTTGCCGCCATTATGCAGGAAGTGGGCGTTCTCTAACCGCAGGGATCGCTGAGAAATACTAGACACACGCCGCACCAAAAGAAGTCGTCTTCTTTGACTGAAGCCCCGTATGGGGCTTCGCGGCTGTATTGAAAGGATGTTCAAAGGTATATCTATGAATCAAAATACTGTTGAATCGCACTCGAACGACACATCGACGGGAAGTGGCCAGCACCAGCGCAAGCGCCGCGAGGGAAATCGCGCCACCCGCTCGTTCAAGCACGTAAACATCGACCGGACCCGCCCTCAACTGACCAAAGAGGGTGCAGGCCAGCACCGCAATTCCTCAAAAAAGAGGGGTCGTCAGGATTTTTCCTCACCGAAAAAAGACCCGAATGCCACTCTTAACGTCATTCCCCTTGGCGGATTAGATGCCATCGGTAAGAACATGACCGTGTTCGAATGCAAAAACGACATGATCGTTGACGACGCTGGTCTTATGTTTCCTGACGACGACCACCCGGGCATCGATTTGATCCTGCCCGACTACACCTACGTACTGGAAAACGCTGATAAGCTTCGAGGCATTTTTATCACGCATGGTCACGAAGACCATACCGGCACTCTTCCGTATCTGCTTAAGGACCTCGATCGGCAGGTGCCCATTTACGCAACGAAGCTCACGCTCGGCCTCATTGAGGGAAAGCTAAAAGAACACCGCATCAAAAACGCCAAGCTCTGCGAGATTAAAGCCGGCGATAAGATTACGCTCGGTTGCTTCACCGTTGAGTTTTTCGCGGTCAACCACTCCATACCGGGCGCGGTGGGCGCTTTTATTCAGAGCCCTGCCGGCAACGTGCTGCACACAGGCGACTTCAAGCTCGACCAAACGCCCATTGACGGAGTTCACACCGACTTCGGCGCGCTTTCTCGGTTTAGCAAAATCGGCGTCGACCTCATGATGAGCGATTCCACCAATGCGCAAAACGCCAACTTCACGCCCTCTGAGGCAGAAGTTGGAAAGGCGCTCAATCCCATTATCGCTAATGCAAAGGGGCGCGTGATCATCGCGTCGTTTGCGAGCCATATCCATCGTATGCAGCAAATATGCGATGCCGCTGTCGCAAACGGAAGAAAAGTGGTGGTGACGGGGCGTTCGATGGTTCAAAACACCGATATCGCACGGCGTCTCGGCTACCTCAACATCAGCGACGACGACATAGTTGACGCCTACGACTTACGCGGTTTGCCTCCCGAGCGCGTGGTTATCATGTGCACGGGAAGCCAGGGCGAGCCGCTTTCCGCGCTTGCGCGTATTGCCAACGGCGAGCATAAGACCATCGACATCGAGGAAGGCGATACGGTCATCATCTCTGCAACGCCGGTTCCGGGCAATGAAAAGGCGGTCACCCGCGTTATTAACTCTCTTGCAAAGATTGGTGCAGACGTTTACGACAAGCGCCGTGCTATGGTGCATGTATCGGGTCATGCCGGGGCAGAGGAATTGAAGCTGGTTTTGTCTATCGTTCAGCCGCGAGCGTTTATGCCCGTGCACGGCGAGGCCACCCATCTGCGTGCCCACGCCCAACTTGCCGAGGCAACGGGCGTGCCGCGCAACAACATCTTCCTGTGCGAAAACGGCGAAACTCTGGAGCTGTCCTCTCAGGGCGTAAAACGCGGACCGATGGTTGAGAGCGGTATTGTGTTCGTTGACGGGCTTTCTGTGGGCGACACTTCGCAAGATGTTCTCAATGAGCGCTCTGAGCTTGGAAGCCAGGGCGTTGCTGCCGTTGCCTGCGCGGTATCGTTTAGCCGTCGCGAGCTTGTAGGCGATGTTCAGCTTGAAATGCATGGAATCACCGGCGGAGACGACGCTTATCTGGCGGAAGACGCGCAATCGGCCATTCGCAATGCCGTCAAGCGACAGCTTGGAAAAAACGGCGGCAAAAAAGAGGTGCGCAAAGCCGTGCGAGACTCCCTTTTGTCTGTCCTTTGGGATCGCGCTAAGCAACGCCCGCTGGCTATAGTTACCATCTTGGAAGTGTAGGCAGACCGCTATCGTTTACTGGGCGGGTTGACTATACTTGTCGTACCCGCCAACTAACCGCATTGAAACGCAGATTAAACGCAGCAGTAAGGAGCAGGGCAGTGGCTCGGAAATCGAACACTACGTCCAGAACTACATCCAAATCGCCTGACCGTCCAAAGAAGCGGGCGGTATCGCCGGCGGAGAAGCATGCGAAACGAAACGGTGCGAAAGCTCCTTTGGCCGACGATGTCGATGAACGTATTTTTGACGAGCGAACTCGCCGCGATATCGCCGGCGTGGTGTTTGCCGTTCTTGCGGTTGTTTTGATGGTTGCGGCGATATTGCCGAGCGACGCGGTGGTGACTTCGTTTGTCTCGTCTTCCCTTCATTTGACACTTGGTCTTGGTGCGTATCTGCTGCCGGTCTTTCTTTTCGTTTGCGGAGTGAGCTTTCTCGTTCGATTCGAAAAGCAGCGCGTCCCCACGCGCATCGCCGTGGGCCTCGGCATGGTATTCATTGCATTGCTGGCTCTTCTGGCTCTCTCCATGCCCACCGAGACAGACGGCGGGGCTCCGTCGCATCTTTTCGACCCTTATCAGCTGACCCTGCGAGGCGGGTATATCGGCGCAGGTATCGCCTGGGCGGGGTACACGCTCTTTGGCCAGGTCATCTCCATTATCATTATGTTCGGTGTAATTATTGCAGGCATTGTGATAATCGGGTTTTCGTTCACGGGGATTATCGAATCCGTTCGCAGGCGCCAAGAGGAGAAAGAGGCGCTTGAGCGCGAGATGGAAACGGTCGTTCCCGCACCGCCTTATACCGAGACCGGCGCATCCGGCGCCTTCGTTCCCTTGTCTTCCGGGGCAGAGGCTCAGCGGCCGCGGAAAGGGCGCAGCAAGCGCGCCTCGTCAAGCGGCGCTTCCGGCTCGTTCGATACGGCTAAAACCACTGTGCTCTCAGCCGCTTCAACGCATCTTCTTTCCGACGAGAAACCCTCTACCCTTACCAGAAAACTCGGTCGTTCTTCCCGGGTCGAAGACGATGAAGCCCCAAAAGCGTACTCGCCGGCCGAAAAGAAGGCCTCCAGGCGAAAAGAAGACCTTGCCACCACCGATCAGGGCATCGAGCATGACGGCTTCCTGCTTCCTTCGATGAGCCTTTTGCACTCAACGAATCCGGCAGAACGCGCTATGGAGAATGAAGAGGAACTTCGCGAAACGGCTACATGCCTTCAAGAGACGCTCGAAGACTTCAAAATCATGGCAAAAGTGGTGGGCTGGGTCGCCGGGCCCACCGTTACGCTGTTCAAGGTCGATTTACCCGCAGGGGTTCGCGTGAGCCGAGTGACCGCGCTCGAGGCAGACATCGCGTTGGCGCTCGCTGCGCCGGGTGTTCGCATTTTTGCGCCTATCCCCGGAACCAACTACGTTGGCATAGAGGTTCCCAACCGGACTCGGAGAACGGTTCTTCTGGGCGACGTTCTCACAGATGCCGACGACGGTCCTTTGCAAATTGCAATCGGCGAGGACGTCGAAGGGCACCATATCGTCACCGACCTCGCGCGCATGCCCCATCTTCTAATCGGCGGAACGACGGGTTCGGGCAAGTCGGTGTCTATCAATGCCATGATCATGTCGATTTTGATGCGTGCGACCCCATCAGAGGTTCGCTTTATTATGATCGACCCCAAGCGTGTGGAGTTTACTCCCTACAACGGAATACCTCACTTGTACGTTCCCGTGGTCACCGAGGCAAAGGAGGCTGCAAGCGCGCTTGCTTGGGGCGTTGCTGAAATGGAGCGTCGTCTCAAGGTATTCAGCAAAGCGGGTGCGCGAAACATCGGGCAATTCAACGAGCTCTGCGCGCGCGAGCTTGCTGAAAAGGATGCCGCTCTCGAAAAAGGGGAGGAGCCTGCCGAACCGCAATACGGCGAGAAGCTCCCCTACATCGTTATCATTATCGACGAACTCGCTGATCTAATGATGAACGTAGGAAAAGAAGTGGAGTTTTCCATCAGCCGCATCGCCCAGCTTGCCCGCGCAGCTGGCATTCACTTGATTGTCGCCACACAGCGACCTTCTACCAACGTCGTGACCGGTCTCATCAAGGCGAATATCACCAATCGCATAGCCTTCAATGTGGCCTCCGGCATCGACAGTCGCGTAATCTTGGATACGCCGGGTGCCGAGCGGCTCATCGGGCTTGGCGACCTGCTTTTCAGCAAGCCCGAATATGCGAAACCCCAGCGTATGCAAGGCTGCTTCGTTTCAAATGAGGAGATAGCATCGGTTGTGGCTGCTCTCAAGGAGCAAGGCGAGCCCGAATACCATAACGAGATCCTCAAAACGAACCTTATGTCGCTCGGCGACACGCAGCCCGACGGTTCGGGCGGTTCGGTGAATGACGACGATCCGCTATTGTGGGAAGCCGCCGACATCGTCGTTGCGAGCGGACTTGGTTCAACCTCCAACATTCAGAGGCGGCTGAAAGTGGGATATTCGCGAGCAGGTCGTATAATGGATATGCTTGAGAACAAAGGCGTTGTGGGGCCTCCTAACGGCAGCAAGCCGCGCGAGGTTCTGGTTGACGCGCTTGAACTTGAGACATTGAAGGCGTTCGAAGCGAACGACTCAACCGAGGAGTGATCATATGGCACCGCAGTTGACGTTCGGCGCTATTTTGCAGGAAGCGCGCGAGCATAAGGGTATGGACGTAGGGAGCGCCGCTCGCCGCCTGCGCATCCGTCCGGATATCTTGCGCTCAATTGAGGCAGAGGATTTTTCTCGCATGCCTCCTCGCGGCTATACGCGCAACATGGTAAACGCCTACGCGCGCCTTGTGGGGCTCAATCCCAGCGAGATCACGCGAATGTACCTCGATGCCGCCTATGCTTTCCAGGTGGGAAAGGCGCGGTCCGACACGCTGCCGGATATTAACTCTTCTGGCCGCAGAAGCACGGGAGCACGTTCTCGCGCTCGCCAATCTGTCCCCCACGACGAGCGCGCGCCTCATCAGAATGCCTTTGGCAGAACTATGTACGACGATCGCCGCAACTACACCCGCGGCGATTATGACGGCCCTGCAGGAGGGTTGCGCGGACGCCAGACCGAGCGAACCCACCCTTCGAGACATTCGGCGCTTCCTCGTTCGCAGTATACGAATTTCTATGCTGGGCCGCAGGGAAACGGCACTATGCAATCGCGCCTGCCGTTCGTGATCGCCGGCGTCATCATTCTCGTTTTGCTGATCGTGATCGTTTTCTTGGTATTTGGGCCAAAGCAGAGTGAAGATCAAAGCGCTGATACGACGGTGCCCATTACCGGTTTGGACGACACGACGCAATCGGGAACGACTGGCGAAGACACCAGTCAGCAGGCTCAGCAAACGCTGACGGCCCCAACGAGCGTCACTGTCGAGTACACGGTCTCAAACAGCTCTGATGCCTACGTTGAGATCTCCACTGATGGCGCAGCGGCCGAGCCGGCATATCTTGCTGCAGGCACGGTGGAGTCGGTTGACGTTTCCGGAACATGGTCTCTTGCTACCTGGACGCCGGACCTCGTGGAAGTTACCGTTGATGGCGAAGTAGTAGAGTTCGCCCAGACGGGAACCTCTATTCCCACCTGCACGGTCGACTTCGAAACGTATTTAGACACGTGGCTGGAAGAGCATCCGGGGGCAACGGCGTCATCGCAAAACGATGCCTCCTCTGATGGGGGTTCCAGCAGTTCGAGCAGCCAGAACAATTCGTCTCAATCTGGCTCAGGCCAAGCCTCCTCTGGTCAATCCGGTTCTGGAACATCGGGGTCCGGCTCTACCACCACGGGAGGCAGTTCGGCCGGCTCTTCAAATTAAGCATCCAACGGTAAGCGTGTTTTCGATAGAGGCCGTGCCATATTCGTGTGCGGCGCAAAGCGAAAGGAATCGACATGGCAAAAGAATCAAGTTTCGATGTGGTTTCAAGCGTAGATATGCAGGAAGTGGATAACGCGTTCCAGCAAACTAAACGCGAGATCAGCCAGCGATACGATCTAAAGGGATCTGGCGCTGAGATCTCTTTAGACAAAACGAAGCGCACTATGACGGTGTCCGCACCAAGCGATTTCGTCGCAAAGCAGGTCATCGACGTTATCGGTTCGAAGCTTATTCGACGAGGTATAGAGCTTTCTTCAGTGAAGTGGGGCGATCCTGAGCCTGCGGCAGGTCAGAGTGTTCGCCAAAGCGCCACCATCATTGAGGGCATTGACAAGGACACCGCTGGGAAGATCAACAAGGACATTAAAGGAACCAAGCTTAAAGTAAAAGTTCAAATTGAGGGCGACAAGCTCCGCGTCAGCTCTTCTTCGCGCGACACACTGCAAGAAGTAATTGCCTTCCTGAAAGAACAGGATTACGGCCAGCCCCTTCAGTACGTGAACTATCGCTAAGGTTTTGTTGCGGCATGTCGGGTTTTCAACGTGTCGATGTAACGGCGGCGAATAAAGGCAAAGCTTGCAGCGTTGCCTTTATCACGTTGGGCTGTGCAAAAAACGAAGTCGATACTGCGTCTATGCGTAAAAGAACAGCTGAAGCTGGCTTTCGTTTGGTCGAGGACGTTTCCGAAGCCGATGCGGTAGTTGTCAACACGTGCTCCTTCATTCAGGCAGCCACCGAAGAGAGCCTTTCTACGATTTTCGACATCTCTGCGCTGCCCGAGTTCGAAAGGGGAGAAAAGAAGATCATCGTTGCAGGATGCATGCCTGCCCGTTATGGGGGAGAGCTTGAAAGCGAGCTTGTTGAAGCAGCTGCGTTTGTCCCTTGCAGCAAAGAAGACGACATCGTTGATGTTTTGTCGCGCGTGCTAAACGCCGATGCACCCGGCTCAAGCATCGTTTACCACCCTTGGGAGGGCGAACCTGCTGCCTATGCAAAGATCAGCGACGGATGCGACAGGTTCTGCTCGTTCTGCGCAATACCTTACATTCGTGGACCTTATCACAGTTTCACTTTTGAAGAAATCGACGCCGCCGTTTCAGAGCTTGAAGCTTCGGGGGTGAGAGAGGTCACGCTCATTGCTCAGGACACCGGTCGATGGGGAGAGGACTTTGACACCCCGTCGAATACCGCAAAGCTTCTATCTCGCTTGGCGCAAGGGCATCCTTTATTGTGGTTTCGCTTGATGTATGTCGAGCCGGTCGGTGTTACCGACGAGCTGCTTAGCGTTATTGCTACGCATGACAATGTGTGCAAGTACCTTGACGTTCCTTTGCAGCACGCCTCGAAGCGCATCCTTGCGGATATGAATCGTAGCGGGTCGCGCGCCGAGCATCTCCAGCTCGTAAAGCGTATCAGGGATCGCGTCCCTGGCATTACGCTGCGAACGACGGTAATCGTTGGTTTTCCGGGAGAGACGGACGACGACTTCCAAGAGCTTCTGGACTTCTTGGAAGAAGCGGAGTTCGACTACGTTGGCGTTTTCGCGTATTCGGCCGAGGAGGGAACGAAGGCGTCGCTGCTACCGCACCAGGTAAGCGAGGATGTCAAGATGCAGCGTATGCAAGAGGTACGTGATCTTGCCGACTCGATTAGCCATGCGCGCGTTGCAGCGCGTATTGGCTCTCAGATGAGCGTTCTCGTGTTGGGACATGAAGAGGATGGGCAGTTGTACGGTAGGGCAATGTGCCAAGCGCCAGAGGTTGACGGCGTCACCTACCTTTCTTCGGGTAAGCCGGGGGATATCGTGTCGGTCACCATCGACAACACGTTGCTCTATGAAATGGAAGGCGAATAATGGGCGTCGACGACGATCAGCGTAATAACGAACGTCTCTGGACTCCGGCCAACATCGTCACGCTTGTCCGAATTTGCCTTGTTCCGGTATTTGTGGTCGCGATGCTAACCCCTTGGCCTGCCTACTTCGGCTTTGAGGTGTCCGCTGCGTTCAAATCTTGGGTTGCAGCGTTCATATTCATCTTGTTGGCTGCCACCGACGGCATAGATGGATACCTTGCGCGCAGTAGGGGGGAAGTCACGGATTTCGGCAAGTTCATGGACCCCCTCGCCGATAAGATTTTGGTGGTTGCGGCGCTTCTTTCGCTTATCGAGCTGCATATTTTGCCGTCATGGCCTGCGCTGATCATATTGATCAGGGAATTTATCGTTTCAGGTATTCGCATGATAGCGGCATCCAAAGGCACCGTTATTGCTGCAAGCTGGTACGGCAAGGCCAAAACTGTTTTCCAGATTATCGCCATCGTGCTGTTCATCGTTAAAGACACCGTCGTTGAGATCGATCCGCTTAGCGCATTCCAAAACCCGCTGTATTTGCTTTCATGGGCAGTTATGGTGGTCGCTCTCGCGCTTACCGTCATCTCCATGTTGGATTACCTGGTGAAAGCCCGACACCTTTTAGGCTTTGCCCCAAAGCGAGACAAAGCAGGGGCCGTTTCGCCTGATGTGATGGACGAAAACAGCTCCGCCTCACAGAATGATGCCGAATTAACTGCTGCGACTAGCATTGCGGCTCAAAATGAGTTGAGGCGTTTGGCATCAGAACTCGTAGCGCTTGCGAAAGAAAAGGGCGTCACCATCGGATGCGCCGAAAGCCTCACGGGGGGATGCGTCGCGGCCCAAATCACGAGCATTCCGGGTAGCTCTGAGGTCCTTAAGGGCGGGGTGGTGAGTTACGTCAACGACGTCAAGCATGATCTCCTTGGCGTCTCTGCTGCCGATTTAGAGTCTGTTGGTGCCGTGAGCGAGCAGGTTGCGCGCCAAATGGCTGACGGCGCCGCTGTCGCTCTTGAATGCGAAGTCGCCGTTTCTGTTACAGGTATTGCAGGGCCGGGAGGAGCTGAACCCGGAAAGCCGGTAGGCACGGTTTGGATGGGGCTTCACGTTTCGGGCTCCTCAACAGAGACAGTGCGATTCTTGTTTCCCGGCGACAGGGATGCGGTGAGAACCCGGACGGTGCAAGCCGCTTTGCAGGCGTTGCTGCGCGCAGTAAAAGAATTGCATTAGGAACCGGGGTTCTTTGTATTAGATCCCCACTTGAGTTCCTTTGCCCGCGTGAATAATTTAAGCCGACGATTCATTTCTGGGCAGTGACAGGTTTACGACTGTCATGAAAAGTCCGTCTTGTAGTATGAGCATACCGGCCAATCTGTTGACAAACAAACATTTGTACGCATAATAGGAACAGTCATATTATGCGACAGAGTATCGCTGAAAGAGGAAGTATGAACGACGAAAAAGCGAAGATGCTAAAGCTGACGACCGACCAGATCGAATCGAAATTCGGCTCCGGTTCCATTATGAAGTTCGGAGAGGGCGGACACGATCTTAACATAGGCGTTATTCCGACTGGCGCTCTTCCTCTTGATGCCGCTTTGGGAATCGGCGGTGTTCCACGTGGGCGTATCATCGAAGTCTATGGCCCTGAATCGAGCGGCAAGACCACGCTTGCGTTGCAGATACTTGCAGAGGCGCAAGCCATGGGGGGCATAGTTGCCTTCATTGATGCCGAGCATGCCCTTGACCCGGTGTATGCTGCACGCCTGGGCGTTGATATCGACGAAGTGCTCATATCCCAGCCCGATACCGGCGAGCAAGCGCTCGAGATCTGCGACATGCTGGTTCGCTCCGGAGCCATTGACTGCGTAGTAATCGACTCGGTTGCCGCGCTTGTCCCGCGCGCCGAGATAGAAGGTGAGATTGGCGATACCACGGTTGGCTTGCAGGCACGTTTGATGTCTCAAGCGCTCAGGAAGCTTGCCGGTTCGCTTTCTAAATCAAACACTACCTGTATCTTCATCAATCAATTACGTGAAAAAATCGGCATTATGTTCGGCAACCCTGAAACTACTACCGGCGGTCGAGCGCTCAAGTTCTTCTCTTCCGTGCGCATTGACATTCGACGCATTGACTCCATCAAGAAAGACGGAGACATTGTGGGAAACCGCGTCCGTGCAAAGGTCGTTAAAAACAAGGTTGCACCGCCTTTCCGTCAGGCGGAGTTCGATCTGATGTACGGAGAAGGCATCTCGAAAGAGGGCTGCATCATCGACATGGCGGTAGAATGCGGTGCCGCTAAGAAAAGCGGCGCGTGGTACACCTATGGGGAGCAGCGTCTTGGCCAGGGTAGGGAAGCCGCAAAGCAAACCTTGAAAGACAATCCAGACTTGCGCGACGAGCTTGAGGCCAAGGTGCGAGAAGCCTTTAATATTCCTTTGCCTCAGCGTACCCCCGAAGAAGCGGATGCGCTCACGCCTGCCGCAAAACCAAAGGGCAAAAAGTAAGTGGGCACTCACGAGCAAGACATGATCCTTGCCGAGCTCCGATCGAAAATGATCGAGATCGAGCAGGGATCTTTTTCTTCAGATGGCCACACTGCAATACGGACGCAAGCTTCTCGCCGCTCTGACGATTCTCCAGCCAAGCCCAACACCTTTTCTGACGCATGTGACGAAGAGGCGTCTTTCGATAGCGCGTCAAAGGGGAATGCGTATGACGAGAATGCGGCTATGCGCAAAATCGAGCGATTGTGTTCAATGAGGGAACAGGCAAGCAAGCAGTTGTTCCAGCGCTTGGTGCGTGACGGCTTTAGCGAAACAGTTGCAAATTCGGCGATTTCTCGCGCCCTTTCCTGCGGCCTCGTAGACGATATGCGCTTTGCAGACGTTCTCGTTCGATGCAGGGTTGCCGCCGGAAAGGGAAGCGCGGGGATAGCCCGGGAGCTCTCAGCCCTCGATATCGATCCGCTCTCCGTAGATGAATTCGTGAGGCTTTCTGAAAACGACGAGTCTTTAGAGCTCGACCGCGCGCTCGCACTCCTCATGCGCAAACCGCCTCGCGCAAAAAACGTCCGAGAAGCGGCTTACCGCAAACTCGTAACGAAAGGCTATTCTGCCGAAATATCTTCACGCGCTTCTCGCATGTGGTTCGACGCCGAACAGCTCAAGTAATGGAGAATTCTTGCGCACTTTGCCGTGCGTTCATGCCGATGAGGTCATTTTTTTAGTTCCTTCTTTAACTTACCTCAAACAAGCTTTATCATAGATAGGACTTGAGTGTTGGCGCTCTCCGTGAGCGTGTTGATTATAGATTCAATCGCATACTTACATCTACCGGCGCATGCGCTCATGTCCGGCTTTATGCCGGTACCCCATTAACTTGCGAACAATGAATCCCCACACCAACCTACTACGTGGGGCAGAGGAGGAGCATATGCCCATGGAATTGATTTGGGCGGTGGTTGGCCTTATCGTAGGCGCTGTCATTGCCTTTTTAGTAACCCGCTATATTGCCAATTCATCGACGAAACGAGCAGCTCAAGAAGCCCACGACCTTGTGGCTAAGGCTCAGTCCGAGGCCGACACCGCTCGTACGGAGGCTCAGCGCGAGGCTGAATCGCTGCGTCGTGAAGCTATTGTTGAAGCCAAAGACGAGGCGTTGAAGCTCAAACAGGAAGCCGAGGCGGAAAACCGAGAGCGCCTGAAAGAAGTTCGCGCAGCCGAATCTCGTCTTTCGCAGCGTGAAGAATCGCTGGACAGACGCGTCGAATCGCTTGACGCCCGCGAGAACCAAATTGCTGCACTGCAAGGACAGCTTGAAAAGCGTTCAGACGAACTCGACGAAGCGGCCCAGGAAATCACACGTCGCTTGGAAAACGTAGCTGGCATGACGCCAGAGGAAGCCAAGGCGGAGCTTCTTGAGACGCTGAAGGATGAAGTTACGCATGAGTCCGCAGCGATCATTCGAGACGCGGAAACACGCACCAAGGCTGAGGCTGACAAAAAGGCACGCTCTATTCTCAGCCTCGCCATTCAGCGCGTGGCTGCCGATCACTCAGCTGAGAGCACCGTTTCTACTATTCATATCCCCTCAGACGATCTGAAGGGGCGCATCATCGGACGCGAGGGCCGAAACATCCGTAGTTTCGAGCAGCTCACCGGTACTAACCTCATTATCGACGACACTCCCGAGTGCGTGACTATTTCGTGCTTCGACCCGGTACGCCGAGAGATCGGTCGGGTTACTATGGAGAACCTGATTGCCGACGGTCGTATCCATCCGGCACGTATTGAAGAAATGTTCAAAAAGGCGGAAAACTTGGTTAACCAGCGCGTGCAGGAGGCTGGTGAACAGGCTACGTTCGATACGGGCATTCATGACCTTCATCCTGAGCTGGTTAAGACTCTTGGTCGTTTGCGTTACCGCACGTCCTACGGCCAAAACGTACTCAACCATTCTTTAGAGGTTGCTTACCTTACTGGCGTTATGGCATCCGAGCTTGGGCTGGACCCTGTTCCTGCAAAACGCGCCGGCCTGCTTCACGACCTTGGAAAAGCTGTTGACCATGAAGTAGAGGGAAGCCATGCGGTTATCGGCGCCGATCTTGCTCGTCGTTTTGGCGAGCGTGCCGACATTGTTCACGCGATTGAGGCCCACCATAACGACGTCGAGCCCGATAGCGTGCTTGCCGTGCTTGTTCAGGCGGCAGACGCGGTTTCTGCTGCACGTCCCGGCGCACGCAAAGAGACGCTTGACGCATATATTAAGCGCCTAGAAAAGCTCGAGGAGATTGCGAATTCCTATAAGGGCGTTGAGCGCACCTACGCGATCCAGGCCGGGCGCGAAGTTCGTGTCATGGTTGAGCCTGACAAGGTCGATGAGGCGGCTACCGTTGTTTTGGCACACGATATTGCTCATCGCATTGAAAATGAAATGCAATATCCTGGACAGGTGAAAGTGGTTGTTATCCGTGAAAGCCGTGCTGTTGGCATTGCGAAGTAACCCGCTGTGAGCAACCAGGAATTGACAGACTTCATTGAAACGGCGAGCTCAGTCTCGCCGTTTCGCGTTGAAAGCGATTTCGGAAACGGATTCGTTCGCCTTCGAAGCGAAGAAGCGGAGCGGCGACAGGCCGCCCAAGATATTCGCTGTACGGAAGATATCATTATTGAGGCGTTTCGAAATTCTCGAGATGCGCACGCTCGGTCGATCTTTCTCGCCACTAGCAAAGAAGGCTCCGAGCGACACATCGTGATTATTGATGACGGAGACGGCGTTCCCGCCGACATGCATGACCATATATTCGAACCGCGTGTTACCTCTAAGCTCAATTCTATGCGAATGGATAAATGGGGCGTGCACGGTCGTGGAATGGCGCTTTATTCAATTGCCGAAAACTGCGTTACCGCGCGTGTGGTTCAGTCTGACCTAACGCTCGGATCGTCTTTTGAGTTTGTTTCCGACACCGCAAAGCTTAAAGAGAAAACCGATCAATCGACGTTTCCTTCGTTTTATCGGACTGAAGGAAATACGGTTACGGTTCGCGGCCCGAAGAACATTCTTAGAACTACCTGTGAATTTGCCCTTGAGAGCGTTAATACCTGCACGGTATACATCGGGTCATTCGCTGAAATCGTCGCGACGCTCTACGCCTTCGCTTTGTCGTCACTGACGACCTCTCAGCGTTTATTCTGCACGGATGCAACCCGTATTCCGATATGCAAGCGGCTTGCGCTTGCTGGTGACGCGTCCCATCTAGCCGAGCTGGCAGCAGATATCGGCCTTTCGGTCTCTGAGCGAACGTGTCGTCGCGTTCTAGACGGCGACATAACGCCTTGCGAACCCGTATTAGACCGCATTGCGATAGTCGATCCAAAGAACACTAAAGCCTCTCGCCCGAAAACCGCCAAACGAGTTTTAACGCAAGACGACAGGGGGCTTAAGCTTGCCAACGAAGACTCACAGGCATTTCTTTCGAAAGTCAAGAAAGCCTATGCCGATTTGGCGCGCGATTACTATCTTGAGCCCGATGTTGCACCGCGATTGGCGATTCGTCGCGACGAGCTCACTATTTCAATTCCATTGCGGAAGGTGTAATAGGTGTTGTTGCTTGCGTGCGTGTTCATGAATGACTAGAATATTCCAAGGTCAAAACTGCTTTATTTTTAGTTAAACCGCCACAAATGCACCACTGAGACGAAGGATACTAATGCTCGACAACGAACATAAAGCCGATGGCAGTTGCCTCAAGGTATCTTCTAAATCATCTCCCGCATCCGTTGCTGGTGCCATTGCCGGAATGGTGAAGGACGGGGTTACCGTAGAGCTCCAATCGGTTGGCGCAGGTGCGGTGAACCAGGCGGTTAAGGCGATCGCCATATCTCGCGGCTTCCTTTCGCCGGTAGGCATCGAGATCGCCTGCATTCCCTCTTTTGCCGATATCGTCATCGACGGCGAATACAGAACCGCAATTCGCTTTGCCATCGAACCGCGCATCACTCACGGCGCTGCGCTGCACACCGAATCGGACGAGCTGGTATAACGTACGAATTCGAAAGGCTGTAATTGGACATTTCCACCTCTCCAAGCCCTGATGCTTCCGTAAAGGGGCATCGTTTGTCGCTTGCTTCTCTCGAGCCGCATGGTTCGAACAACTTCACCGGAACATCTGCTTTTGAAGGGCTGACGTTATGCGTTCGCACCTTTGGATGCCAGATGAACAAGCATGATTCCGAGCGTGTTGCCGGTATGCTCGAATCTATGGGCGCCGTGTCCGTCGATTCTATTGAAGAAGCGGATATCGTTGTTTTCATGACGTGCTGCGTGAGAGAGGCGGCCGATACGCGTCTCTACGGGCAGGTTGCCTCCATGAAAAACGTCCCCCTTCGCTCGGGAACCCCTCTCGATAAGCGCATAGTTGCCGTTGGCGGCTGCATAGGTCAAAGAGATGGTCAAAAGCTACTTGACGCACTGCCCCATCTCGACGTTGTGTTCGGAACGCATAACATCGGGTCGCTTCCGCATCTGCTGAGCGCCTCGGTGAACGAGGGGAAAAGAGACGTTGAAGTTCTTGACGCCTCATCGTCGTTTCCCACCGACCTACCCTCGCATCGCGAGCATTCGTGGGCTGCATGGCTTCCTATTACTATCGGATGCAACAACTTTTGCACCTACTGCATCGTTCCCTACGTACGCGGCAGGGAGAAGTCTCGAGCTTTGGAAGACATTGTTGCCGAAGCGCAACGCTACGTGGATGCCGGAGTGAAAGAGATCACTCTGTTGGGCCAAAACGTTAACTCGTACGGACGAGATCTTTATGGAATCCCGCGGTTTGCTGAAGTTCTTGACGCGGTGGACGCAACCGGCATCAAACGGCTGCGTTTTGCGACAAGCCATCCGAAAGACCTTACGGATGAGGTCATTGCTAAATTCGGCACCCTTCGTTCCTTAATGCCCGCCCTTCACTTACCGGTGCAATCTGGCTCTAATGCAATTTTGGCTTCAATGAACAGGCGCTACACGAAAGAGCATTACAGAGGGCTCGTCGACAAGCTTCGTCGGGCGTGTCCGGACATTGCGCTTTCAACTGACGTTATCGTTGGTTTTCCTGGCGAAACCGACAAAGACTTCGAGGACACGTATCGCCTTGTTGAAGAGATCGGCTACCACCAGGTGTTCACGTTCATCTATTCGAAACGCGAAGGAACCCCGGCGGCAAAGATTGACGATCCGACTCCCCACGAAGTGATCCAGAAGCGTTTCGACCGCTTGGTTGAAGCGGTGCAAGACCATGCATGGAAGGCAAATCAGGCAGACTTGTCGACCACTGTAGAGGTTCTTGTTGAAGGCTCTTCCAAGCGCGACAGCTCCTTATTGGCCGGGAAGACGCCCAAAAACCAAACCGTTCACGCCTCTATTCCCAGTGGACTATCAATTGAAGATTTGCGGGGTAGGTTCGTTGACGTGAAGATTGATCAGGCTAAAACGTGGTATTTGTCGGGAGAAGTGGTTGACGGATCCATCCATGATTAGCGGTACTTCTGTTATAGCCGTCGTAGGACCCACCGCTTCAGGTAAAACCGATTTGGCTTTGCGTATCGCGTTGGCAAAGGGCGGGGAAGTGGTTAGCGCCGACTCGATGCAGGTGTATCGCGGTATGGACATCGGCACGGGAAAGATTCCGGTAGCGGAGCGAACAGTCCCGCATTTCGGGCTTGACTTGGTGGATCCGGGGGAGCCGTACTCAGCCGCCCTATTCCAGTCGTATGCACGTAGGTGCTTTAAGGACATACATGCGCGCGGTAAGCGTGCGATTTTATGCGGAGGTACCGGGTTTTACGTCCGGGCGGCAATTGATGGGTATGAATTTCCCAAAGGGGAGCAAGTTGGCAATAGCATTCGCGACACCTATCATGCTTTTGCGCAAGCCAACGGAACTCAGGCGCTATGGGAAGCCCTCCACAAGGCTGATCCCGAGAGTGCCGCCATCATACCTCCCGCTGATGTTAAACGCGTCATACGCGCCTTTGAACTGCTAGAGGATGGCACATCGTACGCACAGCAACGAGAGCGTCTTTCCTCCATTCCGCAAGTTGTTCCCTGTGTGTTCCTTGGGCTTAAGGTCGAACCCGACATCCTGAGGCGTAGGATCGACCAGCGTGTAGACGCCATGTTTGAAGCAGGCTTGGTAGAAGAGGTAAGATCGCTTCTTGACGGCGGTTTCCGCCAGGGAATCACCGCCCCTCAGGCCATTGGCTACAAGGAAGTCGTAGCGGCGCTTGATGGCGAGATTACGCTCGACGAGGCTAAGGAGCGCATCAAGGTTAGCACCAGACGATACGCCAAACGCCAACGTACATGGTTCAGAAAAGACTCTCGAATCATTTGGCTAGACGCCGATTCCGGCGACCTTGAAGAACTCGAGCGGCAAGCGCTTGCAGTGATCGACTCAACTGACAACGCCTTTTCAGTCTCTGTGCACTGAGCTAATCGACGAGGAGTCCGTTATGGGTGAGTTTATGCCTATTGTGGAACGAGGGCCAAAAACTACATTCGAGCCGCAAAGAGAGCGTGCCATTCTTGTTGGCGTTGAACGGCCTAAGTCGAACTGGTCGATAGAATCTTCGCTGGCAGAGCTTGAGCGCCTTGCTGACACGGCTGGTGCCGACACGGTTGCTGTTACTACGCAAAAGCTCGAGTCTCCCAACCCGCGCACTTTCGTTGGCACGGGAAAGGCGGAAGAGATTGCAAGCCTGGCGCGAGCCTACTCGGCCGATCTCGTCATTTTCGACGATGAGCTTAGCCCCTCTCAACAGGCGAATCTTGAAAAGATTGTCGACAAAGACGTTAAGGTTATCGACAGAACGGCGCTGATCCTCGACATATTTGCCCTCCATGCAACAAGCCGCGAAGGGCGCCTGCAGGTTCGCTTGGCCCAAAACCAGTATCTTTACCCTCGCCTTCGTGGCATGTGGGCTCACCTTGCCTCCAACCGAATGGGAGGCGGAGTGGGGTCTCGATTCGGCGAAGGCGAAAGCCAGCTTGAGGTTGACCGCCGCATGGTTCGAAAGAGGATCACCTCCATCAAACGCGAGCTCGAGCATCTCAGTTCGGTTCGTTCCCTTCAACGAGAAAGCCGTTTCGCAAGCGGTATGTTCAAGGTTGCGCTTGCAGGCTACACAAACGCAGGCAAATCGAGTCTGCTCAATCGGCTGACAGACGCAGATGTGTTAAGTTACGACAAGCTATTTGCCACGCTCGACTCAACTACGAGAAAATACAAGCTTCCCGAGGGAAGGGAAATCACTCTGACTGACACCGTGGGCTTCATCCAGAAGCTCCCCACCACGCTTGTTGAAGCTTTCAAATCGACTCTTGATGAAATTACAGGCGCGGATTTGATTCTGCATGTGATCGATTCTTCTTCGTTGGAATACGAGACGCAGATTGTTGCGGTTGAGGAAGTTCTCGACCAAATTCATGCCCATGCCATTCCCACCATTAAGGTATTCAATAAAACCGACCTTCTTTCCGCAGACGAGCTATCGGCGCTACTTTCACGTCATCCCCATGATGTGTTCGTATCGGCTGAGACGGGGCAGGGGATTGATACGCTAATCAAGCGTGTTGAACTTGCGGCTTCCTCCACCGATACTGCCATTGAAGTTGTTATCCCCTACGATAAGGGCAAGCTCGTATCACTGGCCCATCAGCGCTGTCGCATTGTTTCAGAAGAGCACAAAGCCGAAGGAACCTATCTTTCGATGATGGTGCCTTCGGCCTATCGCGACGCGTTCAAAAACTATCAAGTTTCTGTGTAGCGAACCGGTGCATGAATGCCAGAACGCTCACAGATCACTAGAGAACCCTTAGAGCCTTCTAAACACCGCCACCACTTTTCCTGCTATCGAGCAATCACGCGTAATGATAGGCTCCATCGAGGAGTTCTCGGGTTGAAGACGAACGTAGTCCTTCTCGCGATAAAAGCGCTTGACAGTAGCGCCGTCGTCGATCAACGCAACTACGATATCGCCATTGTTGGCAACAGGCTGCTCCTTCACCACGACGTAGTCTCCGTCGTTAATGCCGGCCTCAATCATGGAGTCTCCACGAACCGAGAGCATAAAAGAAGGGGCGTCACCTACGATGTCGGTGGGAAGCGTCATAGTGTCAGTAATGTTTTCTTCGGCCAATATCGGCGAGCCAGCGGCAACATTTCCGACAAGGGGAACTTCGACTGCCCTTCCGAAAGACGGTGCGATGACGTTACTTGTGGAAAGGGAATCATCTTGCGTGTGCGAAAGAGTTATGGAGCGCGATTTTAACGGATCACGCTTAATAAGGCCTTTTTCTTCAAGAGCCTTAAGGTGCACGTGCACTGTGGAAGGGGAGGAAAGCCCCAGGCTTTGGCAGATCTCGCGTACCGTAGGCCCATACCCCTTTTCACGAATGCACTCTTCGATGCAATCAAGAACCGCCTGCTGACGCTTGGTGACCTTTGCACTCATCGATCTGTCCTCTCTAAATCGAACAAACGTTTGAATTTCTGTTGACAGGAACCTTTGTTCGCTTTATTATATACACGAACAAAGGTTCTATGCAAGAAGGGAAGGTAGAAAAATGAGCAATTTCGAAAGCAATTTCCCTGTTGACGGCTCTTCGGCCCTACGCGTTGAAACAATACATCCCGCATCCACTCGCATCATTTCCTTTCCTGAAAGCAGCAAACATCCTCGACATGCGAAGATCAAAGAGCCTTCGAACGCCGATTCGAGACACGCGCTCTTTACGACTGTTTCTAGTTTTCTCTGCAAGGGAGAAATGATTTCGGCCTTGCGCTATGGGTCGTGCGCGGGAAAACCCAGCGGGCGTATGAGCAGCCTTCAAGCGGCAGGCGCCGCCTTGGCATTCTTCGTCTTCTTCCTCGGAACGCTATTGTTCATATAGCCGTTCCCTACATATCCACTGATGCTGCGTTTCAGTGGGTGCGTGAAGGCCCCGCATAGGGGCCTTCGATATCTATGATTATTTCACGATGCAGCACGATATAGCGCCTGATAAGGTATTATGTTAGCCGTAATTCGACTAAAGGAGGATCATGCGCTGTCCATCGTGCGGTCATCTTGAATCAAAAGTGGTCGATTCTCGACCCTCTGATGACGGTTCGGTAATTCGCCGTAGGCGGGAATGCCTTGCCTGCGGAAGACGTTTTACAACCTACGAGCGGTCTGAGGAAAACCCTCTTATTGTTGTTAAAGTGGACGGATCTTCAGAAGCGTACGACCGCCAGAAACTGATGCGCGGCCTGCTGATAGCCTGCGCGAAAAGGCCGATCTCTCCAGAACAGATCTCATCGCTAATCGACAGCATAGAATCCGAGTTGAGAAACCGAAACGAGATCGAGATACGATCAAAAGATCTCGGCGATATGGTAATGAGCCGACTAGCAAAGCTAGACGACGTTGCCTACGTTCGCTTCGCAAGCGTGTATAAGGACTTCCAAAACATCGAAGAATTTGCTGCTGCATTAGAGGAGCTGCATTAACATGCGCATAACGGTTGGTTTAAAACAGTTAGATAAAGAACTTCCTGTTCCGCAAAATGCGTATGAGGGCGATGCGGCCGTTGACCTTCGCTCAACAGAGGATGTCTCTCTTGCCCCTGGACAGCGAGCATTAGTATCAACCGGCATCGCTATAGAGCTTCCGAGCACTTGTGCTGCGCTCGTAGTTCCGCGCAGCGGGTTGGCCATCAAGCACGGCATCTCGGTGGTTAACGCTCCTGGCCTTATCGACAGCAACTACCGAGGCGAAATCAAGGTGATTCTTCTCAATACCGATCTGAAGGAGCCTTTCGAAGTCAAGAGGGGAGACCGAATTGCGCAACTTATGATCGTGTCGGTAGAACAACCCCAGTTTGAGCTTAAAGAAGAGCTCTCTGACACAAGTCGCGGTTCGGGCGGGTTCGGCAGCAGCGGGATCTCTCAATAACCTCTTATATATTCAATTAGAGTAACTCTAATGGTTAATGACGAGCACAAAGCAACTGGCAAGGATTCAAACGATACGATGTTTGGCATTCAGGAGGTTTCAGAAATAACGGGAATTTCGGCATTCACTATTCGATACTATGACAAATGCGGATTCTTTCCCAACCTGAAACGAGGAAAACGCGGAGTAAGAAGTTTCTCGCAATCAGATATTCAACAGCTAACACTCGTCGATTCGCTTCGCAAAAGCGGCTTGTCAATTGAAGGTATTGGCTACTATGTGCGTTTATGCAATAAAGGCGATGAAACCCGACCTGACCGTCTCGCAATTCTTCAGACCCAAACAACGGCACTTGAGTACCAAATCGCTGAAGCTGAAAACTCGTTAGCTTTTCTGAGATCTGCGCAGAATCAATTAAAGGAGAAGTCAGGGAGCGCTTGAATTATCGCCTGGATGTCCTTTGTAGATGCGTCAAAAGTGCGCATTTCCATGAGTATTTACTCATTGGAGCCTAAGATAGGGTCTTAGAACGGCTCTCAGAGCCTCGTTTATAAAAAGCCAGGTCAGAAGCGTGAAAATCCGTCGTTTATGCACCGCGGCATTTTAGGAGCAACTTTTGCGGTTCAGACATATAAATTCAGGTGCAGAATAAAGTATCGTGCCATTCAGCAGAGCGTGTCTAGTTTAAATGAATCCGGTTTTGGATCCATAGAGGTGATAGCGGATTCGTAGAGGTGATTCATAGAGGCAACTTTCGCAAATATAGATGTAAGAGTAATGTATTGATAATATATGTTATGTAAAGTTGCACTAAAGACACAAAACGAGAGAGAAACTCCCTG
>DVKR01000035.1 GCA_018715935.1 Candidatus Aphodovivens excrementavium
AAACGCGCGTTTCGGTCGCGGATCTGTAACACCAACACCTTTTGACATCCTGCTCCCCTTAACGTTGCCGCAAACAGGTGTGTAGAAACACAGGTTCAACCCGCGCTTGAACTATAATTAACCGGTGTTCTTGTACTCAATGAGGAGAGGGCGTTCCCTTTCAATAAGGAAGGGCGTTCCCTTTCGATGGGAAAAGGCGTTCCCCTTTCCCCCTCTCCTCATGTGCGGAAAGAAGTTCGGTATGAGCCACACCAACGCCAACGACGCGAACACCGAAAACGGCACGTCCCCGGTAGCCGACCCCAAACCGAGCGATCCGCCCCGTTCGCCCGGACGAAAAAAGACCCTTTTGCGCCGCGTCCTCATCATCGGCGCCGTAGTTGTTGCCCTTGCGCTAATCGTAGGCGCAATCGTTATGTTCGTCGCGAAATCGTTCACCGAGCAAGAAAAGGAAGTCCGTTCCGACTGGTCCGTTGAAACGGGAGACCTCATTCATTCAGAAAACGATTTGGGCGTGCGCCTTTACGACGCCGGCATCGACTCCCAGCTGCGAGTGGTGCGCATCCTTCCGTCAGATAGCGGAGACGCCGGCTTCACCTACTACGACACAGGCGTGCAAGACCGCATTTCCCAAACCATCACCGAACTTCAGACGTGCGGGATTCCCTGGACGGCAGACAACCCCCTCGCAATCATCAACCCCTACGGAACCGGCTCAAACGGCCTCTACCTCTATTTCGAGACCGACAGCCCCACAAGCGTCACCTACACCATTCGCGTGGATGGCGCATCGGATTTCACGGCAACCGCCAACGACACATCCGTCTCCGACGAGGTCGATTCAACTGAGCAAGGGCTAAGCACCGTCCATAGCTTTCAAATGATCGGGCTGGTGCCCGGAGCCACCAACCGCGTGACTATGACCATTGCCGACGCCCAAGGAAAAACAACCCAAAACGTCACCTTCACGCTCGACATGCCCGAAACCCACTCCGGCTACCCCACCAAGCTGGAAAGCACCGACGGTGAAAGCACGCAGGAGCTCTCGAGCGGCCTATACGCGCTCATGCGCACAAACGGATACCTGGGCTACGGCTTTTTCTTCGACAACGAAGGAACCATGCGCTACGAAATGGTCACGGAAGGCTTCGGGCTCGACCGCATGCTCACCTACGAAAACGATCTGGTGGTGTGCACGTCCACGCAGGCCATCTCGCGCATCGACGGGCTTGGGCGCGTAGTGTGCGTGTACGATTTGGGCAACTACCATCTCCACCACGACATCAATTACGGCCCGGGAAACACCGTGATCGCCTTGGTGGAAAAAGCAGGCCAGGAGACGGTTGAGGACGTAGTGGTTGAGATAGATCTGGAAACCCAGCAGGTTACCGAGCTGATAGACTTCTCTGAATTCATGGCCGACTACAAAAACGCCTACACCCACACTATAACGCCCACAAGCACCTTTTTCTGGCAAGCAGGCGAATGGGACTGGATTCACCTCAATTCCGTAGAATACCTTGCCGAAGACGACGCCATTATCGTGTCGTCTCGCGAAACATTCACCATCATGAAGATCGACGACATCCATGCAACCCCTACGATCTCCTATTTCCTTGGCGACGAGACCGTCTGGGACAACACGTCCTACGAAAGCTACAGCCTCTCCCAAGAGGGAGAGTTCACCCCTCAGTACGGCCAGCATGCGGTGGAATACGACGGCGAAGGCCCCACCGAAAACAGTTATTACCTTTTGGTTTACAACAACAACTACTGGGCGAACAGCACGCGCGACAACTACAGCCCTAACCTCACCGGCACCGACGTGGGAACCGACCTCTACAGCGGCACCGCCAGCTACGTGTATCGATACCTCGTCGACGAGGAGGAACGCACCTATGAGCTTGTGAGCTCGTTTGCGGTTCCCTATTCGAGCATCGTCTCGAATGCCTCTCATATTCCGCAATCGGAAAACTACGTTGTCAACAGCGGCGTCGCCAACTCGTTTGGGGAATACGACGAGCAGGGCGTACTTATCCGCGAGTTCTCCTACACCTGTCAGCTCCAAGGCTATCGCGTGTTCAAAGACACGTTCGAAGGCTTTTGGTTTGCTGCGGTGGAATAGTGGTGCAGCTCGGTCGTTTTTCCCCTTGGCTCGGAGGGCACGCCCGCCAGTGCACGTCAGATAGGTAGCCGGATAGGTATACTGCGCGTCAAACGGCTACACCTACGATCAGCTCTTCGTAAACGCAGACTTACCGTCATCCGCACCGATATTCACGAGAAGCATACCGGTCGTCAGTACCAATGGACTTCGGAATACGCCCCCGAAGCGCTCGAGGAAAAGGCGAGCTTCATCAAAGAAGATTTCATCACGCTTTTCCACAGCTACGACGAATACCAGACCACCGTTTTGCAGGCAGACAACCTGTCGATGTATTCGCCGCAGGGGGCTGCACTGTTGATGCAGGGCGGCGCGAAAACCGTCCTCTACGCAGCCATGTACTGCGAAGGAAAGTACACCGGAGCCATTTCGTATGTCACGTGCCGAGAAAAGCGTTACTGGACGCGCCAAAACCGCAAAGAGCTGGGAGAGGTAACGAGGATCATCTCCGCCCACCTTGCGCGCACGCTCACTCCCGCAGGGCCTGAAGAGAGCCCCATCGACATGGTGGAATACGACAGCCTAACGGGCTTGATGTCGTTCTCCCGCTTCTGCATCGAGCTTGAGCGGCTCATTATCGGCAACTACGTCGCTTCCAGTTACCTGCTCTACATCGACTTCGCCGATTTCAAGTTCTTCAACCAGAAGTACGGATACAGCCAAGGAGACAAGGTCCTCAAAGAGTTCTGCAACTTCGTTATCCAAAAGCTCGAAAGCCTAGAGGGCGTGCACTTCACCCGTGTGGTGTCAGATCAGTTCCTACTGCTCGTGCCGCATAGACTCACCGAAACCGCCACGCTCGAAGAATGCGAAGAGACGCAGCACTTTTTCAGCTCGCTGCGCGCGTTGGGGATTCGCACCGCCATCGACGATTTCGGCGCCGGGTGCCCTGCCCTCAATTCCATCATCAACCTTCCGGCAGACACCATAAAGCTCGACCGCGCATTCATTCGGAACTGCTCGCAGGGCAAGCGCGAGGCCTTCTTCTTGGAGCGCATCATAGGAACAATCCACGGGCTCGGCTTCCATGTGGTATGCGAGTGCGTAGAAACGCCCGCTCAGGCAGATCTTCTGCGCGAAACAGGCTGCGAAGAGGCACAGGGCTTCTTGTTCTCGAAGCCTCTGTCGATTGAAGACTACGAGGCGCTCGTGTATCCGGAGCAGGAGCAGGAGCAGAAGTAGGGCGCCTCCGCGCTGCGGGCGCGCCCGTTTTCAGGCGCAAAAAGGACAAGCGGCGCATCGTTTGCCGACGGGCGGGAGGCACATAGGGTCTCTCGTCGCCGGCGCGACTGCTCTGCGGGCGCGCCCGTGCTCGGGTGCGCCCGCGTCCGAATGCGCTCGCTTAATTCGCCGACGTGGGCAGATACGGGTACATCGCCTGCGCCAGGCTGCGCAGGTTGCGCGTCTGGATGTATACGCGGCCCGTTCCGCTGAACGAATTGACCACGCCTTCGCCGGTGGTAAACCCGAACATTCCGCTTGCCACCTCTATGTGGTACTCCAGGCTCGCGTCCCACGCAACCACGTGCTCGTTGTCGATGGTGACGGGGTTTCCCGGCGTTACGTCAAGCGAGAGGATGTCGCCGAACGCCGACACAAGAACCGTGCCGTACCCGTTGGTCTCCATAACGAACAGGCCACCGGTACCTCCAAAGATCGCCTTGGAAATGCCTTGGTTCACCATGGTGTAGGCAAGGGTTTCGTCGCATGCCAAAAACGCACCGGTGTTCAGGCGATACTGGTGCTGGTCGTCGGCCTGCAGGCTCACGATCTTGCCGGGAATAGCCGGCGCGATTGCGATCTCTCCGTTGTCGACGCTGCCCGTTGCCGTGGTGATGAACATCGACTCGCCGCTGGTGAGGCTGCGTCCGATGGCGCTGAACACGCCGCCGATGCCTTTCTTTTTGGTGTTAAGGCCGCCGGAGATTTCCACGCCGCGCGAGTACACCATGGCGCCCGATTCTATCTTCACCGACTCTCCCCTGTTGAGCGAAAGCCGGGCAATTGGGCAGTCGGAATCTCCCGTGAGGACGAATCTCATGGCGTGCTCCTTTCGGAATGCATTTGGGACGTCTATCCGCATGGCGGGCTATTCGACGGCCGGCCAATCGACCGCCTGCTTTCGCCACGCTCTTTGCATTGTAGCAGCCTGCTTTTATCATACGTGGTAATTTGTTTGTTAAGCGAACCGAGGAGCACCCCAACATGACGGTAACCGACACTCCCCTTCTAAAAAGCTTCACGCGGTTGTGCGAAGACGGGTTTCGGCAAGGCTGGCATGAAGCCAACGGCGGCAACCTCTCCTACCGCATGACCGGCGAAGACGTTGCCGCCTGCGAACCCGAATTCTCGTTCGACCGGCCTTGGGTGGAGATGGGAGTGCAGGCAAACAACCTGAAAAGCTCCTTTTTCCTTGTCACCGGCGCGGGAAAGTTCTTGCACAATGCGCCCCTTTGCCCCGCCGATTGCTTGGGCATTCTCCAAATCAACGATGCCGGCAACGCATGGCGCATCGTATGGGGCCTGGAGAACGGCGGCAAGCCAACCAGCGAGTTCCCCACCCATTTCATGAATCACAGCGTTCGTCTCGCGGCAACCGACGGCGCGAACCGCGTCATATATCACGCCCACTGCCCCAACATCATCACGTTGTCTACGCTTGTTGAGCCTGATGCGCGCACCTGGACGCGCATACTGTGGAAATCGATGACCGAATGCGTGCTGGTCTTTCCGCAAGGCGTTGGCGTCGTGCCGTGGATGGTGCCCGGCGGCAGCGACATTGCGCAGGCGACGGCAAAGCTGATGGAAAGCCACGACGCCGTTGTGTGGACGCAGCATGGCATGTTCGTTTCGGGAGACACGTTCGATGCGGCGTTCGGCATGATGCACGTGATCGAGAAATCGGCAGGGCTGTACTTAGCGGCGCGCGCTGCAAACGGAGGCAACGAGCCGGCGTTCCCTATTTCCGACGACCAGCTGCTGCAAGTATGCCGCGCATTTGACGTAAGGCCCCGAGAGGGCTTTCTCGCGCGCTAGACGCAGACCGCTGCGGACGCCGACGCGGCATGGCGCGGGCGCTTGCCGCCGCCCCTTCACGACCGATGCTCCTTCTCGGGTTTATAATGGACAATCATCGTTGCCGCGAATAAAGGAGAGTCCCATGGCCTTCGACACCAGCACAATCAACATCCCTCTCGGATTCGGCTGCATGCGTTTTGAGGGGCACGGAGACGACACCGTAGACATCCAGCAAGTCAGCAAGATGATCGACTGCTACCTGCAGGCGGGCGGCAACTACTTCGACACCGCTTGGGCTTATCCCAACAGCGAAAAGACGCTCCACGAGGCGCTGGTCAAGCGGCATCCGCGCGATTCCTACCTTATCGCTTCAAAGTGCGTTGCATGGAGCAACTGCTCTTGCGCAGAAGACCTGGAAAAGCAACTTCAGGAGACGCTTTCCACCCTGGGCGTTGACTACGTGGACGTGTACCTCATGCACAATCTTGGCGGCGTGCGCACCGCCGCGTTCGAAAAGTTCCAAGCATGGGACTTCGTTAAGAGCGTCAAGGAGCGCGGCCTCGCCAAGCACATTGGATTCTCGGCGCATTGCACGCCCGAAGAGCTCGAAGGATTTATCTCTGCCTACCCCGAGGCAGAGGTTATCCAACTGCAGGCGAACTACAGCGATTGGGAAAGCCCCGATTTCCGCGAGCGCGAATGCGTGGAGATCGCTCGGGCGCACGGCATTCCCGTTATTGCCATGGAGCCGGTCAAGGGCGGCATTCTTGCCGACCCGCCGCAAGCCGTGAAAGACATCTTGGACGAAGCGATGCCCGCCGATTCCTATGCCACTGCGGCGCTGCGCTTCACTGCAAGCCAGCCCGGAATTGCAGTGACGCTCTCGGGCATGAGCACGCTTGAGCAGGTACAGGACAACTGCCGAGCCTTCAAAGAGTTTGAGCCGCTTAGCGCCAGCGAGCTCTCCGCCATCGAACGCGCCCGCACAGCTCTTAAAGAAGGCGGAACCGTGCAATGCACCAGCTGCGACTACTGCGCCAAGGTATGCCCGCAAAATATCGGCATCTCTCAATCGCTTGCAGTGCTCAACCACTTCATCAACTACGGCGACGCCGCCTCAGCCGGCTATCAAATGGGCTTTGTCGTCCGTTTCAACGCGGGCAAGAACCTCATCACCGACTGCATTCGCTGCGGCGCATGCGAAGCGGCGTGCCCTCAGAACCTGCCTATTTTGGAGTACTTCGACCGCATCAACAACGAGATCTTCTCAGTGGAACCCGAGCAGCCCCAACTCATGCGCGGCAGCACCGTCGGAAAGCGCTAGCAGGCAAACCGAACGGGCGCATCACGCTAAATCGAACTTCCCTGCCATCGAACGCCCCGAGGGCGGCAAGATCGCACGATTTAGCGCGACGAATCACCTTCTCGGCATCAGGCGTGCGAGTGAGCCGTTTTCGACGCGGAGGCGTCGGCGGGGGCGGGGGCAGCGGAGGCCGCCTCGCCCGCGTTGCCCTTGCCGAACTCTACGCGGCCCATCTGGGTCCACTCGGGCTCCTCGTCGGGAAGCGAGCCGGCCTCCTTGGTGAAGAGCTCCTTGAGGCAGTTGTACGCCACGATCGCACCGAGGATCATCAGCAAGATCGCGAACACGAGCTGCAAGCCCGACGTGGCGATGACCGCCGCGCCCGAGCTCGACAGCGCGTTGATGCAGCCGATCGTGCTCTGCACCAGCGACGTGAACGTGCACACGAGCAAAAACGCCACCGGCACGTACAGCATGAAGCCCTTGCGTCCCGTACATTTGCAGAACACCGCTAGCGTGATCATCGTCATGCCGCCGAGCAGCTGGTTGGACGCGCCGAACAAAGGCCAGATGTTCAGGTAGCCGCCGAACGCAAGCGCCAAGCCCAACGCCAGAGTCAGCACCGTGGCAACCCACGTGTTCGAGAGGACCTTCGCCACGCCGGTGTTCTCGGCCGCGGCGTCTTCGGCAGCGTCGTTGCCCTTGGCGAAGAACTCCTGCACCGACAGACGGCCAATGCGCGCCACCGCGTCAACCGAGGTGAGCGCCAGCGCCGACACGCACATCGTCATGAACACCGTGGCCAGCGTGCCATCGATGCCGAACGCCATCATGCCGCGCGCCACGCCCTGCGAGAAGATCTGGAACGGCGTGCCCACTGCGGCGCCCAAGGCACCCGACGTGTTGAGCTGCGTGAACATGATTGCCGCAACCACGATGGCCAGCACACCGACGAACGACTCGAGGATCATCGCGCCGTAGCCCACCGGCACCATGTCCTGCTCCTTGGAGATCTGCTTGGACGAGGTGTTGGTGGACACCAGGCTGTGGAAGCCCGACAGCGCACCGCATGCAACCGACACGAACAGCAGCGGGAACACGTAGCTGCCACCCGTCGCCAAGGCGGAGAAGTCGGCCACCATCGGCGCGGACATCGTGGCGTTTCCGCTCGCGCCCAGCACGAAGACGCCGATCACCGCGCAGACGATCATGACGATCATCATGATGCTGGTAAGGTAGTCGCGCGGCTGTTTGAGCGTCTGGATGGGCATCGCCGCCGCGAACAGCAGATACACCAGGATCACCGCGAACCAGCCGAACTTGTCCAGGTAGATCGGGAACTGCATGCCGATCGCGAACATCGCCACGAGCAGCACAACTGCGAGCGAGAGCTCCTTCCAGCCGGACAGGCCGAAGCGGCGGTTGATCCAACCGAACAGGATCGCCACGAACGTGAACAGGATCGAAATCGTGCCCGCCGTGCCGCCTGCATACGATTTGGCGACATCCACGGCGCCCTGGGCGTCGAACGTCGCCTGGAAGGTGCCCGCCACCATATCAACGAACGCCGCGATAACGATGATCGTGAACAACCAGCTGAACAGCAGGAACAGCTTGCGGCCAGTACGGCCGATGTACTTCTCGATCAGCTGGGCAAGCGACTTGCCGTTGTTTTTGACGCTGGCGTACAGCGCACCGAAGTCGTGCACGGCACCGAAAAAGATGCCGCCGACCAGCACCCACAGAAGCACCGGCAACCAGCCGAACATCAGCGCGGTGATGGTGCCCGTCACCGGGCCCGCGCCGCAGATCGAGCTGAACTGATGCGAGAACGCGGTGAAGCAAGACGCGGGCGAGAAGTTCTTGCCGTCCTTCATGCGCTTCGCCGGCGTCAGCGCCGCACGGTCGATGCCCCACGTCTTGGCGAGCCAGCGCCCGTAGAGCAGGTAGCCGGCGGCAAGCACCACCGCGGCAACCACGACGACGATCATTCCGTTCATAGAGTTCCTTTCCGGGGGCTGCCCTCCCCCTCCTATCGCGCGGACGGCGGCCGGCAACGCGCGCCGATGCCGGCCTGGACCGGGTGATTGCGTCGGAAACAAAAAGAGGGCCGCTCGATGCGGCCCTCGATCAGGCCGCCCGCAGTCTCACGGGCGGACCTCGTATGCATCCGACCCGTGCTAGCTAATCACCAGAACCAGAATGTCCAGCAGACCGATAAGCATATGCGGGCAACCTCTTCTTTCCCCTTGCGGATGCGGCTGCTAGCCGTTCCGCTCCGTCAGATCAAAGCCGCAAGACGACGCTCGTCGCAAGCGGCTCGTGCCCTAGATTAAGAGTGGATTGTTTCGGGAATGTTGCGCCCTTGCTACAAGAATGTTGCAAGGGAAGCGGCGCTCGAAGACGGGACACGGGGCAGGAATGGGAGGCATGCTCAAACGCCCGATCCCGGGCTGTCGGGTCGCCTCGGGCTATTCCAGCACAAGCTCGCCGAAGCACTCCGGCATATGGAAGTTGGGCGTGTCGCTGTCGGTAGGACTCCATGAGAGATAATGCTTGTTCGCCGTC
>DVKR01000036.1 GCA_018715935.1 Candidatus Aphodovivens excrementavium
GGGCCGAACCACGCGACGACCGGGTCCATGCCCCACATGATGAACAGCTTCGAATTGAAGATGTCGGACGCCTCGAAGCCCGGCAGCGCGTCGGATCGACCCTGCGCGCAGCGCGTCAGATCGACGCCGAGATGTAGCATCTCGCCGGCGGCGTGACCAGACGTGGAGTGCTCTCCCCACGCGCCGAAGCCTGCCTCCCACCACGGAGCCAGCGGGAAGCCGTTCTTTTCGAAGCTGGGATACTGGGAATGGAAGATGCCATAGGGGCCGTACTTGCCCTTGATCTCCTTCATCTTCTCAGCGATGGTGTCAAGCGCCTCTTCCCAGCTGATCTGAACGAAGTAACCGTTGCCGGCGCCCTTTTTGCCAACGCGCTTCATAGGATGCAGAAGGCGCGTTTCGGCGTAGAGCTCCTTTTTCCAAGAATGACCCATGGCGCACGGACGCATCTGGACGTTGCCCTTCCAGATGTTCTCCCAGCCGCAGTCCTCGCGACTGTCGTTTTGGTTCACGGAGTCATCGGGCTCGATCGCGAAGATCTTCCCCTCTTTGACATGGCATTTAAGGACGCATGCCGAATCCCAGCAGCCATTGGCCGGACAGGACGTGTAGAAGATGCTTTCTCCTTCGCGTCGGGCTCGGCTGGCATCGATGATGGCCTGTTTGTCCATCAGCCCCTCCTTTTCGTTCCTGCTCTCGTTTCACTGCACGGGAAAGCAGCGTATCTGCGCAGACCGACGGCGCCGTCTGGCCGCCACGCAAACCCTACCGGTCCTGCACGCGGCGTCCCCCTTCAAGCGGCAGCGCACCGCTCTCCCTTGTGCGATGGGCTTAGTATGTCCCGCTAATCTGGGCTTATGGATGTCACTTACCGACTCGCCGAAGCAGTTTGCTGCCGATTGCGTAACCAGGAACTACATGTAGAAGTTCTTTGCAGCGCTTGTCAGAAATCCCGTCACCGAATTATGCTAATCCTCTGGACACGTCTGATCGCGAAGTGTTGAATGATGAAGTATCTGTACCTTGTTGGGGGCGTCTATCCGCCATGCGCCTGCCCGACAGCAGACAAACGCCCGCCCGCACAACCACGCCTGCGCCTTGCGCGGACACGGGGCAGGCGAGAACGAGAGGGGGAAGGACGGCCATGCTGTTCGACGAAGTCGAAGTGCTCTTGGTGCTTTCCGAATCGAAAAGCCTTTCTCAGGCAGCCGACAGACTGTACATGTCGCGTCCCGGACTTTCCCAAAAGATCACCAACATCGAAAAGAAGTTCGGCACAAAGCTTTTCAACCGCACGTCCACGGGCGTGACGCTCACGCGTGCGGGAGAAACGGTGCTGCGCTTTGCGCGCAACATCGAGAACATGGAGCGCACGCTCGCCTCGCAGCTTGCCGCCATCGACGAGCATTTTGACGCCACGCTCAACATCGGCATGAGCTTTGCCGACGGCGTGGAGCTGCTGCCCGCCATCGTGGCCAAGTACACGGAGGAGAATCCCGGAACGCGCGTGCACCTTGACGGAGGGTACGAACCCGAGCTCATCGAGAAGCTCGACGACGGACGGCTCGATTTCGCCATCTTGGAGAACCAGCCCGTAGAGCCGCGCATCGTCAACGAGGTGCTGGGGTGCCGCAAGCTCATCTTCCTCGCCCCCGACAAGCCCCCGTACAACCAGATCGTCCACCCCGTCCCCGTCGAGACGCTGCTCGCCTGGCCTATGATCATCTACGAATGGAACTCGGGACGGCACATGGTGGGCAACCGGCATTTCCGCGAGCGCTACGGCATCTCGCTCGAGCAGCACAACATGGTGGGGCTGTTCGACACGCACGAGGCGATGGTCGAGGGCGTCAAAGCGGGTCTCGGCTGGGCAAGCGTGCCCGAATGCATCGCCGACCGGTACCGCAAGGAAACGGGCATCGTGCGCTTCAAAGTGAAGACCGAGCCCATGTGGTATCCCGTTACGCTCACCTGGCCGGCAAACCAACCCCACACCGAGGAAGCGCAAAGGTTCGCCGAGTTCGTGAAGCAGAACATCCCCAAGGGGTACTTCAACACCGAGCTGGAAGCGTACCTGCACTCCTGATGCCGCGCGGCGGCAACCGCGCAACGGCAGCGCCGGATCTGCAGCCCCTCGCAGCGCTCGCATGCGCTATCATGGGCGCGATAGAGGCGTCTACCCTGTCGAAAAGCGCGGCACGCTGCGTTTTTGCCGATCGGGAAGGACGCAGCGCCACCGCCGAAGGACAGGAGCACCCGTGAGCGAACAACGCATCGAAGCCGTGCTGGGCAACCTCGCCGCACGCGGCGTCTCGCAGCTGCTGGTATGTGACCCGCGATCGATCCAGTATTTGACCGGCGCCTACGTCGAACCGGGCGAACGTTTTTTGGGGCTGCTGCTGCGTGCGGGCGCGCAACGTCCCACGCTGTTCTTGAACAGACTGTTCGCCGCTCCTGCCGACATCGAGGCAGACGTGGTGCCTTTCGACGACACCGACGATCCGCTGGCACTGCTTGCAGAGCGCTGCGACGCCGACGCCGTGCTCGGGTGCGACAAGAACCTGCCCGCGCGCTTCCTCATCCCCTTGATGGAGCGCAAGGCGGCATCGGGTTTCGCGCTCGCCTCCGACGCCGTTGACGACGCACGCGCGATCAAAGACGAGCGGGAGCGCGCCCTGATGCGCGCCGCGTCCGCCGCAAACGACGCAGGCATGGCGCGGTTCCGCAACCTGGTGCGCGAGGGAATCACCGAGCGCGCGGTCGCCGCGCAGCTGGAGGAGATCTACCAAAGCCTCGACGCGCAAGGCCATTCGTTCAGCCCCATCGTCAGTTTTGGCGCCAACGCCGCCGATCC